>NZ_CP140614.1:1200000-1800000 GCF_036556685.1 Sulfurospirillum sp. 1612
AATGGACTTGATGCTATGTTAAAAGCATATAATGGTGTGATTGCCAATAGCGGTACGAATTTTATCGTTGTTATGGTCGCAGATAACGCCAATAGAATCGATGATTTTCTGAAAGCAATTAAAAAATACAATCCAACAGATATGGTACGAAGTGGTTCTGTTGCGATGGATGTGTAATGAGATTAAAAGCATTATTAGAGAGATTAGAATTAACACAAGATATTTGCGATGTCGAGATTAAGTCCTTTGCGACCTTGCAAGATGCTAATTCGGAGCAAATTACCTTTTTTAATGATGAAAAATTGCTAAAAGCTCTCAAAAAAACTGAGGCGGCAGCCGTTTTAATTCATCCCAAATTTGAGGCGTTTGTTCCCCAAGGGACTCAAGCATTGGTGTGTGAGGACCCTTATTTGTATATGGCACGAGCGAGTCAATATTTTTGTAAAGACTCCTTTTTGTATGGTGGCATGAGTCAAATATCAGACCAAGCTCGCATTGGTCCTAATGTTCAAATTGGCAATGACAGCATCATAGAAGCCGGTGTCATTATCCATCCCAATGTTGTGATTGGACGCAACGTCATAATCAAAGAAGGGACTATTATTTATCCCAATGTTGTGGTGTATGCTAATACCACAATCGGATCACACTGTATTATACAAGCAGGAGCCGTTTTAGGCAGTGATGGTTTTGGTTATGCTCATACTAAAAATGGCGAGCATGTAAAAATTTGCCATAGTGGAAATGTTATCATTGAAGATGATGTAGAAATAGGAGCCAATACGACAGTGGATCGTGCAGTATTTGGTTCTACCGTGATTAAAAAAGGAACAAAAATTGACAATCTTGTCCAAATAGCGCATAATTGCGAACTTGGAGAATACTGTCTAATCGTATCACAAACAGGAATTTCTGGTTCTACGACACTAGGAAGGAATGTGGTCATGGGAGGTCAAAGTGCAACTGCCGGACACCTAAATATTGGTGATTTTGCAATTATTGCAGCAAGAGGCGGTGTCACAAAAACGATAGAAGGTGGAAAAACATACGGTGGTTTTCCATTGATGCTACAAAAAGAGTGGCTTAAAAAACAAGCAAAAATAGCAAATTATTTTAAAAAATTAAATAAAAGGATTTAAAAATGGGTGGAAAAAATACAGTATTAAAGGAATTCCCTTTAGCAGATACCAAAAATGGTAAAATTTCGGTTTCTCACTTAGAAGAGCCTTATGGCGATGGATCATTTCCAGTTGTGAGTATCGGAATCTCTCTTAAGAAAAGTGCAGAAGAACCAGATTGGAAAGCACACATTCCTTATGATAATCTTGATGAATTGATTGAGGCATTGAAAGAAGCTAAAGAAACTTTTGGCAAAAAATAATTCACAATAAAGGGGCTTGCATAATCTGCAAACCCCTTAGAAAATTTAGTAATTTTCTTTAATAAACTCTCGGATTCTCAAGATTCCCTCTTCAATACTTTTAGTACTTGTTGCGAATGAAAACCTAAAATATCCATCACTTCCAAATCCAATACCTGGTACGGTTGCTACGCCCTTACTTTCCAATAATTGTTTACAAAATTCTAGTGAGTCATTGGAAACTTTTTTGATATTCACAAAAAGATAAAAAGCACCATTTGGACTCACGACGCTAAGTCCTTCGGTCTCATTAAATAATTTAACAGCAACATTTCTTCTCTTTTCAAACTCAACGCGCATCATTTCAATATCATTATTTGCCTCACCCAAAAGTGCTGGAATTGCCGCTTTTTGTGTGATTGAGTTGATATTGGAAGTACTTTGACTTTGAAGTTTTTTAACTGCATTGGTAATCTCTTTGATAGGACATGCCATATATCCAAATCTCCATCCTGTCATCGCTACAGATTTACTTAATCCATTGATGGTAATGGTGCGATCAAACATATCTTTGCTAATACTAGCGACAGATGTAAAGACACGACCATCATAAAGAAGTTTTTCATACATCTCATCGGCTGCTACCAAAACCTTGGTTCCTTTGAGTACTGCAGCAAGTGCTTGTAAATCCTCTTTGGTATAAACTGAGCCGGTTGGATTTGATGGAGTGTTTAAAATCAACAATTTGGTTTTTGGTGTTATAGCATTTTGTAATTGTTCTGGCGTAATTTTGAATGCAGTCGTATCATCGGTTGCTATTTCAACAACACTACCTCCTGCAAATTTAACAATTTCAGGATATGTTACCCAATAAGGGGAGGGGATAATGACTTCATCTCCATCATCAATAATCGCTTCCATAAGATTAAATAAAGACTGTTTGGCTCCAACATTTGAAATAATATCTCCCAGTTCATAATCCAATCCATTTTCATGTTTGAGTTTAAATTGAATGGCTTCAACTAAATCAGGAGCACCGACAACGGCAGTATATTTGGTGAATCCATCTTGAAGTGCTTTAATCGCCGCATCTTTTATAATTTGAGGAGTATCAAAATCAGGTTCGCCTGCTGAAAAACTCAACACGTCCTTTCCCTCTGCTTTCATTTGCTTAGCCAAAGCAGTAATGGCAAGCGTCATCGATTCAGATAGTACTTGTATTCTTTGTGATAGCATATTTGTCCTTTTTATATGAGAATTCTCATGTGATTATTGTTTGACTGAATTCAAAAATTGTTTATAAATATCTTCAAGCTCTTTATCGGCTTCAATGAGGTCTTTATCGGCATGTTGCTCATTAACAACCGTTTCTAGCGCTTTGATTCTTTTAAAAAGATATAAAAATAATTCCTTATTGATATCGGGAATTTTATTGTGTGCCATTGGATTTTTATCTCGCCCTTTTTCAATGACTCGAGCAGGAATGCCCACCGCTGTTGAATTCTCAGGTACGGGATTGACCACAACTGAATTTGAACCAATGCGGCAGTTTTTGCCAATAATAATATCCCCTAATACTTTAGCACCCGCTCCAATGACCGTCCCACTGCAGATTGTCGGGTGTCTTTTTTGACCTCGGTTTAGATTCACACCACCTAAAGTCACCCCTTGATAAATCAAGATATCATCTTCTACAACCGCAGTTTCGCCAATCACTACACCAAAGGCATGGTCTAAAAATACGCGTCTTCCAATCGTAGCTGCGGGATGAATGTCAATATTGGTGACAAATTGATTGATACCCATAATAATTCGAGAGAGAAACTTGAATCCTTTGGTGTAAAGAGCATGTGCGATACGATAATTAACGATAGCCCAAACACCCGGATAATTGAAAAAAATTTCAAATTTAGAATTTATGGCAGGATCGCTTAGAATAGGTTGTGCAAAATCCTCTTTTATTTTATGCCACAAACTAGCATCACTCATGAGTCATCCTTTCCATTGATTGTTTTAAGATATCCATTGTCGTTGAGAAATAGATAAATTTCACCCAATATATACTTTTTAGTCTTATCATCGATTAAAGAGGATTTTTCAATTTTTTCATTTAAGATTTCTTGCACTTCTTTGATGTCATAATCAAGATCTTCAAAAATATCCAAAATACTTTGTGATTCAATCACATTTTCCACGCTAAATCCCGTATCATCGATTCGTATTGTTGCTTCTGTCGGATGAGTAAAAAGATTATGATCCATACCCAAAACCTCTTGATACGCGCCCACAAGGAAAAATCCAATAAAATATTCTTCTTTTGTGACATCCACATCATGTAAGATAAGCGGACTGGCGCGATTATAGCTGATTTCACCATCACTATCACAGGTAATATCCCAAATTGAGGCCGATCGTGTTGGTTTTTCATCTAAGCGATCAAGCGGCATGACAGGAAAAGATTGACTAATACCCCATAAATCTGGCAAACTTTGAAACATCGAAAAGTTTACCAAATAACGCTCCTGTACCATATCTTGAATGCGCAATAATTCTCGAGTTTTTTTGTCTTTGAGCAGCATAATAGCTTTTTTCATGATTAAATTCACTAGAATTTCTGTATTACTACGATCAATCAAATCAATATATCCCAAATCAAACAGGGTTAATAGTGAATCCATGTGATCGAGACTATCATGAAGATATTCTTGTGCTCGTGGAGAATCTATGGTCTTGTAAATATCATAAAGTTCTTGAACCAAAGGAGGATTTTTCTCTTTTAATTGTAGTTTTTCTTCGGTATATTCTTGAGAAAATAGTTCTAAAACAGGCGCCACCAAAACCGCATGTGACGCGGCGATATAGCGACCTGATTCGATAAAAATATTCGGTTCTGGTACGTTTTTCCTCACAGAAATGTCTTTGAGCAAAAAGGTAATATCATTCGCATACTCACTCAAAGAGTAGTTGCGATTCATACTCTGTCTGTGTTGTGAGTACTCAATCGCCAATCCTCCGCCAATATTGATAGCATTGAGTCCTGTTGCCCCCATTTTTTTTAGCTGTACAAAGAGATTTCCTGCCTCTCTTAGAGCTTTTTTAAGTGGTCCAATCTCTGAGATTTGTGATCCGATATGAAAGTGAATCATCGTAAATTTCTCAATGAGATTTGCTTTTTTGAGCAAATTAACCGCTTGTAATAATTCTGTCGATGTGAGACCAAATTTTGAATTAATACCACCACTTTTAGCCCAGATTCCGACACCAGAACTGTGTAATCGGATACGTAATCCAATATTAGGAATAGAGCCAAATCTTTTCTTGGAGATTTTGATGATATTCTCCAATTCACTGAGTCCTTCTATGGTAATGGTGATATTATGTCCCATTTCACAAGCAATAAAACCAATCGATATCATTTCCTCATCTTTGAATCCATTGACGGTGATGGGTGCTTTTTTATTATTGTAAGCCATCGCTAGAAAAAGTTCTGCTTTACTGCCCGCTTCGAGGCCATAATCATATTTTTCACCCAATTGGACCAAATTTTTGACAAAATTTGGATATTGATTGACCTTGAGAGGATACACGGCATTAAACGTACCGCGATACTTGAATTCTGCCCGTGCTTTATTGAATGTTCTATAAACCAAATCGATTTGTTTTTCAATCAAGTGCGGAAATCTGAGTAATATGGGCCCTTTGATATCATTTTCTCTAATTTGTTGTACGATTTTTACTAAAGAAGGACTACTTTTGTAATTGAGTTTTACTTTTTTATTATCAATAAAAAAGTTATTATCGCCCCATAATTTGATGCCATAGTCCAATTTAATCTCCCAAAAAATCTGAAATAGATATTTTATGTTCTTCTTTGTTTTCTAAATCTTTCATCCAGAGTCCGTGTTCTACTAGCTCATCTTCTCCGATGCATATACAAAAACGAGCATTTTGTTTGTCTGCATTTTTCAAATGTGCCTTCAAGCTCTTTTTTTCATAATGTAGCACTACTTTTTCTTCGCGTCTGAGTGCTATTGAGAGTTCAAAACAAGAATCCAATGCCTCCTCGCATAATGCGCCGACATAATAGCCTTCTCTTTTCTTTTCTGGCATTTTAATCAATTCCATCAATCGTTCAATTCCCATAGCAAAACCGATTCCATATGTTGGTTTGCCATCTAAAAATTCGACCAATCTATCGTATCTACCGCCTCCTGCTATGGCACTTTGTGCTCCTATCTCATCACTGACAAATTCAAAAGCTGTCTTATTATAATAATCAAGTCCACGTACTAATTTTGAATTTACCACATATTTCACACCAAAGGAATCTAAAATCGAAGTGAGTTTTGAAAAGTCTTCTTGGCAATCTTCACAAAGATTATCCGTAATCAACGGAGCGTGACGATAAATCTCTTTGCAATGTTCATTCTTGCAATCCAAAACTCTTATGGGATTGGTATCTTTGCGTCTTTTACAATCATCACAAATATCCTCTTCGCCTTCTAAAAATTGAACCAATTTTTCACGATAAGGCGGCATGCATTTGTGACATCCTAATGAGTTGAGTTCTAACACATAACCGATACCAAAGAAATCAAGCATCTCTTTTAACATCAAAATAATACTCGCATCTTCTTTGACATTACTTTCACCAAAAGATTCAACTCCAAATTGATGAAACTCTCGAAGTCTTCCTTTTTGTGGACGTTCATATCGAAACATCGGTCCGTAATAGTAGAATTTTTTCCCACCGCCGGCTTTATCATATTTTTGTTGTATAAAGGCGCGAACAACGCCAGCGGTACCCTCAGGTCTCAAACAGACGTCATTGCCCCCTTTGTCAGTAAATTGATACATTTCCTTACCTACAATATCACTGCTCTCGCCGACACTTCTTTTAAATAAAGCGGTCTCTTCTAAAAGGGGCGTTTCAATATAGGTAAAACCATAATTTTCTGCAATTCTACTGCAGTGTTTTGTAAAATAAAGATATCTCTCGTTGGCTGGGTCTAGCAAATCTTTCATGCCTCTAAGCGCTTGTATCATATATAAATTCCTCTATTTCTTGATAAATTTTTTCTCTTGTTTGTTGTGCATCAACTTTTAAAACACGTACGGGAAGTTTACTCAATACGGCCTCCATCAAATCTTGGACTTTCAAAAGATAGTCAATGCCGCGTTGTTCAATATTATCATGCTCTTTTTCCTCTAATCGCGCTACAATCAAATCCCTATTGGTGTGAAAAAAGACAACAGCATCGGGTAGATTGCCACCTAGTGCAAATTGATTTAATGCAATCAAAAAATCCATCTTCAAGTCTTGATTATTAGCCAAGGCATAAGCAATCCCTGAAATCATTCCACGGTCTGAGAGAATGATATCATGATCTTTTCCGGCGATATTTTCTGCAAAATTTTGAGCACGATCGGCCAAAAACAAAAACAATTCCGTATTAAAAGCGAGTGAATGCTCACTGTTTAATATAAGGTCTCGCAGTGTCTCCCCCAACTTAGTATTGCCCGGTTCTTTTAGTGTGATGATGCTATCATGATGTTGTTTGAAAAGCTCAATTTGAGTACTTTTCCCCGTCGTATCAATCCCTTCAAATATCACATACATTGTTTGATCTTTATGTATTTTAAAACTTCTTTAGGGACAAGATGGCTCGCATCTCCTTGGTGTCTAATGATATCACGTACCACAGTCGAGCTGATAAAAGCATGTTCCAAATTTGGCATCAAATAGACAGTATCAATATTTTTGTCCATCGACGCATTGGCATAGCCAATCTGTAATTCATACTCAAAATCGCTCACCGCACGCAGTCCTCTAAGGATGGTATTGACGTTTTGCTCTTGACAAAAACTTACAAGCAAGCTGTGAAACGGCATCACATCGACATGAGGGATATCTTTGACACTATCTTGTGCCATCTCGACTCGTGTGACGAGATCAAACATCGGATTTTTATTGCCTGAGGCTGCGATGCCAACAATCACTCTATCGAAAATCTTTCTGGCTCTTTTAATGACAGAAATATGTCCATTTGTAATAGGATCAAATGTCCCGGGGTAAATTGCAACTAAACCTGACATCTCAGCCCTCCCATCTTTGAAATAAATTATGGTTGATATTAAGAGCATCAAACCATTTACCAATCAAAAAATTCTCCATATCTTCCAAGGAGCGAATTGCAGCATAATATCCTAAAATAGGAGGTGAAATTAGCACTCCGAGATTAGAGAGTTTGAGCATATTTTCTAAGGCAATAGAAGAGAAGGGCATCTCTCTTGGCGCTAATACCAAATGCTTTTTCTCTTTAATCATGACAGCCGCACTTCTTGTGATCAAATTATCGCTAATACCACATGCTATTTTGGCTACAGTATTCATACTACAAGGGACAACAATCATCGCATCGGCACCAAATGAACCGGAGGCAATGGGCGCTGCGATATTGTGATTATCAAAAAAATTTCTATTCTCCTCTTTTTCTAATACCGTCGTGGCATTTTCAGAAAATATAATATATTTTTCAATCTCTTTTGGTAGTTTTTTTATAAACTTTTCACCCAGTTTTACACCACTTGCACCACTGATGCCGATTATTAATTTCATATTGCTTCTTTCTCTAATATTATTCTAAAATCATAGCACTTTTTTGAGATAAAATCTTCGCCCTAAATACTTTTCCTTTTGCCGTTCTTATTTTGACGACATCTCCGATATTGGCATCACTCAAAACATGTGCATCGGTGGCTATTCGTAAATTTTCATCTTGCAACACTGCTTGAATCAAATCATTTTTCAACAAAAGTTTTTTGATTTTCAAATCATTACGTGTTAGGATTGCGCCTTTTTTAATATAACCGCGGATAATATACTCTTGGTGCATCTTACCGGTAATAGCATATCTTGGCAAGACATCAAAAGGAATAACCGTTTTTTGATAATCGTTATTTTGGAGGATTTTACCGTTTCGCAAGTTATATTTTGCTTTAAAAACTGAAATATTGGCGATAATATGATATTTAAGATAGATTTTTTTTGTTTGGAATTTTTTAGTATAAGTGACGCTTAATGTACCGGTTGCATTTCTATAATTATTTTCTTTTAAATTCAATGTACTTAGGGTAAATTTGGAGAGGTCAAAATTTGGTAAAGTAGCAGCTTGAAGCTTGATTTTTTGGATATTCATAGACGGATATCTTCTTTGAAATTTTTTTCGTATCTCTGTTTTGATTGCTTGCAAAGCAACGGGTTCATAGCATTTTCGGAAGGTGATGATACCACCAGAATGATCACTATAAGTCATATTGTGTTCTTTTAGCTTAGAAACAATTTGCAATGAGGGAACAGAAAAAGAGGAGAGGTTTTTGGGTATCTTGAGAATCGTAAAATCATGATGGGGATTCTTGAGAAAAAAAGAGGCTCGTATTGTCATAATATTTTTAGTACAATATTGATTTTTGAGCGTGATATGTTCGGATGCTTGTAAGAAAGAGATGAAGAAAATAAACATCAAGATGGAGCGGGAAACGAGGTTCGAACTCGCGACCCCGACCTTGGCAAGGTCGTGCTCTACCACTGAGCTATTCCCGCTTACAAGTTGGAATTTTATCAAAAGAATCCTTTAAAAAGAATTATTTTAACATACTCACCTTGAGAAAGTTTATCAGTTTGTTCATCTGTCACTAATAATGCATTACTTTGTAATATGGGTGACACCATCCCGGAACCATAACGGTTTTCCATAGTTACTGAAAATATTCCATCATGATACGTTCCCAATATCAAATTGGATCGGTTGGGCTTGATTTTGAGATCCTCTGCCATTTGTGCCGTGATAGTAGGATGCCCCGGATTTTTATTGCCTTGCATTTTTTTGAGTACTGGGACTAAAAACAAAAAGGCATTGACAAATGCGGCAAGAGGATTTCCTGGCATAGAGGCTACAATCGTAGAACCCATATTGCCTATCATGGTAGGACGTCCTGGTTTGATATTGACCCCATGAAAAAGGGCTTTGAGTCCATTAAAGAGCAACGCTTCTTCTACAAAATCAGCCTCACCCATACTAATGCCCCCTGTGGTGACTAGCAAATCATAACGTTTCATCTCTTTAAAGTATGCTTTACTTTGCTCTAAATTATCTGGAATCACACCACAATAATCTGCATCAAAACCATACTCTTTAAAAAGAGCAATCAAAGCAGAAGAATTGACATTGTAAATCTCATCTTCTCCTGCTTCTTCCCATGGTTCTTTGAGTTCATTACCGGTAGAGAAGATAGCAATGGTTGGATTTCTGTAAACTTCAACTTCTGAAATCCCCTGAGAAACTAGCAGAGCGATGCACGAAGAATCGAGTAAAGTTCCCTCATGTAAGAGAATATTACCGCGTGAGACTTCTTCCCCTTTGACACGAAAAGCATTGCCTTTTTTCACCGTTTTTGTCAGACTCATGAGATTATTTTCATCTACGCGCGTGTCTTCTATCCCGATGATTGTATCGGCATTATCTGGTATTTTAGCGCCCGTCATGATTTTGTAACATTCACCTGGTTGGAGTTTGGTGTGAGTGGTATCACCCGCAAAAACTGTCCCTTTTATAATGAGTGCTTTGTGACTATCTGCACTTTGAAAAGCATAGCCATCAAGTGCAGAATTATTAAAAGCTGGTAAATCTTTTTTACATATAATATTTTTTGCAATGACTCTACCAAGTGCTTTGTGTACAGGGAGCCAAAGGCTTGTTGGTTTTACTTTAACAAGCGCCAATGATGATTGTTTTGCTTCTTTTAATGATACAGATGTTAATTTTTGCATGAAATTATTCCTCTAATCTTTCTATTTTTGCACCTAATGCGGAAAATTTACCTTCTAGATTTTCATATCCGCGATCTAGATGATAAATTCTATGGATTCTCGTGGTTCCTTTAGCCACTAATGCTGCTAAAATAAGTGCGGAACTGGCTCTAAGGTCTGTTGCCATCACATCCGCGGCATTGAGTTGTGTATTGCCCTCAACTGCGGCACTATGTCCTTTTAATTTGATGATGGCACCCATACGACCGAGTTCGCTGACATGCATAAAACGATTTTCAAAAAGTCGTTCATCGATAATACTCGTGCCATTTGCTTGGGTACAAAGCGCCATAAACTGTGCTTGCATATCGGTTGGAAATCCCGGATATTCGCTCGTTTCAAGATCACAGGCTTTGATGGTTTCAGCTGGCAATAATGTGATAGAATCGGCATCTTTTTCGATACCAAATCCCATCTGCTTCAGCTTCAAAGTCATGGATTCAAGATGTTTGGGGATGATATTAGTAATAGTAATACCCGAATTTGTAATCGCACCGGCACACAGATACGTCCCTGCTTCTATGCGATCGGGAATCACTGTGATATCTTGCATATCTAAAAGAGCACCATCTGTACCTATTATATTGATAGTAGAAGTACCAATACCCTCAATCTGTAATCCCGCGTCTCGCAATACCTCACACAATTGCACGACTTCAGGCTCTTTAGCTACATTCACAAGAGTGGTAGTGCCATGAGCCAAACTTGCGGCCATGATAATATTCTCACTACCGGTGACTGTTACTTTATCAAAGATAATGTTGGCGCCTTTCAACCCATTGGGTGCTTTTGCTATGACATAACCTTGTTTGATTTCAATTTCTGCTCCCATTTGCTCGAGTGCTTTAAGGTGCAAATCAATCGGTCGTTGCCCAATCGCACACCCTCCAGGCAAAGAGACTTCACAATGTCCAAAGCGAGAGAGAAGCGGTCCAAGCGTCAAGATAGAAGCGCGCATTTTTCTGACAATATCATAATTTGCAAATGCTGATTTGACTTGTGTTGTATCTATGGATACTATATTATCCTTTTGTACGGTTGTAGAGCCTAAATTTTCCAAGAGTTTTAAAAGCGTTTTGACATCAGCCACGTCGGGAACATTGGAAAGCATGATGTTGTTTTTGGAAAGTAATGTTGAGGCAAGAAGTGGCAACGCGGAGTTTTTTGCTCCGGAGATTGCAATCGTGCCTTTTAATTTTTGGTTTCCTTCTACTGATAAATAATGCATAAAAATCATCCTTGTTATATTTGACTTATTATATAAAAACTATATTTAAAACTTAATATGTTTGAGCCTCTAAGTATCATTAAAAAAATACTTTTGGGAAATTTTATATATTAGTTGATATAATTGCCCCATGAAAAAAATATACCTTATCAGACATGCAAAGTCAAATGACAAAAACAATATTGAGAATGACTTCGAAAGAGGCTTGAGTAAAAGAGGAAAAGAAGATATAAAATTTATGGCAAAAAGATTAAAATTTTTTGAAATCATGCCAGATATAATTATCAGTAGTCCTGCTAAAAGAGCCAGAAAAACAGCAGAAGGCATCGCCTCAATTGTTGAATACAAAAATGAGATTGTCTATGAGCCATCTTTGTATGAATCAACACCCAAGCATTATATGGATCTCATCACCAATTTAGATGATAGTATCCATTCGGTTTTTATGATTGCGCACAATCCAACCATTACGGAAATAGGGGAGTATTTAAGTGGCGCTATTTTGACCAATATCCCGACGTGTTCTATTGTTTGTATCGCTTTTGATGTGAACACTTTCAAAAAAATACAAGAGAGCAGTGGTTCTGTTCTATTTTTCGATTATCCTAAAAAACATAGAAAATAATTACCCTCATTATCATTTCTACCTCTTATTTCAACCCCATAGTACTCTTTTCTAAAAAATCTTAATTTATTTGTTAGTAACACTTTCCCTCTCACTTTTTTGTCAAAAATAAAATACATATAATTTTATGTATAATATTTCAAAACTACCTATTTTAGGGCTTTAAATGCTATAGAAATACTCATTTTTTGGGCTACTAACATGTTAGTAATTACATATGAGGCTCAAAAATGTTTCACGAAAAATAAAATAAAAACCTATAATTTTTTTCTAAAAATTTATATCTAACTTGATTTAAATAAAAAAAATGTATAATTATCTATGTTTTAAAGGAGTCACATGTTATACGAAGATGAAGATGATTATTTTATGGGAAGTCCAAAAAGTAAATTTTTTGATATAGTATTTAATGCCAATCGATCATTGGTTGAAAATTCACTCTCCAATATCGCCGAACGATACAGTGCTATGGAGATACTTTTAGAAGAGTTTATCCCTGATGAAATGGAATTAGAATACCGTATTAATGAAATACGAACAAATCAAGCAGATGAAATCATTAAAAAAAGCAACAGCTTATATATTGTCACAACGGGTGAAGTTTTAACGCAACATGAATAAGATATGTTTCTTATTGTTTTTTTTAGTTTCAACGCTACTCTATGGCAAAGACAAACAAATATGGGAATATCAACATCGGTTTTTACTCAAGAAAGATCAAGTTGCACAAATACATATCGATAATGTCGCTTTAGCAAATAAGCAAAAAAATAGCTCCTTCTTGCTAAAATTCGGCTGGGTTTTATTTGAGAATGCAAATATCACGCTATTATTAAATTATAAAGGGTATCCACATCAATACTTATTACGTAGTGGAAAGCCGACTGATGGTGTAAAAATTGATTTATTGAGCAATTCAAATGGATTAAGGGGTCGGGTGTATGCCTTGATTGATATCGCTGATTTTGACCAACAAAAACAGCGTGCACAGATTGATGTTTATATCAAAGATGACACAAAAAAAGTGCGTATTAAATTTCAAGATCCCAAACAAAATATGATAGACAAAAGGAAATAGTATTGTTAACTAAGATAGAAGCCTTTATGGAAGAGTTTATCGCCTCACTTGAAGACCAGCATAGTCTGGATTTATTTAAAAAACTTCCAAAAGGCAAAAGATTACGAGCAAAACTGATACTGAAAATAGCCGGAGAATCAAGAGAATCTTATAAATTAGCAGCCATTGTGGAGCTTGTACATGCGGCAAGTTTATTACATGATGATGTCATTGATGATGCATTGACGCGTCGCGGTAAGGACTCAATCAATGCCATATATGGCAATAAAACCTCCATCATGTTAGGAGATATATTATATTCGAAAGCATTTGCAGAATTATCAAACTTTTCAAGTGAGATTGCTTATAGAATCTCCAGTGCCGTCTCTTTACTTTCTGTTGGAGAATTACTTGATATGGCTTTATCAGAGCAGTTTAACGACAACAAAACTGCCTATTTTGATATGATTTACAAAAAGACAGCAATTCTCATCGAAGCCGCAGCGGCCAGTGCTGCCATGCTGTGTGGAAAAGATGCTAGCCTTTATGAAACCTACGGTCGTAATCTGGGCTTGGCATTTCAAGTCATCGATGATGTACTTGATATTACTCAAAGTAGCGAAGTCCTCGGTAAACCCTCTTTGAGTGATTTTAAAGAAGGCAAAACGACCTTACCGTATCTTTATCTCTATGAGCGTATCAATACAGAAGAACAACACAAGCTCATCTCTTTGTTTAAAAAAGATTTAGACAAAGATGATAAAATGTGGATTAAAAACAGAATGAAGGAGACTTCAAGTTTGAATGACTCGATTCAATATGCTAAAGAGCTGGGGCTAGAGGCATTAAGTGCCATCAAAGATGAAAACAACGATGGCCTCACTAAGATCATCAAAGAGATGATTGAGAGAGAATTCTGATGCATTATCTCACCGTCAGTTTCACTCATAAAAATACCGATATTTCTATCAGGGAAAAACTAGCGCTTAGTGAAGAAGAAAAACGCACCAATTTTCAAAACCGCTTAAAAGAATATCCAACCATCAACGAAACTATTGTTTTATCTACCTGTAATCGTGTTGAGATTATACTCAGCGTGACAACCTGTGATGAAACGATTAAATACATCTATGAAGTGTTAAGCGACATCAGCGGGGTTGATGTAGATGATTTGGAAGAACGTGCTGATGTTTATGAAGACAATGGCGCAATTTTCCATCTTTTTTCCGTTATTTCCTCTTTGGATAGTCTTGTAATCGGTGAAACACAAATTGTAGGGCAACTTAAAGATGCTTATAAATTTTCTTTTGATAAAGGATTTTGCGACCAAAAACTCAGTCGCGCCATGCATCATGCTTTTAAATGCGCCGCAAAGGTGCGAAATAATACAGCAATTTCTCAAAGTGCTATTTCTGTCTCTAGCGTTGCGGTATCTATGGCCAAGGATTTATTAGGTCGAAACCTTGGTGGTTCTACCGCCTTGGTAATCGGTGCAGGAGAGATGAGTCGATTGGCTGCAAAACATCTCATAACTCATGGGGTTAATGTCATCATCATCAATAGAAATCCAGAACATGCACAAAGCTTAGCGGATGAACTCGGCGAAATGGCTACGATTGCGCCTTTCTCTAAATTGGCTGATTTGATTAACCGCTATAAACTCGTATTTAGTGCGACGGGTGCGCCTCAGCCTATTATCACCGAAGAGATTATAGAAGAAAAAGAGTTTGAACGCTATTGGTTTGATATTGCCATCCCGAGAGATATCGAAAATTGTGATCATGATAATATCCATATTTATGCGGTAGATGACTTGAAAGAGTTGGTAGAAAAAAATCTCGCCCAAAGAGAAGAGCAGGCTAAGATTGCCTATTCTATTGTAGGAAAAGCGACGATGGACTTCTTTAAATGGCTCCAATCCCTCTGTATTGATCCTATTATCAAAGAGATCCGCGATAAGGCACAAGATTGTGCTATTTATGAGTTAAACCGTGCTATCAAAAAAGGCTTCATTGATGAGGCTTACAAAGAAGAAGTCACCAAAATTTTGCACCACTCGTTTAACTCTTTTTTACACGTGCCAACGAAAAAATTAAAGGGCATTGCAGAATCAGCAGAAGCAGACGTGATTGTACAATCGGTACAGTATATCTTTGATATCAACGAAGACCAATCAGAAAAATTAAACATGTATAAATGTGAATACCAAATGGAGAATAATGTATGAGATTTTCAAAATTATATGCACCCACAACCAAAAACGCACCCAAAGATGCGACACTTCCCAGCCACCAATTTTTGCTTAGAGCAGGATTTGTGACACAAAGTGGAAGCGGGTTGTATAGTTTTTTGCCTCTAGGAAAAATTGTATTAGATAAGATTAGACGTATCGTCAAAGAAGAGATGGATGCATCTGGGGCTCAAGAGATTGAGATGGGCGTGGTCGTTTCAGCAGATTTATGGAAACAAAGTGGTCGATATGATGTTTTCGGCAAAGAGTTATTGCGTTTCAAAGACAGAAAAAACAATGAATTTGTACTCGGTCCAACACACGAAGAAGTCGTCGTTGATATTGTCAAAAATATCATCACAAGCTACAAACAACTGCCACTACATCTGTATCAAATCACAACCAAATTTAGAGATGAAGCCAGACCAAGATTTGGACTCTTGCGAGGAAGAGAATTTATCATGAAAGACGGATACAGTTTTCATGATAGTGAAGCCTCACTAAAAGAAGAATTCCAAGTCATGGAAGAGACCTATACGAAAATCTTCAAAAGATTAGGTTTGGATTTTAGAGCTGTGGATGCAGATAGCGGTGCTATTGGTGGTAGCGGCAGCAAAGAGTTTATGGTCTTAGCTGAGAATGGAGAAGATGACATCGTCGTCTGCGATGGTTGTCAATATGCTGCCAATATCGAAGCAGCAACACGTGCTAAAAAAACAACCGATATTGAAGCGCCTGTTGCAAATTTTGCAAAATTCTATACACCAACTCCGGTCAAAGACAGTATCAAACACATCGCAGAATTTTTCAAAGTCGATGAATTTTACACCATCAAATCCGTCATCAAAAAAGCGATTTATAAAGATGAAGAGAAAATCATCTCCTTTTTCATCAGAGGTAATGATACCCTCCAAGAAACCAAAGCACTCAATGCTTGCGGTGCGTTGGAGTTGTTAGATGCCAGTGAAGAAGAGGTCATAGAAGCAGGGTTCCATCCAGGATTTTGTGGACCGGTTGGATTGGATGAAGATTTAGAATTTTATATTGACAAAGAATTACGAGAAGAAAAAAACTTGATATGTGGTGCCAATGAAGATCAATATCACTTTGTCGGCGTCAGTATGTTTAATTTCAAAGAGAATCGTTATAAAGATCTCGTACAAGTGAGTGCGGGTGATATTTGTCCTCATTGTGGTGGTAAATTGCACATCACCAAAGGGATTGAAGTGGGACACATCTTTCAATTAGGGCAAAAATATGCTGCTGCGATGGACGCAAAATTCTTAGATAAAAATGGCAAATCTATGCCTTTTTATATGGGATGTTATGGTATTGGGGTGAGCCGATTGGTCGCGGTAATGATTGAAGCCAGTCATGACGAGAAAGGCTGTATTTGGAACCAACAAACCGCCCCTTATTTACTTGATATTATCGTCTCTAATATTAAAGACGAGGAACAATTTGCCTTTGCAACTCAGCTATATGAAACATTAAAAGAAAAAAAATACAATGTACTGCTCGATGATAGAAAAGAGCGATTTGGATTTAAAATGGGTGATTTTGAGCTGATAGGCTTCCCTTATGCTCTTATCGTTGGCAAAGGGTTGGCTCACAAAGAAGTTGAATTGATTAATCGAAAAACTCTAGAAAAAGAGAGCATTAGCATTGATACTATTGTCAGTGTTCTTGAAGAGAGATTATCTTGATTTATTTTTTTATTTATCTCTTTTTAGAAGTTACGATTAGTGTGAATATTGCCTCGCAAATTGGAGCTTTTGCAACATTTTCAGAAATTGTCATCTCTGCTATCTTAGGCTTTGGACTATTGGCAAATTTTCGCTACACTTTTTTTGAAACCATGCAGGCACTTAACAATCGTACCATCTCAATAGAAGAGTTCCAAAAACTCAATGCTTTCTCCGTTATAGGAGCATTATTACTGATATTACCAGGTTTTTTCAGTGATATTTTGGGGATTTTACTTCAATTTAGCTTTTTTGCTACCATATTTGCACGAAAAATTTTACATATAAATAACAAAACAGAAAAATTCAAAGATAGGAGGGACGATGAAGTCATTGATGTTGAGATTATTGACGATCATACTACTAAGTAGTACGGTTTTATTAGCACAACAATCCGTAGAGAGCAAGGTGATTGGTTTTGTCAATAAAGCGATCAATACAGGGAAAAATTATAAATTTTTAAAAGCAGAGGTCATACACAGCGAACCCATCCCAAAACTACCAAATTGGAAAGCATATTTTTTGAAAATTGACTTAGAGATTATCAGCCAAAAAAGACAAGTTTCTGTGAAAGATATCATCTTTTCAAATGGTCAATTTATTAGTAAAGATTTTATCAATCTAAACCTTGGCAAAAGTATTAAAAGTGATTTTTCTTTTCCTGCTAGCGCCGATTTATATGATGCGAAGCACTTCTTGGCTGGCAATCAAAATGCTAAAAATAAATTGATTCTTTTTAGTGATCCATTGTGTCCTTTTTGTATGGATTTTGTACCCGACTTGATTCACTTTGTGGAAAAACATCCAAATCAACTCGCGTTGTACTACTATTATATGCCGCTCTCCATGCATCCAGGAAGTACGACATTGGTAAAAGCAATCCTCGCTTCTAAAAAAATCAAAACGATAAAAAACTTGGATGAAAAAGTCTACTCTGAGGCCTTTGATTTCACAACGGGCAGTGAAGATGAAGTCATCAACCAATTTAACAAAGCTTTTGATATAAAACTTACCAAAAAAGAATTAAACACTCCCGATATAGCTGCACGTATTAAAGCAGATGTCAAAGTAGCCAATGACCTCATGATTCGAGGAACACCAACATTATATGTCAATGGCAAAAAAGATCCAAGTCGATCTCTTTATAAAAAATTAGTGAAAGAATAGTATGAAAGAATTGATTATTGCAACAAGAGGAAGCAAACTGGCATTGTGGCAATCTGAACATATCAAAGCACTTTTAGAAGCAGCTCATGATGATTTAAAAGTTAGTTTGAAAACCATGACCACTAAAGGGGATAAGATATTAGATACACCACTTGCTAAAATAGGAGGCAAGGGACTTTTTACTAAAGAACTAGAAGATGCGATGCTCAGAAAAGAAGCACATATTGCCGTACACAGTCTCAAAGATGTGCCGGTTGTTTTTCCTGATGGTTTAAAATTAGCCGTTATCACCGCGAGAGCAGATGTACGTGATGCCATGCTATCAGAAAAATACACATCGCTTGAAAACCTACCCCAAGGTGCTATTGTCGGAACAACAAGTTTAAGACGCAGAATGCAACTTTTGAAAATAAGACCCGATCTCATCATCAAAAATCTTCGAGGTAATGTCAACACACGACTCAGAAAATTAAAAGAAGGTGAATTTGATGCTATTATTCTTGCCAGTGCGGGGATTAAAAGATTGGGACTAGAAAAAGAAGTCAAATATTTTGCACCGATTGATCAAAGTATCATGATACCAGCCTCTGGTCAGGCCGCATTAGGAATCGAAATTGTAGATGAAGAAGCCGTCGAGAAAATCGTCAGCGTTTTAAATGATGAAACCGCCATTATTGAAACCGCCATTGAGCGAGAATTTGTTGCTAAATTAGAGGGTGGCTGCCAAGTACCCATTGGTATCAATGCAACCCTACACGGAGATGTGATTGATGTTTCGTGTCTTATTGGTTTGCCCGATGGAAAAGAAATCTTAAAAGAGAGCATTCAAATCCAAAAAGAAAATTATAAAGGTGTGGGTACGGCATTGGCACAAAAGATGATTGATGCTGGGGCTAGAGATATTCTAAAAAGAGCCGAAGATATGGCTCTTAATGTGATCTTCGAGGACTGATATGCAAAAAACAATTGAGCTACTAAAAGAACATGATTTACTGAAAGTTATTGATGCAGAAGTGGATATTGACCTTGAAATGGCTCATATTGCTTATATTGAAGTCAAAAGCGATGACTCCAAGGCCTTGCTTTTTACCCATCCTGTGAGTAAAAGACTCAATAAAAAGTTTGATATTCCTGTCTTGATGAATGTTTTTGGCTCTTATGAGGCTACCAAACTCATCTTCAATAAAGAACCCGATACGATTGCCAAACAGATTGAAAAATTTCTGCACATGAAACCCCCTTCCAATATTTGGGATAAGTTTGGTATGCTCAATGAACTTTTTAGTCTCAAAAATGTTTTTCCTAAGCGACTGAATCTCAAAGCCGCGTGCCAAGAGAACGTTTGGGAGACGATTGATTTGTTTGATTTACCTATACTCAAAACTTGGTCACAAGATGGTGGTGCTTTTATCACGATGGGACAAGTTTACACACAAAGTCTAGATGGAAACAAACACAATTTGGGGATGTATCGGTTGCAACTTTATGATAAGACGAGACTGGGCATGCATTGGCAAATTCATAAAGATGGCGCACATTTTTTCAATGAATACAAAAAAGCCGGCAAAAAGATGCCCGTAAGCATTGCGATTGGAGGAGATCCTCTTTATATCTGGTGTGGGCAAGCGCCGATGCCAAATGGTATGTTTGAACTCCTTCTTTATGGCTTGATTCGAGAAAAAAATGCCCGTTTGGTACAATCAAAAACTAATCCTATCTATGTACCGATAGATAGCGATATTGTCATAGAAGGATGGGTAGATCCCCAACAAAGTGAAATCGAAGGCCCTTTTGGTGATCATACGGGGTATTATACCCCAATGGAGCCTTATCCGGTTATGGATGTCACGGGTATCACCACAAAAACCAATCCCATCTATCAAGCGACAGTGGTTGGAAAGCCCCCACTTGAAGACAAATACATGGGATGGGCAACAGAGCGAATATTTTTGCCACTATTACAAACAACAACGCCTGATTTGATTGATTACAGGATGCCTGAAAATGGTGTCTTTCACAATCTAATTATTGCTAAGATGCGTACTTTATATCCCGGTCATGCCAAGCAGTTTATGCATGCGTTTTGGGGTGTGGGACAGATGAGTTTTGTCAAGCATGCATTTTTTGTTAATGAAGATGCTCCAGCACTCGATCATTATGATGATTTGAGTGATTACATCCTAGATCGTGTGAGTGTGGATAATATCCTCATTAGTGAAGGAGTGTGCGATGCACTCGATCATGCCTCTCCTAATGCGTGTTATGGTGGAAAGCTTGGCGTTGATTGCACGGCGGACAATGTCTCCTTTTGCAAAAAAGAGATACTCCAAGATGCGAAACTTTATGATATAATATCAAAAAAAGTTGATGAAGTTGTTTGTCTCCATCAATATAAGACACACACAAAAACTCCAATCACTGTTTTGGCCCTTAACAAAAAAAGAGAGATAAAAGAACTCTATGAAGATTTAAAAGAGTTTCAAGCACATATGAAACTTTTAGTGTTTGTCGATATGGAGAAAAATGACATTGAGAACCCTTATATGCTAATTTGGAGGGTTGTCAATAATATCGATGCGAAAAGAGATCTCTTTTTAAATGAAGAGTTTATTGGTATTGATGCAACGAGTAAAAATGAAAATGATGGCTACATGAGAGATTGGCCACAAGATACAGATTGCGATCAAAAGGTATTAGAATCCTTAATTCAAAGAGGATTAATAAAAAACAACAAGGAGTTATTTAAAAACTATCATGTCTGATTCATCGTCGAACATGCAGTGGCGTATACGACAAATCTCAAATTTAAGGTTTGCAATATGACACTGCTACTTATTTATTTCAGCTTAGCTGTTGGTATTTCCTTCTTATGTTCTATGTTGGAGACTATTCTTCTTTCTATCAGTTTGTCACATATTAATGTCATCAAAAAAACCAATTTACCAATTGGTAAAAAATTAGAAAAATTAAAAAAAGAGATCAACACCTCTTTGGCTTCTATTTTGATATTAAACACAGCAGCCAATACACTCGGTGCCGCCGGTGTTGGGGCAGAAGCATCTCTGATTTTTGGTACAGAATATATGTTTTACGTCTCTGCTATTTTGACTTTGGTTATCTTGTTTGTCTCAGAGATTATTCCTAAAACTATCGGTGCGATATATTATAAAGAGCTAGCTCCTATCGCTGCGCGACTGATAAGCTTCTTTATTTTTATCACCTATCCACTGATCATTGTCTCTTTGTCTTTGACCAAAAAAATATCAAGATCCAAAACAAGCCACTCCATCACAAGAGAAGAATTATTAGAGAGTACTTTAATTAGTGAAGATGATGGTGTGATTGATGAAAAAGAGTCTGACTACATAGAAAATATTTTGCGCCTTCACAAAAGCAAAGTAGAACAAATTTTGACGCCAAGAAGTGTTATTTTTGCGCTCGATAAAAACATGCAAATTCAAGAAGCGCTCAAAAGACCAGAAATCAAAAGATTTTCAAGAATCCCCGTTTATGAGGATACAATCGATAATATTATTGGTGTAGTACTAAGTAAACAGATCTTTGAAGAAGCCATCAGTAATCATAAAACAAAATTAAGTGATTTGATGGAGCCTATTTTTGCTATCAATGAGCACATCCCGGTCTCTTATACTCTAGATCTCTTTATCAAACGAAAAGAGCATATGTTTTTGGTCACAGATAGTTATGGACAAACCGAGGGTATTGTAACGCTTGAGGATTGTATTGAAACCCTTTTGGGTGTTGAAATCATGGATGAGAGAGATACGACTGAAGATATGCAAAAACTTGCAAAAGATAGAATGAGACGAAAAAAAAATAAAAAGTTAAAGAAAAAATTGGAAAGACAAAAAAAACTTTTACATGAATTGCAAGAAAAAAATGTCTCCCCGGAGACATCAAGTAAAAAAAAATAGTCATACCATAAAAGTATCGCACGATATTTCCATTTAGTGATAATCATATTTGGGTTACAATAAAGCACGGAATGGTTAATTATATTGTAAAATCATAAGATAAATAATAATTTTTTATTTAATTTGTGATAGAATTGAAGGGCGGTCAAGACAAACTAGAAAATATATGGAGCAGAAAGTGGACAAAAAAAGAAAAAAAATCGAACAAATTCTAGAAGCGTCATTGATTTTATTTTCAAAAAAAGGGTTTTATTCTACAACGATACCTGATATTGCAGATGCGATGAGTATGAGTGTGGGCAATCTTTATAACTACTTTTCTTCAAAAGAAGAGTTAGCCATGGAGGTCATCAAGTACTCATCTGAAATCTTGGGTGGAGAAATCAGGCAAATCAATGAACTCAAAATCACTTCAAAAGAAAAAATCAAGAAAATTGTTGAATTATATTTTGATATGGCAATCCATCAACCCCAACATATTGATTTCTTTCTCAGAGTCTATCTCGCTAATAAAGAAGTTTTTAAAAATGGTTGCGAGGGGATGATTTGTGTCGCTTCTTTTGTGACAGAATTGATGATATTCTTTGAAGAAGGTGTGAGAAATAAAGAGCTCAGAAATCAAAACTTTTTCTCTGCTTTTGGTTTATTTATGGGCTATCTTGGTGGATTTGTCTTTTTAAACGGCGAAGGTATTTTGGATGATAAATTGGAAAATTATACCGATGAAATCGCTGAAAATATTTTCAATGCACTAAGGATACAAAACTAGATGTCAACATTTCATAATCGAAAGACAATTGTTTGGATTCAAGGCATCACGTGCAATGGAGACTCACACTCTTTTTTTAATTATGAAAATATGAAAACCTTCGCTAAAAGTTTTGAGATTATTTATCACCCTTTGTTGGTGACAGATCATGATTTACTGAGTGTATTAGATGATGAAAAGCATTATGATTATTTGATTGTTGAGGGCTCATTTTCTAAAGATATCAGCATTATTGAAAGATTTGGACTCTCACTAGAAACTATCATGAACAAAATTGCCCATCGGGTTGATTATATTATCTGCGCAGGTAGTTGTGCGAGTTATGGTGGTATTTTTAGACTTCGTAATCCAGAAAAAATCACCGGAGCTATCTTCTCGGGAGAAGAGCAGGGTGGTTTTTGGAAGAAGAACGATAAAGTAATCAATATTCCAGGATGCCCAATGCATCCAAGATGGCTTAGTGATACCCTTTTTATGCTACGTTCGGGCAAGAAAATAGCTCTTGATTCTATGTCAAGACCCAAGGAGATTTTTTCCTATTTTGTGCACCACGGATGCTTGAGAAATGAATACTTCGAATGGAAAGTAGACGCAAACCAGTTTGGAGAAAAAGAGGGATGTTTATTTTATCATCACGGGTGCAAAGGGCCTATGACACACGGAAATTGTAATAAAATACTCTGGAATGAGGTCAGCTCAAAAACTCGAGCAGGTTCGCCTTGTCTTGGATGTACTGAGCCCACTTTCCCGACAGATAATATCTATGAAACCAAAACATACATGTCCTTACCACTTGCGCCAACAGGTGTGAGCAAGCGTGCTTATTACACTATTACCGGTATTGCCAAAAGCTTTAAAATTGAAAGATTAGAAAAGAGATTGATTGATGACAACTAAAGAAATTATTGAGCGGGTAGAAGGAGAAGCGACACTTGAGCTAGAGTGGGATCATGATAAAATCTCCTATGCAAAAATCAAATTTGCAAACTATCGAGCGATTGAAAAAATTTTACAAGAGCGCCATCTCTTAGATGCCTTGATGGTCACGCCTAGAGTTTGTGGTATCTGTTCGCACTCACATGTCAACGCCAGCATCTTGGCGATTGAAGATTGCTATAGAAATTTAGGTATCGATATCACATTGACACAAAAGGCACAATACCTCAGAGAACTCATATTAAATGCTGAAAAAATTCAAAATCATATCAAATGGTTTTATTTTCTAATTTTGCCAGAACTCTTTAAAATGAATCAGAAAAAATTTGTCTTAAGTGAACCATTTAGAGACAAAGAGTGGTTTGAAGCACAACAAGCCATCACAAACATTCTCAAGATGGGTTCTCTCTTTTCAGGTCAATGGCCTCATGGTTCTTACGTCATGCCCGGGGGTGTCACGTGTGATCCTATCAATAGTGATGTGATTAATGCTAAAAACCACTTGATAAAAGTCAAAGATTTTTGTGAAGAGAGATTGTATGGTTGTAGTATTGAAGAGTTTTTAGCTATTGAGTCCATGCAAGATATCATCAATATGGATTCTACTTTGGAACATGCTGTTTATATCATGAAGGAAAAAGGCTTCCATCAAACAGGAAAAAGTTATGATAGATTTTTGACCTTAGGGGGCTATACGCATTGTGATGCGGCATTGAAAGTATTCAAAACACGTGTCGTCAAGGCAGATGTCAAATTTGTAGAAGAGAGTTTAGAAAATAGTTTTTTCCAAGAAAAGACCAAGGGATTTACCTATTCTAAAAGTGCCTTATATAAAAAGATGTTTTACGAAGTAGGGCCGTTGTCGCGATTAATGGCCTCAAAAGACGCTTTGATTCGTGATTGTCATAGACGATGTGCGGATTCTACGATTACAAGAATTGTGGCGAGGATTAAAGAGATTGCCATCTTAATTCAAAGATCAGAAATGTTGCTCGATAACATAGATATCCGACAAAAATCGTTGCAAACTCCTAAAAAACTGCCAAAAAATATCACATCTCATGGTGTTGGTGTCATCGAAGCAGCGAGAGGGTCGCTGATTCATAAGGTTGAAGTCGAAAATGGCTTGATAAAAAGCTATGACATTATTCCGCCAACAGTATGGAATTTAGGCAACGGAAGCCCCACCAATCCGTCAATTGCGCAAAAAGCAATCATCGGTCTTGATAGTGTGGAAGCAGCAGATTTCATCTTTAAAAGCTTTGATATTTGTTCTGTGTGTACAACACAATAACGCCTTTAGTTTAATAAAACTTTAATTTAATACTAATTTTATCCTATTAATTTGTTACGATATTACACATTAAATTGAATTTATATTCAATAAATGACCATTCATTTGCTTTTTATTTATAATTGTGATTTAATGAACTTATAAATAACTATTCATTTACTTATAATGAATAAATATTAAAAAGGAGCAATTTTATGGAGCAAGATAAATTGTACCAAAGTCTCAATGAGAGATTAGGTAAACTTACGAACTTTCCAAAATTGATTGGTAGTGATAATAAATCCATTTCATCACTATTGGAAGAGCATGGTATCTCTAGAAGAGATTTTATGAAATGGGCTGCTGGCATGACGGCAATGTTATCATTACCAGCAACATTTACTCCTCTTGTCGCTAAAGCTGCTGAATTGACAGACCGACTGCCTGTCATCTGGTTGCATATGGCAGAATGTACAGGCTGTAGTGAAAGCTTGCTAAGAAGTGATGCCCCGACGATAGATAGTCTTATTTTTGACTATATTTCATTGGAATATCATGAGACATTGATGGCCGCATGTGGCTGGCAAGCAGAAGAAAACTTAGAACATGCTATCAAAAAATATAAAGGTAAATATGTTTTGATGGTAGAAGGTGGAATTCCAGCAGGCAAAAGTAGTTATTTCTTGACAGTTGGTCCTCAAGGTCAAACAGGTGAATCTCATGCAAAAGAAGCAGCAGAGAGTGCTGCAGCAATTTTTGCGATTGGAACGTGTTCAAGTTTTGGTGGCGTACAAGCGGCTTATCCAAATCCAACGAATGCACAACCGCTTCATAAAGTTACAGATAAACCTGTTATTAATGTACCAGGATGTCCTCCAAGTGAGAAAAATATTGTTGGTCAAGTACTCCATTATCTTTTATTTGGTACCTTACCATCTCTTGATGCCTACAATAGACCAAAATGGGCTTATGGTTTAAGAATTCATGATCTATGTGAACGACGTGGCCATTTTGATGCCGGTGAATTTGTTCAAGAATTTGGTGATGAAGGTGCAAAAAAAGGGTATTGTCTCTACAAAGTTGGTTGTAAGGGGCCTTATACTTTCAATAACTGTTCTAGAGAGAAGTTCAATCAACATACCTCATGGCCTGTTCAAGCAGGACATGGATGTATCGGCTGTTCTGAGCCTGATTTTTGGGATAAAATGGGACCATTTGAGTCACCGCTTGCTGACAGGCTCTATCATAGTGTGTTTGGTGGACTTGGCGCAGATGCAACTGCTGACAAAATTGGTGTAACCGTTCTCTCAGCTGCTGCTATTGGTATTGCAGCACATGCAGCGATCACTATAGTAAAAAAACCGAAGGAGTAATAGAATGTCAAAAAGAATAGTTGTTGATCCTATAACTAGAATAGAGGGACATTTAAGAGTTGAAGTGGTAGTTGATGATAATAATGTCGTAACGGAAGCATATTCTTCATCTACATTGTGGCGAGGTATTGAAACCATTTTAAAAGGAAGAGATCCAAGAGATGCTGGATTCTTTACACAAAGAATCTGTGGTGTTTGTACCTATTCACACTATAAAGCGGGTATCGAAGCTGTAGAAGACGCCCTAAAAATTGAACCACCACTCAATGCAAAGTTGGTGAGAAACTTGATGAAAGCAGCACTCTTTTTACATGATCATCCCGTTCATTTTTATCACTTGCATGGTCTTGATTGGGTTGATGTTGTTTCTGCACTCAGTGCTGATCCTCACAAAGCTGCAGTCGAAGCGTTTAAATATACAGATAGCCCGATTGCTTGCGGTCAGGACACTTTGGTAGCGACACAAAAAAGAGTTGCAGAATTTGTCAAAAAAGGTCATCTTGGACCATTTGCCAATGCTTATTGGGGAAATAAAACATATAAATTCACTCCAGAACAAAATCTTATCGCGCTATCGCATTATCTAAAAGCCTTAGAAATGCAACGAACTGCCGCTCAAATGATGGCAATTTTTGGTGCAAAACAACCGCATCCTCAAAGTTTAACTGTGGGTGGTGTCACATGTATTATGGATATGAAAGATCCAGCAAGACTCGGTGAATATCTCACCAAATTCAAAGAAATGGCAGATTTTGTTAATCGTGCTTATTATGCTGATATCGTTATGGCAGCATCTGCATATGCCACTGAGCCAAGTGTCAATGCAGGACTTGGAACACCAAATCTCATCACAGGTAAATCTTTCTTACTTGCTCAAGATAAGTATTTGTTTGATGATGGTATTATCCTCAATGGTGATATTTCAAAAGTATTACCAATCGATGAAAGCAAGATTACAGAAGAAGCAACCCATGCATGGTATGCTGATAATGAAGCTTTGCATCCATATGATGGAAAAACAAATCCAAAATATACAGGATTTAAAGAAGCTGAAACTGTCGATGGTCACGGTAAAATGGTGATGACAAAAGTCTTGCAAGAAGATGGAAAATATTCTTGGGTAAAAGCACCAAGATATGATGGCAAACCAATGCAAACAGGTCCATTGGCAAATATCGTAGTCAACTATGCCAAAGGCAATCAAAAAGTCGTCAAAGTGGTCGATCAATTCTTGAAAGATGCCGGTATTCCAATCACGGCAGTATTCTCAACACTTGGTAGAACCGCTGCACGAATGTTAGAGACTAAGATTATTGCAGATAATGCACTTGAAACCTTTAACAGTTTGGTTCAAAATCTCAAAACTGATGAATCTACATTTACGACTTATGAAATTGATAAAGATAAAGAGTACAAAGGTAGATATATTGGTGAAGTTCCAAGAGGAATGCTTAGCCATTGGGTTAGAATCAAAAACGGCGTGATTGAAAATTATCAAGCAGTTGTTCCAACCACTTGGAATGCCAGTCCGAAAGATGCCAATAATGTCAGAGGACCATACGAAGAATCATTGATAGGATTAAAAATCTCTGATCTTTCACAACCTCTTGAAATTGTAAGAGTAATGCACTCTTTTGATCCATGTATGGCATGTTCTGTACACGTGATGGATGTAAAAGGAAACGAACTAAGTGAGTATAAGATAGACACAAGTTGCTTTTGCTAGAACGAAAGGGAGTTAATTATGTTAAATAAAAGAACAAAAGAATTAGAATTCTCATCCGGTCTTAGATGGACTCACTGGATCCGAGTTTTTGCGATAACTGCCCTCACCGTAACAGGGTTTTATATTGCTTATGTATTTGTTGCGCCAGCACCTTCAGGTACGCCAACGGTATTTCTAAATGCAAAATTTAGAATGTGGCATGAAGTAGCAGGATTTATCCTCATCGCTGTGACGCTTTACAAATCATACCTGTTTATATTTGGGAAGCTCAGCGGAAAAGAAAGGATATCATTGTATGATGCGTTTAATCCAAAAGTTTGGGTTGCACAAATAAAGTATTACCTTTTTATGAGTAAAAAACATCCTAAACTAAAAGGGGTATATAATCCACTACAATTTGTATCGTATGTGTTTTTGTATTTCCTTATCTTTATCATTTCATTGACAGGACTTGTCTTGTATGCACGATGTTATGGAGAAGGTTTGGGTGGATTTTTATTACCATATATGGAGCCGATTGAAGCGCTCATGGGTGGTTTGGCAATGGTGAGAGAGATTCACCATATAGCGATGTGGGGTATCTTGATTTTTATTCCTGTACATATCTATATGGCTGTTTTCAACTCTATCATGAGTACTGAGGGCTCTATTGATTCAATCATTAGTGGATATCGTTTCACTAAAACTGAAGAGTAAGAGTTTCTCTTGAAAATTTTAATATTAGGAATTGGCAATGTGATGTTCTCCGACGAAGGTGTCGGAGTGCATCTTTGCCATTTGATGGAAGAAAAATATGAATTTTCCTCAGAAGAGCATACTTTAGATTTCATCGATGGTGGTACACTTGCTGAGAGATTGATTCCCATCATTGCAGAATATGATTATGTTATCGTCTTTGATTGTGTTGATGCCAAAGGTGGAGAAATCGGAGATGTTTACTTCTTTGATTTTGAAAATGTACCAGATAGCATTACATTTCAAGGTAGTGTTCATGAGGTAGAAATGCTTCAAACATTAAGCATGATGGATATGTTAGGTGATAGGCCACCGACTAAAATAATCGGTATTATTCCGGAAGTGGTCAGTGAAACAACATTGCATCTAACAGACAAGTTGATTGCCGGAACGGCTATCATGGAAAAGGTATTTTTAAAACATATGGATGAATTGGGATTTAAATACCAGTTAAAACAAGAGATTGACATACAAAGCATCGCCAACAAGGCATGCGCACAATTTGCATAAGAAAAACAAGGGTAATAATAAAATGGTAATAGCTTATAGATTTGAATATATATCAACCAATAGAGTATTGGAAAATTTCTTAAAAGAAATTTGTGATGAATTTAAGATTGATTATTCAATCGAAAAAGACGGTACAATCGTCACATTATTTGTAAGTGGTACTGAAGAAGTTTTGCATAAATTTGCTGATTTCATATCATTTTATCTACCCTTGTCTATCTTTCTAAAAGCAACCCATGTGGAAGCTGTAGATTCGATGCCAAAAAGCAATGTCAAAATCAAACCTTGCGAGATTGCGTTGCCTTTTAGCAAAAAGGCTATAACGCTAGCAAAGGATAAAAATTCTGTTTTTTGGAATAATCCTTTTACTCCTAATGAGGTCGGAAAGGTTTGTGTCGATTGTGAAGCATCCCTGATTTTTAGTAAGAACAACAACATTCTAATCGCCAATAATGCCATCGCACACCATAAGGTCTACCAAGAAGTAGCCGAATTGATTGCAAAAAATGAAGTTGTTTTTATTAAAATGCCAGGTGGTGATTTTGCTTTTTCTAAAGTATCCAAAAAACACGTTCACCAACAAGATGATGCCATCATCATACCGACAGATTTGTCAAATGCTCAAAAGATGGTGCTACTAGATGAAAATGAAATCCGAAATCTTGCTTCAATAGAAAAGCCAATTATCAATGCAAGAATCAACTCAATTTATGCAGCCAAAGGAATATTGGATGAAAAAAGTGTCAAAATTCAGATGCCAAATACAATTCTTTTGCAACTTATCTGTGAAGAGTTGTATAAAATCGGTGTCGATTTTGTAGTCAAATCCCATCTTGTAGGCGAGAAAAATTATTCGATTGATTTTGAGGCCGTACCTCCTAAAATCGATTCGATGGAAATAACAGTACTAGAGAATAATGAAGTATTGATTTTAAAAGAGTATGAAGGCGCTCCAGAGCATCTCGTACAAGGGTTAGAAAAGCTTACAAATCCAGCAATTCGTCAATACGCATCCATACTCAATGAACGTGCTCTTTTTAATGCTAAAACCAGTTGTTTTTATTTTAGTAAGACTCATGACGATGCCATTTTGTTTCATGATGAAGAACACGGCATGCTAGAGTTGAGTAAATTTCCACTTTATCCTTCCATTGCAGCTATCTTTGCAGCAATCGAAGATGCCGGTGAGACCGGTAAAAAATTAATCAAAAATTATAAAGCAGCATTTCCAGAGATTTTTCAACATGCCCTTGATACTGAAGTGCCGCAAAGATTGCCGCAAAACCTCTTTCATCTTTTTGCATTTGCATCTGTTATCTTAGGATTAAGTGAAGATTTTGAAAACGGTGCTGAAAAATTGATGGATCATGCCCTGGGTTTTGGTGGTCAAAAAGGGCCAAGAATCGAGTTTACACTCAAAGAAAAAACAAAAGTACACTCAGACTTTGATGCCATCAAAATGATACGCAGTGCGATGAGTTTCAAACTAGCCGGCACAGATGATGCCACGCTAAGCTTTGGTTTTTTAGATAGTTTTTCATATTTTGTCTCTGATATTGCAGATGCCCATAAAGAAACCCTATCAAGCTCTGCTATGACGCTTGGTGGTTCACTTTTTGGATACAAACGCCTTAGCGAGATGACATGTAAAAACTTACTTTCCAGTCATAAAATATACTTTAACCGAGAGTTGCCAATCGACAATATTTAAACCCGCTAAAACCAAGACTATTGGTTTTTACGAAGGCGTGGCAAAAATACTATCAAAATAATGACAGCGATTAGACCTTGCAATGTTATAGTATGTTCTGCTCCGATATAATGAGATAGCGTCCCCACCATGAGCGCGCCTAGTGGCTGCATACCAAAAAGTGCCATAGCAAAATAACTCACAACACGTCCACGCATCTCTATGGATGATGTGGTCTGCAACAGTGTGTTGATAATAGCGATTTGCATCATCATCCCAAAACCGGTGATGGTTGCGAAGAAAAAAGCAAATGTTAGCGTATGAGAATTGGAAAAGAAAAGCAAGCCGACTGCGAAGATTGCAATCGCTGCAATGAGAATTTTCTTGAGATTGATGCTAGATTTAAGCGATGCTAAAGTAATAGCACCAAAAAATGCACCGATTCCAATACAACTATTGAGATATCCAAATGTCGAAGCATTGCCAGCTAATGAAACTTTGGCGATAATCGGAAGTAGGGTGATATATGGCAACACCAAAAAGCTCATCAAAGAGAGTAATAAAATCAACATTCCAATCATCGGAGTGGCTTTGATATAAGACAATCCCTCTTTGATATCTTCTACCATCTTTTTACTGCTGACTGTGGGAATATAATCAGGAAGTCGCATCATGAGCAAGGAACCAATGACGGCAATAAAACTAATGGCATTGATAGCAAAACAAAAACCAGCACCCACTTGGTCTAGCAAAATCCCAGAAATAGCAGGTCCGATTAGACGGGCGAGATTTACCATCGAAGAATTCAGCGCGATAGCATTGCCCAGATACTCTTTTTTATCAACCATGTGATGCACTAAAGATTGTCTTGTGGGAACATCAAAAGCGTTAATAATGCCAAGAAAAATACTCAGAACTAAAATCTCCCAGACTGTATAAGCAGTAAAAAAGACAATCAAAGTCATCAAAGTCGCTTGAATCATCGAAGCAATTTGTGTTATAAGTAACATTTTATATCGGTTGTGTCTATCGGCGATTGTTCCCCCAATCAGTGAAAATAAAAAAGAAGGAAATTGCGTAGCAAACACCGCAACACCTAACATAAAAGCCGATTGCGTCATCTCATATATGATCCAATATACGGCTGTTCTTTGTATCCAAGTCCCCATCATGGAGATAGACTGTCCGAAAAAAAAGAGTCGATAATTGCGACTGTGAAAGGCATTAAAGGTATTGATATTCATGAATTCTAACTGCTTTGTACTTGTAAATTTTATATTTTTATCTTTTGAAATCCTATCACTTTTATACTTAATTTTTGTGTTATAATGTCAAAATATACTGAAAGGAACGAACTTTTGAATGACATCATACTCTGCACCTTTAATGCACGTTATACTCATACTTCTATAGGCTTGAGATATCTTTATGCAAATCTCAAAGAACTCAAACAACAAGCTAAAATCATCGAATTTGTTATTAATAGCAGCATTGAAGATGCCGTAGAAAAAGTCTTGCATGAGCAACCAAAAATCATCGGTATTGGTGCTTATATCTGGAATGCGCAAGAGGTGAGCGCCTTTATCGATTTGACTAAAAAAGTCGCTCCTGATACGCTCATCATAGTGGGTGGACCTGAGGCGAGTTACCTCCCTCATCGTGTTGATTTCTCAAAAGCTGATTATATCGTGCAAGGAGAGGGCGATGTGGTATTTTATACATTGTGTCGTGATCTCTTGGAGAATCGTTTCCCTGTTGAGAAGATGATTCAAGCACCCATGGTCGATATGAGTCAAATTGAGTTACCCTATAAATACTACAGCGACATCGATGTTAGGCACCGTTATGCTTATGTCGAGGCCAGTCGGGGTTGTCCTTATAATTGTGAATTTTGTCTCTCATCTTTGGATAAAAAAGTACGCCATATTGATTCGCAACGATTTTTAGATGAGATTGAAATACTTTGGAATAGGGGAGTGAGAAATTTCAAATTTATTGATAGAACCTTTAATCTCAGGATTGAGACCGCCAATAAACTGATGGATTTTTTCCTCTCAAAAGAAGAGACGTATTTTGTACATTTTGAAGTCATTCCGGATCATTTTCCTAAATCTTTAAGAGAGCGTATCGTGAAGTTTCCTCCTGCCTCATTGCAACTTGAGGTGGGAATACAGACATTAAATCCTGAAATTTCTAAAAATATCAATCGTAAATTAAATATCGAAAAAATTCGTGAGAATCTTCGTTTTTTAGATCAAGAAACTACCGCACATCTACATGTAGATTTGATTGTTGGCTTACCAGGGGAGAGTCTGGACGGATTTGGTGAAAACCTAGATCGACTCTATCAAATGACAACATGCGAAATTCAAATCGGTATTTTGAAAAAACTCTCCGGCACAACACTCAATCGACATGATGAAGAATATGGCATGGTCTATTCAGATATTCCTCCTTATGACATTTTAAAAAATGATTTGATTTCCTATCATGAGATGCAAGAGATGAAGCGATTTGCAAGATTTTGGGATTTGGTCTATAACAGTGGAAATTTCAAACATAGTGTAGTATATTTATGGGAAGATGGTCGTGTTTATGCAGGATTTAAGAAATTTTCCCATTGGATTTACCAGCAAACTGAATCGACGTGGCAAATCTCTCTGGATAGGCTAGCACAGCTACTTTATCGTTATCTTACTGAAATTTTAGAGAAAGATTCGCTCATGATAAAACAGTTGCTCATCAAGGATCTCACCGTAATTCGAGGGCGTAAAATACCAAAATTTTTAAGGATTGAAGAAGAGGGCAAAAGTAAAGAAATTGGGAAGCCGACGTTTAACAAACGCCAACTCAAGCATTTGGACGCATAACCTACTTCCAGATATCTGGCTCATCCAAAGCTGGGTTATTTTGCAGAATCTCATAAGGTTTATAGTGCTCTTTGTAGTTTAAGCTGATGCAATCTTTAACATAATATCCCAAATAAATCCATCGGAGGTTAAAATTTTTGGCCAGTTGGATTTGAACATAAATTGAATACCTTCCAAGAGAAAAATCTGCATAATCGGGATCATAATAAAAATATATAGATGAGATACCATCATCCATGAAATCGATTAAATCGACAGCTACGAGCCGATCATCAATAAAATAGAGCACCTCTTTACCAAATTTTCCAGCTCCTGCTATATAGAGCTCATAATAACTATTGGGGCGTATTTTATAACTTTTCCACCCTTTTTTCGCTTCCATATGTGCGTGATATTTTTCATAAATTTCAAGATGTTCATTACTCAGTGTTGGTTTTTGGATGGTATAGACTGTTTTGGAATTTTTGCGTATAACTCGTCTGGCACTTTTGCTAAATGTATAGGCTTGTGCATCGATTCTTAGGCTTTTGCATTCTTGACACGTGGCACAATTGGGTCTGGAATAATAGTTTCCAAAACGTCTCCAACCTCTTTTGACCAAATCATCATTAAAGCGACTGGTACAGTTTTCAATGTACTTGTATTCCATGCGTGAGCGTTTGTCACTGAGGTAAGAACATTGGTTTTCAAGTGTTGAAAATTCGATTATCTTAGTAGAAAATTGCATATTCATGATGGATTGATTTTTTTAATGCCACTCTCTTTGACAAAATCCAAAAATTGATCTTGCATTTTTTCTTCTTTACTCTCTTTTGCTTCTTTAATTTTTCTTTCGTTCTCGATTTTTTCGTTCTCTTTCATATTTTTCTTCAAATCTTTTAATTCATCAAATAGTGCATTTTGCATCAGACGCTCCGATAGTATTTTTGTTTATTATAGCAAAATATATGCATTCTAAATTGCATTCGTGTTATAATTTATCGAAATATTCTAGATATTTTGAAGATAAGGAGGGGAAATTGATACATATCACATTCAATGCCTTTTCATTTTTAAGAGAAAAACTAAAAGCGCAAGGCATCCCCTATGTCAATGCCCCGATGGAATTACCAAAGGGCATCACACCCAATCAAATCATAAAAAATTTAAATTTTAAAGACGAAGAAGTCGAAGCTGTTTTTATCAATGGCGTGGTATTACCCAAAGATACCATACTAAAAGAGGGCGATAGATTAGCACTTTTACCACCAGGAACGCCGGGGTCTTATCGGCTCATGCTTGGTATCAAACAAGAAGAGGGCGACTTTTAGTCACCCTCCACCCACTTTTGGGAAGATGGTAAATATTTGACCATCTTCCAAAACAAAATCTTCCTCAACATGTCGTCCATTGACCATCAAAACTCCAACCGGCAGCTTCTCTTTGTCAATGCCAACATCTTCTAAAATATGCTGAGCCGTCGATCCTTTTGGATACTGACGCTGTTGTGATTTAAATCTTCCTTCTCGATATTGTGCGAAAAGTTTCACCGTGATTTCCATAAGTTCAGCCATCAGAAATCCCAAAAAGCATCAATCTCTTCGTTGGTGAAGTCCCACGTCACATTATGAGGAGGAAGCGCTTCATATTTCATGAACTCCGGTATTCTGTCATCATGCTTGGTTAATCCTGCATTTAAATTAAATTCATGCTCTGTTTTTAGAATGGTTTTACCTAAATTCATCACATCATCAATACTTAAAGTAGTGCCAAATCTGGCATTAATCATATCAATAAGTGCCGGTAAACACGCCGGTTCATCAAGTGCTGGGAACGCCACGAAAATACACATTCCGGTACTATCTACAGCCGCTGAGGCGATTTGTAAATTTCGTGCAAGCTCCACTTGTCCCTCTTTTTTGAGTGGATCAACATGTCCCCCACTGTTGAGAATATTGGTAGCGACGGCATAACCGGCGGTATGATCTGCTCCCATAGGTGTGGTAACATAAGTAACACCTTGTCCTTTGATTGCTCTTGGTTCATAAGCAGGAATACTTTGATTTTTGACCACTGGCACACGAACAAGACCGTAGAGTTTTCCTAGATTTCCAGCTCCTGAGCCGATAATTCTACCAAGATGTGTTCCTTTGCTTACTTCGTATTTGAGAATTTCATAGGCTCTATCTCCATCACCAAATTCAATCAATCCAGCATCTACTGCGAGTCCCAAAGTCACACCGGTTTCAATAGCATCCAATCCCAAATCATCCATCAATGCATCGATTTTTGCGATTTGGTCTAAGTCTCGAATACCAAGATTAGCACCAAAGGCCCAAATCATCTCATATTCAAATCCAGAAGTGAGATATTTCCCCTCTTTATCATTATAAGTTTGAGAGCATTGAATCACACATCCGGCATGACATCCATGAGTCGTGCTACCGCCACGGGCTTTGATATTTTCAGCCATCGTTTCACCGCAGATATTTTCTGCATTATCTGAATATCCTGATCTGAAGTTTCGAGTCGGTAAGCCACCGGCTTCATTGATGATATTAACCAGAACATTTGTACCAAAAGCGGGCAAGCCTTCACCACTGATTGGATTATCCTTGAGTGCTTTAGTAAACACTTTACTCGCAGCTTTGAATTTTTCCATATCAACAATGCTGGCACTTGCTTCGTTGAATTTTTCAGCATCCACCGTGATACATTTGATTTTCTTAGAACCCATTACCGCACCAAGACCACCGCGGCCATGGCTTCTGAGCTTACCTTTTGGGTCTTTGACAGAAATATTGGAAATCAACATTTTCATCTCACCCGGACGTCCAATACTCATGACGGCTACTTTTTTGTCATATTTTTCTAGCATTGAATCTAATACAAAGTAATTATCTTTGCCGACAAGTTCCGGTACGCGTTCGATCTCAATATGCTCTTTGGTGACATGAATGTGATAAAAAGTACTATCATCCTCAGGCATTCCTTCGATGATGAGCGCTTTTACACCCAATTTTGCCATCACTCCGGCGATAGTTCCACCAACATTACTCTCTTTGATACCTCCGGTTAGTGGGCTTTTGGCACCTAGAGAATTTCTACCGCTGTTTGCAGCACTGGTACCGGAGAGTAGTCCTGGAGCAAAGACCATTTTATTATTTGGACCAAGAGGGTGACACTCAGGGTCAACCTCGGCAGCAACGATTGTAGAAGTAAGACCTCTACCACCTAATCCCATCCAGTCTTGCGGTACATCTTCAATCTTAAAACTAAGATTTGACATATTTACTCGGTAAATTTTATCTGACATATCTTCCCCTTTTGGTCAATTTTCCTCATTCTATGATGTATAAATTGAATTATTTCTTAAAATTTTGCCAAAGCACTTATAATGAAAATATGCTAAAATTGCATATCTTTTTTTACACACTTTTCACATAATTATGGATTTTTAAATGGTAATATGATTTTGATAATGATATACTTCCAATTTCAGAAGGAGTCATTATGGATATATCAATGTTGATGCGTGGTACTGAAGCGTTCAAAAAACAGAGTTTCAAAAAGTATAAAGAACGCTATATCGATTTGGTAAAAAGGGGACAAAAACCCAAAGCACTCTTTATCGGTTGCAGTGACTCAAGGGTCGTACCTTCGCTCATCACAAACTCCGATCCTGGCGATCTTTTCGTCGTTCGAAATATTGGAAATTTTGTTCCTCCCTATAAGCCAGATGTCGATTTTCACGGTACTGCTGCTGCCATAGAGTATGCCGTATCCTTTTTGAAAGTGAGTGATATCATTGTCTGTGGTCATTCTCATTGTGGTGCTATCGAGGGAGTATTTAAAAAAGAGGATATTGATCCTGATGCGATGATACATGTCAAAAAGTGGTTGGAACTGGGTGAGCGAACAAAAGAGATGATAGACCAACTCGAAGTCAGTGAACCACTTGAGTTAAAATTAAAGATGGAAATGGCCGAACAAATCTCTGTCGTCTTTTCACTTCAAAATCTCTTGAGCTATCCCAAAGTCGCAGAAAAAGTGGAAGAGGGCACTTTGTCGATTAGAGGATGGTATTATAAAATCGAAACCGGTGATGTTTCGTTTTATGATGATGACAAGATGCTCTTTTTGCCACCAGAACATCATGATGCCTAATTTTTAGAAAATATCAGTCGTTTTTTTCAGTTTTTCTTTGTCAAAATGCGTATAAATACGAGACGTATTAATATCAGCATGTCCTAAAGATTCTTGCACGAGTATCAAATCATGACTTTTTTGGTACAGCAAAGTGGCAAAGGTATGGCGTAGCATATGGCACCCGTTTTTCTCTTTTCTAATACCTGCTGATATGAGTATTTGCTCCACAATTCGGCTCAAATAAGCTTGTGTGAGTTTCGTACCTTTTTGATTGCAAAACATCAAACCATCGTGACAATGATGGATCTCAAGCCAAGCTAAGAGATCTGATTGTATGATTTTTTCACGTATCATGACAACACGGGGCTTGTTGCCTTTGCCGCGTACTTGTATGACATAAGTATCTTCATCTTTAAAAAAATCACTCTTTTTGACGCCAATCGCCTCACCCACGCGAATGCCGGTATAGAGAATCAGTTTGATAATCAAACGGTTTCTGATGCCGATTTCTGGGGTTTTGAACTCATAAGCGTCAATCGCTGCGATAAAACGCTGTACTTCATCTTTATTGAGGTAAGAGGGGAGTTTAATGCCCCCTTTTCCTCCTAATCCTCCCCAGTTCTTGAGTTCGATGCCATAGTGATAAGCCGTACCATTTTCATCACTATTTTGCTTGTCAATATAACTAAAAAAACTAAGCAATGCGATACGATAGTTCTTTTTGGAGGCATCGGAGAGTTGTGATGTTTCACTGGCCAAAAAATCACTCAATAACTCTTCATCAATCTCTCGCATCGAAGCGGCACCAAAACGCATCAGATACTCATAGAGTTTTTCAAGTGGACGAAAATAGACATGAATGCCTCCCATGCCAATATTTCTTGCATCATTGAGCCATTGTTTTAAGACCTTGATATTATCGCTGCCTTGAGCGAGATGCTGGATGATTTGAGCCAATCGATCTTTATCGGTGACGTTGCGATTCGATAATGTCGTTATTTTGTTACGAGTAAATTTACTCAACCAAAAAAGATAGGTCTTACTAAATGTAGCTTCAAAGTCAAGAGGATATCTCATGAGTATGCCTTGTGATGATTTATGGGTATTATAGCAAAAATTTCCTTAATTGTATTGGAAACTATAATTTCCAAACTCTTATTTGGTTGTATCGGCTTGAAACTTAAACGAGTTAGAAACAATGAGTTAAAACTTAAAAAGAGCATGTCATGATAGACGTTAAACTCATAGATAAGTTTGAAAATGGGCGTACAACAGTAGAAAATGATATTTTACTTAATACAAGCTTGACAGCTACTGAAAAGATCGTATATATGTACATAGAAATGCTGAGCTACAAGGATAATTATTGCTATGCTACAAATCGTCAAATTTGTGATCTAACAGGTCATAGTATTGATGCACTAAAACAAGCAATTAAAAAATTAAAAAAGAAAAAATACATCGTAATTGATACACTACAAACTAGAACACCATATAAGCGACGAATATTTACAGAAACAAGATTTCTTAAAGCATGGAATTCAGCCACCCTACCCTCAGATTGTACAGTTAAAAATCCGATCAGGCGCATTGAAGAGTTGGACAGATTACAAATTAGTAAGTCTTTTGCAAAGTTTAGAAAATTCATGAAACTATATCTAACAGAAAATCAATTTTTCATTGATACCGCGGGAGATTTACAAGCACAAATAATTGAGATTAAAAAGAATGGCTACTATCGCACAATAACATATAATAGGGATCTAAACAAAGATGAGGCCATATTATTTGAAATGTTGATGTTTGATAAACGTGAAGCATTACTAGATGCTTTTTTCAAAAATAAGGAGTTAAAAAATGATTATTGAAATTTTATCTTTACAATATGACATGATCCAAAATATTATAAAAGAACAAATCGAAGATAGAAAAGGTGGCATTAGTATATTAAAAGGTGAAGATCACTTTTATGGCAATGACAATGAAGAGCGAACAAAACGAATAAAAGAATTAAAAAAAGAGATCAAGCAATTGATAGAACTAAGAAGAGCTTTAAAACGCGGCATAAAATAGATGTTTAACTCTTATACAGGGATACCGTAATTTCCCTATATAAGCGTTTTCATGTTACGGAATGAAAGCGCCTTTAATCAAAATAAAGGCAAAAAATGTTTCCAATTTTATCTTCTATTTTAGGGATTTTTCAAGATCCTATCAAAAAAGCGGCTTCTAAATGGTTTGAAACGGCACAAGATAAAGCACAAGCAACAGCAATATATCTTAAAGCGCTTGATCCAAATGGGCAGATGAGAAGAAGCATAACTACAACCACGATGAGGCTATATAGTACTTATATTTATGTTATGCTTTTTTTACTACTCGCACAATCTTTTAATCTAGGAAATACACAACAAATATCTAGTGCCATATCTAGCATGAAAGATTTATTTTTACCTATTACGACGGCCTTTGGCACGATTATGAGTGCAAGTTTTGCAGTCAATGGCGTAAACTCATTTACAGATGGAAAAATTAAAACAAATACAAATCAAGGAGGCGAAAAATGACTAAAGAGATTGAAAGTTTATCTGATGATCAAATTATTCAAACAGAAGAGGAAAATATACCAGATATAAAAGAAAATTTGACAAAAGATTTAGAGAAACGCATAAATGAAGTTGAAAAAAGATTTGAGGATTTTAAGGTCGTAGAAATTAAAGAAGAACATGAAGAGGAAAAGAAACCAAAATCAAAATACTTTTTTTTGATTGGTAGTGTTTCTTTGATTGGTATTGGCCTATTTCTTATTAAAAACTCTAAAAATAACGATAAAGAGGCTAAAGCATGAATAAAGGAGCGGAAAAAGTAACGGATAATGGCGTAGATATGGATATTCCTTTTGATGACATAAAAAGCACGAAGGAAGATATAACCAGGACTGAGTTAATGCAGAAGACGGGCAAAGAATTGGCAAAAATCGCCCTCCCCTATACAAATTTAAAAGAAGTTACATTAACAAAATTAAGCAAAGCCGAACTTTGCGACATAATACTAACAAAAGGAGCAAATAGAGAGCAAACAGAGCCAAAGGCAAGAGCAAACAGAGCCAAAAGCGATAGCGAGGCGATTATTGATACATTTTTGGCTATTGCAGAGAGTTTTAAGCTAAAGAGAGAGCAAGAGCCGCTTAATGCAGCAGCAAAACAGATTTTTAAAAATAATGCAGTCAATATCGTTGATAAAAAGGTCGAAGATGAAACAGTAAGTAGCCACGGCGTTAATACGGCAGTCGTAATTGTAGCGGGTGCATTTTTGGCTATTGATGGGATTATAGGCTTAGCGAATATTCCAACATTTTTAGGAAAGTTAAAAAGTAAATTTAATGCTAATAGAACAAAGACAAAATAAAATTATTACAGTCATAGGGCATAAGGGCTATGGAAAGACAGCTTTAACAGAAGCACTTATGCTCATGTACAATAAGCCGACTATAATTGCAGATCCACGATTTCAATATTCTACATTTCAAAATCGACGGTTAAGTTTTCAATCCGTTGGAAAGTTTAGAAAGTGGATATATAACACGGCAAATTTCAAAGTTTTTTATAAATACAAGTTAGAACTAATCGTTAATGCTTTTGATGATACTTTTGATGAACTTGCAAGTATCGTTGCACAGATGAGATCTTTGATGTTTGTCGTCGATGAAGTAGATATGTTTTTAGATCCTCGGGCTACAAAAAAGAACTCCTTGAACAAGATTATACAATATGGTAGGCACCACGAGATTGACATAATATCCACTTCACGTAGGCCGGCAAACATCTCGCGCAACTTGACATCACAAACAGATATTTTTTATTTTTCACGGTTGCGCGAACCTACTGATAAATTATATATAAAGCAAGCGATCGGGGCTGAATATGTTAGTTTAGTTGAAAATTTAGATCGCTTCAGTTTTTTAGAGTTTGAAGATGAAGAACATCATAAGATCATTACTACAAGTAAAAATGATCTTGAAATATTACAAAAAGGATAAATCTTTGAAAGGAGGTTTAAAAATGCAAAAGAACGTAACAAAAGGCGTTATTTATGGCGTAGCCGCGGTTGTTGTTTCAAGTGTTTTGGGAAAATATATCCCATTTTTATCAATCTAATTAAATATCAAAGGACATCATAAATGAATTTTACACAATCAGACCTATACGTAAGTTTAGGCGTAATTATTGGCGTTGTTGTTGGAAAAAAATATATCCAACCAATTATCTCAAGCACTTTGACTGCAGGAGCTTAAATCATGGCAAGAACATTTAAGAGAAAAGAAGGATCATTATCTTTTACCGCATCAACTCAAACAAGATTACAGTTATCACGAAACTATCACGTTGAGAGTTATTTAGTAAAGATCAAAGTGACACATACTAACGGGGCAAGTCCTAAGTTTTACAATGAAGGCGTATTGAGTTTAATTAACGGCATCCAGCTTGTCGGAAATGGTAACGAAAATATTAAACAGATACCAGGAAATAAATTGTACATTGATGCAATTTTATCAAATGGAAAGCAAGGTAAAACCGTACTTGACACAACAGCAAGCACAAGCGGCTTAGTGTCTTATGTATGGGCAAAGATTAACTTATCAATGCCAAACAGTGTACGCCCATGGGATACCATTTTAAATACTGGAGTTTTCCAGAGTTTAGATCTAATTGTAGATTGGGGATCTAGTGCAAATATGGGCGAAGATATTACAATCACGGCGGCAGATATGACAGTTTATAGCAACCAGCTTATTGGTTATACACGCGGCAAAGGTGAAGTGATTAAATATTACGAAGAAACCGCACTCAAAGAAGAGGTAACAAGCACAAACAGCGAGTTTACAATCACATTACCAATTAACAAACTATATAGATCACTAGTTGTCGCCGCTACCGTTGATAATATTAGATCCGGTAATGTCATCAAAGGCCTAAAAGTAAAAAGTGGCACAACTGTGATTGTTGATTGGGATAGTGAAGCGCTTAATGAGTTTAACAAAGAACATTTTAGAATTGAAGGCGATCAAGATTTCACCGGTATTTATGTGATTGATTTTGCAGAACGTGGAAGATTAAGCGACGTTTTGAATACTCTAACCGGAGGTTTCAACACTTTAGAGCTTGTGCTTGATGTTGAAAAACAATCAGGGTCAAATTTTGTACAAGTTTATAGTGATACAGTAAAACAAACATCAATCACGGAGGCTTAAAATGCCAAACTATAACGGAGATGGAACATCAAGCGGAGTGATAAGCGGTACCACGGCAAGTGGTACCGATTGGTTAAGTAGCATATTAAATCCAATTTCAAATGCAGTCATCACAGTTGCAAGCACAAAAGCACAAGTGGACACCTTAAACAATCAAACCAAAACAACGCAATCATACCAGGATCAACAACAAGCCGTAGGATCAAAAAATTTGATTTCCGGCATAGATAACAATTATTTGATATTGGGTATTTTTAGTGCCATTGGTGTATATATGTTTTTGAAAGGTTAAATCATGGGATTGTTTGGAGGATCCGCAACATCAAGCGGAATTACAACAAGTAGTATAAATTTTAATCCCTCTATTATTTTTGGGAAAGATAATAGTACAAGTAGCACCCCTACTCTATCACAGACACCAACGAGTAGCCAAACCACCCGCGATGGGTTAAGCGCCGCAGCTAGTGTCGGGTTATTGGGTGGCACAGCGGGGCAAGCAAGCTTAAGTGAAGCGCCTATGGATAGTGGAACAGATCCGCAAGCGGCAACGGCAGAAAGTACCGCAAGCGGATCTAATTTTGATCTCAAAACTTTTGGTATCGGATTGGCAGGAATTGGTGGCGTAATGCTTGTTAAAAATGGGATGGATCATACAAAGCACAAGAAAAAAAAGGCTAAGTAATGGGATTTTTAAGCGCGATTTTTGGCGGTGGTGGCAGTAGTAGCAATAGCACAACAAATACTAATGTCACCGTAAATCCAACAACAAACGTTGATATAAATCTTGATGAATTAGCACAAGCTATAAAAGATGGAACCGCCACCGATGCACAAATTCAAGCCGCCGCTTTACAACTTACGGCGGCAAGTAATAACGCAGAGCTAGAACAAAGAAATAATTTTTTTAATTCTATAACAACTGGATCTAAAAAATATATTCTTTTGGGTGGTTTTTTTTATCTTATTTATCGAATTAACAAAAAGGGAAAATTATGAATTACAATATAATTGAAAAAGATATTAGTAATGGTCTTGATGCGAATCAGGTAAACTCTTTAGGCTCCGGAGATTATCTAATTTTACGCTATGCACCAGAGGGGGCAAATGTAAAGATCCGCATTAATGATGCAAACGCCAAAGATATTTCAATGATACAAGATGACAGCATCACGGCTACCGGAATAAATCGAATATATATTTCAGCAGATCCCGTACCAGATGAGCATATAATTTTTGCGCAAAGTAGTAATGATGCAGATTTTAAGATCAACCCTGCTCCAGCGTTAAAGACTGTAAACGTAAACGGATCATTTACGCCACGTTTTGATGAGGAATATACAATCGCATCGGGTGAAAGTTTTGATCTTGATGTAAAGGCGATTAAAGCAGTAAGATTTTTGGCGAGCGATTATGTAAATATTTCTTTAAATACAAGTAGCATAAAATATGAAATGTTAGAAGATCTAATCTATACCACAGAACTAACAAATTTAAAATTTAGCAACGATACAGCGGCAAGTATTAGCGTTATTATATGGGGTATGTAAGATGCTAGGAATAACAAGAGGAACTTTAATTAAAGTTGTTAAAAAGCTATTTAATGTTACAGGGTCGTCACCTCTTTATGCTTGTAGGGCATGGGTAAATTTTAATGGTACTGGGACAGTTTCTATTAGAGCGAGTGGTAATATATCTAGTATTACAGATAATGGAACTGGGGATTATACAGCTAACTTTATAATAGCTATGGAAGATGCCAATTATTATGCAAGTACACTACAAAGAGGAAACAGTTTTGCATCAGGACCATCATATCCTTCAGAGTTTACAACTACGAGTTATAGATTTAGATATTACATTGGTATAGATGGGGAAAAAATAGATAGAGATATTTGTGGATGTATTGTGTTTAGATAACAAAAGGAAAAAAAAATGAATAGAATAATATACAAAAACAAAGACGAAAGTGTAGCAATACTAATACCAGCACAAGAAGTACTAGATATAGTAGGTTTACAAGCGATTGCTGAAAAAGATGTACCTCATAATCTTCCTTATTGGCTAGTATCTGATACAGATATTCCAACAGATAGAACAGATAGAGATAGATGGGTGCTTGAAGATATGCCAGAACCTGATGGGTTTGGTGGTGAGTCTAGTGAATTTACAGATACAGAATTACAAGCACTATACAGACAAGGAGTAATAAAATGATAATAATTGATAAAGACAAAATTAAAATAAAAGAATTATTATTATTTAAAAAACAAGTAAAAGAAGCATTGAATAATAGTGATTTGGTTGCTATTCGATGCCTAAAAGCAAATATCCCATTTCCTGATGATTGGGTCAGTTATGTCATGACTTTAAGGGCTTTATTAAAAAGTGATACTGTGCAAGATATACCAGCTCATCCAGATTATCCAATAGGGTCATAAAATGGTTGATCGCCGCGTTAAGCGCGTTATTATTTCATTATTTTTTTTTAGTCAAATCGTTTATTTTAGGGGGTTTTTTATGTATGGGTTAATAAGCAAAAAACATTTAGATGAAATTATAATAAATGTTGTTAATACTTTAGGAGGTGGCCAAAATGCTATAAATCTTCTAAGCGAAACGGCAATGGCGGAAACTAACTACGGAGATACGCCGGATCTTCATTTAAGCAGCGGGTATGGAATTTTCCAATTTGATCGGCCGGGGTTTGCTGATGTTCAAGCTAGAACACCACAAAGTACAAAAGTTCTTATACAAAAAGTTTATAATATCGATATAGACAATGTCAGCATTTTAGCATTACAATGGTCACCACTTTTAAGCACTATTTTTGCAAGACTTTTTTATCTTTTGCGCCCAGGGGCAATTCCATCAACTTTAGAATGTCGCGCCGCGTATTGGAAGCAATATTATAATACTTACAGCGGAGCGGGAACGATTGCGCACTATATAGAAGCAAATTCTAACCAAAGGTTTGAAAATGGTTAATACATACAATAATAGCGATACATTAGCGAGTATTTTTGGATTTGATACAAATAATCTTAATATTCCAGATAATACTGGAGTAGTACAACAAGATGATCTATCATTTTTTGATTGGTATGATAATGAACTAAGAAAAGCGAGTATTTCCGCTGATGATACTTTAGGAGAGCAAGAATTACAACAAGAACAAATTAAAGCTAGTGCCGCGAAATTTTATGAGAATTTTTCCTCCAATATAAAAAACGCTATTGATACTATTTCAAGCGATTTATCTATCGGTAAAAATGTTGTTATTGTTGGGGGATCCGTGTTGATTTGTTTAGTAGTTTGGAATTTTATCGGGCGTGATATTTATCAAATTGCTAAAAAGGGGAAATAATGGACATTATACATGATTTAGCGATATATGTGCAAATTTTGACACCGCTTGTTTTGATCCCTCTTTTTAAATTACAGCAGACATTAACAGAGATAAAAATTGATATTGCAAAATTAAAACAAAAAACGGGAGTAAATTAAATGGATTTGACAGAAGCAAGCAACGCCGCCGGCGCACAGATAAAAGATGGAATTATACAAGCGGGCAAAGATATTGGGTTTAAGATCACAATAGGATTATTTATTATTGCAATAGCAGTCTATAAAAAGAAGTAGTGGCGAGATCTCGTCACACTTTTTTAGTATTTGTATAAAATTAAGTTTAAAATCAACCTTAAGTGTTTTTTCCTCCAGGATCTATTCGCGCAGCATAACAACAAACTACCATAAAATAGACATTTCATTTTTTTAGAAAATATTAAAACCGTTTAAGTTTCAAAATAACCTTAAACAAATTTTACTATTTAATCTTATCTTTTATGATATAATTTTCTCAAAATTTTGTATCAAAAGGTTTATCATGATAAAAATACTTATCTCAACAATTGCTATATCTGCCCTATTCTTTGGATGCGCAAGCAAAGAGCCATTATCTACCGTAGAAGCAACCGATTACGCAATGAGTTGTAACGCATTGATAAGTGAAATTAGCAACATAAGATCACAACTTAAAACAGAAGAGGACAAAAATCTAGCTAAAAATATAGTTGGAAAGACTCTAACATTAGGAATATATAGCGCAAATGATGACAAAGCACTACTTTTAAGAGAGCGTGCAAAGAGTTTACAGCTTATTTATACCATAAAACAAGCTAAAAATGAATGTAAACAATTAACCGAAAAAGATCTAAAAGTAGATAGTATGCCAGTGCATGAAATAAAAAACATAAAAACTCAAACAAATGAGCTAAAAAATTAATTTCGCGCGGAAACTTAACATATAAATAAAAATATATTCAATTTTACCGTAATAGATTAATTCTTTAATAGTAAAATTGAATAATCTTTGAAATTTAATACCAACATACCAATACATAATAAAAAAAGATTGTAGGGCATTTTAGAGAGGTTTTTTTATCATGATAAACTTCAAAATTCAAAACCATCTAATCATAAACCGCATAGATTAAGTGCTTTTGCCTCAAGCAAAACACCAAAACACAGTCGTAAGACTGTTTCCTTATTGAGGCGTAGCGCCGCGAGAAATCAAAAATCGACAATAAATATAAATTATTATATATCTAAAATATCTATCAAAAAAAGACTTTGTATATATATAGGATAGCTAGTGTCTGTTAGACACCAGAAAATTGCTAGCTAGTGTCTGTTAGACACCAGCTAGTGTCTGTTAGACACCAGCTAGCAACGTATAGATTACAGAAAATAAATTTGATGATTTTTAAAAAAATTAAGCTAAGTTTAAAAAATTTAATATTAGAATTGTCTCTTAAGTTTCAAAGCTACGAAGAGTAGCCGTGTAATGCTTGCAACAAAACACGGCCTACAGATACAACCTATTACGGAGGTCATAAATGTATTACGAACGAATTATATCTACAAATGCTTTTAATCCCCTTAAATATCATAAAAAATCAAAATTAACCTTAAGCGATAAAAACGTTATAAAGTTTAAAGTAAATTTTTTAAAATGCCATATTTATAGTAGTTTTGCACAGTTGGCAACTATAATTTCCAAACTATTATATAAACCTCTCAATGGCCTATCGGGCAACATACCATTGGTGTTCTACTGGCTTTTTGAGAATGCCGTGTAATGTGACAAATTGGATTGGTAATGATTCTATTTTATTGCCATTGACGATTCGATATACTACAAAATGCAGATGAGGTCCCCTAGCATATCCTGTTTTGCCGCTGTATCCAATCAATTCTCCTGCTCGCACTTGCTCGCCAAGTCTCACCACGACACCATGTTGCTTGAGGTGGGCATACAATGCAAAAGTACCATCATGATGCTCAATGACGATATGATTGGCATCTTTCAAAAACGAACGATTGGGACCTCCTTTGTTGGAATCTGATTTCACTTCAATTACCCTACCCGCTCTAGCTGCATAGACGCCGGTACCTTCTTTGAGATTAAAATCAACAGCATATTGACTTGCTCCAAAATGAGTAAAGGTGCCATTAAATCCTTGTGTAACCATCTGTCTGCTTCCTGCACGATAAGGGAGTCTGTAATGATATGCTTTGTCATACTTGGCATTTATTCTTCCCATCATCCATTTGTAATTAGATTTGAAGATTGTCTTACCTTTTTGCTCACGGATACGCACTATCTCTTTTTTTATATTCGGTTGCAAAATGACGCGTTTTGAGATGTGTTGATTGCCGCTTTTGCTTTGATAGCGTGCATCATAGACGAGTGTCACACTATAGGGATTTTTATTGAGTCCTGTGACAACAATATCATGACCTACGACTTTGGCCTTGCAAACAACACTATGATTGGCGCCATTTAGGGCACTGAGCAAAGAAAATATTAGCAAAAACGGGACGATTAATTTATTCATTTTTATTCTTAGTGATGATTTATAATTAAAAGTATACCGTGTCTTGGAAAATTATGGTATAATCTTTCTAATTTCAGCGCACCTCGATCTGCGACTGACTTCGTTTTTGTAATCCTTCGATAACCTTAACAACAACTCACAATCGAGTCTAGATCGACAAAGTTTCCAAACTTATCGTAGGCTCATCATATAAAAGGTATTTTATGTCATTTTCAAATTTGGGTTTAATGAAACCCCTACTGCGCTCTATTGCAGATTTAGGCTACAATGAGCCAACGCCGATTCAAAAGCAAGCCATTCCGCTCATATTAAAGCGCAAAGATGTTTTAGCCGGAGCACAAACCGGTACAGGGAAGACTGCCGGATTTACCCTACCCCTATTACAATTACTCGATAGCAAAAAAGTCACCAAAGGCAAACGTCAAATACGTGCCCTCATCATGACGCCAACACGAGAACTCGCCGCTCAAGTGGGTGAGAGTGTTCAAGATTATGGAAAGTATCTCCCTTACAAGGCTACGACGAATTTCGGTGGGGTTGGTATCAATCCTCAAATTACAGCGATTAAAAAAGGTGTGGATATTTTGATTGCCACTCCGGGCCGATTATTGGACCTTGTCGGGCAAAAAGCTTTGGATCTCTCCGCTGTTGAGTTTTTGATTTTAGATGAAGCCGATCGTATGCTCGATATGGGATTTATCCACGACATCAAAAAAGTCCTCGCCCTACTTCCAAAACAGCGACAAAACCTGCTCTTTTCAGCAACCTTTTCCAGCGAAATCAAAAAATTGGCAGATAGCCTACTCAACGCGCCTACATTAATCGAAGTAGCGCGTAGAAATACCACAGCTGAGAGTATTCGTCAAACAGTGCATCCGGTGGATAGAGATAAAAAAAGAGAAATGCTCTCTCATCTCATTCATGAGGGCAAATGGAGTCAAGTTTTGGTTTTTACCAGAACCAAACACGGGGCAAATCGCCTGAGTGGACAACTTGAAAAAGATGGCATTCGTGCTGCGGCGATTCATGGAAACAAAAGTCAAAGCGCAAGAACCAAAGCATTGGCTGATTTCAAGATGGGCAGGGTTAACGTGTTGGTGGCCACAGATATTGCAGCACGTGGGATTGATATCGAACAACTTCCTTATGTCGTCAATTTTGAATTGCCTAATGTTCCAGAAGATTATGTACATCGTATCGGAAGAACGGGACGTGCCGGCAATGGAGGAGAAGCACTCTCATTGGTTTGTGTCGATGAAGATGCTTTTCTTGTGGGGATTGAGAAACTCATCAAATATAAAATTCCAAAAGTCATTATCGATGGCTTTGAACCAGATCGCTCCATTAAACCTGAGCCGATTTTGCAACGCAGTAACCGACAACAACGCAGTAAGCCTCGCACCTCGGCACCAAGAGGCTCTAGTGGGAACTTTGCAAAAAATCATTCACGAAATACAAATACCTCTTCAAGACCGAGAAGAACACAATCTCGATAATCTGTTATATTCGGCTTCTTTAATCAAGAAGTCGATACCCTCTTTTCACCCGCCCCTATTGGCTCATCAGCATCCTTGCATATAAGCCCGCTGTGGTAGTGTAGCCGACTTCACTAAATTTCAGCCTACCCTCTTTGTCATACATCAGTGTGGTGGGGAAAACGGTGATATGAAACTTTTTGGCATAAAAGCCCTCTTTGTCATTGACGACATTAAAATGTAGCTTATGTTCATCAAGATAGGCTTGTATCTCTTTTTGAGTGCCCGATTGTACCGCAATCGTGATGACATCATAATCTTTTGAAATCTTCTCAATATTGGGAGCTTCGAGTTTACAAATAGGACACCAAGTCGCCCAAAAGTGTATCATGATAGGACGATTTTTGGGTAGTGTGATATTGCGACCATCTATAAGCGTGACATGCTTAATATCAAGCCGATTTTTATTTAAATCCGACGCACGATAATAGCTCACAACATTCATCGCAATCGTTAAAAATACCACAAAGAATAACGCTTCTTTGAGATATTTTTTTATATGATTTTGCATGCTATCCCTTCATGCTAAGTATTGTTGATATGGCTATTCTCCGAAAATAATCACTTCGTAACTATCGCGTTTCACCAAAGGATTTTTGACAGTATCGCCACTATTTTTATTGACTTTGATGAGTTCTTCTTTGAGTTCATCAATCATATTTTCGTACTCTTGAAGTTTCTCTTTGAGTTGAATAATAATATCAACGCCTGCCAAGTTGACACCAAGGTCTCGCGTGAGTCTTTGTATCATTTTGATTTTATCGATATCTTTTTGAGAAAAAAGCCGCATCTTTCCTTCAGTACGAGAGGGACAAATCAGCCCTTCTCTCTCATATTGTCTTAGTGTTTGAGGATGGATGGTCAAAACTTTAGCAACTACGCTTATTAAATATACCGGTTCATCATATGCATGCATGGTTTTATGTCCCCTTTCTACTCTGGTAATTTTTCTTTCATGATCTCTTTTAAATTCTCATCCAAACTATTGACATCTGGAAGGATAATATTGGCTTTTAAGTAGAGATCTCCTTTTTCTTGCGTTTTTCTATTGATAACGCCAAAGCCTTTAACACGGAATTTTTGACCGTTTTTAGTGTTTTCTTTGATTTTTAGTGTCACCTCTTTATAAGGTGTTTCCACTGCGACTTTACCGCCGAATAAGGCTGTTTTGAGTTTGATATCTAGATTTTGTATCAAATCATCACCTTCTCGTTCATAAATAGGACTACTCGCCACTTCGACACTCAAAAAGAGGTCACCGCGTTGTCCTTGGTAAGATTTACCTTTGCCTTTGAGGCGCATTTTTTCGCCACTTTTGATACCGGCTGGAATCTTGATATCAAAATGCTCATCGCTATAGGAAATCGAATGTTTTCCACCCAAGATAGCAACATTAAACGGGACCGTAATCCGCGCTTCTACATCTAAATCAGGTGCTTGAAATCCACCAAATCCGCTATTTGAAAATCCACCGGAGAAGCCACCTCGATTGAAGCCACCAAATCCAGCACCGCCCATGCCGCCACCAAAGATATTTCTCAGTATTTCATCCAAATCTGCATTTCCACCTTGGCTGGATGCAAAATCATGAAAATTTTGTCCTCCAAACATATTATCGCCATACGTGTCATATTGTTTTCTTTTTTCCGCATCTTTGAGTATTTCGTAAGCAGCATTTATCTCTTTAAATTTTTCTTCCGAATCTTTTTCTTTATTTACATCAGGATGATATTTACGAGCTAATCTTCGATATGCTTTTTTTATTTCGTCTGCCGAAGCATCACTTGAAACACCTAATGTGTCGTATAAACTTCCACTCATGCCTTTTACCTCTTATTTTTATTTGATATGCATTGTACCATAAAAGTTTAGTCTATGTCAATCAAGGTTGTGACATTATGGAGAATAAATACATAAAATTATACATAAAATATAAACTTTTTTTGTATCTAAAACGAATGTCAGCACATCTATGGTAGAATAAATCAAAATAAATTTTAGGTTAGGCGCATGAAGATATTAATGATAGAAGATGATTTGGAATTGGCTGAAATTTTATCAGAATATTTAGAACAATTTGACATCAAAACAACAACAGCTGAAGACCCATATTTGGGGCTTTCCTATCTTGATCATGAGACTTTCGACCTGGTTATTTTAGACCTCACGCTCCCCGGAATCGATGGCCTGGTTGTTTGTAAAGAGATACGAAAAAAACATGCGATCCCCATCATCATTTCATCAGCACGTCATGATCTCACCGATAAAGTCACTGCACTTGAAAATGGGGCTGATGATTATCTTCCAAAACCTTATGACCCACTAGAACTCAGAGCGCGAATTATGAGCTTGCTCCGTCGTCACAATCAAGATTTTGGGATTTCACAAGAGACAAAAAAAGAGGCACCAGACCTCTTACTTGATGAAAATAAAATGCGCATCACCCTTATGGGCGAGGAGTTAAATCTCACCGTGGCAGAGTATGAGATTTTAGCATATCTCATCAAAAAAGCAGGCGGTGTCGTCTCTCGCGAAGAGTTGATTTATAATGTTGATTCTATCGGAGAAGACACCACCAATAAGAGCATTGATGTTATCATTGGACGTATCAGAACAAAACTCAATGAAAATCCAAAGGACCCTAGATACATCCACTCGGTGAGAGGAATCGGGTATAAATTAGTCCAATGAACAGAAACTCTATCTTTTATAGCATTACCTTTATTTTTATTATCTCCATTGCAAGTATCATCTTGGCATTTATGTTTTTGATGGACTATGACAAGCAAAATTATACAGAAAAGCTCAATAACAAATATACCATTATAGCCAGAGCCACCCTCTTTCATCTTAATAATTTCATCACGAAAAAAGAGCTTGAAAATCAAGTCGAGGGATACAATATGAAGGGGATTAATAACAAAAAAGACAAAGAAAAAATCATCAAAAATGCTCAAGTGCTCCAAAAAATCGTCAATAAAATCGGAACCAGCTCGATTCTCTATTATGAAAAACAAAACTATCTTTTGATTGAACACGACAACACCGTATTGCTTTTAAAAGATAATGATTACCAACCCTACCGCTATCACACCATACGCAGTATCTTTGCGCTCATACTTTTGATTATAATCACTGCGTACATTCTCACTATCCGAAAAATAAAGCCGCTACGAAAACTCAAAAGAGAGATGAATAAATTCGCACAAGGCGATTTGCAAATCTATTGTGCCACAGATGGAGAAGATGAGATTTCGCAAGTGGCCAACTCATTTCAAAATGCCGTAGATCAAATCAACAAACTAAATAAATCGCGCCAACTCTTCTTAAGAAATATCATGCATGAGCTCAAAACGCCCATCACAAAGGGAAGAATTAGCGTCGAAATGATTGACAATAACAAACAAAAGCAACGATTAATCAGTGTTTTTGAAAAGCTTGAACTTCTGATTAACGAATTTGCATCAATCGAGCAGATTACTTCAGGGGAAGGCGTCAAAAATGTCAAACCATACCGCTTGAGCGATATCATTGATGAAGCCATTGATTTGGCCATGATATCAGATGATCAAGTCACTATCGATATAGATAAAAATTATATTGTTCATGTTGATTTCAGACTCTTTACAACAGCAATCAAAAATATCATCGACAATGGGATCAAACACTCTATCGATAAACAAGTCTCTATCAAAACAACTGACGATGAGATTATCTTCATCTCGCAAGGCAATCCTTTAAAATATGATCTTTCCCACTATACCGAACCCTTTACACAAGGTGAGATTACCCATAAAAGCTTTGGATTAGGACTTTATATCGTATCGAGTATCATTAGCGCTCATAAACTGGAATTCAAATATGAACACAGAAGCAGCCAAAACTACTTTAGCTTCAATAAAATAAGTCGGCTATTTTAAGAGATGTTATTCATTTCTCAAAGTATCTAAGACATTAATCTTAGTCGCTTTGTAGGAGGGATAATAAGACGAAAAAGCAACAATACCAATCGAACCCAATAGTATCATGAAGAAATCTGTTGTTGATAATTCAAGTGGCAATTTCGAGGTACCATACACATCAGCAGGCAGTGAGACAATATCGAAATTTCCCAATAGATAAATCGAGAAAAGCCCCAAAAGTGTCCCGATGACAATCCCACCGCCTCCTATAATCATGCCAAGATAAAAAAATGTTTTTTTAATCTCTTGCTTTGTGGCTCCGAGTGAGAAAAGCAATGCAATCTCTTTGCGTCTGCTCATCACCGTCATCAAAAGAGAGCTGATAATATTCAATGATGCGATGAGGATAATCAACATCAAGACGATAAACAACGAGCGTTTTTCTAGGGCTAGTGCTGAGAAAAAGTTACCATTCATCTGCCACCAACCAAGGATTTTTAGATTTTTAGGCAAGACTTTCCTAATCTTTTCAATATCCTTAAAAGGATGCTTTGAGTAGATATGAATCCCATCAAATGTCCCTTTTTTATAATTTAAAATTGCTCTAATTGACTCTAAGGTTGTGTACATATAGACTTTGTCATAAGCAATCAATCCGGATTCAAAATCACCTTTATATGTAAATCGTTTCATTCTGGGCATCAAAGAAAAACCGCTGGGGTCATTTTCAGTGAAAATCAAAATCAGCTTATCTCCTAAATGCAGAAAATTGCTATCTTTGATCTCTTTCCCTACGATAAGATCGTATTTTTTGGGATTGACGCCTTTGAGTGCTTTGTTTAAGACCGAATTAATCTTTTTTTCTTGCTGAAAATCAACACCAAACAGCAAGCCGCCTTCTAGCTGACTGCCTCGCTTTGTAATCACTTGAGAAGAGATATAGGGACTAAAAAGTAGCTGAGGAAATGTATCTTTTAAATACTCTAAATCTTTTGTTTTAACTTTATCAAATGTAGCAGAGTAGACACTCAGGGGATAATTCATCGTAAAAAGTTTGCGTTCAAACTCTTTGTCGAAACCATTCATAATGGCCATGGCGACGAGTAATACCATCACACCGACACAAACGCCTAAAAAGGCCAAGAAAGCACTCACGGTTATGAAAGGCTGAGCCTTATCAAATCGTAGATATTTGCGAACCAGATAACCGCTTATGCTTTTTCGTGCCATCAATTATACTAATGCACCTTTTTTAGGACCGCTCACACCGCAGCAATTTTTATATTTTTTGCCACTACCGCATGGACACGGAGCATTTCGTGGGATTTTTTTCTCTGTAACCATCACACTATCAGCATCACTTGTAGCAGAACCATTGTGCTCTAATGTCATACCGTTTTTCGTATCTGCTTCCATCGCGCGCATCATATCTTCCATCGCTTTTTTCTGCGCTTCTTCGTTTTCATCTTTCAATTGCACGACATAAAGTGTTTTGAAGCTTTCAAATTTTATCTGATCAACCAACTCTACAAAAAGGTTATAACTCTCTTTTTTATACTCTACCAATGGATCTTTTTGGTTGTACCCTCGCAGTCCGATACCCGTTTTTAAGATATCCATTTGATATAAATGCTCTCGCCATGCTGTATCTAAGACTTGAAGGTATAAAATACGCTCAATTTCTCTTTTTTGCTCATCATCAACAACAGACATTTTGACACGATAGGTTTCTGATAACGCTTCATCAATATAAGTTTTCAAGGCATCATAATCAAGACCTTCAAAATCTTTTTCTTCAAAGCCTTCTTTCAAATCTGTGTTGATAATCGATACTAAATTTTTCAAATCAAAATCTTCTTTAGGAGCACCTTCTAATATCTCAGCACGCAATAATAAATCTTCAACATACTCTTTTTTGATTTCTTCTATTTTTGAGCTAATATCATAATTTTCATCCAAGAGATTGTTTCTAAAATTATAGATTGTCTTTCTTTGTTCATTGGCAACATCATCATATTCGAGCAAATGTTTTCGGGATTCAAAGTTCATATTTTCAACTTTTTTCTGTGCATTTTCAACTGCACGCGTTACCATTTTGGACTCGATATGTTCGCCCTCTTCAATACCTAAGCGGTTCATGATGTTTTTGATACGATCACTACCGAATATTCGCAACAGATTGTCTTCTAGACTGAGATAAAAACGACTTTTACCCGGGTCTCCTTGTCGTCCTGCACGACCCCGTAATTGATTATCAATCCGTCTACTTTCATGACGCTCTGTACCGATGATGTACAAGCCACCTAAAGCTTTGATTTCATCAGATATCTTGATATCAACCCCACGACCTGCCATATTAGTGGCAATCGTAACCGCACCTTTTAAGCCGGCATCTTTAATGATTTCTGCCTCTTTTGTGTGATTTTTCGCATTCAATACGGTATGAGGGATGTGACGTTCTTTGAGAAGAGAATGCAGTGCTTCACTTTTTTCAATTGAAGCCGTACCAACCAAGACCGGTTGCCCTTTTTTGTGACATGCTTCAATATCATCAATGGCTGCTTTGAATTTTTCTGCTTCTGTCTTATAGATAAAGTCATTGTTGTCTTCTCGAATCATTGGGAGATTTGTTGGAATTGTGATGACTTCTAGTTTGTAGATTTGTGCAAATTCTGTGGCTTCTGTTTGTGCGGTACCTGTCATACCGGAGAGTTTTTTATATTGTCTAAAATAGTTTTGAAAGGTGATATCTGCGAGTGTTTGGGACTCTTCTTTGATTTGTACCTTTTCTTTGGCTTCTAGTGCTTGGTGTAAGCCCTCAGAAAAGCGTCTGCCTTCGCTGAGTCGTCCTGTAAATTCATCGACGATGACAATTTCACCATCTTTGACCACATAATCGACATCTTTTTCAAAAAGATAGTGTGCTTTGAGCGCTTGGTCAAGATGATGGGCTAATACCGCATTTTCCAAGCTATAAAGGTTACCGACACCAAAAAGCTCTTCGGATTTTTCATTACCTGCTTCTGTTATCATGATGGTTCTATTTTTTTCATCAACGGTAAAATCCACATCTTTTTTCAATTGTAGGGCAATGTCATTGGCTTGTCTGTATCCATCTAAAGTTCGATTTGTTGGCCCAGAGATGATAAGAGGGGTTCGAGCCTCATCAATCAAAATCGAATCCACTTCATCTACGATGACAAAGTTGTGTCCACGTTGGACTTTTTCTTTCAAAGAGTAGCTCATATTATCACGCAAATAATCAAATCCATACTCATTGTTGGTACCATAGGTAATATCAGCGTTGTATTGTTCTTTTCGTGCCACTTCATCTTCAAGTTCCGCAGTCACAACACCCACACTCAAACCTAAAAAATTATAAACCGGTTTCATATCGTTGGCATCTCTTGCGGCTAAGTAATCATTGACGGTGACGACATGCACCCCTTCACCGCTCATCGCATTGAGTGTGACGGGCAATGTTGCTACGAGTGTTTTACCCTCCCCCGTTTTCATCTCTGCGATATCGCCGCCATGCAACACTAATCCACCGACAAGTTGCACATCAAAATGACGCAAACCGATTGTTCTTTTACTCGCCTCTCTCGTAATTGCAAATACATCGTATAAAATTTCATCTGTTGTTTTTGTACCGTTTTTAATCTCTTCTCTAAAGTGGTTAAATTTCTCTTGTATCTCAGTATCGCTCATCTTCTCATATGTCTTCTCAAGCGCATTGATGTTTTCTACTTTTTTCAGATAAGCTTTCACCAATCTGTCATTTTTAGTTCCAAAAATCTTCTTAGCTATATTGTTTACGAGCATTAATCTACCTTTTATTTATTTCAAAGCGATAATTTTATCATACTTTTACTATCTATTTGCTAAAACTTTACTATAATATCCCAATGGAGTCAAATTTATGAAATATTTTTTATTAATTGCTATTTTTATCATCAAAATACAAGCTGGAGTTTTGGATTTTAAAAGTTTACAAAGTGATTTTACACAAACCATCACCAATGATGAAAACAGCACGATTACTTATACCGGAACCTTTTATGCCACAGCGGCAAACCAAGCATTGTGGATTTATAAGTCGCCCATCAAAAAAAGTGTCTATTTTGATGGCAATCATGTCGCCATCGTAGAACCAGAGTTAGAACAAGTCATCATGACGACACTCCAACGCAGTCCCAACCTCACTCAAATTATCGCCGATGCAAAAAAAATGCATCATGATACATACAAAGCGACCTATGAGAACACGGATTATTTTATCAATATCAAAAACGACACGATACAAGATATCCATTATAAGGACAAACTTGATAATCATGTCGTCATCCATCTCAAAAACCTTCAAAAAAATATCATCTTAGATGCGACACTCTTTCAGGTCAAAATACCCGAAGGCTATGATGTCATCGATCAATAATCTTTCACACACATACCCTCTTTTTTGAGGGCATCGATGATTTGTTGGGTACTTGGCAAGGCATTCATCTTTTGAATATAAATATGATCGATATCGACTCCGTATTTATTGGAGCAATACTTGATGATGGCTTTTTTCATATTTTCCTTGCCTTGAGAGGTCACTAAATCTTCAAAATAAAAGCTACCGATGATGATATTAAGGGCATCAATGATTTTATAATGTTCCTCTTCGACATCTCTTCCATCAAACACCAAACTGATGCTAATAGATACCGGCTTTTTCTTCACTTTTGAAAAGACTTCTGAGCTAAAATCATCAACATGCAACATCTGCGCATAAAGTCCAACCGTAGCACATAGCACTAAAAATATCATGATCTTTTTCATCTTCTCTCCTTAATCAAAAAATGTTTGGTAACGGATGGGTTCTTCTTCAATCTTTCGCACTTCAGAATTGTGATAAAAATCAATCACTTTTTGCGACACTGTCGTGATTTTTTCTATCCATTTGTGAAAATCTCCATGCGTTTGATGGAGGTAGAGATTTTTGGGATTTTTTGCCCTTGAGATGGCAACGTAAAATTGACTTTTTTCAAAAATATGATCGATATTGCAAACCAGTGCATCGATGCTCATCCCTTGTGATTTATGTATGGTGATAGCATAGGCTAGTTTGATAGGAAATTGCTCCAAAGAGACCAGTGGTTTCTCTTCGATTTCGCCATTGAGACTAATATTTTCACTCATCACATACTCTTGCCTATCAACCCGCACTACCGCATTCTCTTTTTCGATGATGAGGTAATCATCAGCGATTTCTTTGACAATACCACGCTCTCCATTATAGTATTTGCCCCATTTATTGGTGCAAAAGAGCACTTTGGCTCCTATTTTCAATGTCAAATCACAAGGAACCGGCAAAGAGTTTTTCCAATTTTTGATTTTATTTTCGTGCAAACTTTTGACATGATGCGTCTCTAATGCCTTGATGACAATCGGTGCGCCTTCAAGCTCGTTTAGTTTTTTGAGATTCATTTGATCAGCCTCATGATTTCTCGCAAACAACATCGTAGCAGAACGCTCTAAAACTGATTTGTTTTCTCGCAACTTTTCAAGGTATGCGATCACATCATCATCAATATTTGCCACTCTGATTTTACTCAAAACAGCAAAAAATGCAGCATCATCTGTGCGTTTTGTTTTGGTTAACTCTACCACCAGTGGATTCATCAACTCCCAAGCACTACTCTCAAAGGCGTATTGATTGAGATTCAAAAGAGTGGTATTGTTCTTCTTAAAAATTGGCGGCAATTGGAAAAAGTCTCCAATAAATAAGACACGCCCCTTAAATCCTGCACTTCGCAAGCGATATTGAATCATATCTAGTAAGGAAGCAGAGACCATGCTAATCTCATCAATAATCAATAAATCACAACTTTTGAGTATTTTTTTGATTTCGCTCAGACGCCCTTTAGCATAGCGGTCGTGCTTGCGTAACTCCTCTAAAGAACCACAAATCCCAAATGCAAAAAAACTGTGAATCGTTTGACCGTTTATATTCACAGCACTCACTCCCGTGCTCCCTAGTGTCACAACTTGCCATGCGTGGGCTTTGGCTCGTGATACCAACTCAGTCGCCAGATAACTTTTGCCAACACCACCACCGCCTGTTAGGAGTACATCTCGTGTTTCTAGTATTTCTTCTATTTTATTTATCATCGATTTATGTCCAATTATTTTATGTCATTATAGCATAGATATTTTATCCTAAAGACAGATGGCATTAATAGCTTTTTAACAGCTCATTTGCTATGATTAGCTTATGATTAACCTAGAAAAAGCAAAATTACTAAAGCAATTATACCAATACAAATCATTTGGTTTTGAATACTTTCAAGACAATCAAACACTGGGAACAACACAGAATCAACCTTCTGTAAATAGCCTTGATGAATTGGAACATAAGGTCAAACAATGTCATTTGTGTCAGTTGGCAAAATCTCGAAAAAACATCGTTTTTGGAGAAGGAGATGAGCATGCAACGTTGCTTTTTGTAGGCGAAGGTCCTGGTGCCAATGAAGATGAGAGTGGCAGACCTTTTGTAGGAAGAGCGGGCATGTTGCTCACAAAAATCATTGAAAATGTACTCGAACTCACACGAGAAGATGTTTATATCACCAATATCGTCAAATGCAGACCCCCGAATAATCGCGTCCCAAGCGTCGATGAAGCCAGTGTCTGCAAACCATATTTGATGGAACAAATCGCCATCATCAAACCCAAAATTATCGTCGCTTTGGGTTCGACTAGCTATCACTATCTCACAGAAGATTACGATATGCCGATATCTAAAATCAGAGGAGAGATTCTTGAATTTGGAGATGCTAAACTCATCCCGACATACCATCCAAGTTTTCTCTTACGAAATCCATCAGCCAAAAAAGAAGTCTATGCTGATATGTTAAAGGTCAAAAGGCTCCTATGAAATCTTTATTATTATTGTTTGTTGTTATAAGTTTCTTGTTTTCCAAAAGTGAAGTGCCCTCTACAATACCACCAGCGCAGAGTGTCTTTATCAATCTTGAAACCCAAGAGTGCCATACGGAATGTCTCAATGAATTATTGAATAATGGCAAGATTTTTTCATTTTTGAGTGTCTATCAAAATCATAGTGAATATGATGATATCCAAAACGCCTACAATGAATACTCAAAGCTATTTGGAATGAGTCGCTCACAAGAGGTCACCATCAAAGTCGCCATGCTGGTACCGCAAAAAACCATACGACGCTATGCTATCAGCACGGTCAATTCTGTTTTTACGTATCTGCTTTATAGAAAATTTAATTTTGATCTTAAAGTGTATAATTGTGAAGATGAAAGTGAAAAATCAATCTTGGATAACCTACAAAAAATCAAAGATGATGGATTTATTTATGTGATTGCGCCTTTTACCGAAGTCGGTGCTAATATCCTCACCAATCACGCCGATGGATTGATCGCATACATCCCAACTGTCAATGTTTCTAAAATACAAAATCCTCGTGCTAATGTGATATTAGGGGGGATTGACTATAAGGCTCAAATTGAAAAACTCTTGGACTATACCGCTGATAAAATCGCAATATTTTCTGATAATAGCAGTATTGCCAACGAACTAGATAGTGATGTGGCTACCACACCAAAAAACATCATTTATAGCAAACAATTTCACAATAATCGCCTGCAATTCAAAAAAGTCCTCAAATGGAACAAAGCCCTTGATGGGGCATCGATTTTCTTGAATCTTCCTCTTGTCAAGGCCAGTTTATTGGCCTCACAACTGCGTGTTTATGATAGAAAACCTTACAACCTTCTCTCTACGCAAATCAACTACAATCCGATGATATTGACACTCACACAATATGCGGATAGGAAATCCATGCTCATTGCCAATTCTATTGGCGAAACCAAGACAGAAATCGTAAGAGCCAATGAAATGCTGGGTGGCGATATTGAATACGATTGGGTAAATTACTCAACAACACTCGGCATTGATATGCTATATGAAACATACTTTTTAGCTGATGGCCAAAGAGATTTTTCAGAAACCATCGCCAATGGACAGGTACAATATGGCATCAAAATCATGTCACCGAAAATCTATACAATAAGACCGGTAGAGTAAAACATCTAAAGATTGAGGGATGTCAAAAAGTCTCTAATATCCCTGTCGATTCGAAGAGGTTTGCCCTCTTTTGCAAAGACTAAAACCGCGGTCATATCAAAAAGCTTTTCGTCGCCTCGCCACACTGTTTGACTCAACTTCATCGAACTGTTTCTGAGTTGTAGTATTTTATTTTTGACGTCAAGCAAATCGCCAAGTTTTGCCGATTTTAAAAATTCTGCATCGATATGTTTGATCACAAAATGTCCACCATCTGCAGTCGGTGTAGTGCCTTGTTCAAAAAATAATTCGCTACGGGAACGCTCACAAAATTTCAAATAATTTGCATGGTAAACAATACCACCAGCATCCGTATCTTCGTAATAGACTCGTATCTTCACGCTATGTTCTCCTATTTATCAATGAGTTAATCATCTATATACTTTAGATTATACAAAGGTCTGGCTTGTACATGGCTTTGCTTTAAAATTTTTTTGAAGTTCACTGTGTCAAAGAGTATCAAGAACTAGTCCAAATGAAATTTATGTTGGAAATATGACTTACATACTCACAGGTGAAGGATGGTTCTATTTAGCTACGGTTATTGACTTATATTCACGTAAAATGGTTGGGGAGTTAATGGGATAATTACTCTTGTAAATGATGCACTTTTTATGGCTTTAAAAACAAAAAATCCTAAACATGGATTAATTTGGCATACGTGAACGAGGAAGTCAAAACTAGCAAATGCGGTTGCATAGCAAAGTTTCTGTGAATATGCAGCTGATTCTCATCGTGAACTTCTTAAATCTTATGGAATCATTCAAAATATGAGTCGTAGAGAAAACTGTTATGATAATGCTGTAGCAGAAAACTTTTTTCACTCATTCAAAACTGAACTGACACATTTGAGAAAATTAAATAGAATGAGCACTTTTTGAAATTATCATAAACATCTAATATTTTATATTTCAATTTAGAGTTACTTTGTAGGCATTTAAAATGACTATAAAATTACATAAAATATCTAAAAAGGGGAGTGTTTAGTAGTACAAGACAATTGGCATGGAAGAAATTCTTCATTATGCGTACGAATTAAGGTTGACAGATCATATTCCCAAAGGCATATGTTATGCAACCGTCTCGTTTATAGAGAATATTTCAAAACACTCAAAACAGGAGGGGCCATTTGATTATTATATTCAATAGGTTTTAACAAATTACATGTTAAAATACAAAACATTTTATAACATATGACAAGATTCGTGTCTCAAAATTTTGTCTCTAAAAGGTCATATGGACTTTAACAAACAATACATTTATATCTTTACTTATATGATGTCACAGGCAATCAGGCAAAAAATCAGCTGTAGAGAACAGGGACATATGAGTACATTTTAAGTATACAGGAAAAAGATTTAAACTGACAATGAAAGTTAATATTGTAGCACTCATACTCATCTTGTTCATTACAAGTACTGCTGTCATGTGTAAAGAGCCCGAAAAAGTGTCTTTACGGTTTCTGGGCAATATCAATTATGCTCCGCTTTTGTTTATGAACAACGATACGCCAACGGGATTGGGCGTAGAACTTGTCCATGCGGTTTTGCATAGTGCTCAGATCGATGGTGAAGTAGAACTCATGGAATGGGATGAAGCACAAAAGCAGATGAAAGCAGGCAAGGCAGATGCTTTAGTACTGATTAATAAATCACCAGCTCGCCTAGAACTGTATGATTTTTCTGAACCCTTCTTGGAATCTGATTTCTCTATCTTCCATCATATAAGCCGACCTGAAATCAATACACTCAACAGTCTTTCAGGTTTAAAAGTCGGCTCTGAGAAAGGTGGTTATGCTCGCACTATTCTTGAAAATAACCCTAACATTGAAATTATTACGATTCCGAATTGGCTAACCGGCTTTAGAATGATTGAAGCGGGGACTATAGATGCCCTTTTGACCGAAAAATGGGTTGGCGAGTACACACTAAGCCACTATAAAATCAGTGACATTGCAATATCGCCAATTCCAACTAAAAAAACGACAAGCTATATTGCAGTGGCTAAGGGAAACAAAGCACTTCTTGATAAAATCAATGAAGGGTTGAGAAAGTTGTCTGAGACAGATGTACGCGAACGCATACTTAGTCATTGGAGTTCTGAGACAATTACCTATATAACGAATAGAGAATTGAAAGCAGAAAGGTTACATAAACTCATGCTTTTATTAGCAATGGCACTCTTGTCTATCCTTGGTGCTTTAGGTGTGTACAGCATGTATCAGCAACGTATAATCAAACAACAAAACCAAAAACTCAAAGACTACAATACTCAACTTGAAGAGCTATTTGTTACAGACAAACTGACTGGTCTATATAACCGACACAAACTTGATGACACTCTTATATCCGAATTAATGCGGTTTAAACGCTATCAGGCTCCTCTATCTATAATCATCATGGATATTGATTTTTTCAAATCAATCAATGACACTTATGGTCATCAAGTTGGTGATGAAGTATTGAAAGATTTTGCCAATCTGAATAAGAATGCTATACGGTCTTCTGATATTCTTGGTCGTTGGGGTGGAGAAGAATTTTTGATTATATGCCCTGAAACTGATTTGGAAAGTGCTTATATCCTTGCTGAAAAGCTTCGTAGTATTCTAGAATCTCATGAATTTGCTAATGTTGGAAATATAACAGCAAGTTTTGGTGTGACGACCGCTACGATAGGTGCAAACGTTGATAACTTAATCGCACAGGCTGATGATGCCCTTTATAAAGCCAAGAGTAAAGGCAGAAACCGTGTTGAAAGGTTTAGTGCAGAATAATCTAGACATATCAAAGTGGATTGTCTCCCAAAAACTACGAAAAATATTTGTTTTTATACCATAAGAATAAGCTCTATATTATGTGAAGCATTAATTCCTTGTAAATTCTATCTATTGTCTGGTCTCTAAGATCTAGCTCTTTGGCTTTGTTCTTAAATTGTGAGAAGACTGCAATAACCTGCCCTACATAATCTTTAGCAATACTCTCTTTTATAGAGTGTTTTTTTGCAAGATCTAAAATATCTTTTAAAGTAAAATCATTGACCTTCCCATTTAAAGAGAGTTGGTGATTTTTTGTATATCCTGCTCCATTTGAATAAGTGATGTCATAAGCGGGACTTAGATTCCAAATACCATTTTTATCCATCGTAAATGCGAAGTTTTTAGCATGGTCATCTTGATTTCGTCCAACAATATTAAAAATCATCCTTTTAAACTGTTCATTTACTGCTTGTTGGCTTCCTGTAAGATATCTTGTCAGTCGCAAGAGTTCATCATAAGAATAATGCATAGGAATGTTAAAATTTGTATGGGTAAGTCCTGCCACAGAGTGCAGATGCAACGCTTCTCCATCTACTCTATCAAATCTTTTTATAAGATAGTGAGCTAAATTTCCATGAGTTAATAACTCAATATTTGGCACATTTATACCAAGCTCTTTTGCCATGCTCATGTAAAGATATTCTAATTTTGTATAGTCACTACTACTTCCATCATCTCTTTCTATATCAAATTTAATTAAGTAGTGCTCAAAATCTTTTTTTAATTCTCTTTTAACCCCACTTATGATCTCTTTTGTCTTATTGTTGTAGCCAATGATAGCCTTAGCTCTCGCTCCTCCTGCACTTGCAGCACTATCCATAAAGTTTAGCATTTCATCTACCACTTCAATAGCATCACCGCTTATAATCTTTTTTGCATTTTCATAAAAGTTTTGAAGCTCAATAAGTTCATTGATTTTCTCTTCTTCTACCTTATGTGCAACAGGTTTATATGTAATAGCCCCTATACTTTTATCTCCTATAAACATAAGCTTTTGGATAATTGTGAGTTCGTGGGGTGGAATGTTTTTTGATTCAAAATATCTCTCAATTACTTTTGTACCAAACTTATCTGGCAAAGTATCATGAAAAACTCCTGCCAATCCTTCAAAATATCTATCATCATTGTTTGTATATACCCCGTTCATTGAAAGAGGTAGTTTTAAAGGGGAGATTTCAAGAGTACTTGTTTTAAACTCTTTATCATATTCAAAATATACTACCCCATCTTTTAAAAGTATGGTTCCAATCTTTTTATCAAAAATAAAAGCTTCTACTTCCATACTCATTTTACAATCCTTTTAGGCAAAGAATCTTTGTTTTTTATCTCATCAAGGCTTTGGTGTTCTTTGGTTTTTAGTAAAGAGTTTAGATTATCAAAAAGGCGTAAAGCCATAAAAAGCTTAATAAGGTTCTCAAAAGATATTTTATATGAGTAAATAAACTGTTTATACGTAGGCAAAGGGATGTCAGCTTTTAGGGCTAACTCTTTTTGTTGGAGTTTTTGTACTTTTCGCTCAGTCTCTATTATCTTCACAGCTTTTTGTATTATTTCAAGTGGTGTATATAGCTCTATCATTATTCATCCTAAATATATTATAATATCTTTAATAAGTAAAATATACAATAATATATATTATAATATACTTAGTATTTATATAAAACTATTCTTATTTATAAAATAGACTGTATTTTGAGTAGCCACTTTTATATCTAAATTTCCCTATGGCAACCACAATGATTTGTCAACCTTAATTCCTACGCAGAATGAAGAATTTCTTCCATGCCCAATAACGACACTTCGTGCATGAATCGTTTCAGGTGCATCAAACTCCCAAGTAAAAGTTACATCTGCTGGCATTGCTGATTGCTGTGTTTGAGTGAAGAAATCTACTTTGATTCTCTGGGTCTCTATCGTTTGCAATTGCAACAAGATGCACTGTTACCACATATTCAACAGTTTTATATTTGACAACTGTTTCTATAAACTCCATCATATTACGAATTTGAAAGAAGATTCTGACATAAGGATCTTGAGTTTATCATCTATATACTTTAGATTATACAAAGGTCTGGCTTTTACATGGCTTTGCTTTAAAATTTTTTTGAAGTGCACTCCGATGATGTCATGATGATAAAATGGCATTTTGATTAAACCTCTGAAAATTTGTTGCTTTTTCTCGCGAGTTTAAGATACAATTTTATATATCTAAAAACAATGAAAGACAATAAGGAGAGCACATGATCAGTTCACTACTGTCTCTTGCATTAGCATTAGGAGTGACCTATTATGTTTTTCTTTTATCAGAGCAACAAAAAACGTTGATGAAGTTAAAAAGTAAGAAATGAGGCATTATGGAAGTGTTTAAAGCATCGATCTTTTTGCTTCTTGCAATCGGATTGTTTTATGCATCCATACAACCAAGAAAGCGTAAGAAACAAAGCAAGCCAAAGCATTAATAAAATAGTTTGAAAACTTGAAAAAAATAAAATAAACACTAAAAGGAGTTAATGATGTCAATAGGAAGTATCGTCGCTTTAAGTATATTGGGTATTATTATAGGTGGTTTATATTTTTTTGAGAAGATGTTGCTGCGTGTTTCAATCACGAATCCAAAAAATAGCAACAATCAACACAACTCTAAAAAAGCATGTTAGCAATCATTACAGGTATTGTATTTGCCGGCGTTGCTTATTATCTTACTGAAAAAGATAATAAAGATGGCGACTTATACCAACTACTTCACAAATAATTAGAGACAGTATAGCACCTATTATTTCATTGTTTCATACACACAACACTGGTTTTGAAGCTCTGCTATGACGATATCGAGCAACTCATAATTTGCGATGCAATGCAATATTCTACCTTCTCTTTTTTGTTTTACCAGCTCTAAATTTGTGAGTTTGGAGATATGATGAGAGAGTGTCGATCCGGGGATTTTTAACGCTTCTTGTATTTCACCGACACTCAATCCGTCTTGACCTGCCTTTACTAAAAGCCTGAAAATTCTCAATCGCGTAAGATTTCCTAATTGTGCCAAGCATTTTACTAATCTTTCTTCTTCCATGATTTATCCATATTTTAGTTTTGTAGAATTATATCAAAAATAGAGATTAACCAAAAAACCACAACCAATTGCCATCGTAAAGACCGAGGCAATAAAAAATATCATGATAGGTGCTTTGAAAATCTTCTTGAGCATGATCATCTCTGGTAAACTCGCTCCGGCACCGGCTACTGTCAAGGTCAAAATAGAGCCCATCCCCACTCCTTTGGCTAACAAAGCAGGTGCAAGCCCAACCATTGATGCCGCTCGAATATAAAGAGGAATCCCCACTAATGCCGAAAGGGGAATAGCAAAGGGGTTGTCAGCTCCTGCATATTTTGCCAATAAATCATGAGGGACAAAACCATGCACAAAGGCGCCGATACCAATACCAATAGCAAGGTATGGCGAAAAGCTTAGAAATTGCCTCCATGTTTTACCCAATAGTGCGGTGTTAAATATTTTATGCATGTTACTGATTTTCCTTGTCGCAGCGGGGCCATCACAGCACTCATTTGTAGATGCAAAAATCCTGAAATTTGAAACGCGTTGAAGTTTTTGAGATGTTGCATTGAGATGACAAGTAGCAGTAGCACAAGAAGTTGGCTTATATTCTGGTTCAAAAATCTCTGTTTTAATATATTTTTCAAAGCCAAACTTCTCCAAGGTATAACCTGCAAATATTGAAGCAAAAAATGAAATCAAACCATAGACAATAGTCACATTGAGACCAAAAGCACTCCAAAATACTGCCACGATAATCGGATTCAACAAAGGTGATGTAAATAAAAATGTCATGATAGGACCAAATGACGCTTTTGCCTTCAATAGTCCTAAAGTCATAGGAATTGTTGAACAGCTACAAAAAGGTGTAATAGAACCCAATACTGCAGATATTATATACCCTCCTTTGCTTGATGATAATAGCGTCTGTACTTTTGTCGGGTTGATAAAGACATTAATAACTTCTACTAAAAAACTAACGCCGATAAACAAGACGGTCAATTCAAGAAAATTATAAATAAAAAAACTCGCTGATTCTTTAAAAAGAGACAGTGTATCTATATTCATATTATTCCTTTAAAATTATATTTCTAGAATTATAGAAATAATTAGCTTAAAATAATATTATATTTCTGGAATTATAGAATAATATAAACTGCTCAATACTCATCTATTCAATGTTTCAATTTCATATCATGATATAAAATTGGGGTATTTTTCTATCTTTTTATTTTTTGCAAGCGCCTATTTTCATATTTTTTCGATTTTTCTCCAAAAACTTTGCCCCCAACCCTTTTACTTGGATGATATCATCGACTTTTTTAAAACAGTGTTTTTCTCGGTAAGAGACGATAGCTTTTGCTTTTGAGATACCAACACCATTGAGTGTTGTCAGCTCTTTAATATTGGCATTATTGATGTCAACCGCACCAAAAACAAAACTTGCAACCATAACCAGTAAAGCTAAAAACTTCATCTTTATCCCCTTTTTTAAATTTCCTATATTCTATCAAAAAAAGTGCAAAAAATAAACTTCCACCTCAAAATCCTAGCACTACTGGGCGAGGAGTTGATACGATTTGACACGATCTTTAAAATGATAGGTCACATTGACGATCAAGACTTCATCAACATCATAAAACGCAGCAAGTTTGGCGAGTTTTTCTTGGCATTCTTTTGCTGTTCCTAATACCATCGCTTGCTTGGATTCTTCATAATATTGTCTATCAACATCTGATAAATTTTTGATAATTTTCACGAGTTCTTCGGGACTTTTTAGTGGTTCTCGCTTATACTGCGTCGCCGCTTGCAATTTCCAATACAGATGTGAACTTGCTATAAATTCTGCCTCTTCTTTGGAGTCTGCGACGATACACGCCACCGCAATCATCGCCTTGGGTGCTTCAAATGAAGTAGAAGGGATAAAGGATTTTTTGTACTCTTTGATGATTTCAGGAGTGCGTTCATGATTGCCTATAAAAAGTGCCAAAACAAATCCAGCACCCAAGACGCCTGCGAGTTGAGAGCTTCCCTCACTAGAGCCTAGCAGATACACCGGTGGGGCGTTGAGGCCTGTTGGTGTCAGCGCAACATCAAAAAATGGGTGATTTTTGTCTAAGTTTTGATTTAAATATCCAATCAAATCATACGCCTTTTGCGAATAATCAATCTCACGATTTCCGCCTAAGGCACGTGATGTCATAAAATCACTTCCCGGAGCGCGCCCTATTCCCACATCGATTCTACCGGGATGGAGTGCTTCTAGCATATTGAAAGTCTCCGCCACTTTAAACGCGCTGTAATGGTTCAGCATCACGCCCCCGCTTCCGATTCTCATATTCTGTGTCGCGGTAGCAACGGAGTTTATCATGATTTCAGGAGCACAAGAGGCATAGCCTGTGGTATTGTGATGTTCTGCTAACCAATAACGATGATACCCTAAAGTGTCGCATATCTTGGCTAATTCTATCGTATCGAGCAACCCAAATCGATCGGCTTTGCCATCATGTACTGGCGATTGGTCGAGTACGCTTAGTTTTAATTTTTTCATGTTATATTCCCTTTTTAGCATCACCTTTGAGCCTATGATTTTTCATCAAACAATTGCCTCATGATAAGTTTCCCCAAGATGAGTGAAATCGCAATATTTACAAAAATCAAAGTCAAATCTCTATCATCAAAGTAAGAAAAAATATCATTGGGTGTGGTTGATTGATAAATGTGTAAAAAAATAAAAAGATGATCGATACAAAAGTACAATGCCCACGTTATGATATTGTAAACGATAAATTTCATAATCACTCTTTGTTTGGATATTTGATGACAGTTGCTATTATAACAAGAGATTTTAAACAATAGGAAAACTGGTGCAAAGATGATGAAATAAAGAGGTACGGATACTCTCACATCGGTACACGTACCTCTATCATGATACTTATTTAAAGTATTTTTTAGAGTTCTATATTTTCAACAATTTTCAATCCAAAACCGCCGATACCGACAAAATCTTTATTTTTTGACATGGAAAGCAGTCTGATATTTTTGATTCCTAATTTATTGAGAATCTGTGCTCCAATACCGTATTCTCGAATCTCTTTGCTGTGTGAATTTTCATCATCTATGAAGACCAACAATCCACCGTGTTCTTTCAGATAAGCAATGGCGTTGAGCATACTGTGTAATTTAGTGGTATTAGCAAACAGTTCATCATCCCTAAGGATATTATGGAACTTGACCGCCATCGTTTCTTGTGGTTCACCAAACTGATAGGCGGTGTGATGGTTGCCTTCATGATCTACCATATCGACTTTTCTTGTATCAACATCCAAAAATTTGGTAGTAGAAGAAGCGACTTCACGCACCAATGATTCGCTTTTCATACGATATTCAACAATATCTGAGATATACACCATATTGATATCATTTTCTTTGCAAAAAATATCCAAATCTGGCCTTCTTGCCATCGTGCCATCATCTTTCATGACTTCACAAATCACCGCGACTTCATGTAAGCCTGCCAAACGACATAAATCCACAGAGCCTTCAGTATGTCCGGTTCTCACCAAAGTACCACCTTTTCGCGCAATCAATGGGAAGATGTGTCCTGGTCTTACTAAATCGTCCGGATTACTAAGATTATCTGCTAATACTTTAATGGTCATATCTCGCTCATACGCGGATATCCCTGTCGTACAATCTTTTGCATCTACCGTCACGGTAAAGGCTGTTTCGTGCTGTGAATTGTTGTTGAGTACCATGGGTGCTAACTCTAATTTATCCGAAATTTTCTTTGAAAGAGCCACACAAATCAAACCTTTGGCGTGTGAAGCCATAAAATTGACCATCTGAGGGGTAGAAAAAGTCCCCGCATAAACCAAATCTCCTTCATTTTCTCGATCTTCATCATCTACCATCAAAACCATTTTGCCTTGTTTGATGTCCTCTATCGCTCTTTTTACTCTCTCTTCTGACATGTAAAAGTTCCTGCCTATATTTAAATTTTTAAAATTGTACCATAATCCCTTGACAATTTAAATAAAATTGATTATAATTCCACCTCACAAATTGAGTGAAACCTACTTCATCTCAGGAGTAGTTGAAAATGTCGCGGGATAGAGCAGTTTGGTAGCTCGTCGGGCTCATAACCCGAAGGTCGGCGGTTCAAATCCGTCTCCCGCAACCAATTCTTAATATAAATATTGGGGATTCGCCAAGCGGTAAGGCATCACGTTTTGGTCGTGACATTCACAGGTTCGAATCCTGTATCCCCATCCACCTTCTTTTAAAATTATCTCATACGATTTCATCCCTTTAAAATATAGAAAGTTCTGTTTTTGTCGTAAACAGTTCGAGCGCTTTTGTCCCTGCCAAAGAATTACCTCGTGCATTTAAACGTGGTGACCAAACACATAATGACATGAGATTGGGAACGATCGCCACAATACCACCACCCACACCACTTTTACCAGGTAGTCCTACTTTGAAGGCAAAATCACCCGAAGCATCATAATGTCCGCACGTCAGCATCAACGAGCTCAGCTTTTTGGCTTGTGATGCACTAATATAGCGCTTTTGTGTTATCGGGTCAACACCATGATTGGCAAGAAACAGCATCGCGCGACTCAACTCATGTGCACTCATCGAGATGGAACATTGTTGAAAATAGACAGCCATAACATCTGCAATATCATTTTGAATATTACCGAAACTCTTCATCATGTTAATCAAAGACATATTACGATAACCATACGCCGCTTCTGAATCTGCGACTTCTTTATCATGAGATAGTGCCCTATTGTCGCTCACATTGCGGATAAAATCCACAATTCTTTCAAATGTCTTATCATGATACCCGCTCACCAACATATCCGTCACAACGATCGCACCGGCATTAATGAAGGGATTTCTTGGTATCCCCTTTTCGTATTCAAGCTGCACAAGAGAGTTAAATGGATTGCCAGAGGGCTCAATACCGACTCTTTCATGAAGTGTTTTTTCATACAAATCCAGCGCCAAGGTAAAGGTAAAAACTTTCGAGATACTTTGGATCGAAAATTTTGTATCCACATCCCCGACACCAAAAGTCGTGCCATCAAAAAGCTGCAAGCTCATCGCAAATTGGTTGGGGTTCACACGCCCAAGTGCCGGAATATAATCAGCTACTTTTCCTTGCTCCAAATAAGGCTTGATTTCCTCTTGTATTTCTTTTAATATTGCTTCATAATCCATCATGATGCTCCACTTAAAGTATTTGATAATTGTAACAAAATATTACATTTTTTCTGTTATAGTCTGTGATAGAGCAAATCAAACATGAAACTCAGTAAAATATTATTTTTCTTGGAGTATCATCAATCATGCACGGTAAAAATAGAATCAAAAGATTGTCTTCGATATTGCTAGCCCTTAGCAAAGGAAATGCCCTTTCTACCCTAAACCTTGCAAATAGGTATGGTGTTTCAACAAAAGTGATACGAACCGATTTTAGCTCTTATATTTTACCGCTCTTTTCAGATTCTAAGATTTACTACGATCATACCACGCAATCTTATCATGCAAAAAAGAACTTTTTACATGAGACGCTTCTAAGCGCAGAAGAACTCGCTATCATCGCCATACTCAAATATAAAGCCCGGGATAAATATAGCGATGAAAATCTATATGAGAAAACTACGCTCCTATTTGAAAAATTTGAAAAAACACTGGACAATAAACTCTATCAAAAATCTGCCGTTGAAAAAATCGACAACTTCAAAGAAGAGATCACGCGCATCAAAAATGCTATCAGCTCCAGGCGTATTATCACTTGTACTTACAACAACAAAACAAGAGAGATATATCCGCTCAAGATTTTAAATTTTGAAGGATACTGGTACTTGGTTATTTACGAACCAAAGGATACAAAAATCAAAACATTTCACCTCAATAGTATCAAAAATATTGAAATCCATGATACGCAATATGTATTTGACTTTGATCAGATCAAAAGCTTTGAGAATGCCATCAATGCCTTTCATGTGCTCAACCAAGAGCCATTGTTTATAGAGCTGTATGTAGATGCCAAAGTGGCAAAATATTTTCTAAGAAAACCGTTGTCTCCATCGCAAAGAATATTAAATGAGTGTGAAGATGGTGCTCTTGAGCTTGAAATCATGGTGAGTGACTTCAGAGAGATCATCCCAACAATACAGCGATATATACCTCATATTAAAGTCATCGAACCCGAAGCACTAAGGAGCCAAATCAATAAAAATATACAACAATACATAGATGACCAAACTAGGTAACTAGCTCGTAGTATAATTTTGTAAATGAAACATCAAAAAGGGAGAATATGAGATATTTTGAACTGATATGCACCGCATACATGAAAAAAGAGCTGGCTTTTGAGAGAAGTTTTGAACAAATCTCAAAGTATATAAGCTTTTCGATGGCACAAAGTGATTTGGCAGATTTTCATAAAAAAGATGGATATAAATATTATGTTTTCGGTGGATTCTTGCCGATAGAAAAAGACAAAATATATAAAACGGGAAATACTTACAAATTTACCCTTCGATCCCTTGACGAACATTTTATCGATACGCTTGCCAAGGCACTCAGAGCCAATATAAACAATAGTGACTTTCTAGTCGTCCAAACCACCAAAAAAATAATAAAGCAGTTTTTCATATCAGAACTTTACAGCGCCACTCCCGTCATCGTCACAACTGAAAATGGAAAATTTTGGACGATGCAAGAAAATGGCAACATCCTACAACTCCAAAAACAACTCCATGACAACCTGGAGAAAAAATACAACAGCTTCTTTAAAGAAAAACTACAAGTAGAACAAAATTTTATCCAACTGCTTGAGATCAAAAATAGAGTACCCCAAAATATCCGCATCGAAAAAGACAGCCATAAAATCATCTTTTTTGGGAACAAATTTAAAATAATCCCCAATGAAGATGAAGTTTCTCAAAAGTTAGCGTTTACAGCACTTGCATGTGGACTTGGGGAGAAAAATAGTTATGGAGGTGGGTTTTTGTTGGGGAGGGGAATGCGATTATGATTAAAGAGATTGTGGAGTTTATGGATGCTAATGAGGGGATTGAGGATTATTTTATTCAAAACGAAGTAAGTAACTCTTATCTTCATTATTATATAAAAATTCAAAACAATATGGTATGTAAAGATTTATTGGATATTGATAATTTAGATAATGAATTAAAAGAAACTTTAAAGTACATGACATATTATCAAAAAGGAATGCATAATAAATATCTTGATAAAAACAAAGGTTTGGGAGGAAGTTCTCCATATATTTTGACAGTAAAAATTCTTTTTAATAAGTTAAATGAGAATGAAACTGTTAAGACAAATCTCAACAATAAAGCAAATAGAATTAAAATTCAATATGAGAGTGCTTTAGCCTATTTAGATAATGATGAAGAGAAAAATAAATTGATAGATATTCAAAAATATCTTGAAAAAAATCTTGAAAAATCATTACTTTCACAAGAGCATATTATAAATGAGCTAAAACAAAAATATGATAATCTAAAAAAGAATAAAAAAGAAGTTTCCATAGAAATAAGAGTTTATATCGATGTTGGATTAAATAAAGTTAAATCTTTTTATGAGAAGTTTGTAGAAAAAAGGGCATTTTTAGATACAAAAAAGGCAGGGCTTTATAAAGGTAACTGCGCTATTTGTAATCAAGTATCAGATGAATTATCTTTACCATATGTGTTATCTACATTGGGCGATGATTGTGGTATGAAACTTACAATGCCTCTTCAATTAACAAATCATATCTGTAAGACTTGTACTCTAAAACTTCATAAATTTAAAGTTATGACAGATAATCAACAACTCACAAAACCATTTCCACTTTTTATTGATAAAAAAAATCTTTTTGGAGAGCAAAAAAGTATACTCAAAGACAATGAAAAAAAGAAAAGTTATAGAGAAATTATTAAATCTATTTATTATACAAATCCCAAAGATTTAAAGAATTTTTATCTTTTAAATTACTATTCAAAAAGTGATAATGGCTGGAAATTACAAATCAAAGATTTAGACTATATAGAAAATTTTCAATACATGACATCTATAAAAATTAAAAATTTTTTAGACATCAAAAATAGTTATAAACTTAATGATTTTTATGACAGAGAATTAAGTGTATTTCAATTGGAAAAGATATTTAATGAACTTGTTTTTGATAAAAAATTACAAAATAATTATTTTAATGATTACAAAGAATTGAAAATTACCTATTGGAAAATTGATTCTAGTAATTCAAATAATATGCTTAAAAATTACCTTATTAAGTATCGACAAAATTTTTATGATTTTATTTATAAATCTCATCAAAGTGCTTTCGCTTTGATAGATTTTAGAGAGATGTTGCTAGATATTATTGTAGATGATATTCGACATGATGATAAAAATAAAGAGGGATATTCTATATATGAAAATGAAATCAAAGAGAAGCTAAATTTATTATTTAGTTTAAAAAAACAAGAGGAGAAGAAAGTGGATAATGGTGAATTTATAGAATTAAAAAAGAAAATGAAAAACTCTTTAGGGTATTGGCGAGATGTAAAAGATGAAGAGGGTAATTTGATTTTAAAGGCTGATAAAAAACCTAAAAAAGAGTTTGTTTTTGGTGTTGATTTTATTGAAAATAATGATAATTTTTTTGCTTTTTTATGTGGACAGTTGGCAAGGTTCTTAATAGAAAAAAGTAAAGCTAAAAAAGAGAATAAATCTCATGCTGATTTTTCAGGATTTACGGAGTGGCAGAAAAGTAAATTACTCAAAGAGTATATGTGGGAAACGCATCGTAAATATGCACATGAATTAAAGTTTGATAAAAAATATGATAATGCCATGAGTATAGTTATGACTTATAGAGATGATTTAGAGATGGAGAGTGTCATGGAATACATGATAGCGGGCTATTTTTCCGACAATCAAATCAAATACCAAAATAATACAACAGAGGAGAGTGAAGATGAGTAGTACAGAATTTAAAAACAGAGTGTATGGATGTGTAGTGGTAAAAGCGATTAATGCAAATTATAATGCAGATTTCAGTGGGTTGCCTAGAAGATTGAAAAGTGATGGTAGTTTTTATGCTACGGACAAATCTTTTAAGTGGTTGGTTAGAAACTATATTAAGAAAAATTATAGTCATGAAAAAGTGCTTTTTACAAAAGTTTTTGATGATAAATTAAACACAATGAAATTAAAAGAGGCTTTTGAAAGTTTGAGTGATGAGAAAATCAATAAAGACAATATGAAAGATACTCTTTTTCCAAAACTTTTAAATTTTATCGATATAAGACTTTTTGGTGCAGTATTCTCTCCAGAAGGAAAAAAAGACAATAATATATCAATACATGGCAATGTTCAAATTAATCATGCAACAGATTTGTATAAAAAAGGGCGTGTGTATACTGATGAAATATTAGCACCATTTACAGCAATCGGTAGTATGAGCAAAGCTACAGAGGCTCACTATATCCACAACTTTTCAGTCAATCCAAAAAATTTATCAAGTTGGAAAAATATTTTTAAGAAAGATGCAGAAACTTCAAAACAGGAAACTTTGCTTGATGATGATGTGAAAAATGATACATTCAAGCTTTTATCACAAAATGATATTGCAATCCTAAAAAACTCGTTTAATAATGCTGCAACATTTTATGATTCTCACTCAAAAGCTGGTGTAGAAAATGAGCTCTCAATTTATGTAACATTAAAAGAAACATCAACCTTAACCTTGCCAAGTTTAGCTCAATTTATAGCATTTGAAAAAGGAAAAGAGAACGAAAATAATTCATTTGATATAACTAAACTTATCAATTATTTATCTAAATATGAGGAGCAAATAAAGTCTATAGATATTTATTACATCGATGAGCTTTTAAATGTTATAAATAGTAGTAATGAATTATCAGCTATCATACATAAACATGATTTATTAGAAGTCTTAGAAGTGAATGAAAATGAAAAAACTTATTAGTTTTACAATCAAAGCAGAATTTGGATTTTTTAAAAAGCCAGATATAAACGATAAAATTTTTATCTCTTACAATATGATTCATAAGCCCTCACTTTTAGGAATATTAGGTGCAATCATGGGTTATGATGGTTATGCTCAAAGTAAAGATAAAGCACAACTCCCAGAATATTATCAAAAGTTAAAAGATATAAGAGTGGCTATTGCCCCAAGCTCAGAAAATGGTGGAATTTTTAAAAAAGAGTTTATTTTATTTAACAATACCACCAATGGACAAACAGCAAATATTACAGAACAAACGCTAGTGAATCCCGCTTATAGAATTTATCTTGAACTTGATGATGCAAATGAAGAGCATACTAAATTAATAGATAGTTTGAAAAATCATAGAGCAGTTTATCTTCCATATATGGGCAAAAATGAATTTTCTTTGTGGTGGGATAATTTTCATGAACATGGAAGATGTAACGAGCTTCAAGAAAAAGAAAAATTTGAAATAAAAACGATAATTGTAAAAGATGAAAATTTTGTGCTAAAAAACAGTGGATATAAAGAGCGAACTACAAATTATTTTTATCTTTTTGAGAGATTGCCTATTGGATTTGATAAGCAACTCAAGCAATATAGTTATCAAGATTTTTTATACACGAATGCAGTATTTAAATCAAATGAATTTGGAAAATTATGCCTTATTAATCTTTATGAATGTGATGAGGGTGTGATATGTCTATTTTAAAATTTAGTGAGTTAGATATCAAGCTAACAATAGATGATAAATATAAAGCACACAAAAGATGTATCGACAACAAAGTCATTAATGATAAAAATGTATGTGTTAAATTTGCAAAAGAGAGCCTCAAAGAACATATAGACTTGGTTTATGACTATTTTTTATTCTTAGTAGAGCAAAATGGTTTAGAAAATTATCTTGATAAACTTTTTGAACAGAGTATTAATCTCTTGGAAGATATAAAAGAGAAAATAGAGTTTGGTGATTTTGTAAAATATCTATTTGCAAAGGCTATCTATTGGCATGATATGGGGAAAATAAATCCTAATTTTCAAGTCGATAAGATGGGTAATGATAAATTTAAAAATATTGAACTATCAGAGAGTAGTAATCATTCGCCATTAGGGGCTTATCTGTTTATAAATCACTCTTTAGAAGAACTTTATGGTAAAAACTGGGATGAAGATGAGATAGAGATAATTGAAAGCATTGTCTATCTCTTTGGATATTTTATCTCTAAGCATCATGGCTCTCTTTATAAAAGTAGTGATTTTGAGTTCAGCGATGATTTAGAAGAGTTTTTAAAACTATTTGACATTGATAAAAATCTCATAAAAGTACACAAAGATGAAAAGAGAGTCTTTTCAAATATTTTTGATTATATTGAAGATAATAAAGATACGCTATTTTTGTTGTCAAAATCTCTCTTCTCACTCCTCATCATATCGGACTACTACGCCACAGCTCAATTTATGAATTATGGCAATCAAAAAGAACTTGCGTATAAAGATTTTGGCTTAATAGATGCATTGTTTCGTGAAAAAGTTTATACGGAATTTTATACTGATAAACTTGATGAAAATAATAAAAAGATAACATTTAATCAAGATTTAAAAGATATTACAGATATAGAAATTGGTTTTAATAAATTGGAAGAAAAATCAAATATAAATCTAAATATTTTAAGAAATAAACTTTTTTTAGAAGTGAGAGAAAACCTAAGAGCAGAACTCAAAAAAGAGAAGAAACAAAACCTCTTTTACATCGAAGCTCCGACAGGTGCAGGAAAAACGAACCTTTCTGTCATGAGTGCCGTTGAGATTTTAAAAGAAGATGAGTCTATCAATAAGATATTTTATGTATTTCCATTTACTACACTTATCACCCAAACTTATGAGGCTATAAAAAATGTTTTAAATTTGGATAACTCACAGATGGTACAACTTCATTCAAAGGCAAAATACAACCAAAAAGAGGAAAGTAAAAAAGATGGTGTTTATGGTGATGAAAAAACAAACTTTTTAGATAATCAGTTTATGAATTATCCTATAACACTCTTAAGTCATGTGAAGTTTTTCAATGTTTTAACAGGTGTTTCAAAAGATGATAACTATATCTTCCATCGTTTGGCTAATTCTATTGTAATTATAGATGAGATACAGACTTATAATCCTAATCTTTGGTCAAGTATAGTTTATTTGCTTGATAGTTTTGCAGATAAATTTAATATGAAGTTTATTGTCATGAGTGCTACTTTACCAAAGATAGGCGATATTTTAAATGAGCCAAATCATAAGTTTATAAAGTTAGTCACCCATAAAAAAGAGTATTTTTCAAATCCTAATTTTGGAGAGAGAGTTAAAATTTTTACAGAAGATAAAAAGATAAAAGAACCAAAAGATATTTATAAAAGGCTCCTTGAAGAGAGTAAAAATTATCAAAAACTAGAGAGTAATAAAACAGACAAAGTAAGAACTATCATAGAGTTTATTACCAAAAAAGGTGCTGATGAGTTTTATCAACATGCGAAAGACCACAACAAGCTTTTTGATGAGATATTTATCTTAAGTGGTACAATTTTAGAGCCTAGACGAAAAGAGATTATAAACTTTCTTAAAAACACTAATGATAAAAACATTTTGTTAGTGACGACACAAGTGGTAGAAGCTGGTGTGGATATAGATATGGATATAGGCTTTAAAGAAAAATCCCTCATAGATAGTGATGAACAGTTGGCAGGGCGTATCAATCGCAATAGTTCCAAAGAGGGAAATAAACTGTTTTTGTTTGAGATGACAAACGCAAAGGCGAAATTTGTTTACAAAGGCGATAAGAGATTAAATATATCAGTAGATGAAAATGTATTGGAAACTAAGGATTTTGACGCTTATTACAATCAAGTGATTGCGAAGATAAAAACATCAAACGACACGCCGTTTATCGAGGGATTAAAGAGCTATGTTGATCATATTAAAAATCTTAGATTTTCTGAATCTCATGTAAAAATTATAGATATGGAATCGCTGTCTGTTTTTGTACCGCATTGTGACGAAGCGGTTGAGATATGGGAAGAGTATGTCCAAACAATTAAAAATCAAGATGAAGATTATACTTCAAGACAAATAAAGCTACAAAATTTAGCTTCTAAAATATCTCAATATACTTTTTCTTTGGCTGATTATAAAAATAGCGGAATTAACTACTTAAAGAATTATGGAGAAGAAAAATATGGATATTTATATCTAAAAGAATGGGATACAGACTGTGACGGTAAAAAGCTTTATAGTTACAAAGACGGTTTGGATACAAGTGTGTTAAGAGGTGAATTTGTATCGATGATCATATGAAAATTTTCTATAAATTAAAATACATGATATAATACTAATAGATTAATATATAAGGATTAAAAGATGACTACTTATGGTGTAACAACAATCCAAAATAAACCATCCCTATTAAAGGAGATGGATGTAGCCCAAATCATAGATAAAAGAGCTCACAAAAGTGTAGGATATTTTATATCTGCAAAATATGAAAAATTTATCAGATCAGCGATTGAAGAAATAGAAAAAGCAAATAAAATAGAGAAGCTAAAAAAATTAAGAGCTCATCATGATTTAGAATTTTTAGAGCTTGGAGTTGATGATGGACTATAAAAAAGGAGATATTGTCACTATAAATTTCAATCCTAAAAAAGGTGATGAGGTGGGCAAGACAAGACCTGCTTTGATTATCTCAGGAGATGAAGAGAATAAAATTTTAGATACTATCATCGTTATGCCTTTATCTACCCAGCTTTTAAATGATGTGGAACCTTTTAGATTAAGAATTATTAAAAGAGATGGCTTAAGGGAAGATTCGGATCTACTCGTAAATCATATAAGAACTATTTCAAAGAAAAGAGTTGGTATCAAAATAGCTGCTATTAGTGAAGAAGAGTACCAAAGTGTGATAACAAATCTATGCAAAAACTTTCAATGAATATCACCGGAACGCTTATTAACTACTATTTCCATTGCAAAACGCAATGCTGGCTTCACGCCAATCGCTTAAATCTTGAAGACAATAGCGAAGATGTGCGCATCGGCAAAGTCTTACATGAGATCAATGAAGAAAAGAGCAAAAAAACTGAAATCAAGATCGATAACATCAAGATAGACAAAATCACAAAAGACTACTTGAGTGAGTTCAAAAAATCCGATTCCGATCCTGAAGCGGTAAAGTGGCAAGTGTTACTCTATCTGTATAAACTGAAGCAAAAAGGCGTGATACGCAAAGGCAAAGTCGAATATCATGAAAAAAATCACAATACAAAAACAGAGATATTTGAGTTAGATGAGCAAAATGAACAAGCGCTCCTCGATGTCCTTGCTCAGATCAATACACTCATCGACCTCCCAGCTCCGCCCACACCACAGTTCGAAAATAAATGTAAAAAATGTGCTTATTATGAATACTGTTATATCTAAGGAAAACTATGGCAAAAAATCACACTAGATACATATTTTCTATGGGAGAGCTTAGACGCAAAGATAATTCCATAGCTTTTAGCAATGAAAAAGGGCATTTTTATATCCCAATCGAAGACACACGAGAGCTCTATTGTCTCAATGAAGTGAGTTTTAATACCAAGTTTTTAGACTTTATCTCGCGCGCGGGCATTGCCTTGCATCTGTTTAATTATCATGGAAATTATAGCGGTACTTTTTACCCAAAAGATTCGCTCATCAGCGGGGATTTGACCATAAAACAGTCCTATGCATATATGGAAGATCGTTTTGCAGTCGCTAAAAATATCGTACAAGCAATCGCAAACAACATACATGAGACACTTTATCACTACTATCGTCATGATAAAAAAGAGCTCAAACCTTATCTGGATTGGCTCAAAAGAGATGTCACAAGATTTCTCGCAAAAGAACTTAGCATAGAGCAAACCATGTTTGTAGAAGGACAAATTTGGATGAGATTTTATGACAGTTTCAAGTATTTTTTGCCAGAAGACTTCATCATGAACAAACGCGTCAAAAGACCACCAGACAATCCAATCAATGCGCTCATAAGCTTTGGCAATACCCTACTCTATACGAAGACCATATCGCAAATCTACAATACACATCTCAACCAAGCCATCAGCTTTTTGCACTCTCCAAGAGAAGGACGCTTTAGCCTGAGTTTAGATCTCAGTGAAGCTTTTAAGCCTATCATTGTATTTAAAACGATTTTTGATCTCGTCGGGAGAAAGCAGCTCCAAGTCACGAAGCATTTTGACAAAAGCCTAAACTATGCCCTACTCAATGAAGATGGAAAAAAGATTTTTATCAATGCTTTTGAAGAGAGACTCAATGAAACATTTATACATCCCAAGCTCAGACGAAAAGTCTCATACAAGCACTGCATCAAACTTGATGGCTACAAGCTGATAAAACACATCTTAGAAGGACGAGATTTTATGCCATTCCTACTTAGAGACAAACAATGAAAAGCGCAAATACACATTACAATTATGTATTTTTGTTTTATGATATCGCAGATGAGTTCAGTGAAGTCGGAAAATATCGAGTAGCAAAAGTATTTAAAATATGTAAAAAATATCTGAAGCATCACCAAAAGTCGATATTTCGTGGCAATATTACCTCCGCAAATCAAATCAAACTACAAAATGAACTCAAAAAAGTCATTGACCATAAGATGGATTTTATCACGATTATCAAAGTTTTAAATAGCGGAAGTTTTGCAGAAGAAACAATAGGTTTGGATCCAAAACAAAGCGAATCTATGTTTATTTGAACTATAATTTTCCAACCGTTTTTGAAGTATGCCATCATAGATGTGCTAAAATACGGTATTAAAATGTGTTATTTAGCTTATCATTGTCAATTCATATTTGTGATTGGAAAAAATCACAATGTCCACTGTATTTAGGAAGTTTTGATTTAGAATAAAAATGTTAGAATGCGCAAACGATTTACTCGAACCGAAACATATGATGTATTTAAATCTGAAACAGCTTTTGCATCAAGAGGAAGTTGCCCTCTCGAACCGAAACATATGATGTATTTAAATTTTACTGCGCCTTGGGTTAATGGTACTGTTATTGAGCTCGAACCGAAACATATGATGTATTTAAATTTTTTGCTTTGATCTCTATTCCTTTTTATTATTTCCTCGAACCGAAACATATGATGTATTTAAATATTCTTAAATCACGTATTTTTGTTTCTTCTACTCCTCGAACCGAAACATATGATGTATTTAAATTAAATCTTCTTATACTTCTTTTCCATCAAATAACGTCTCGAACCGAAACATATGATGTATTTAAATAGCAACTTGTGAAAGCTCTCCAACATTTGTCAAAACTCGAACCGAAACATATGATGTATTTAAATAATAAAGTCAGCTCACAATCTAACCCAGACCAGGAACTCGAACCGAAACATATGATGTATTTAAATCCGTCTAAAGATCCACAAGTACCGCATGTAATATTTCTCGAACCGAAACATATGATGTATTTAAATTCATCAAGAAAATTTGTATAGTATAGATGCGGTATCTCGAACCGAAACATATGATGTATTTAAATGTTGATTTTTAATTGCTTCAGCAGCATCTGCACTACTCGAACCGAAACATATGATGTATTTAAATAAATGCCCTACAATGATTTTTTTATATATATTTGAGCTCGAACCGAAACATATGATGTATTTAAATTTACTTAACATGTAAACTCTTGTTATACTATTATCCTCGAACCGAAACATATGATGTATTTAAATTTTTATATATGCAGCACCTTTTATCTATTTAATGAGCTCGAACCGAAACATATGATGTATTTAAATTATGTCTGTTATTTTCAGCACTCCCACATTATTGAACTCGAACCGAAACATATGATGTATTTAAATAACATTGAAGGGAACATCACGATATCACAAGTTAACTCGAACCGAAACATATGATGTATTTAAATCTTTTTGAAGCTCTGCCACACGAGTAAATTTATCTCTCGAACCGAAACATATGATGTATTTAAATATTCTTTTGCATAGTCGATGTGTTTTTGCAACATCTCGAACCGAAACATATGATGTATTTAAATCAAAAATTTAATTCTTGTAGTGAAAGTGTACATAACTCGAACCGAAACATATGATGTATTTAAATCATCAAAAGTGATAGATTATAGCGAAAAAGAAATAGCTCGAACCGAAACATATGATGTATTTAAATGCCATTGGAGATTTGCTTAAGTGGCTAGGCTTCACTCGAACCGAAACATATGATGTATTTAAATATTTTTGAGAGATAAAAAAGTTTTACAATCAAATAACTCGAACCGAAACATATGATGTATTTAAATCTTAATCCTGAAAGTGTAATTGTAGGCACTTCTTCTCGAACCGAAACATATGATGTATTTAAATGAAGATTAACCTCTAACGGTGCCACCCTGCAAAGGCTCGAACCGAAACATATGATGTATTTAAATAATTTTCTGCCTCTGTCCCAGTTTGGAAGCGTTATGCTCGAACCGAAACATATGATGTATTTAAATGGGCGCCGATAGCCACGGGGACAGCGAAGTCGATACCTCGAACCGAAACATATGATGTATTTAAATGGATTAGCTGATTTAGTTTCTACACTAATAAAACCTCTCGAACCGAAACATATGATGTATTTAAATATCGAGGACGGATACGCAACATTGACATTGGCAACTCGAACCGAAACATATGATGTATTTAAATCCACGTCTAATATCCCACCCCTGAGACTGCATCCGTCTCGAACCGAAACATATGATGTATTTAAATTTAAGTTTTTGAGATTTAGATTCATTGGCGCGTACGCTCGAACCGAAACATATGATGTATTTAAATAACTATAATACTGAATTCGAAAGAAGAACGGTAGTGCTCGAACCGAAACATATGATGTATTTAAATTGGAGAAATTCCGAGAATGTACATGCTGCAAATTCAACTCGAACCGAAACATATGATGTATTTAAATTTTTCATAATCGATGTTTGATAGTACTCGAATATAACTCGAACCGAAACATATGATGTATTTAAATTGTTATTCTCCTATATCATCGATGTCTGCTGCGCCTCTCGAACCGAAACATATGATGTATTTAAATAGTCCATTCAACCGTTTCTTGCACGGAGCAGTATCTCGAACCGAAACATATGATGTATTTAAATTCTTCGCAACGACAATGGCGACAATTCCCGATACTGCTCGAACCGAAACATATGATGTATTTAAATACGCTAAAGTTGTATGTGCTTTTTTCTCCAGTTTCGCTCGAACCGAAACATATGATGTATTTAAATAGTCTTATTTTCCCCCCGATTTGACACCAGACCAAACTCGAACCGAAACATATGATGTATTTAAATATAGAATGTTGAATGCAATGACTACCGATATGGCACCTCGAACCGAAACATATGATGTATTTAAATAGGACATCAGCAACCGAAACAGCAATATAACCAACCCTCGAACCGAAACATATGATGTATTTAAATCGTTTTCTTTTCCGTATGTTCTATACTCCACTATACTCGAACCGAAACATATGATGTATTTAAATTCAGCTTTGTGGTATAATACTTTTTGGTTTTAAACTCTCGAACCGAAACATATGATGTATTTAAATTTTTGAACAATACCAAAATGTTTCAAATCAAGAGCTCGAACCGAAACATATGATGTATTTAAATAGAGCAAACAACACTGAGGTGGTAGAACAAGAAGATACTCGAACCGAAACATATGATGTATTTAAATGAAAACTTTTTTGGGAAATATTGTTGTGCTTCATCAACTCGAACCGAAACATATGATGTATTTAAATTCGGGGATAGAGTTTCTATCGCCCTCCTCTGCAAAAGGCTCGAACCGAAACATATGATGTATTTAAATATGGCCAATGTGCTTCTGTTTGTTCTTACGGTTATCTCGAACCGAAACATATGATGTATTTAAATATTATCACAGACCCCCCTTATGGGATGGACTTAACTCTCGAACCGAAACATATGATGTATTTAAATGTTGCCTTTAGTGACTAACAATTAAATTTAAGAGCTCGAACCGAAACATATGATGTATTTAAATTTAATTATTACACTTTTGAATCTTATGACGAGGTAACTCGAACCGAAACATATGATGTATTTAAATTCTCTTATGGATGTTAAAATGCCTTTTGGAGTTACTCTCGAACCGAAACATATGATGTATTTAAATTCTGATATATTAGTTAATGTTCCAGCTGGGCATGCTCGAACCGAAACATATGATGTATTTAAATCCTATTCAGCGCCTTCAAAATTGGCTACCTGGTTTCCTCGAACCGAAACATATGATGTATTTAAATTTGACATAAATATTTTGAGCTCTGGCGTCCGTGCCTACTCGAACCGAAACATATGATGTATTTAAATCTTTTAGCCATAATGTTATAATTACAAATAGAGTGACTCGAACCGAAACATATGATGTATTTAAATCAACTTGCGACATATTAGTTTTTTCTATATTGTTAACTCGAACCGAAACATATGATGTATTTAAATTGATTTTAAATTCTAGGCGATAAAATTATACGCAGCTCGAACCGAAACATATGATGTATTTAAATCGATGGACGTCGTGACGGGCTCCTTTAAGAACTTCTCGAACCGAAACATATGATGTATTTAAATAATCGATAAGCCTTTAAAAGTATTAGACGGAAATTCTCGAACCGAAACATATGATGTATTTAAATTCTACACCCAACCATAAACCGAAGTTATTTACAGCACTCGAACCGAAACATATGATGTATTTAAATATGAAGCCGCACTCTATATATGTATGTGTAGACGCTCGAACCGAAACATATGATGTATTTAAATTATGTAGAATAGTTGCCCTCTCTTGGGACATCTGCTCGAACCGAAACATATGATGTATTTAAATATTATTAGTAGGTGTAACGGATAGAATACATAAAACTCGAACCGAAACATATGATGTATTTAAATTTTGTTTCTGTTATATACTCTCTGTCTTTTAGCATCTCGAACCGAAACATATGATGTATTTAAATACATCAGCAAAAGAAAAAGAAATTATAAGAGTTAACTCGAACCGAAACATATGATGTATTTAAATCCTAGTGCTTATCTTTTTAATCAACCAGATGCAGACTCGAACCGAAACATATGATGTATTTAAATTACACTTGACATTGTATCTCAAGCTGTTTTCTGATGCTCGAACCGAAACATATGATGTATTTAAATAACAACATATACAGACATGGCGGTAGCGGTTAAGCTCGAACCGAAACATATGATGTATTTAAATTAGTCAATATCATACTCTTGTGCAAAAATTATCTCTCTCGAACCGAAACATATGATGTATTTAAATGGCTAAAGTTTCGGAGCAACACAAAAACGTAGCGGCTCGAACCGAAACATATGATGTATTTAAATCACCATAGGTTATAGTGTTACACACCATAGGTTTTCTCGAACCGAAACATATGATGTATTTAAATCCGTCTAAAGATCCACATGTACCGCATGTAATATCTCGAACCGAAACATATGATGTATTTAAATGCAGCTACCCACTCACCAAACTGATTTTTATATTCTCGAACCGAAACATATGATGTATTTAAATTAATATGGTCGTCGAGTAGGAAACAATTCCCACCCCTCGAACCGAAACATATGATGTATTTAAATAAGCTTATTTATAGCTATTTAAATGCCCTACAAGACTCGAACCGAAACATATGATGTATTTAAATGGCTCAGGATTTGTGACAGTAGGCGGAACACAAACTCGAACCGAAACATATGATGTATTTAAATTGTTACAAAAGATCCTTCGGGTGCTGTAACAAATACTCGAACCGAAACATATGATGTATTTAAATGCTACAACTGCCGCATCTGCTGATTTATCTTTTTTACTCGAACCGAAACATATGATGTATTTAAATTACAAATCAATATCTAAAGTTTCTTTAGCCATAGCTCGAACCGAAACATATGATGTATTTAAATACTCTGGCCTGCAAAAAGTCTATACCTCGAACAATCTCGAACCGAAACATATGATGTATTTAAATTTTTAAATCCTAACAATGTATATACTCGGTGTGGCTCGAACCGAAACATATGATGTATTTAAATGTATGTATTAAATCATCATCTATTTTCTCACTCTCTCGAACCGAAACATATGATGTATTTAAATAGTAAAGAAGAAACACCCCTATTTTTTAACCTTTTCTCGAACCGAAACATATGATGTATTTAAATTAGATAGGAAGTGTTTTCGCTTTAGATTTTCTAAACTCGAACCGAAACATATGATGTATTTAAATATTTAAGCTATTTACTTATCGATTTTGGATTCGACTCGAACCGAAACATATGATGTATTTAAATATTATAATAATAACAGCAGTAAGACCAAACTTTTTACTCGAACCGAAACATATGATGTATTTAAATCAAAAGTAGTGGGTGCAAATGGCGATGTAGTCCGCAGCTCGAACCGAAACATATGATGTATTTAAATTCTGTGGGGAATGGTTAAAAAATGATTTGTTAAAACTCTCGAACCGAAACATATGATGTATTTAAATAAAAGTATGTATAACGATATTAAGCAAAAAAAAAGGCTCGAACCGAAACATATGATGTATTTAAATTTTTAAATCCTAACAATGTATATACTCGGTGTGGCTCGAACCGAAACATATGATGTATTTAAATTTAATAGAATTTGTTGCATTAATTTCTTGTGTTACTCGAACCGAAACATATGATGTATTTAAATCAATATTTGTGGATAGCTTTATTTTGTGTTAATGTCTCGAACCGAAACATATGATGTATTTAAATTTAGCAAGTTTGTCGTTATTTATTAATTTATTGTCTCGAACCGAAACATATGATGTATTTAAATTCTTTTACTCTTTTTATTTATTTTTTCATAATCCCTCGAACCGAAACATATGATGTATTTAAATTCATTTATATTGAATTTTAAATACATAGAATCAGCTCGAACCGAAACATATGATGTATTTAAATCAGTACTGGAAAGATACGGAACATTTTTCACACTAGCTCGAACCGAAACATATGATGTATTTAAATGAGACTTTTTCTAAATCAACTATATACATCTTCACTCGAACCGAAACATATGATGTATTTAAATTTATTATTAATATTACTAATCGGAGCTGAAGTATTCCTCGAACCGAAACATATGATGTATTTAAATACTACGGGTATTAGTGCAAAATTTTCTGATGGTAACTCGAACCGAAACATATGATGTATTTAAATATCCTTCTGCTATTTTAAGCGGTGATGGTTCTAAACTCGAACCGAAACATATGATGTATTTAAATTCGAATCCCAAATCGATAAGCAAATAGCTTAACTGTCTCGAACCGAAACATATGATGTATTTAAATACTTCTTGAAGGGGGATGAGTTTATCGACCCCTTCTCTCGAACCGAAACATATGATGTATTTAAATAGAAACACCGTATCCATTTTATTGAGAAGAGTCAATACTCGAACCGAAACATATGATGTATTTAAATGTCAAAGTCTCATCATTTGATGATAATTCAACTCTTCTCGAACCGAAACATATGATGTATTTAAATACTGTGAGCGGCAAAAAGATAATATCTCAAAATGATACTCGAACCGAAACATATGATGTATTTAAATCGGGGGATGGCTTTGACGTTCCTTACGAGGTGTAACTCGAACCGAAACATATGATGTATTTAAATGACCATCGCAATTTTTTGGATAAACTCTTCCGAACCCTCGAACCGAAACATATGATGTATTTAAATATCCCTAATATACCTTTTAGTTATAGAGCTACATGCTCGAACCGAAACATATGATGTATTTAAATTATATAAAAGGCTTGTCATTTTCAAGAATTAATCTCTCGAACCGAAACATATGATGTATTTAAATATATTACAGAAAAGTTAAAAAGAGTGTAACAAATAACTCGAACCGAAACATATGATGTATTTAAATTTTGCACGGCTTTATTCGAATTTTTAGGACTCATAGCTCAAACCGAAACATATGATGTATTTAAATTACCAATCAACTCCGACCGCAGTCATTCTTCTTTTACTCGAACCGAAACATATGATGTATTTCAGTCAAATATTTAACTTTTAATTTTTACATCATGATACATTACTTACATAAAGTAACGTAAGGTGTAATTAAGTAGATAGGGTATATAATTCTCACTAAATTAACTTTAAAGGTAACGCATGAATGATTTCACCTATTACAATCCAACAAAAATAGAATTTGGCAAGGGCAAAGAAAACAATATTGGTGCTTATATCAAAGCATCAGGGATTCAAAAAATACTTCTAGTTTACGGTGGAGGTAGTATCAAAAAAACAGGTCTTTATGAGAGAATCATCACCTCTTTAAAAAAGAGTAATATAGAATTTGAAGAACTCTCAGGAGTAGTAAGCAATCCATTGTTAAGCAAAGTAAATGAAGGGATTGCACTCGCAAAAAATCACGGTATCCAAGCTGTCTTAGGTGTCGGTGGTGGTTCTGTGGCAGATAGTGCCAAATCAATCGCAGCGGGCGCTAAATATGATGGTGATGTCTGGGACTTTTTCATCAACAAAGCTAAAATAGCCGATGCATTGCCCGTATTTACGGTCATGACACTCTCAGCAACAGCCAGTGAGATGAATGGCAATGCAGTCATCATCAATGATGAAACCAAACAAAAATACTCTATCGCTTCAGTATTGGTCAATCCAAAGATATCCATCATCAATCCAGAGCTCATGGCCACCGTCAGCCAAGATTATCTCGCATATTCGGCGGTCGATATCATCGCACATTCTATCGAAGTTTATTTCACCGCGACAGTACATCCACATTTTAATTCAAGAATTGTCGAATCCATCATCAAAACCGTCATGGAAACAACAGAAATATTGATAAAAAATCCAGCAGATTATGACGCACGAGCTGAATTTGCATGGACAGCGATACAAGCACTCAATGGCCTCACTCCAGCAGGTACCGGTGGTGGAAGCTTTCCAAATCATATGATTGAGCATGCCCTATCAGCACTCTACAATGTCCCTCATGGTGCTGGATTGGCAGTGGTAATCCCCGCATGGATGAAATGGTACAAAGCAAACAACATCGCCCAATTTCAACGCTTTGCCAAAGAAATCTTCAACACGCAAGATGCTGATGAAGGCATCATAAAACTTGAAAATTGGTTTGCAAAAATTGGAGCACCCGTCACTTTGGCACAACTTAATATCCCAAGAGAAGGAATCACAGCACTTGCCACCAACGCCAATGCTCTAGCAAGCGTTTGGGGTTTGGGTGATTTTTATACCCAAGAAGTTATCGCTGAAATATTAAAAAAAGCCTGATATTTCATCTCACAAAGGTATCATACTCATCAGGAGAAATTTTATATTTTTCCTGATTTTCTCTTCTTTAGTACTAGTATTTATAAAATATTAATCAATAAATCACTTTATTGTACAATCTCACAAAAAATCGGCCGATTTTTATGCTACAATCTTATACATGAAAAAAAATATTATTTTCTTACTTTTGCTAATCATGCATCTTTTTGCTGACGCTCCTTTGACACCTCTTAGTATACAACTTGATTGGAAATACCAATTTCAACATGCTGGTATCATTATGGCAAAAGAAAGGGGATATTATAAAGACGTCGGACTCGATATCACCATCAAAGAATACAAAAAAGGCATCAATATAACCGAGGATATTCTATCGGGAAAATCGACATTTGGACTCATCAATACCTCATTGATTTATGACAATGATGGCAACCTTCAACCCGCCGTGCTTTTGGCCACATACTTACAAAAATCACCCTTGGTATTTATCACACAGCCGACACTTACCAAACCATCAATGCTTCGCAATAAAAAGATCATGATTACCGCATACGAGGCAGAAAATAGCTCACTCTCACTCCTGCTCAATCATTTTTCTATACCCTACACCTATCTACCGCACTCTTACAATATCAATGCATTTAAAAATAAAAAAGTAGATGCCATCAGCGCTTTTGTCTCAAATGAGCTTTATGATCTAAAAAAAGAGAAAATACCCTACAATATCATTGATCCTGCAGACTATGGATTTGTCACCAATGCGATGAATCTCTTCACCTCAGATACCTTTGCAAAACAGCATCCAAAATTGGTAGAGAAGTTTTTGATGGCGACGAAACAAGGGTGGGAATACGCACTAGAACATCCAAAGAAAACCGCAATGATTATACATGAGAAGTATCGTCCATCTGCAGATATCAAAAAACTCACGTATGAAGCGACAGTGATAAAAAATTTAATGCTTACAGATCTTTTCGATATTGGTGAGACCAATAAAGATCTCATGCGTAGAATTTACAAGCAACTGGTAAGAAGTGGAAAACTAAAACCAGGGCAAGAGGCTAAAATTTTGACTTTTGATGATATTTTGAATACCATCAACAATCAACCCATCATATTTAATAAAAAAGAGCAACAATTTCTCGCAAAAAAAGGCGTCATAAAGGTCTGTGGAAATCCCGATATTATGCCCTTTGAAGGTATCATCAACGGCAAACATACCGGTATTATTGGAGATATGATAACCTTAATCAAAGACAAGACCAATATGAATATTGTCCTCTATCCCACCAAAGACTGGGGCGCATGTCTTAATGCAATCAAAGAAAAAAAATGTGATTTTGCCGCCTCCATTACCAATACAAAACAAAGAAGAAAATATATCAATTTTACCGATAATTACCTCCATTTTCCTATTGTCATTGCTACAAAAAATGACAAACCTTTTATCGAAGATATCGATAAAATCAAAGAAAAAAAACTCGGTGTTACCAAAGATTTGGCCATCATAGAAATTCTCAAACAAAGAACCAACAATACTATCAATCTCGTAGAAGTCGAAAATGATATGGATGGCCTAAAAAAAGTCGAAAATGGAACGCTCTATGGATATATCAACGACCTCACTGTCATCGCACCAAAGATACAACAACACTTCGCAGGCTCACTCAGAATTTCAGGTAGATTAAAAGAAAATGATGACATTAGCATCGGTGTACGAAATGATGAGCCCATATTAAGAGATATCTTTCAAAAAACACTCACCCATATTACTCCAGCAGAAAAACAGAAAATCTTCAATCGATGGATTTCAGTACAACAAGTAGTCAGCACCGACAAACGTCTCATCGTAGAGATTCTCACCGCTTCACTACTCATATTTGCAGGACTTTTTCTCTATCTGATGCAATTAAAAAAACACAACAGAGAACTGTTGCATATCGCAAGAATCGATGAGCTAACACAAATAGCAAATCGACTCAAAATTGACGAAATTTTAAATCAACAACAAGAACTCATCGATCGATATGGCCTCCAATGCTCTTTTGCAATTTTTGATGTCGATGATTTTAAAAAGGTCAATGACACCTATGGGCATCTTGCCGGAGATAAAATACTCCAAGACATCTCACACCTCATAAGTACCTCTATCCGAAGTACCGATACGATTGGAAGATGGGGAGGAGAAGAGTTTATGTTGATATGTCCCAATACGGCCGTCAATGATATTTACAACTTGGTACAAGAGATACAAAAGGATATCAAACAAACGATTATTTGTGGAGAAAGGCACATCACTTTAAGCGTGGGCGTAAGATTTTTAATCCAAGGAAGACCTATAGATATCGCACTAAAATTAACAGATGATGCCCTCTATAAGGCCAAAAATAGTGGTAAAAATCGTGCTGAGATGATGGACATCCAAGATATATTAAATGGAAAAGAAACATGATTTTAGATATAATTCAAAAAATTTTTAGAAGGAATACTATGAGTTTAAAACAATACGATTTTTCACAAGAAGAATTAGCAAAATGCCAATGGGCCGTCATTACTACAAAAAACGGCGATATGAATATCAAGCTTTATGCCAATGAAGCACCTAATACTGTGGCAAATTTTGCGACATTAGCACGAGATGGGTTTTATAATGGTTTGAATTTTCACAGAGTGATCCCAGGATTTGTTGCCCAAGGAGGTTGCCCAAATAAAACAGGTACCGGCGGTCCGGGATGGAATATCGCGTGTGAATGTGATCAAAATACCAGTAAACACGAAAAAGGCAAACTCTCTATGGCTCATGCTGGTCCCAATACCGGTGGTAGTCAATTTTTTATCTGCTATGATAATTTACCACATCTTGATGGTTTGCACACCATATTCGGTGGTATCGAAGCCGATGATGATGCCAGCATGAAAGTATTAGATAGTATCAAACAAGGGGATGATATCTTAAAAGTCGAGATTAAAGACGCCCTATAAACCGCTAAAAAGAGTGATTATTTCACTCTTTTTCTCGTCGCCATCTTCATATAAAACCACAACAATCCCAACAATACCGCAATAATCAATGGTGCAATCCAAGGATGTGCTGAGATATAGGTGCTCGCTTTTACCAGTGTTTCACCCGCTTTATAACTCGCTATTCCGATAATCAAACTCCACAGTAGTGCGGATATGGCATTGAGGATGTTAAATTTCATCGCGGGATATTTCGTGAAGCCAATCACAATAGGAATCAAGGTTTTAATACCATAGATAAATTTTTGTATAAAGATAATCTTATCACCATATTTTTTCATAAGCACATGGCTGAGTGCCAATTTTCTCCTATGTTTTTTGAGATAAGGCATCATTTGTGCTTTATTGTATCTGCTGACATACAATAGTATTGAGTCTCCCAAAGCATTGCTGACAAATGCCACTAAGATTGACGTAGTCAAATCCATATGTCCACCATAAGAGAGAACACCAGCAGCTATCAACGCGACCATACCGCCTCCTAGAGAGTATAAAAACAGGACAATATAACCGTAAGTCGATAGAGAATGAAGTATATCTTGCAAAGTGTTCCTTTTATAATAAATTTAAAGCAGCTCGAAATTCTCTGATAGCAAACGAGTCTTCTTTGATAGGCATCATGACAATATCTGAAGCTTTCATACCATTGCCATAATATTCCACGTCTTGGCTGCTATCATGACGAATAACCGCCCCTTTGAGCGATAGGCCGATAAATAATCCTTTGGCTTTTCGATAGGAGAAAATTTCTGCGCTGAGGTCTATTTTACTATTTTTCTCAAAACTTTGGCTCAATGGACCTGCTGAGATCGAAGCATCTGCTCCCATGGTCATACTATTTTCAAGCAATGAATTTGCACTACTTTGTGTATTAAAAATCAACAATATCGAGTTCATCTCAAATCCAAATTGCCATCCCAGACTTCCACTTTCTAGTGTTACGAAAAATGGATTTCCCCAGCTACCGTCACTTTTTTTAATCACCGCAACGCCATGTCCAAATTCTCCACCTAAAAAAAATCCAATTTTTTTAGCATCAGGGAATACAACTACCGCACGAGCCTTAGTTAGTACCGTGCTAGGTATCATATCACTACTGCGTGCCATCTCTTTTATAATATTGGCAGAATCCAATAGCTGCTCTCGTGGTCCTGCCACCGCAAGTGTCGCACATAAAGCACTAAATATTAATACTAACAGATATTTTTTCATTTTATCCCCCTTTCGTATATCCATAAAAAACTCCTTCCAAACTCATCAATTTATCATGAGTCCCCTCTTCTGCAATGACACCATTATCTAATACATAGATATAGTCTGCTTTGCGAATGGTACTCAAGCGATGCGCGATGATGATAGTCGTCTTCTCTTGTAAAAAATCACTCAAATCATCAAACAACTTACTCTCAGTATGGACATCAAGTGCCGAAGTTGATTCATCTAAAATCACAATATTAGCATCTTGAATAATCATCCGTGCAATCGAGAGTCTTTGTCTTTGCCCTCCTGAGAGTTTGATTCCATTGCGCCCCACATGGGTATCAAGCTTTTCATCCAAGCCTTCAATGAAATCTTTCAATTGGGCAATTTCTAGCGCATTATACAACTTTTCATCACTTATTTCCACACCAAAAGTCAGGTTTTCTCGAATTGTATTATTGAACAATTGAGGATTTTGCAAGACCAGATAGACATGATCTCTCACAACATCCAAACCAATCTCTTTGATAGAGCGTCCATCGTACAATATATCACCCTCTTCAAAAGCATACAAGCCGACCAAAAGATTTGCCAGCGTCGTTTTACCACTGCCACTAGCACCTACAATAGCAACATTGCTACCTTTTTCTATCGTCATATTGATATGATTGAGTATTTTTTTGGAATTATGATATGCGAAGCTAAGATCCCGCACTTCAATCTTGTTGGTATGCGCTCCCTTAAAGGGGTCAAAATGATGCTCATATAGAGGTTCACATTTTAGTGCAAAAATCGTATTGATACGCTCCAGTGCTTTTTGGGCATTGTGATAAGTGTATTGGATGTTGAGAATATCTTGTATCGGTGTCATCATGACCCACAAATAACCAAAGATTCCAAACATCAAACCAATACTCAAATCCGAATACGCCACCACCAAAATACTCGTCGCACGAAATACTTCAAATCCTGATAAAAAAACTAAAAACGAGAGACGACTCGCCCCATCACTTTTATAAGTAAATTCGATGGATTTCTCTTTAATCTCTTTGGCGTTGTGAATCACGCGTGAAAAAAAGTTTTTATCTTGGTTTGCCGCTCGAATTTGGACAAAAAGCTCCAAAGTCTCACTCAAGGCCTCTTGAAAGATTTCAAAACTCAAATTTTGCTTTTTCTTTAAGACCGAAACCTTTTTGGCAATCTTCGTCGTCAAAACAACCACGACAGGATTGAGTATCAAGATAAAAAGTGCCAGCTGCCAATAGATCATGAGCAAGACAACACCCACGCCAATCATCGTCAAAATAGAGATAATCAAACGACTCACAAAACTGCCCAGAAAGTTTTCAATCGTCTCGATATCCACAACCATCAATGAAGCACTTTTGCCTGAACCAAAATACTCTAACTCATTGATGGCGACTTTACTGAGATGATTTAATAAATCCTGCCTAATTTTGAACGAGATATTTTTTGATACGATTGTAAAAAGCTTGGTTTGAAAAAAGTTAAAAACAAAAAAGAAAGCTCGAAGCACAATCACCAAACTTAGCATCATGAGCACATACACATAAGCCGGTGACGTGTGACCAAAAATCTTGTCAATCGTATGTACGACGACACCAGGCTTGTGAAGTAGCACTTCATCAACTAAAACAGGCATGATAAGTGGGGTGGGAGTGCTAACAAGAACAGCCAAAAGAGCTAATATATTAGCATATATCAACTCTTTCTTATACTTTTTAGCTTCTGTTAAAAAGGTTTTAAAACTATACATTTAGATGCAATAGAAGGATATGGCTATCTAGCAAAATCCACCGAACGAACCTCTCGAATGACATTGACTTTTATTTCGCCAGGATATTGTACACGCTCTTCAATCTCTTTGGCAATTTCTTTAGCCAACAAGACCGCTTCATCATCATTGATTAATTTGGCATTAGCAATCACGCGGATCTCTCGCCCTGCATTAATCGCATAAGCATGCTTGATACCATCTTTGCTTGTGGCAATCTCTTCGATATCTTGCACTCTTTTCAAAAATGCCTCAAGGACTTCACGTCTCGCACCCGGCCTTGCAGCCGAAAGCGTATCAGCAGCACATACCGCTGCTGATTCTACAGAGAGTGGTTCTTCATGTCCATGATGAGCATAAATGGCATTGATAACAACAGGATGCTCTTTATATCTTTTACAAATATCTGCACCCAAATCGACATGACTTCCTGGAAAATCATGCGTCAAAGCTTTTCCAATATCATGTAATATTCCCGCACGACGTGCTAGGATTTCATCACCACCGGTTTCTGCGGCTATGATACCCGCAAGATGTGCCACCTCCAAAGAGTGTCCGAGTGCATTTTGTCCATAACTCGCACGGAATTTTAATCTTCCGATTAATTTAATGATTTCAGGATGAACACGACTCAAACCTAAATCCATCACGATGTTTTGTCCCTCTTCGATCAAGCCTTGGTCAAAGTCTTCTTTCACTTTTTCATAAATCGCTTCAATACGTGCAGGCTGAATTCTGCCATCTTCGACTAACAGTTCTATCACTTTGGTAGCCACAGCACGTCTGTAGAGGTTAAAACTACTTAAAATAATCGCATTAGGTGTATCATCGATGATAATATCTACGCCCAATAGCATTTCAAGCGTTTTAATATTGCGTCCTTCTTTACCAATAATACGCCCTTTGAGTTCATCATTTTTGATATTCACGACATTGATAAGACGCTCTGCTGCAAATTCCCCAGCAAAACGACTCGTTGCTTGTGCCAAGATATAGTCTGCTTTTCTTTTGCCGTCTTGTTTGGCTTCTTCTTCATATTTTCGTACAATATGTGCAATCTCATCACGAGATTGTTCTTCCACTTTTTTAAGGACAATTTCTTTGGCCTCTTCTTGTGTTAAGCCCGATGATTTTTCCAAAACCAATAAGGCTTCTTTGACTTTTGAAGCATACTCTTCTTTTAAGCTAGCTCCTTCAGCATAGAGCTCTTTGGCCTCTTTTTGTAGATTGCCCAATTCACTTTTATCTTTATTTATCTTCTTCAACTCTTCTTTATAATGATCTTCTTTTTTATCAAGTTCTAGCATTTTCTCTGAGAGATCTTTTTTGAACGAGATGAGTTTATCTTCATACTGCTCGCGTGCTTCAAGTTCCGCTTCGCGAACTTTTATTTTGCTATTTTTCAATACCAATTCTGCTTCGTGTTCAATCGCTTTTGCTTTTGCTTTTGCCTGCTCTACTCGCACCTCATGATTGGCCGCTTCCATTTTTTTGGAGATTAAAAATCCAAAGCCTGCACCGATTAAAGCACTGGCTCCAACTACTGTTGATTCTAATATCATTTTTCCCTCTTCTTAATTGTATTATAAGGGGTAATATAAATATCTGCTTGTATGTCGTGTTTTTCGCTTACTGTTGATGTAGTATGACAATCCACTAACTCTACAAATGCTATGTGTGGCGTGTAAGGTAATGACTCAAAAAATCTGTCATACATACCTTTTCCAAACCCAACGCGTCTAAATGCTCCGTCTACCCCAAGCACCGGAACAATTGCTAAATCAATTTTTTTACATTTCGCAAAAGAATTATTTGGCTCTTTTATATTAAATTTTTTACCTTTTAAAGGCAATCTAAATTTTACCATTTTAAAACTGACACCTTCCATAAATGGTACATAAATATTACAATCAGGTCGGCATCTAGCGCGATATAGTAACTTTCTGACATCAACTTCTCGCTTGAGGGGCCAATAAAAAAGGATATTTTTGGCGTGAATCTCATCGATTAATTGTAGCAACTTTTTTTGCACCAATGCGTTTCTTTTCAAAAGATTTTGACGCGATATTTTTTGGAGTTTTCCCTTGCAATGCGTTCTAAAATCCTGCTTTGTATCAAATGTTAGTTTTTCCATTATCTTCACTTTAAGGAGCTTTTTTCTATAATATTATCCTTATTTTTATAAAAAAGGTTTTTAATATGAGAAAATATTTGTATGTTTTATTGATTTTGCTACCCTTTCTGTTTTCTGCTTGTTCAAGTGACAAAAAAGAAACAGATGCCTCAAAGCAAAATACGACACAACAAGAAACAAAAACACAAAATAATCCCAATGAAATATTATTAAAAGATATCAATGGACAAACTATCACCGTCACGAAAACAGACAAAGGATTTTTATTTTCTAATGCAAAAGATAAAGTGGTCTTGTTAGCATTTTTTGCTACGTGGTGTCCTCCTTGTAAAGCGGAAATCCCACATCTTGTCGATTTACAAGAAAAATACAAAGGAAAACTCGAAATAATTGGAGTGTTGCTTGAAAAAAATAAAGATATTGACGAAATCAAAAATTTCATCAACTATCACGCCATCAACTACACGGTCACAAATGGTGATGGCAATTATAAAATGACAGACTTGGTTGGCGGAGTCAAAAACATCCCTTTTATGATTATGTATGACAAACATGGCGATTATGCGACTCATTATCTCGGTGTCATTCCTGAAGAGATGATAGATTCTGATATTGAAAACACCCTAAAACAATGATAGGTTTCATTAAAAAAGGGCTCGGCAAAACCCTACATGCCATTCATGAGATATTGCCTGAAAAAGTTGAGAAGATAGATAAATCCACCTTGGAAGATATTTTGTTGGAATCTGATGTTCCTTATGAACTGGTCGAGGAGATTATATACTACTTGCCTCCGCAAGAAAAAATTGAAGAAAAAGACCTCAAAAGAGTCTTGAAATCCTATTTTATTTATGACGAGCCAACAGCAGAGATCATCAAAACACAACCTTTTGTAGATCTTATCATTGGCGTCAATGGTGCGGGAAAAACAACGACAATTGCCAAACTCGCCAATCATTATAAACAAGAAGGCAAAAGTGTTATGTTAGGCGCATCTGATACCTTCAGAGCTGCTGCGATAGAACAATTGAGTCGATGGGCAACCAAACTCAACATCCCTATCATCGCCACAAAACAAGGTCATGATCCCTCCGCAGTCGCCTATGATGCAATCCGCTCTGCCATCGCCAAAAAAATCGATCATGTGATTATTGATACCGCCGGTAGATTACACAATCAAACCAATCTCTCCAATGAATTGAAAAAGATTGTGCGTATTTGTGATAAAGCCAAAGAGGGCGCACCCCAACGCAAAATTTTGATTTTAGATGGTACCCAAGGCAATTCTGCCATCAATCAAGCCAAAGCCTTTCATGATCTCGTCAATGTTGATGCAATCATCATCACAAAATTAGACGGCACGGCCAAAGGAGGCGCCCTGTTTGCTATCGCCAAAGAGTTGCAATTACCAATCCTTTATATTGGTGTTGGCGAAGGAGAAAATGATTTGATTCCTTTTGATGCAGATGAATATGTAGAGACCATATTAGATTCTATATTTGTGCGTAACCATGGCAAAAACTAAATCTTTATTTGAGTGTCAAGCGTGTGGACATCAAACTTCAAAATGGATGGGAAAATGTCCAAATTGCGGCGCTTGGGACCAATTTCTTGAATTAAATGCAAAACAGATAGAAGCACTCAAAGAGATGGGTTCAAGCAGCAGTATGGGCAACCATACAAACACTTATGTAGGGGCTTTGCCTATCACAGAAATCGAACATGAAATTGTCGATAGAGAATCTTCAGGAAGTGAAGAGCTTGACTTGGTACTCGGTGGGGGTATCGTCAATGGTAGCTTAATTTTAGTAGGAGGAAGCCCTGGTGTAGGAAAGTCCACACTACTGCTTAAAATCGCTGGGAATATCGCCAAAGAGCATAAAAAAGTCCTCTATGTCAGCGCTGAGGAATCCACCAGCCAAATCAAGCTCCGCTCAGATCGTCTTGGCAGTAATGAAGATGACCTCTTTCTTCTATCAGAAATCCGACTTGATATCATTTTTGATGAATTAAAAAAACAAGATTTCAAACTTCTCATTATCGATTCAATCCAGACTATTTATAGTGACAAACTCACAGCAGCGCCGGGTAGTGTCTCCCAAGTACGCGAAATTACCTTTGATTTGATGCGCTATGCAAAAGAGAGTAATACGGCGATTTTCATCATTGGACACATCACCAAAGAAGGCTCCATAGCAGGCCCTCGCGTACTCGAACACATGGTTGATACAGTTTTATATTTTGAAGGAGACTCTTCAAAAGAGTTACGACTGTTAAGAGGTTTTAAAAACCGTTTTGGTCCGACTAGTGAAGTCGGTATCTTTGAGATGACCAAACAAGGACTTCTCAGTGCCAAAGATATTTCCAAGAAATTTTTCACACGAGGAAATCCACAATCAGGATCTGCGACCACAGTCGTCATGGAGGGTTCTCGTCCTATTATTTTGGAGGTGCAAGCTTTGGTGAGCGAAAGTGGCTATTCCAATCCAAAAAGAAGTGCGACGGGATATGAGTTAAACCGCTTGACGATGCTTTTAGCACTGCTAGAGAGGAAGCTCGATTTGCCCTTTAATCAATACGATGTCTTTATAAATATTGCCGGAGGTATAAAGATAAATGAAACAGCTGCCGATTTAGCTATCATAGCGGCCATCATCAGCAGTTATCGAGACCGTCCCATCAGCAAAGACACCATCTTTTTAGGTGAAGTTAGTTTGATAGGAGATATCCGTGATGTGTTTAGTATGGATGTGAGGCTCAAAGAAGCCAAATCTCAACATTTCAAAAAGGCCATCGTGCCATCATTACCGATGAGCGAAGTCTCCGGATTGAAGTGCTATAACATCGATGAAGTCCCAAAACTCATAGAATGGATGTGAGTGAAAATCAAGACAGATTTATCAGTTTTTTGATAAAATCATTCTGTTTTTGAATATTAAAAATAAAAAGGAACCCAAATGGCAAAAGAAAAAGCAGTAGATCAAGATACAGAAGTCCAAAAGAAATCCGGTGGTAATTTAGTCCTCATCATCGTCATCGTACTACTTCTTTTATTGCTCATAGGCGGGGGATTGCTCACATATTTTCTACTGAGTGGTAGTGATGAAAATACTGCAGCTAATACACAAAATACTATGCAACAATCAAAACAAATGAGAACAAACCCAAAACGCTCTACAAACTATATGACCGTCGGTCCTATGTATCCAATGAGCGCCTTTGTTGTCAATCTACTGAGTGAAAATGGAAGTCGATTTTTGAAAACTACCATCGATTTGGAGATGGATAAATCAGAATTATCAGCAGAACTCGATAAGAAAAAGCCATTAATCCGTGATATTATTATACGGGTACTCTCATCAAAAACATTTGAAGAAGTCAGCACGATGAAAGGCAAAGATAAACTCAAAGATGAGATTGTCAATAAAATCAACGATGTCCTTGCTGATGGACATATTAAAAATATTTTCTTTACTGATTTTGTCGTTCAATGATTGGCATCGATTGTGTTAATATTGACAGAATCAAAAAATTTCAAGAGCGTTTTGGAAATAAGGCTCTTGAAAAATTTTTAGATCATGATGAGATTAAATTCGCCAAATCAATCGAGACAATTGCTGGCTTTTGGGCTGCTAAAGAAGCAATTTCCAAGGCCTTGGGCGTCGGCATTTCTAAAGAGTGCGGTTTTTTTGATATCAAACTCTACAAAAACGAAAAAAACAAGCCATCATTTTTGCTCTCACGACGTTTAATCCAAACCTACGCCATCACAGATGTCGATCTCTCTATCACTCATGATAAAGGCTTTGCCATAGCCGTAGCCATCATACAAAGTGAACAACAACAAGAAAAAAAGCTTGCTTTTTAAATGCTTGTTACTTTCGAAAACACACCATCTTGAAGCGCTCACCCATAAAGGCGGGGTCTATGAGTGTTTTGACTTTGTTGATCTCTTGTTTGTAGATCTTCTCATCACCTTTTTCTTGTAAAATTTCCAATAATTCACTCAAGCCAAAAGATATCAAAGCCGCCGCTTGTGAGAGGTAGTGTTCCAGTTTCGCCCCACTTTTTTCATAGGCTTTTATCAAATAATCAAAATTGACATCATAAGTCAAATCACTGTTTCCAAAACATTCAAAATAGAGTAAATCCTCTTTTGAGTCTGGGACAAAAGAGGTGAGAGCAAAAAAGGGATAAACGTGATGATTTTTATAAACGCGAAGCGAAAAATCTTCTCTTGCAAATCGATCACCATAATCAAACGTCACAAATTCATAGCGTTTGGCTGCGGCAAACATATCAGCAGCAAAGGCTTCATAACCCGTTGCAATTTCACCTTTTGTAATGTTGTATCGCTGGGATAATATTCGTGTCTTCTCATCCATCGGGACGAACGTCAAAACGCCCTCTTCATACGCAAGCATCGTCCCCTCTTTCACGACTTCGCAGGCAAATGCATCAAAGATTTCATTAGCAACAAAAAAGGCATCCTCACAGTGTAGTGATTTTAAATCTTTGACATGATGTAATGTTATCTTTGCGCCAAAAGAGTCCTCAAAATAGGCGCGCTGTGCTTTTTGATTCTCACTAAAAGGCTCCACAATGACAAATTCTAAACTCTCGAGCAGTTCTGGCTTTAGTGTGTAGATAAATTGGATAATATCTGCCAAAAGATAACCCTTGTGTGCCCCGATTTCTACGACGCTACAATGCGCACTTAAATGCCCACTCTCAATCGTCGCCATCAATCGTTTAGCAATACAACCCCCAAAAAACATACTGCTACTCACAGCGGTAAAGAAATCACCCCTTTTGCCAATCTCAATATGGGATCTATAATAGCCCTCTTCACCATAGAGCCACTCTTGCATATAAGCGCTAAATTTCACCGTTCATCTTTGCATAAAGATCTAAGAGTGCCAATTGAATCTCTGTATCAAATATCTTGGCATCAATCTCCATCGTCTTTTTAGTGTTTTCTAGAGTTTGGACATCGTAAATCGTCTTTTCTCCGGCTTTATAAGAGTCTTGCGTAGAGGCAAGCAATGAATCATAGAGTTTCACATCTTCATGGGCTAAAGTGATTTTTTGTTGCAGTAGTTTGATGTTATGAATGGCCAAATTATAATTCTCTTTTTCATCTCGTTTCGTATCCGCGAGTTTGAGTTTGGATTTGAGATAATCCAATCGAGCCAGTTCGATGGTACGTCCACGATTGGCATCAAAAAGTGGCATGCTAAGCGTCAAGCCCAATGTACGGTACTCATTCTTTCCATAATCTCGTACATGATAATAACCGGCATTGAATGAAATCGTCGGTAAATAGCTCGATATAGTCATCTTTTTGAGATAGTCATTGCGCATAATATCACTGTCTTTTTCTTTAATATTCAAAGATTTTTGCAAAAATTTTGATTGATCCACAAGTGTAAATCGTGGTAATACGACATCATGATAATCCACATCACTATAAGCTTTCAATGTCTTTATCATACTGTATTGACTTGATTTTAGATCCATCAATGCACGATCGAGTGCTGTTTTGGTCAAGATGGCTTGATTAAGATAACTGCTGTCTAAAAAGCCACTATCATATTGCTCTTTTTTCCTCAAAATATCGATTTTCGCATTGTCAATCAAATACTTCTCTTTTTCTATTTGCAATGCAATCTTTTTGATATTGTACAAAGCAGACAAGACGGTTTTGATTTGGCTTTGTTCGCTATTTTTTGTCATGATGCGCAGATAATTGCGGTTTGCCTTGGCATATTCAATCGCATAATAGATACCACCACTTTTAAAAATCGGTTGATTCATTGTCACCGATAGTGTGTTTTGATCCTCTTTAGTGTTCGTCACATCACTATTGTTATGGCTCAAATTCCCCGTGATGGCATTAATCCAACTGTATTGCAAATTATCGCTATTGAGCTCGTTTTGCTGTTTTTCAGTCTTAAGAATATCTTGTTTGATTTTAGACAATAAGTAACTATTATCTTGGGCAAAAAGACCCGTTGTGAGTATCAATCCCAGACTAAGAGAGCTTATCAAACGCACGAATCATCCTTTTAAAACCCTCATCTACCTCTTCTTTACTGATAGTAATCGGAGGGAGTAATCGAAGCGTATTTTTACCTGCTTTTAGCACGAGTAACCCCTCATCAAATGCCGATTGAATCGCATGAGAGAGTATTTCAGCACTATGACATCGCAAACCTCGCATCAGGCCCAATCCTACTGAATCTACAAAAAGATTAGGATATTTTTGGGCAATTTCTGATAAGTTTTTTTCAAAATACATCAACATTTCATCTAATTTGCCACTATTTTTGTAACCTTCTAAAATTTCTAAGACTTCAAGTCCGGCTCGGGTACTCAGATAATTTCCACCAAAAGTACTGCCATGATCACCAGGTTCAAAAATATCTTTGTGTTTTGTCATCACCGCGCCAATAGGAACACCTCCGGCTAAGCCCTTGGCTAAGGTAATGATATCTGGCTCAATTTCATAAAGATTTGTCGCTAAAAATTCACCACTTCGATAGATACCTGTTTGCACTTCATCAACAATCAGCAACAAACCTTTTTCTTTCAAAAAAGCGGCGAGTTTTTGAATCTCTTTTTTATCAAAAGGCTGTACACCCCCCTCGCCTTGCACCAATTCTATCATGACCGCCACGGTCTCATCATCAATGACATCGTAAATTTTCTGGATATTTTCATTGAATGAAAACCCTTCGGGATAGGGACTAAAATAAGGTTTGTGGAAACTTGTCTGTCCGGTAGCCTTGACCGTTGTAATCGTTCTTCCGTGAAATGAATTTTCTAAAGTAATAATTTTATATTTTTTATTTTTAAACATTTTTTCGCCATATTCTCGGGCAATCTTTATAGCACCTTCATTGGCCTCAGCACCAGAATTACCAAAAAATACAGCCATATCAAAACCACTTAATGTTACGATTTTTTTCGCTAACTTCGCTTGTGGTTCTATCAAATAAAGATTAGAAATATGAGTGATATTTTTCACTTGTTCGCAAATGGCATCTGCTACTCTTGCATTGCCATGCCCTACACTCACTACTCCAATCCCGGAAGTAAAATCGATATAATCCTTCCCCTTATCGTCATAAAGTGTTGCATTAATACCTTGTTTAAAATTTACATAATTTCTAGCATAAGTGTGCAATACAAAATCTTTGTCCATTTTTTCAAACATATCTGTTTCCTTTGAAATCTATAATAGAATTTTTAAGAATTATACCCAAAATTCTATTTGAGTTGTGGTAAATGCCACCCTTTATTATAAGCTATTAATCTTAACAGCAATGCTAAAATGAACACTATTGTTAATGAAAAGATATTAACATAATGGATAAGATTCAATCCATAAATAACAAATCCCACCAAAATAGAGACCGTGCCATAGAGTTCACTTGTCAATACAAAAGGGATTTTATTGAGTAACATATCCCGCATGACACCACCGCCGGTTGCCGTAATAACGCTCAATAGTGCAATTCCAAAGATATTAAAATCAGCATGAATGCCAACCAATGATCCAGAAATAGAAAACGAAATCAATCCAATAGAATCGCTCAAGATAAAATATTTACTTTTTTCAATTTGGTTTTTTTTATGAAGTTTCAATGCTATGCTCAAAGCAAGCACAATCAAAACAATAGTAAGAGGATAATAATTCACAAATACAAACGGCACTTTTGATGCAATCACATCCCGAATGACGCCACCACCGAGTGCAGTCAAAAAAGCGGCGATAAAAATACCCAGCAAATCAAGTCGATCACGAGTCGCAACATAAAAGCCACTCAGCGCGAAGGAAATCATCCCTATAAAATCAGCAAAATCTAGCAAAAATGTGTTGGTTATCATGATGGCATTTTACTATATTATTTATTAACACATTATTATGGGGATTTTTATGCAAAAAGGCAAGAGAAGCGTATGAGATGATACTTTTTTGTATCACCTCATATATCGTTTAGAAACTGATGTTGTTATAATCAGCGTTGATTAATTTTTTGGCTACCAATGGTGGTTTTGCAATGGTGATACCTGGGAGTAAAACCGATGCATCTTTACCTGCATTTGGGAGATATAAAGGACATAGTGCCACATGAGCACCTGCTTTAATCAAACCTTTTAGCGCCATTTTTGGGGAGACTGCTTTAGCACCGCCAGGTCGTTTGACCAGCGCACTCTTTTCCCCTTTTACGGCCAAAGCACCAGCAGGTCCACATAAAGTGATAGTAACCTCTTTTTGATGCTTTTTCAATGTCATTGTCGCCAAAACCATACCCATCATTTGGGTTTGAGCATCGGGAGATGTCATGATAATATTTAAACCTTTGAGGTTTTGAGCATTTAACAGTGCTGGAATCGCCAAAGCGACAACAACAAAACTTTTCATCAACAATTGTTTCATAGTGACTCCTTATATAATAATTCACTATTATAACAAATATATTCTTAAATAATTAAATAGCCACGATTTTATCATTTTATAGTTTTTGCACTAACTGGGCAACAGCGTGATATGGGTGATTTCTGCACTCGCTCCCAAACGCATCGGAGGACCCCAAAAACCCGTCCCTTTGTTCACATAAATCTGCAACCTTTCATCATGCTGATGCAATCCACTGATATAAGGCTGTGCCAATGCTACCAAATATTTAAAAGGATAAATCTGTCCGCCATGCGTGTGACCACTGAGCATCAAATCAACCCCTTTTTTGACTTCAGAAATATATTTTGGTTGGTGTGCTAAAAGCACTGTTGGTGCTTGTTTTACATTTTGAAGTGCTTTGTTTAAATCAGGCTCATGATGCCCCACGCGATAACCAAAAAGGTCATAAACACCTGCTAGATTAAACCCTGCTCCTCTCGCTCCTATATAAATATTTTCATTTTCTAAAACCTTGATGCCAAGAGATCTCACCGCACTTAATATCTCAGAAACACCATGAAAATATTCATGATTTCCCACGATATAATAGGTGCCAAATCGCGATTTTAACTTTGTCAGCTCCAGCAAAACTGTTTTTGAAAATGAGACTTTGGTATCCAGTAAGTCTCCTGTGATGACGACTAAATCCGCATCAATTTTATTGACGTTATTGACGATATTCTTCACAAAATGCCCATCAATCAACCCACCGATATGCAAATCACTGATTTGGGCTATTGTATAGGGTTGTTTAAGATTTTTGATCTTAATATCTACTTGCTCTGTCGTGATTACTTTCGCATTATACATCGCACGGGCACTCAAACCACTGGCTAAAAATACCGAAGAGAGATCCAATGATTTTTTAAAAAAACTCCTTCTTGAATCTGAAAGTGGCACGCGTGACAAGAGCAATCTAGACCCATCATAAATCACCGTAGTACAAAACATCAAAAACAATACCCCAATAGGCAAAGACAACAAAAAGTAAAGCCAACTGGGAATACTGACAAAATAACGCGCGATGATATAACCAAAAATTCCAAGTAAATTGAACAACAAAAAGAGCTTTAAATAGCGCTTTGTACTATTTTTAAAATCCAATTTACAAATCAGGCGCCTATAAATATAAATATTCAATAAAACAAATACTGCCAAAAAAATTACAACAAAAAATTTCATTTTAGACCTTTAGACGTGATTATATCTCATTTGTATTAATAATTTTTTTTAAACCGCATATTATCTACATGACATTTAATTATTCTATATATTATATTTATATTAATTAAAATAGATAATTATAGTTTTTATTATATAGAAAGTACGATAGCGCTAATCTTTTATCAAGAAAATGAAAGTTGGAGTACCTATGTTAAATATTTTGATTTTGCTCATAGCGTTATCGCTATTGTTGGCATTGATTCGGTTTTTAAAAGGTCCGACCCTCGTAGATCGTGTGGTGGCTTTTGATTCTATGAGTGTCATCACCGCCGCAATGCTGGTGGTTTTGTCCTTTTATTTCAAGAAAAGTTTGTACCTAGACGTTGCCTTTGTTTTTGGTTTGATTGGCTTTGTGGGTACGGTAGTCTTTGCTAAATTTTTAGATAAGGAGATTTGATGCTTAGTATTATAGGTTATATCCTCGGCTCTCTTGGCGTCATTTTGTTTTTTATTAGTGGTATTGGATTACTTCGCATGCCAGATACCTTAACGAGAATGCAAGCAGCAACAAAAGCATCGACCTTGGGTTCTCTTTTAGTTATTTTGTGTATTGCTTGTTTGATGCCGCAATGGGCATTTAAACTGATAGTTCTTGCGATATTTATCATGATAACCAATCCCATATCCTCTTCCCTACTCGCACGTACTACTTATAGAAGATTTTACAAGGACCTCTACAACACCAGTGGTGTTGATGCCCTAAAAGGAGAAGAAAAATGATAGGAATATTGATTACTTTTGTATTTTTATCCATTATTTCAGTTGCTTTGTATGCAATTTTAAGCCAAGATATCACGCAATCTGTGATGTTGTTTATGGCGGTAGGTTTGGGTTGTGTTGTGTTATTTTTCATCTTTCAAGCACCCGATGTCGCACTCACAGAAGCGGTTATTGGAACCGGTCTTAGTACCGCAGTATTATTGCTTGGCATCAGGCATACTTCTACCAATGAACAAGAAGGTGAATCATGAATATCAAAAAAGAGTTTAAACTCAAACATATCGTGCTCTCCTTGCTCTCTTCTGCTTTGATGCTCTCCATTGTTGGATTATTGATGCACATCAAACCCAATAGCCACAAAAGTGTCGGAGAAATCATCTTATCACTAAACCTTCAAACCGCCACAGCAAACGCCGTCACTTCAGTCGTGACCTTTTTTAGGGGTGTGGATACATTAGGAGAAGTCACGGTACTTTTCTTGGCGACTACGGGTATTGCTTTGATGCTCTCTTCTTCGCAAAGAGTTCATGAAAAAGTACTCACACAACATAATTTTATATTGAGTACGGGCAGTAAGTTACTACTCAATGTCATCGTATTATTTGGCGTCTATGTCATCATCCACGGACATCTCAGTCCCGGAGGTGGATTTCAAGGCGGGGTGATCATAGCCACAGCATTTTTGTTGCTATTTCTTGCCAATCCAAACATGCACCTCAAACACTCCATCCTCACTTTTGGTGAATCTATCAGTGGGGTGGCCTATGTTTTAGTGGCACTGTATTCACTGTTTAAAATCAATATCCTTTTGGGAAATTTTCTTCCCCATCCAATCGATCAGATAGGCACCCTCTTTAGTGGTGGTATTATCCCTATCATTTACATCATCGTCGGGATTAAAGTCGGCAGTGAGATGAGTGTGATTGTCGAATATTTCATAAAAGAAGAAACACAATACGAGGTGCCACATGCTTGATTTTTTTAATTCAAATGAAACGATTCATTTCATTATCACCATAGGGTCTATGGCCTTGTTTGCGATTGGTTTGTATGGTGTTTTCACACAAAAAAACTTGGTCAAAGTGCTCATATCCTTTGACATCATGGAGAGCGCACTTTTTATCTTTTTCATCGGGTTGCACTATGATTTTGGAAAAGTAGCTCCGATTGTCGATGGCAATCTCAAAACCTTTACCAATATGGTCGACCCCGTACCCCAAGCGATGATTCTTACGACCATCGTCATCGGTTTGGCCATTTTAGCGCTTGGATTATCATTTGGTATTCAGTACTTTAGATTAACCGGTATCAATGATATATCAAAAATGAATGAATTGAGGGATTAACATGAGTTTAGGTTATTATTTTTTATTACCGGTAATTTTTTCATTTCTTGTTCCATTTTTCAAGAAATTTGGATCTTTTAGCCTGAGGAGCAGTGCCATTGTCTTGCATGTGATACTCTTTGTTCAAACACTGTTTTACATGAAGACAACACTACCGCAAATATCACAATTTTCTGTGGCTCCTCCTATCGGTATCGCTTTTATTTTAGATAATTTTTCGCTTTTATTTTTACTCATCTTTACCTTTTCAGGTGTGATTGTGTCCCTTTATATGTTTTCATATTTCAAGACACATGAAAGTAAAAATGAGACCCGATTTTATGTCTTTTTCAATATGCTCATAGCCGGAAGTATCGGTTTGATACTGAGCTGTGATATTTTTAATGTTTACATTTTCTTTGAGATCACGGGTATCAGCTCTTATGCCCTAGCTGCTTACAATAAAGACAAAAAAGGCTTGGAAGGTGGCATCAAATACCTCATCATTGGCTCCATTGCTTCAGTATTTATCGTGTTTGCCATCATGCTGATTTATCTACAAATCGGTACGGTAAATATCGGCTTGATTGCACAAAGATACACAGAAATCAATCCACAGATTGCCATGCTCATTGCCTTGATGCTTTTTATTGGTTTTGGAACCAAAGCTGAACTTTTTCCGATGAACTTTTGGGCTCCGGATATCTATCAGGGAAGTAGTTCTCATGTCAATGCGCTTTTTAGTTCTGTGGTAGCCAAAGCTTATATGTTTGTCTTTTTCCATCTCTTTTATCTGTTGGGATTGAACAGCAAATATACGATTTTTGTCATGGCTATCGGAGCGGTGACCTTTTTCATATCCGAATTCACAGCACTCAATCAAAAAGATATCAAAAGACTCTTAGCCTATTCAACACTAGGACAAATTGGTATTTTATTTTTTGCATTGGCATCACATTCGAGTGAGACGATATCTGGAGCCTTGTTTCAGCTCACCAGTCACTCCCTATCAAAATTGATGATATTTTTAGCATTGGGAATTATCATAAGCAAATTAAAAAATTCAAAAATCACAATAGTCGGTGATTTTAAATCATCATTTTTAGCTTTGATTCTGATTATTGGATTTTTATCAATTCTAGGCATCCCACCATTTAGTGGTTTTGTGGGCAAGATACTCATCCTTAAAGGTTTCGCGCTAGCACATAATTATATTGCCATTGCCTTCATCCTACTTGTCTCTTTGGTTGAAGCGGTCTATTTTTTCCGATTGATTGCGTTGATGTTAGATAAAAAAAGAACGAAAACAACCGTGCCGATTGGATTTTTAAATTATGCCATCTTGTCATTTTGCGCTTTTCTCATCATCCTTTTTGGGATAGCGCCTTCGTTATTAATCCATTATACAGATTTAGCCACCCATGCACTCTTGCATGCGGGTAGCTACTTACATTATGCACTAGGAGTGGGGCTATGAATCCTATATTTTTACTCTTAAATTTACTTCCAATACTGTTTTTATACCAATTAGGTGGCGATTTTCATATGAGCGTGCCACTCAGCCAAGAGTTTACACTCAGCTTGGTACAAACCCATATAGGTACCTTTTTTGCATATTTAAGTTTGGGTTCTTTTCTTTTGGTCACCATTGCTCAAAAAACAAAACATTTATCTTGGAGTTATTATGTGCTTCAATTTGTGCTTTCAATCGCGATGTTCGTCATCGTCTTTGCTGGTGATTTTATCACCTTTTTTATTGGCTGGGAAGTGATGACATGGAGTAGTTATTTTCTCATATCAAAATCCTTGAATGCCGATATGAAATCATTGCAAAAATACATACTCTTCTCTCTGGGCTCTGCATTTTTCTTGATTGCCGGTATGGTCATCACTTACGCCTTTACCAACACTTTTGATTTTGCAACCATAGCAAGCACATTTCAATTTATCCCTTTTTCTATCAAAGTCACCCTTGTCGTGCTTTTTTCACTGAGCTTTTTTATCAAAGCAGGTGTTATTGGCTTGCATTATTGGGTTGTCGATACGTATTCAAAAGCGCCGGATTTATTTAGTGCTATTTTATCAGCGGTCATGTCCAAGATGGGAATTTATGGGTTGTTTTTGATTTATGGCAATATCGTAGGATTTTATGAATTAAAAGAGATGTTTGGAAGTGTACTTCATGGCAGTAGCTTTGGTTATGTTCTGGCTTGGATTGGGGTCATCACCTCTATCATCGCAACATTCAAAGCCATCACACAAGATGAGGTCAAAAGACTCTTGGCTTACTCTTCCATCGCACAACTGGGCTATATCGTCGCGGTGATTGGATTGGGGACCTCATTTGGTGTCGCGGGGGCCTTGTATCACACGGTAATACATACTATTATCAAATTGTTACTCTTCATCAATGTTGCCGCTATTGTAGCACAAAGTGGAAAAAATAAATTTAGCGAATTGGGTGGATTGATTTATAAAACTCCCCTCTCCTTTGTGATGCTACTAATCGGTATCATTTCACTAGCAGGAATGCCACCACTGGGTGGATTTGCTTCCAAATTTATGATGTATAATGCATTAATCGACACAAAATTTGCGCTCGTTTTAGTCGCCATGTTATTCTCCGGAGCCGCATCATTTTTGTATTGCTACAAATTGGTTTACGGTATTTATCTCGGACATCCCAATTCTAAAAATTTAGAAAAACAAAAAGAAGTGCCTCTGACGTATCTTATCCCACAAATCATCTTGGCACTCGCACTAATCGGACTGGGTGCCTTTCCTGGAGCTTTTGTTACTGTCATCAATCCGATATTAAAAGAGTTATTACTAGCCCCAATCCCATACAGTGGTCTGGGTGTGATGCAAAGTGTGGTAGGAAACTTCAACGGCTTCTTTGTTATCAGTGCTTTTGTCATCATTTTTTTAGTTATCTTACTCTTGATGTTTCGCATCAAATCAAAAGCAAAAAACAATCTCAACCGCTTTGATATCAGCTATTGTGGTGAGGTGCCGGATAAAAATACATCCTTGCATTACGGATATGGGATGGGCAGTGAGTTGCATCGCATCAAATTTGTCAATGCCATACTCAAAAGAAGCACCTCTAATTTTTATGAGTCCTTAGCCCAACAGACAAAAAAAGCATCCCAACTCACTAGTAGGATGTATTATGGTAATATCCACAATACGGCCATCATCATCTTACTATTTTTTAGTGCATTATATTTTATAGGAGTCAACTCATGATTTTACAAATATTAGAACTTATCGTGATCGCCTATGTGGTCGGCTTTATATATTTTGGTACCTATAGGAATATTACCGCAAGAATACAAGGTAGATACGGTCCGACCATTTATCAATCTTTCTTTGACAGTATCAAACTTTTTTCAAAAAAAAGCTCGGCTTCGTTTGGCTGGATGTTTTATCTCGGACCTATTATCATGGCAACAGGAGCGGTAATGACATTGATGTTTATACCTCTTTTTAATGATAGTGATTTTCTCAGAAGTGTCACCGTACAGGGAAATCTATTTTTACTCTTGTATTTGATGGTACTGGGACCTTTGGGAAATGCACTGGCTGTTGGCACCGGAGGCAATCCGTTTGGTGTGATGGGCGTAACTCGAGGTTTGAGCCGTCTTTTTGGCTTGGAGTTGCCTTTTTATATCGCCATCGTGGGACTGATTATTGCTTCAAATAGTGCTGATATTGTGCATATCATGGATTTGCAAAAAATCAATGGCTTAAATATTTGGAATCATCCATTTTTATTTATAGCTGCGATGATTTCGATGGTCGGTTTTTTTGGAGAGTCTCCTTTTGATATACCAGGAGCCCCCCAAGAGGTCTATTCAGGGCCAAGAACAGAATTTAGCGGCAAGTTTCTAGCGCTACTCATGAGTCAAGGTTCCTTATTTGCATTCGCAAAATTGGTACTGGTTACTGACCTATTTTTAGGAGGTGCCGATTCTCTTGGAATGTTACTACTCAAAACATTTGCGATTTTTATAACGCTCATATTTATCGGTATCGTATATGGGAGATATAAAGTCTCACAAGCGGTTGATTTTTTGATGAAGATACCTACACTAATCGGGCTAATAGGCCTTGTTAGAATCATTTGGTTTGGATAAAGGAGATAAGATGGAAATAGGATTTCATGGTCATGAATTTGATAAAGCAGAGAGAAACACCCAAACATTGATAGAAAAAACCATCAATTGGTTCCGAAGTAAGAGTATTTTTGTTGTAGCCTATGGTACGGGTTGTGGTGCGATTGAAATGCCACCCACTTTTACCAGCCGATATGATGCAGAACGTGGTGGTGTCGTCGGTGTTGCCACGCCAAGACAAGCCGATGTGATTATCGTATCGGGTTACCTTGCTTATAAAACACTCCGAAGGGTCATCCGAACCTATGAACAAATGCAAAGTCCTAAATATGTTATTGGTTTAGGCAGTTGTGCCATCAATGGCGGGATGTACTGGGATTCGTATAACACGATTAAAAAATTAGATGATTATATCCCTGTTGATATGCTTGTCAATGGTTGTATGCCTCGCCCTGAAGCACTTTTGGAGGGATTTGCCAAATTGCAAGAGCGCATCAGAAACGGCGAACAAGGGGGCTGGGAAAAATATGAAAAAAATCTTGAATTTTATAAAAAAAATCAGAAAAAAGTACTCGGTGAGAATATTGACCCCTCCTATGAAGCAGACTGGTATATGTTGAAACAAGGGGCAACGCTATGAGTGATATCTTGACAAAATTGCAAGGTCTTTCTATGGAGGTCACTCAAAAAAATGAAAGACTTTATAAACTCATGGTGGATGCTCATGATATCATGAGCACTTTATTGAAACTCTTAAATGAATATGACTATATAACCCTTGATTCTATCAATTGCAGGGATGATTTAGAAGAAGGATATTTTACAATCACATATTGTCTCCTCAAAAAGACAAGAGATCACGTTCTCATGGTCCAAACCAGCATCAATAGAGAGAACGCTTCCTTGCCTACCTTACATAAAATTTGGCCACAAGCTGAGATATTGGAGCGAGAACTTCATGAATTTTTTGGCATCGATTTTCCCGGACACCCAACTCTCATCGATTTTGCATTGGAGGGGTGGAATCAACTGCCACCGCTTAGAAGAGATTTCGATACCTTGGAATTTGTCAATTCGCTTGATCCATTTCGTGGACAAAGAGATGATAATCTTGATGTCAAAGTAGAGATGAAAAAAAGACGTGAAGAGAAAAAGGCACAAAAATTAAAAGAAGCACAAGAAGCTGCTAAAAACGAAGAGGTACCCTCACATGAGTCTTGATAAACAAAAAATTATTACTATTTTTCATGGACCTCAACATCCTGGTATCACAGGAAATATGAGTGTTGAACTTGATTTAATTGGAGAAACCATACAAAGAGCACAAACCCATGTCGGCTATCTTCACAGAGGGTTTGAAAAATTGGTCGAGCGCCGCACTATCGTACAAGGCTTTACGATTGTCTGTCGTATCTGTGTTCCCGAACCCGATCCCAATGAAGAAAACTACGCACGAGCGGTAGAGGGATTGAGTGGACTAGAAATCAGTGATAAGGCCGCATGGATTAGAACCATGGTCTTAGAGATGGCAAGATTGGCTAACTTTTTCCTATGGATGGGAGGACAAGCTGGGTCAATCGGACTGGGTCTAATACCGCAATGGTCGGTCTGTGACAGAGACTATATGTTAGATTTATTTGAAGAATTAACCGGTGGTAGAGTCTATCATATGTATGCATTCCCCGGTGGTGTCAGAAGAGACTTGCCTGCGGGATTTCTAGAAAAACTAGAAGCGCTATTACGGTATTATGAAGAGCGAATCGAAGTTTATAATAATACATTTTTTGATAATGTCATGTTTAAAACTCGCGCCATCGGTGTGGGAATTGTCACCAAAGAAGACGTGCTAAAAAATGCCTATGTCGGTCAAGTCATGAGAGGCTGTGGCATCAAACGAGATGTGAGAAAAGATATGCCCTACTTGATGTATGACCAATTGGATTTTGATATACCAACACAAAGTGATGGTGATGTCTACGCACGGGCATTGGTACGTCGCGATGAAGCACTGCAATCTATCAAAATTTTGAGACAAATCATCCAACAAATGCCAAAAGAAGGCGAGATTTTACAAAAAATTCCAAAACATCGAAAATTTGTCTTACCCAAAGATGATATTTATGTACAAACCGAGACCTCACGAGGTGCCATGTCATATTATATGGCCGGAGATGGTACTGAAAAGATTCGAAGAATGCAAGTACGGGGTCCCTCTTTGATTCATGGGTTTACACTACTTGAAAAATTACTCGTCGGCTCAGAATTATCTGATGTCGCGATGACGATGAACTCGTTGGGCATTTGTCCTCCAGAGATTGAACGATAAGGAGAAAAAAATGGCAATTGATATTAAAGGGGTTTTATCACCACTTAGCGCGATTGGCACACTGTTTAAACACCCCAATACCCTCACCTATCCTGAAACAAAAAGAGAGATTCCAAAAGGATACAGAGGTTTTCATATTAATGATTTAGAGGCATGTATTGGTTGTGCAAACTGTCAAGATGTTTGTATGAATGAAGCCATTGATATGATTCATGATGACAATCCTCACAATCCCAAAAATACAAGTGGATGTATTCCAAGGATTGATTATGGACGATGTTGTTGGTGCTCACTGTGTACTGATGTTTGCCCGCCCCATTCGCTAAAACTCGACAATGAGTGTATCTATGCAGATGCTGATCCGGACAACTTTCTTTTTATGCCAAAGAACAAAAAGGATATATCATGAGACTCATTTTTTGGACCGTGTTTTTATTTATCATTTGGGTAGCACTCACGATGAGTTTCAGCAATCAAGAACTCATCACAGGGTTTGTGGTATCCTTCATCCTGGCTTTACTGTATGTTAGAAATTATAAAAGCCTAGATACCTTTAGATTTCAACCGATTATGTACCTCTCTTATCTGGTTGTTTTTCTCAAAAATCTTGTCTTATCCAACATTGATGTCGCAAGACGGGTTATTGACCCAAAGCTTCCTATCAATCCGGGTATTGTCGCGATTAAAACGGCACTGCAAGAGGATTATAAAAAACTCATCTTAGCCAATAGCATCACCCTCACACCCGGCACCATCACACTCGATGTCCAAGAAGATACTCTCTATATTCATTGGATTGATGTCCGTACTGCGGATATGAAAGAAGCCGGCGAAATCATCGCAGGAGATTTTGAGCACATTCTTCTCAAATAATACTGTCAAACACGCAGAGGCCTTAGTGCTTCTGCCCTTGTTCTTTATTCATGCGCTGTATCAATGAGAGACTCAGATTATTTTTAAAAATCTCACCATATTGGGTTTGCTGATCAATCATCACATAAGCTTGAAGTAAATCATGATCTAATTGTATCGCCCGTCTTAGTATTTGGAGGATTTCTGTCGCATCACTCGGATGCACATGAGCAGGGGCCTCTTTGCCATCGGTAAAATGTCGATGGATGCGTTCTACTAATTTTTTATTGCTTACTTCAATAATCACAGATTCTAACGGCGCTTTGAAAAAGATAACCCCATTTTTGATATTGATAGAAGTATAAATGGTATCCAAACCATAAACTTTTCTCGAAAAGGAGTCAAAAAAGTAGAGTTTTTTATTATAATTTTCATGAAAATTGTTATACATCAGATCTAAAATCAAAATCTTTTGCTCTTTTGTATAAAAATTACCAATGGGAGAAAAACAAAAAGAGAGTAAGGCTTTGATACTATACCATTCTACGGTCTGAAAAGAGTAAGAGAGCATCCGCTCCACTCTTTCTTGCTTAAAAACCTCAATTTCAGTGCTACTTTGTGTGCGATAGACTCGAGGGACGGTTGTATCCCGATACATAGGTCCTGGAAATTGTGAATGAATCACAAAGCGCTCTTTATCTTCATATTTGATGATATATTTCAATCCCCCCAAATATCCCTCATCGATGATTTTCACCTCTTCTTTGGGTACTTTTGTAAGCAAATCAAGAAAATCATCTCCTTGACAATCATCATCCCAGATGCTATTGGGATATCTAAAAAAGCTCGATATTCGTTCCAAAATCTCTTCATTGGGGCTTTTATGTGATAACTTATCAATCCAGGATGTCACGGTCCTTCTATCCTTGCCGACAATCACAGCAAACTTCGATATGCTAAGCTCTGACCTATTGTAAATATCGATAATTTTATCAATAACATTTTTTTTCATCGCACATACTCCATCATAAAAGTACTATGATTTATTTATTTGTATTATATTGTACAACTTTTGTACAAAAAATACAAATTATGACAATTATTGTAAATATGTCAAAATTATGTATTTCAAAATAGAAAACTGTACACGTCATTGCTTTTCTTTATGAGTATAATATAAATCTACAATTCAAAGAATCAAAAATAAGGAGAACTTATATGGGAAAAATTTATGATGACGTGTACCAGCACTCTATAAAAGACCCAGAGGACTTTTGGGCAGAGGCCGCTACAAAAGTTCACTGGTATCACCAATGGGATAAAGTTTTAGATGTCGTTGAGGGTCATTATAGATGGTTTGTCGGCGGATGTATGAACAGTTGCTACAATGCTCTGGATTTGCATATCCATAATGGAAGAGCCGATCAGCTTGCCCTTGTATTTGACTCTCCTGTCACCGATACGAAAAAGACCTATACTTATCGACAACTTAGAGATAGAGTGGCTAAGGTGGCAGGTATGCTTGTCAACAAAGGTGTCTACAAAGGCGACCGCGTCGTCATTTATATGCCGATGATTCCAGAAGCGGCCATCGCAATGTTGGCATGTGCTAGAATCGGAGCCATACACTCGGTTGTATTTGGCGGATTTGCCGCTCATGAGCTGGCTACCCGAATCGAAGATGCCAAACCTAAAGTTATCATGAGCGCGAGTTGTGGTATCGAAGTAAGTAAAATTATCAAATACAAACCCCTCCTAGATGAAGCCATCAAACAATCCAGCCACAAACCCAACGCCTGCCTTATCTGGCAAAGACCGCAAGAGCGTTGCAATCTTCTCCCCTGGAGAGATGTAGATTGGGCTGAAGAAGAAGAGAAAACCTCCCCAGTAGATTGTGTTCCTGTTGATGCTATTGATCCGCTTTATATCCTCTATACTTCAGGAACAACTGGCAAGCCAAAAGGTGTCATTCGTAGCAATGGTGGGCATTCGGTTGCACTAAAATGGTCTATGGATAATGTTTATAATGCAAAGCCTGGGGATGTTTTTTGGGCTGCTAGTGATGTGGGTTGGGTCGTCGGACACTCTTACATCGTCTATGCACCCCTCATGAATGGATGTACTACAATCATCTATGAAGGAAAACCGGTTAGAACTCCAAACCCTGGTGCTTTTTGGAGAGTTTGTGAAGAATACAAAGTCAATGTTCTCTTCTCAGCGCCAACCGCATTTAGAGCCATAAGGAAAGAAGACCCTGATGGTAAATGGGCTAAAAAATATGATTTAAAACATCTCAGAACGATTTTTATGGCAGGAGAGCGATGTGACTCTTCAACGCTTGAGTGGACTCAAAAAGTCACCGGCAAACCGGTAATCGATCACTGGTGGCAAACAGAGACAGGCTGGTCAATCGCGGCCAATCCAATAGGACTCGATCCGATGGAAGTCAAAGCCGGTTCTCCCACCAAAGCGATGCCAGGCTACAATCTTAAAGTGCTCGATGCCGATGGCAAAGAGTGCAAAGCAGGAAAACTCGGTAATCTTGTCATCAAATTACCACTGCCACCAAGTTGTCTCATGGGTATTTGGAATGATGATGTGCGTTATCAAAAATCCTATCTTGATTTTTACAAAGGATACTATCTCACGGGAGATTCAGGTTATATTGATAAAGATGGCTATGTCTGGGTCATGGGACGGATGGATGGCGTCATCAATGTCGCAGGACACCGACTCTCAACCGGAGAGATGGAAGAAGTCGTAGGAAAACATCCTGATGTGGCAGAGTGTGCTGTGATTGGAATCGATGATGAACTCAAAGGGGAAGTACCTATGGGCTTTGTCGTCTTAAAAGAAGGAATTGAGCGCGATCCTGAATCCCTGATAGATGGCGTCGTACAGCTCGTAAGAGAAGAGATTGGTGCGGTTGCCAGTTTTAAAATCGCGACCATTGTCAATAAATTGCCCAAAACAAGAAGTGGCAAAATTTTACGTGGCACCATGCGCAGTATGGCAGATGGCAAAGCGTGGAATATGCCCTCAACCATAGAAGACCAAAGTGTATTACCAGAGATAGAAGAAGCTATAAAAAAATTGGGCTATCCCAAAAAATAAACAATAAAAATTCTTCGCAAGGCGAAAGCTTTAGTGAGAGGAATTTTTTGTGGGCTGTGCCCGTAAAAAAGGAGAAAATAAATGAAGAGTGCAGGAAAAATATTTAGAGAAGAAATCGCAAAACAGAGCCCCTTACAGATACTAGGCGTCATCAATGCATATAGCGCAATCCAAGCTCAAAGAGTCGGTGCAAAAGCGCTGTATCTCTCCGGTGCCGGTGTTGCCAATGCAAGTTATGGCTTACCAGATCTTGGGATGACGGGTCTCGAAGATGTTTGCATTGATATTAGACGAATTACAACACGATGTGACCTCCCCTTGCTTGTGGATGCGGATACTGGATTTGGTGGTGCTTTTAATATCGCAAGAACCATCAAAGAGATGACAAGAGCGGGCGCGGCAGCTTGCCATATCGAAGATCAAGTAGCCCAAAAGCGCTGTGGACACAGACCTAACAAAGCTTTAGTCACCACAGAAGAGATGTGCGACAGATTAAAAGCCGCTGTTGATGCCAAAATAGACCCAGATTTTGTGGTCATGGCACGTACTGATTCACATGCGAGCGAAGGACAAAGTGCCGCACTAGATCGTGCTAGTGCTTATGTTGAAGCCGGTGCTGATATGATTTTTGCTGAGGCAATTCATTCATTAAAAGAGTATGAAGAATTTGTCAATGAAATCAAGGTACCGGTTTTGGCTAATCTGACAGAATTTGGGGCGACTCCATTTTTCACCGTTGATGAATTAGCCAGTGTCGGAATCTCTATGATTTTATATCCACTTTCTGGATTTCGTGCGATGAACAAGGCAGCCCTTGATGTCTTTAAAACCATCATAGACGAAGGGACACAAAGCTCTGTGATTGACATCATGCAAACCAGAATGGAACTTTATGACATGTTGGACTATCACGCTTATGAAGAAAAATTAGATCAATTATTTAGTAAGGATAAAAAATGAGTGATAAAAAAACGGGCGGTTTGGCCGGTGTGATAGCAGGTGAGAGTGCTATTTGTACGGTCGGGCAAGGCAGTGGATTAAATTACAGAGGTTATAGCATTGAAGATTTAGCAGCGCATGCTACCTTTGAAGAGGTAGCTTATCTTCTTCAATATGGGGAACTCCCAAATCTCGCAACATTAAATACTTACAAAAAGAAGCTGATTGCCGCAAGAAGTTTACCAGAAAAATTAAAAACCATTTTAGAAAACATTCCCAAAACGGCTCATCCGATGGATGTCATGAGAACGGGTTGCTCCGCATTAGGAACATTAGAGCCTGAGGATGATTTTACAACCGAACAAGATCGTGTGATTGTCAGATTATTGGGAATTTTTCCTTCTATATTGCTCTATTGGCACCATTTCCACAACGCAGGAGTGAGAATTGACACACACAGTGAGCAAGATACTATCGCGGGATATTTTCTAGAAAAACTTCACAATACATCACCTCGTGAAGATCAAATACGCTGCATGCATGTCTCTTTGATCTTATATGCAGAACATGAATTTAACGCATCCACGTTTGCCGCTAGAATTTGTGCCTCAACACTCTCAGACACTTATAGCACAATCACCACAGGGATTAGTGTATTAAGAGGACCATTGCATGGTGGTGCCAATGAAGCCGCTATGAAATTAATCGACTCATTTGCCAATGAAGAAGAAGCCACTAAAGGTGTGTATGAGATGTTAGAGAAAAAACAGTTATTGATGGGATTTGGACATAGAGTCTATGGATTAGGCGGAGACCCAAGGAGCCCTATCATCAAATCGTGGTCCAAAAAATTAGGAGGCGACACAGCAACCTTTCGTATTAGTGAGACCATTGAGGCTATCATGAAGAAAGAAAAACCACAATTACCAACCAATGCGGACTTTTTCTCAGCCTCTGCTTATAGATTCTTGAATATCCCAACGGATTATTTCACGCCAGTGTTTATCATGAGCAGAACGACCGGATGGGCCGCACATGTCAAAGAACAACGCGCCAACAACAAACTGATCCGTCCAAGTAGTGAGTATAATGGACCTGACAACCGCGAATATATCGCATTAGACAAACGATAAAAGGATGAAATTTGAGTAGTGAATTAGGAATATTAGAGACTAAAAGACCAGAATTTGACCAAATTTTGACAGACATCGCACACTATGCACATGATTATGTCATCAAAAGTGATGAAGCCTATGATACGGCACGATATTGTCTTATGGATACCATTGGATGCGGATTATTAGCGCTAAAATACCCAAACTGTACCAAACTTTTGGGACCGGTAGTACCCGGAGCTAACTTTCCAACGCTGGGTGCAAAAGTTCCTGGAACCTCATACCAACTCGACCCAGAGCGTGCCGCTTTTAACATCGGAGCAATGGTGCGATGGCTGGATTATAACGATACCTGGCTTGCGGCAGAATGGGGACATCCGAGTGATAATCTAGGAGCTATTTGGGCGGTGGCTGATTATTTGAGTCGCAAAAATCTCAGCGTTGGCAAAGCACCACTCAAAGTGAGAGATGTGCTCACCGCAATGATTAAAGCGCACGAAATCCAAGGGGTATTGGCACTAGAGAATTGTTTCAACCGCGAAGGGATGGACCATGTGCTCTTAGTTCGCATCGCCTCCACAGCAGTGGCTTGCGCGATGATGGGTGGCAGTTTTGAAGAAATCCGAAATGCAGTCAGTCATGCATTTATAGATGGTGGCGCTCTGAGAACATACCGCCATGCTCCCAATACGGGATCTAGAAAATCATGGGCTGCTGGTGATGCTAGTAGTCGTGGTGTCAATCTTGCCCTTAAAGCATTGAGTGGTGAGATGGGCTATCCCTCTGCCATCAGTGCCAAAGCGTGGGGTTTTGAGGATGTCAAGATGCGCGGTAAAAAACTCAGCGTTCCGCAACCTTATGAGAGCTATGTCATGGAAAATGTCCTTTTCAAGATCAGTTTTCCTGCTGAATTTCATGCACAAACCGCATGTGAGTGCGCCGTGACACTTCATGATGAGGTCAAAGACAGACTCAATGATATCGAGAAGATTGTCATCACAACGCAAGAGTCCGGACATCGTATCATCAACAAAGTCGGACCGCTAGCCAATCCAGCTGATCGTGATCATTGTATCCAATATATGGTGGCCATTCCACTTATTTTTGGAGAATTAACCGCTGATTATTATGAAGATGAAGCCGCATGCGATCCACGGATTGATGCCTTGCGGGATAAGATGGAGGTCGAAGTTGATGATGATTACACCAAAGAGTATCTTGAAGCAGATAAACGCTCCATCGCCAATGCCGTGCAAGTCTTTTTTAAAGATGGTAGCAAAACGGACAAGGTTGAAGTGAGATATCCGATAGGACACAGAAGAAGACGTCACGATGGTATTCCATTATTAATCGAAAAATTTAAATCCAATCTCAAAACAAGATTATCTCCTAAAAATTCCGCTTTAATCGCAGAAATCTGTGAGTCAAAAGAGGCACTAGAAGCGATGAACTTTAATGAGTTTAGCGATTTATTCGCCCTGTAATAGGAGCATTAGAGGTGCCCATGGCACCTCTAAAAACAAGCCTTTAGATTAACTACAAATAACGACTGATTTGATTTGAGTATATTCTTCTTCGAGGGCATATTTTGGCCCTTCTTTGCCGATACCACTCTCTTTGATACCACCATATGGCTGAATATCAAAACGCAATGTTGGAATGTCATTAACAACCACACCACCCGCATCTAGTTCATCAATCGCACGTTTTGCTAGTGATAAATCATTGGAGAAGATAGAGTGTTGCAATCCGTAAGGAGAATTGTTCATCTTTGTTTTAGCTTCATCAAAATCCTTGACTTTTACGAGTGAAACAATCGGAGCAAACACCTCTTCACAAACGATGTTCATCTCTTCAGTCACATCACTCATGATAGTCGGTGGAAACATCAAGTTTTCACAAGGCTCCCCATAAAAGAGTGTCGCGCCCTCATCAATAGCATTTTGAATCCAACTTTTTGCTTTAGCAACTGCCCCCTCATTAATCATCGGACCGATGAATGTTTCATCATCATAAGGACTGCCGACTTTAAGCGCTTTACTCTCTTTAGCAAGAGCGCTTGCAAAGGCATCATAAATACTTTCATTAACATAAATACGTTGCAAAGAGATACATACTTGTCCTGAGTTGATAAATGCACCCAATGCACACTTTTGTGCGGCCATGTCAATATCGGCACTTTTGTCGATATAAGTTGCGGCATTACCACCAAGTTCTAAGCCTAATTTTTTGATTCCGGCATGACGGGTAATATCATTTCCAACGGGTACAGAACCGGTGAAACTGATGATTCTTGGAATCTTACTTTGTACCAAAGCCGCATTCACACCTTCACCACTATACACAACACTCAAAGCATCTTTGGTAGCAAAAGGACTCTCGATAAACATTTTAGCAAATTTAAAAGCCGTCAAAGGAGCTGAACCGGTCGGTTTTAAGACCACGCTATTACCTGCTACTAATGCGGGAGCAATTTTATGGGCTACAAGATTGAGAGGGAAATTAAAAGGGGTGATAGCCAAAACGACACCGACAGGCTCACGTTTATAAAAAGCAAGCGTCTCTTTACCACTAGGTGTTGCAGTCGTATCAAAAGTCTCTCCATGGAGATTCATCATCGCATGGGCAGAGAGTCGTACGGTCTCAATACAACGGTCGACTTCACCACGTGAAAAACGTATTGGTTTACCCACTTCATCGGTCATGGTTTTTGCCATGTCTTCTTTATTTTTTTCAAGTTGCTCTGCTACATCCAAAAGCCAACTCACTCGTTGATGAAGAGGAGCTTTTTTTGCCAAAGGAGCACTTTTCTTTGCAATTTCCAACGCTTTTTGCGCATCTTCGGCAGTACAAATGGCAACTTCTGAGGCCACTCTACCATCATAAGGACTCAATACTTTTTTATGCGCCATTCGCGCTTCACAAGTAGAACCAAAATAAATCTCTGCTTTCATCTTATCTTTCCTTTTTTCTATTTTTTATTGTGAACATTATCGCGTTCGTTATAAATTGTCAAGTCGAATCACAAAGACAGAACATTTTGCGTGACGAATGACACGCTCTGCTGTACTGCTTATAAAATAGCTACCAAAACTAGGTTTTGTTGCCATCATAACAATAGCATCTGCATTCATATCTTTGGCTTGCTCAAGAATTTGTTGGTGTACTGCACCATGTCGTACTATCAATTCCACTCGCTCTAAGGGCAACTGATACTCAGAGGCTATCTCACTTAAAAGCTTCAAAGCCTCTTCTTTGTAATCACTATCATGATCTTGATTTAGGATTGGTGAAACCCCTGCATGTGCACTACTTTCATCAACGTTAAACAATGAAATCTTTCCCGTTTCCTTGTTCAATACTTCAAGCGCACCCATCAATAACTTTTTATGGTTTTTTTTGTATTCCAAATGAATTGGAACTAAAATATTTTCAAACATGCTATGCTCCTTTATCCCATCACCAAATTAGGTAACCACAGTACGATTTCTGGGAATATCATACAACTGGCTAAGACAACCAAATTAATAATGACAAATGGGGTGACGGATTTATAAATCTCACCCATACCAACATCTGGTGGGGTAATTCCTTTAAGATAAAAAAGGGCAAACCCATAAGGAGGTGTTTGCACCGCAATCAAAATATTGATAATCATCAAAACGCCAAACCAAATTGGATCATACCCCAAAGATACTGCAATCGGAGTAAAAAGTGGCGCACACATCAATACAATCACGTAATCATCAAGAATAAATCCTAGCAATATCATGATGAGTTGAAATATCATGATAACAACAATCGGTGGTAGATTTAATCCTCTTGTAAAATCAGCAATCATACCTTGAATTCCCATCAATAACTGAAAATTACTAAACAATGAAGCCCCGAGGATAATCCACATCGCCACACTAATTAAAGCAGCGCCTTGAAACCCGGCTAATTTTAAAATACGAAATTTAAACCGTTTAAAATACATCGCCAAAAGCACGGCACCAGCAACACCCAAAGCACCTGATTCTGTAGGGGTAGCAATCCCGGCTATAATACTACCAAGTACAAGAAAAATCAAGCCAATCGAGAAAAAGCCATCTCGGGCAATCTTAAATTTTTCGCGCGTATTGAGTACTGGCAACAAATCGGTTCTCTCACTCAATAGTGGAGCACGTTTTGGATTGAGCTTGGTACTAATAAGAATATAAAGCACAATCAATGTAATCGATAAGAGCGCGGGCATAATACCGCCTATAAAGATACGACCAATGGAGTTGTGTGTGGAGGCAGCAAACATGACCATAGGAATACTCGGCGGAATCAAAATCCCCAAGGCTCCTCCTGCCATAATGGTCCCAAGTGCTAATTTTCGATCATACCCAGCATCCATCATCGGCTTGAGCGCAATCGTACCAGAACTCATAATCCCAGCACCAATGATGCCGACCATCGCACCAATCATCGCACAGATAAATACCACACTAATAGCAAGTGATCCGCGCACTTTACCAATCATCATCTGACTGGCTTTAAACATCGCCTCACCAATACCCGTATGAGCCAAAAGTTGTCCCATGTAAATATAAAGAGGAATGGCGAGTAAAATATAACTAAAATATGTCCCTTCTATCGTAGTGGGAATCACATTGAAAATTCCTGCACCCCAAGAAAAATATCCTACCAACATCGCGATACCACCCAGGGCTAAGCCTACTGGCGTGCCAATCACGAAGAAAAACAAAAGGCATAATAACAAAACCATCGTTAAGGTTTCAATTCCCATTTTCAAGCTCCTTTTCCAATAGTGACGAACCGGTAAATAAAAAATAGAGTTCTACAATCATATCGCGAAGTAATTGAATCGTAAAGAGTGCACTTGCAATACAAAACATCAGCCAAAAATGCCACATTGGCGGGGCCCATTCACTTTGACGGTGATAATTAAACTTGATCGCTTCATTAAATTTTGTCACACTAAGATAAAAAACAACGACCAGAAAAAAAATGGCTAAAGTATAAGAGATCACATCAAAAATCGCTTTTACTTTAGGAGACACTCTCAAATAAAAGATATCAACATTAATATGTGCTCTTTTTTGCTGTGCGTAAGCGCCTCCTAAAGCAGCAGCATAACCAAATAAGAATAGCGCCGTATCAAATGTCCATATAGGAGGAGCATCAAAGAGATATCGGGCAACTGTTCCATAAAAAACGACAAAGGCCAGTATGGGCACCAATATTGATGCCCCCTTGCCGAACCACATAACCACTTGATCAACAGTGATACAAAATAATTGTAAGGTTCTTTTTAACATGATAATGCCTATTACAATTTAATTATTGATTTTCTGTTTTTTTAAGAACGTCTATCAACTCTTTGCAATATGGACCTTTTTTAGAGTATTCTTCCCATAAACCTGCCCCTGCTTTCTTCCATGCAGCTTTATCTGCAGCCGATGGTTTTGGACTCCATTTCAGACCTTTTTTAATCATTTCATTGAGTGCTTCTTGCTCCCATTTTCTAGATTTTGTTAACTGTTCTTTTGCATGATCTACTGTTGCAGCATAAACCTCTTTTTGCAATTTTGGAGTCAATTTATTCCAAGCTGCTTGATTGACAAGGATTGGTAAGACTTGAGCACCAGCCTCTGGTAGTGGATACATATATTTTGCTACTTCTTCATGATTACCATCACGGTGATCGATCATATTACTACCGATTGAGCCATCAATAACGCCGGTTGCCAAACTGGTATAAATTTCACTCCACGCCAATGAAACAGGAGACGCACCTAAATTTCTAAGAAATTTACCGTAAGCACCTGGAGCTCTGATTTTAAGTCCTTGGAAATCTTTTACTGATTTGATTGGTTTTTTGGTGATGATATAAACTGCCGGTTGGATGTATGGTTCTAACCAAACCAAACCTTGTGTCGCATAAGCTTTTTTCAAGATTTTACCCCATCCGTCTTTATGAAAAAGTTTTTGTAATTTTGCAGGATCATTGGTACCACCGGGCAATCCGAGCTCTATAACGCCAGCAGGAAATTCGCCTGCATTCATCGCTTGAAACGGTGCAATCATTTCGATTAAACCCGTTTTAGCCGCTCCAAAAAGTCCTTGTGTTCCAACACCTTCACCAGAAAAAAGTACTTGAACTTTGATTGCACCGTGAGTTCTTTTTTCGATATCTTTTGCTAGGTCTTCATAGATTTTACCAAAGGCAGTACCCCGTCCATAAAGATTAGCAAATCGCCAATGATATTGCGCCGCTGCAAAAGCAGACTGGCTCATCATGATAACTCCAAATAATGCAACTAATATTGTAGCAACTGTATTCTTTTTTACATTTCCAAATAAATTACTCATCTATCTTCCTTCCTTTTTTTGATTTTTTTAAATAATGCAACTTTTAGCGCACAATCACCCTCTTGGTGTTTGGGCTAAAAATCAATTACAATCCTTCTACTGTTTGTGCTCATCTCCTCCTTTATATTATTTTTTTACCAAATCTGCAAATAAGGCACTAAATTTATCCAAGCCTTCATTTACCAATGCATCACTAATGGTTAAAGCTGGTAGAAATCTAATAACATTACTATTAAAACCACAAGATAACAGTATCAAACCATACGCTGTCGCATGCGCAATTATCTCTTTGGTTAATGCCGCATTAGGTTTATCTTTGTCCCCATCAGACATTAATTCGATGGCAATCATAGCACCTTTGTTTCTGACATCACTAATAAGCTCTGGATATTGTGCTTGCAATGCTGTTAATCTTGTATGAAATAATGTGCCTATTTCATTGGAGCGATTGATTAAATCTTCATCTTTCATGATATCTTGCACCGCTAGTGCTGCAGCACATGCAACTGGTGAGCCACCATACGTACCACCTAGTCCTCCCGCAACTGGAGCATCCATAATCTCTTGTTTCCCGACTACGGCTGAGAGTGGATATCCTCCGGCAATTCCTTTGGCTACGGTCATCAAATCAGGTTCAATATTACTATATTCCATACAGAACATTTTACCCGTGCGACCAAATCCGGTTTGAATTTCATCCGCTATCATGACAATATTATGCGCATCACAAATGTCTCGCAATGCTTGTAAAAACTCTATTGGTGCTGGATAAAATCCACCTTCCCCTTGAACGGGTTCTACGATAATAGCCGCAACATCATCGGATGAAATATCATATTTAAAAAGATTTTTGATGGCTTTGAGAGAATCTTCAACAGAGACACCATATGCAGCTCCAGGAAAAGGAACATGGTAAATTTCACTAGGAAAAGGTCCAAAACTATTTTTATAAGGGGCCATTTTGCCAGTGAGTCCCATCGTCATATTAGTACGACCATGGAAGGCACCATTGAAGGCAATAATACCTCTTTTACCCGTATAGGCTCTGGCAATTTTCACAGCATTTTCCACAGCTTCTGCCCCTGAATTTAAAAAGATTGCCTTTTTCTCCGTTGTTCCTGGTGCTAATTTTGTTAATTTTTCAGCAAGCTCAACCGCTACTTCATAAGGGTTAACCATCAAGCACGTATGACTAAATTTCTCTACTTGTGCTTTTACAGCTTCAACAATCTTTGGATGTGCATGCCCCGTGTTACACACAGCAATCCCCATACCAAAATCAATATACCGATTTCCATCAACATCCCAAACTTCAGAATTTTTTGCATGGTCAACAAAAACAGGATACATATTGCCCTGTCCTCTTGCAAAGACTTTATTCTTACGATCTTGTAACGCTTGGTTCTTCATGTTTCTTCTCCTTTTCTTATTTTTACGTACACCTTACACTCTTTAAGTGTGCTATAAGTGTGTACTTGCAAAAATGCACATAAAAAAATTATGAAATAATCACGATGTAACAAAAAGTAAATTTTTATTATGATAGGATTCCAAAGTTTTTTAATTTTATTTTGGGGTGCTTGATGCAAGAGATAGACTATGGAGATGATATGTTTAATGAAAAAAATATTCCAAGACTCATTATCTTAACACCAATTCTTACGATTATTGTCTTAGTCATTTTGATACTCTACTCCTTTATCAAAACGCAACAAGATTATTTTCTACAAGAGAGTACACAACTAGAAAAGAATTATTTAGCACAACAAAAAAACTTATTGCAAAAAGAGGTTGATGATGTCTTCTCTTATATCAAATATCACAAAAATTTGATGCTTGAGAATGAGAAAAAAGACATTGAAATACAAATGAAGGCCTTTATGAACGTCATTTTGAGCCAAAATGCCACGCCAGATAAATATTTGACCTACATCAAACAAAATTCCAATGATGACACGGATTTTATCATCTATGATGTACGACATGACCGATTGATTCAAGATGAAAATGTCTTTTTCGATAAATCACAACTGCCACTACACCGCAAGATGGATGGCACCTTTATGCTAAAAGATACGATTGATCTCTTCTTCTTCCGTTATATTCCTAGTAGAGAGATTTTAATTATACTAGAAAAAGATATTTATTATAAATTAGCAGATTTAAAAATTTCCATTGCACGATGGATAGAAAATATTCGATTTGGTAACAACAACTACTTATGGGTTTATTCCAATACCAATAAATTAATCGCTAACCCCTATAGAAAAGAGGATATTGGAAAGGATGATACCTTTACCAAAGATGCTAACAACACTTTTTTTGTTCAAAAGCTTGTCAATCTTGCCATAAAGAATCCTAAGGGCAGTTTTTTTGAATTTTATCCTATTGAATCCAATAAAAAACACCAAAATGAGCAATTGGGATTTGCTAAATATTATAGTGAGTGGAACTGGATTGTGGGGTGTGGTGTCAACACAGACCAAATGCAAAAAAATATCAAAGATAATAAGCTTTTATTGGAACAAAGAATCAACAAGTATATTCAAAGTACCGTTTTTATTGCACTGTTGTTAATCTTTTTGATTTCAGTATTATCCATTTTGACCTCTTACAAAATCAACAAAACCTTTAAAGCCTATCAAGATAAAGTCAATAAAAAAGAGATGGATTTACAAGGAAAGATTGAAAAAGCGCTCCTTGAAGCAAAAGAAAAAGATAAAGCGATGTTGCATCAATCACGCTTGGCGCGTATGGGAAATATCATCAATATGATTTCGCATCAATGGCGCCAACCGCTCAGCCAACTCTCCGGTATCATGATGGAATTAGAAACTACGGTAAAGTTTAAAAAGGCAGACGATAAATTTCTCTTTGCTTGTGCTAATGATGCATCAAAAATTATCCAATTTATGTCTTTGACCATTGAAGATTTTAGAAACTTTTTCAAACCTGACCGCGACAAACAAGACTTTAGTATCGCTGATGCCTGCGATGGCGCTATTGGCCTAATCAAAGCATCGCTCAACAATCAACACATTACTTTGAATTACGAAGTCCAAAATGACAAAATGGTCACGGGATATAAAAGAGAATATTCTCAAGTTATTTTAAATTTATTGCTCAATGCTAAAGATGCTATAATTATGAATAATATAAAAAATGGAACCATCAATTTAAGTGTGAGAACCGAAGAGAACCGATCAATTGTAACGGTACAGGATAATGCCGGTGGCGTTGATGAAGAAAATATAAATTCTATCTTTGAACCCTATTTTTCAACCAAAAAATCACAAGGTACCGGCTTGGGACTCTACATGTCCAAAATGATTATTGAAAAAAATATGCAAGGCCAACTGAGTGTAAAAAATGATGAATTTGGCGCAATATTTACCATACTTTTATAAGAACAAAGGCGAATGATTATGGATCAACTCGAACAAATACTCTCAAAATGTACTGTCTTATTGGCAGAAGATGATGAAGAGGTCAGAAAAAGATTAAAAAATACATTGCAATTTTATTTCAAAGCGGTTTATGAAGATAGTAATGGCGATGATGCGTATGATACCTTCATTGAAAAAAAACCGGACTTGCTTATTTCTGATATTGAGATGAGTGATGGTGATGGTATTGAACTTGTCAAACGCATCAGAAAAGTCAATCTTAATACTCCTATTATCATCCTGAGCGCTTACTCCAAAGAGGAGTATTTACTCAAGCTCATCAACCTCAAGATTGACCATTATATTTTAAAACCAACAAATAACAAACAACTCTTTGAAGCGATTTCAAAAGCGTTGCTTTCAGAAAATAAAAAAATTTTAGAGCTCTCTTCTAAACTTTATCTCAATATTGATGATAATACCCTCTCCTATCAAGGACAAAAGATTATCTTGCGAAAGAAAGAGAAAGATTTCTTGGAGCTTTTATATCAAAACAAACATAGAATCACAAAGTATGATATTTTGCAAGAGTATATCTGGGGTGATAAAATCATGACACAAAATGCGCTCAAAACATTTATCAAAGAATTAAGACGCAAACTTCCTATTGATATTATCAAAAATGTCAAACAAGAAGGCTATATTATCACCACAGAAAATTAGAACATTTTTTACTTTAAATTTTGATGATGGCACGCCCCACGCTTTGACCTGCTAACATCGTTTGAATCAAAGAAGGAATCTCTTGTAGTGTATGTTCGTGCACCACGTCGCTAAGATCAATCTTCCACTCATCAGCCAATTTATTCCACAATGCAAACCGTTGCGTATTTTCAAGTTCCGCTGAATCAATACCTAAGAGATTATTACCCCGCAAAATAAAAGGAAACACGGTCGTATTGAGCTTCGGTGAGCCAACCAATCCACAGATTGCTACGCTACCTGAGTGTTTGATTTGCTTCAATATATTTTCCAAAAGCACCCCACCGACCACATCAATCGCCCCATCATAAAGCGGCTTTAGAAGTGGCCTTTTTGCATCCATCACAAAATCATCTTTGAGAATCACCGTATCGGCACCAATTGAGTATAAAAACTCTTTTTTGTCTGCCTTAGAACTCAGTGCTGCCACTTTGAACCCAAGATGGTGCAAGAGCTTCACACTAAAACTTCCCACCACGCCAGTTGAGCCTGTTACTAAAATCGTATTGCCTTTTTTTTGGCCGTTTTTAAGTAGTTTATCCACCCCAATGGCTGCGGTCAAACCCGCTGTTCCAATCGTCGCGGCTTCTTTAAGACTCAAATTCTCAGGCAATGGCACGACCCAATGAGAGGGCACACTAATATATTCACTAAAAGCCCCATTGGTATTCATCCCCAAATCAAAACTCGTCACAATGACCTCATCACCCACTTTAAAGGTATCATGATTGCTTCGCACCACAGTGCCCGCAGCATCAATCCCCGGTGTATGGGGGTAATGTTTCGTTACCCCTTTATTGCCAATACAACTCAGCGCATCTTTATAATTGAGAGCACTGTATTTCACACGTACTAAAATATCATTTTTATCTAAATCTTCTAGCAACAATTCTTCAATGGTTTGTGTAAATTTTCCATCAACTTCTTTGACAACCAGAGCCTTATAAGTCATCTTTGTTCCTTTTTTTCTTTCGTAAATACAAAAGCTTTATAAACTATAAAAATGATACCTATTTCTAACAATAAAAGCAAGATATATAAATCATACACTTGAGTCTGTTTATCGATGATTTCCATAAAGTCTAAGGTTTTGTAGAAGCCATACGACAAAACCAAACCACTCAGATAACCTTTTTGCTTCATCGCATCAGCCCATGAGAGGACTCTTGTTTTGTGTAAGGCAATCGTCTCCATTCTAACAAGGTAACTCCCAAAGACAAAAGTGAGCTGATAGCCAATATACACAAGCAAGGCACTGTGATAGGAATATTTTAAAATCAAAAAAGCCGCTACAAAAGCCAATACGATACTCTCTACTAAAAAGGTAATATAAAAGAATGCCCTTATATTCATAATCTTATAATAAATTTTTGCCAAAGCCAACATTCCCAAGGCCAAGACAATCCCACCGATGGAATAAATAGAAGGCTCAAGCGGTGTGTACAAAACAAAGACACTCCCCACACTCAAGCCTAAAAATAGTGAATTTAAAAATTTGTAATAGAGATAATATCGTATTTTAATATTTTTCAAAATCGTGCACTCAATCCAACATAAAAGCTGCGTTCATAATTGACAGGATAGACACCTAGATTGTAACCATCATAGGCAAACAACGCATTTTTTCTCCCAAAGATATTGTTAATCTTGGCAAAATATTGAAACTGTTTGTAATGGTATGTGATGGAGAGATCAGTAGAGTTATATGAGGGCATCTTGCCCAGATTTTCTTCAAAATCACTCATGGCATAGGCTTTTGATTTGTAGATATGAGAGAGTACCACATTAAGCCGATAGGTTGGTTTATACATCAATGAGAGTTTAATATTATGTGCCGCAACTCCGGGGATTTCATTGCCTACAATGCTTGCATTGGCACTATCAGAGACAATTTTTGTCTTGACAAAAGCATAATTCACACTCAGTGCTATATTGTAGAAAATATTATATTTGTCATAAACTTCAAAGCCATATTTTCTTGTTTTATCTAAATTAGTATTGGTATAGGTTGCGCCATTGTAATAAATTTCATCTTTTATTTTAGAGTAAAATAGTGAAATTTTTGTTTTATTTGGATACCCTAAATAATTATATCCCATATTGAGTGTTTGCACCTTCATCGGCTTGATAAAACCATTAAATGTATTGGTAAAAGCATTAAAAAATCTGTCAACATCGGGTGCTTGAAAGGATTGGTTTGCATTGATAAAGATTGAGGATATTTTATCAAATTCATAATTATATCCCATATCATATGCTTGTAAAAAATAACGATCTGAGAGTTCGCTTGAAGCCGTATGGTAGCGATAATCCACCCGCTCACCTCTTGCCCCAAAGGAAATCGTACTGTGGTTTTTTTGATAATCTACTTTTGCATAGTAGCCTAGATTATTTTTTTGTGTGCTTTTGGTATCGTTGTAACGCTCCCCATCAAACTGTTGAATCCCCAACACACTTTTGAACCCATCTTGGGTGTAATATATCTTGGTATCATAGGTTTTATAATCATAATAGTTTATCGAATTATAGGTGATAAAATCTGAGGTTTTATCTTCGTTGGTGCCTTGAAATGCTATGGTTATCTTCTTGTTTAATTTATATTTGAGACCATAACTCAAAACATCAGATGACAGCGATTGCTCTGAATAATCTGTCCCATAACTGGACGCAGGAATACTATTGGCACTTTGATTGTATTGTTCCCACGTCAACGCATTGGGATATTTAAAGTGCATTTTTGAAAATGTCTTTCCCAAATGCAAGGTCACATTCTCTGTTGGTGTAAATATTCCTTTGATGCCTTTATTGGTGCTAGAACTATCATTTTTGGTTCCATCAAGTGCAATCTCTTTTTCGCCATTACTCTGCATCCCATCAACATAACCACTAATTGAAAATTTTTCTTTTTTGATACCAAGCGCAAGCGCCCCATAGCGAAGCCCATTGCTTCCGATATAAGTTTTTACTCCCACTCCTGTATGGTTTTTGGTCATGATATTTATCACTCCTGCATTGGCACCATCGCCATATTCTACAGAACCGGAACCTTTGATAATCTCAATCTTTTGAATATCTTCAAGGGGAATCGAAGATAAGAGTTGGGGTGTCAGATCAATGTTATTAAGTCGTTTTCCATCGACATTGACGACGATATTTTCATATCCATTTTCAACACCATAGCCTCTTAAATCTAGCTTTTGGGTAAATTGATTGCCGAAACTTGGCATGGTTGAGATTGAAGTCTGAGTATTGAGAAAGTCGTATAAATTTTGAGAGTTGGATCTTTTTATTTGTGCATTTGTATAAATTTCTGATGCAAATGGAGCATTGAGAGATTTAACTTTAATCGCCTTAGATATGACGACAACGGGGGCTAATTCTTGTGGGGGTGTCTCTTCTTCGCTTTCGCTGTATGTCTCTTGCTTTTGAGTTTGATTGACTGAATCAGTGTAACTTTGAGTGGAACGCGCCAATGTTACAGTCGTACTCACAGCAAGAATAGCAGCAAGTGAAAAATACTTCCCACGAAATCCTTGTGGATTTTTCATTTTTTCTCCTAAGATTAATTTGAATTCAAATTCTACACAAATACGGCTTAAAAATTATGATACAATTCGACAAAATATAACCAAAGGGATATCATGCAATACAATAAACTAACACCAGAAGAAGAGAGAGTGATTCTCGAAAAAGGTACAGAGATGCCTTATAGTGGCGAATATGATGCTTTTTATGAAGAGGGGATCTATCTTTGCAAACGTTGTAATACTCCTTTATTCACATCAAATGCAAAATTCAAATCAGGCTGTGGTTGGCCGAGTTTTGATGATGCCATTGATGGGGCTGTTCATGAAACACTAGATGCTGATGGCAGAAGGACAGAAATCACTTGTGCCACTTGTGGGGCACACTTGGGTCATGTTTTTGAAGGAGAAGGATTCACCCCTAAAAATACGAGACATTGTGTCAATTCTATCTCATTAAAATTTCAAAAAAACAAGTAAGGCTATCATGATAAAACAAGAATTGAAAAATTATCTTTATATACTCTTAGGCTCTATTATTTTGGCCTTTGGTGTTGTATGGTTTTTTGCTCCCAATCACATGATTACAGGTGGTACGGCAGGTCTTGCCTTGTTGATTCACTATATCAGCCCTTTTAGTATCGGATCACTCATCATTGCTATTAATATCCCTCTTTTGATTATTGGTATCAAATACTTAGGGAAAATGTTTGCCATTCGTACGATTATCACACTCGTATTGATTTCTACATTTATTGATATCATGATTAGATTTTTTCATCTTAAAGCCCTTGTGATGGATACCCCCCTTGCCGCTATATTTGGAGGTATCTTTATCGGTGTGGGCATTGCCATCATTATCAAAGGCAATTCAAGCGCAGGAGGCTCTACGATTATCGCGAGAATTGTTGCTTCAAATACCGAAATCAAACCGGGACAAGTATTATTGTTTTTAGATTTTTGTATTGTCTTTTCGGCACTCTTTATCTTAGATGATAATGTGAGAGTGTTATGGAGTATTGTGAGTATCTATATCACCTCTCGCGTGATTGATATGGTCTTGACCGGAAATCTCAACAAAAAAGTTGTCAATATCGTCACCGAAAAAGCAGACCTCTTAAAAGTACGAATTCGGGAAGATTTGGGAGAATATGGGACGATTATCACAGGAGATGGTTTGTATGGAGAACACAAAACGATGATTCTCATCATCGTGGAAGTCACCAAATTACAATACCTCCGAGAACTTGTAAAAAACAATGACCCGGAGGCTTTTTTGATTATTTCAGAAGCAAATGAGATGCTAGGACGCGGCAATTAAATACTAAAATAGAGTGCTTCTTGATGATGTACGACCATCGCGGTGGTACTTTGTTCTGGGTGAATCTGAAACGTTTCACTCAGTTCAATACCAAACTCTTCAGGTTTCAATAAATCAAAAATCACTTTTGAATCACTGAGTTCCGGACAAGCCGGATAACCAAAAGAGTAACGACATCCTTGATACGCCCGCATTTTGACATCTTTGAGGGCATGTCCCTCTTTTTCGGCAATACCCAAATCAAGTCGGATTTGTTTGTGCGCTACCTCAGCCAACGCTTCTGCTAGTTCAATACTCAAACCATGCACCAAATGATACTCTTTGAAATTTCCTTTGTCATAGAGCTCTTTTTCATACGCACTAAAACGACTCCCAGCACTCACACAAGTAAAGGCCACCACATCATCTCTTTCTGATGAGAAAAAATCACTCAAACATCGAAACGGTTTGCGTGTCTGTCTTGGAAAATCAAGCGTATGCGTGATGTCAGCCTCATGTAAAGCGTCACGATTGACTTCATTGTCACTAAAATATCCTCGATTTTCATCCAAAATATAGAGTTTATTTTCATCACTGCGACAAGGATAATACCCATAGATGATGGTCGGGTCAAACAAATCCATCTTTTCTATGTCTGTTTTCAATCGCTCATAAAGTGGCCACAAAACCTCATCCCTTTGTTTTAGTTTCGCTTCGCGCCCCATGCCCTTGCCACTATAACCCCAAGCACGAGAGAAAAGAATTTTATGATTAATCCACTCATAAGCAATCTGTTTAAGATCAGCTTGTAGCGTTCGTCTTCCCCAAAAAGGAGGCGTGGGGATTGTAATATCACGACGCGGCATCTTAATCTCATCATAAGGAGGTATGTCTACCTTTTTCTTTTTGACTTTTACGATATTTTCATCCGTTTTTTTACGCTCAAAGTCGGTATTGAAATTCCCTTTTTCGATGCGTGTCATGGCCTCAATTCCCTCAAAGGCATCTTTACAATAAAAAATCGGACCATCATAAATCGGCCGACAAAAATCTTCAACAAAATTATCCGTCAATGCAGCTCCTCCGAGTATGACCGGCACCTTCAGACCGATGGATTGTAGTTTTTCAAGATTCTCTTTCATCACACCGGTTGATTTCACTAATAACCCACTCATACCAATCGCACTGGCTTGGTGCTCATTATAGTTTTTAATAAAATCATCAATATCTACTTTAATTCCCAAATTAATCACTTTAAAACCATTGTTGGAGAGGATAATATCTACTAGGTTTTTACCGACATCATGAACATCACCTTTGACCGTGCCGAGTATGAGCGTCGTATCGCTGGCTTTGTCGATTTTTGGTAAATACGGATTGAGAAAATCGACACTGGCTTTCATCACTTCAGCAGATTGCAATACAAAAGGTAGTTGCATCTGTCCACTTCCAAAAAGCTCACCCACCACTTTCATCGCATCAATTAAAATCTTATTGACGATAATCTCTGGAGCAATGGTCTCTTTAACGCGATCAAGCAAGGGCATCATCCGCTCTTTATCACCATCAATCAAAAGTTTTGCCAGTTTTTCTTCATCACTAAGTTTTAGATAAGCCGCATCTTCTTCATCTTGATTGACCTCTTTAACATCTTCAAAATATTCAATAAATTTAAAAAGAGGATCCCCTTCACTGCGATTATTAAAGAGTAAATCTTCACAGATTTTTCTTTGTTCATCGGTGATTTTATGCATCGGGATTGTATTTTTAACATTCACAATTGCCATAGAGAGTCCGGCTTGAACACAATGATATAAAAATACGGAATTGAGATACTCTCGTGCTTTTTTGGCCAACCCAAATGAGATATTAGAAACGCCTAGCACAAAACCGACTTCAGGGTGCATCTCATGAAAAGCTTTGATTGCTTCGATGACATCAATCGCCGCGGTAAAATACTCTTCATCCCCACTTCCTACGGTAAACGTCAGCAAATCAAAGACTAAATCATTAGGATTGATACCATGCATTTGTGTGGCACGTTCATATATTCTTTGTGCGATTTGGATTTTTTGCTCTTTTGTCTTAGCCATCCCTTTTTCATCGATGGTCAAACAAACCAAAGCACAGCCAAAGCGTTTAGCAAGAGAACAAACTTTATCGAATTTTTCAATACCATCTTCTAAATTGACTGAATTAATGATGGGTTTACCACCAATATGTTTGAGTGCTACCTCAAGAGCATTAAGCTGTGTGGTATCGGGCATCAAGGGTAAGGAGATTTTTTGTGTATATCTACTGACCACTTCTTGCATATCACGACTCTCATCGCGTCCGGCAAAACCAACACTCACATCAATCCCATGGGCGCCACTTCTCACCTGTTGTTGCGCGACAGACAAGGTGCCATCATAATCACTACTTAAGAGTAATTCACGAAATGCTTTTGAACCCGTCGCATTGGAGCGCTCTCCTACGAGAAAAGGGGCAGGGTCTTGTTTGATTGATCGTGTTTCAAATAATGACGCAATAGAAGTCGGAACACTTCCTTTTGGGGCACGGGGTACTTTTCCTTCTATTCTTTTGGATAATTCTAAAATATGTTGCGGTGTTGTGCCACAACATCCACCAAGGAGGCTCACGCCATCATATTGTAAAAATCCCTCTTGCAGTTTGGCAAACTCATCAGGTCCCATCGGATAAAAGGTGTAACCTCCCCTATTTTGCGGTAATCCTGCATTGGCATGAACGCTAATAGGCTTGCCCCAAACTTCACTCAAAGTTTTGACATGCTTGTCAATTTGTTCCGGTCCGGTACCACAGTTAAAACCAAGGCTCATGATATCAAAAGGCTCTAATATGGTGGCGATGGTTGTCGCATCGGTTCCGATTAACATCGTACCTGAGAGTTCAATCGTGACCGAGACCATGACCGGGAGCTTGGTGTTTTTTTCTTCTTGTATATCTTGAATCGCGTGCAATGCGGCCTTAATTTGCAATGGATCTTGGGCTGTTTCTATCAAAAACAGATCAACCCCTCCGTCAATCAAACCCGACGCAGCGATTTTATAGCCCGCATACATATCATCATAACTAATATGCCCTAAAGAAGGCAGTTTTGTACCCGGTCCTAATGAACCCGCACAAAATCTGGGTTTGGTAATCGTGCTAAATGTATCACACGAATCCTTAGCAATCATCGCTCCGTTTTTTGCCAATTCATACGTACGTTCTGCAATATCATAATCATCTAAAACCCAAGGCAAAGCCCCAAAAGTATTGGTCTTAATAATATCAGCACCCGCTTTGAGATACCCTTGGTGTATTGTTTCTATCACCGCTTTGCATGTCGTATTTAAAAGTTCATTACATCCCTCTAATGAACCACTCCAAGCATCTTTTGGTATGGTCGATGCTTGTATCTGTGTACCCATAGCACCATCTATTAGTAGTACTTTTTGGTGTATCAATGTTTCTAATTTCAAAATCAATCCCATAAATTTTTGTCACAATAGCTATTTCTTCAAAGAAGTGCATGATGTGCTATAGAAGAAAGTTATTATAGTATTATAATTATATCATATTATACTTGTTTGCAGCTATGGTCAATTTTTAACCACTTTTTTTCGATTTAGTGATTATTTATGTGATAGAATTTCTCAACTTAAAAAAACAAGGAGAGAAAATGAAAAAATGGTTATTACCTATTTTGTTACTGTTACCCTCACTGGCGTTAGCAGAAGACAAACTAGATACGGGTGACACAGCTTGGATGATAATGTCGAGTGCATTGGTACTCTTGATGACTCCTGCGGGATTGGCATTATTTTATGGTGGGATGACACGATCAAAAAATATTCTTAATACTTATGCGATGGTATTTGTAGGCTTTGCAGTCGCTTTTGTGACTTGGATTGCTGTGGGTTATTCTATTGCATTTGGTACCTCAGCAGGGGGATTAAATAACATCATGGGTGGTTTTGCTAATACCTTTTTAAATGGTATTTCATATTCTGATTTAAGCGGAAGTTATCCGACCTATGTTTTCATATTCTTTCAAGCAACTTTTGCGGGTATTACCGTAGCGATTGCAAGTGGTTCTATTGTCGATCGTATGAAATTTTCAACATGGCTCATCTTTACCGCACTTTGGATTGCAATTGTTTATGGTCCAGTAGCGCACATGGTATGGGGTGGCGGCTATCTGATGGCTCTTGGCGCACTTGATTTCGCCGGTGGTACGGTTGTTCATATGAATGGTGGACTTGCTGGTTTGGTTTTGGCCTACTTCGTCGGTAAAAGAACCGGTTATCCAACATTGGCAATGAAACCAATGAGTGTCATGCTCACAGCACTCGGTGCAGCGCTCCTATGGTTTGGTTGGTATGGTTTTAATGCCGGGTCTGCTTTTGGTGCCAATGCCATCGCGGGACTTGCTGCTTTGACTACGACCATCGCAACTGCTGCTGCGGCTGTAACTTGGATTTTAATCGAATGGGTTATCTATAAAAAACCTACACTGCTAGGTGCGGCTTCTGGTGTTGTAGCTGGATTGGTTGCTATTACTCCTGCTGCTGGTTTTGTTGGTGTCGGTGGTGCTTTTATCATCGGGATTGTAGGCGCCTTTGTCGGACACTTTGGTGTCGCAACCTTGAAGAAAACATTTGGTTACGATGATAGCTTGGATGCCTTTGGTATTCACTTCCTTGTTGGTTTATGGGGTGCTATTGCTACGGGAATCTTCGCACTTAATGACAAAGATTTATTATGGGATGGTCCTTTAAAGGATAGTGGTGATAGAATGGGTCAAGTCATGATACAATTAGAGTCAGCTGCTATTGTTACGGTTTATACTCTAATCGGTACGGTCATCGTTTACTTTATCGCTTCAGCAATCACAGGTGGTGGTCGAGTAGATGAAGAGACAGAAGCCGTAGGACTTGATGAAGCAATTCACGGAGAAAAAGGATTAAACCTCTAATCCAAATGCAGTGTATCTTGCCAAAATCTAACGTTGGCAAGATCAATTTTCATTGGGTTATCGCCCAAAAAAGGAGCAAATAAATGAAAAAAATCGAAACCATAATCAAACCATTTAAACTAGAAGACGTCAAAGATGCCCTATCAGAACTCGACATCACAGGAATGACTGTTTCTGAAGTAAAAGGCTATGGAAGACAACAAGGACATTCAGAACTCTATAGAGGCGCTGAGTATGTTGTAGACTTCTTACCAAAAATCAAGATTGAAGTTGTCGTCAAAGATGAAATCGTAGATTCTGTCATTGAAGTCGTATCTAAAAGTGCCAAAACCGGAAAAATCGGTGATGGTAAAATCTTTGTCTATGATGTCGAAAAAAGTATTAGAATTCGAACTGGCGAAACAGACGAAGACGCACTGTAAGCCTTATAAATAAAGAGAGACAAGTACACTAGGTATTTGTCTCATTCTTCAAATAGTGGCGTTTTGTTGGCAATATGCCATCGTTGCATCCCTTCCCATGCTTCTTGAGCATTTTGGGCATACCAAAAAAGTTCACGATCTTCAAAATCAATCACCCCTTCTAGCATCAACTGTTCAAAGTTAATCAATCGCTCCCAATACTCTTCTCCTATCAACACAATAGGCAATGGCGGCATTTTACGGGTTTGAACCAACATCAACACTTCAAACAATTCATCCAATGTCCCATATCCTCCAGGAAACACTAGCAAGCCACACGCACGTTTTAGAAAATGCATCTTGCGTGTCGAAAAATAGTGAAATTGAAAACAAAGATCTGGCGTGATATAAGGATTAGGAAATTGCTCATGAGGCAGAGAAATATTGAAACCAATCGTCTCCGCCCCTACATCAAAAGCACCGCGATTTGCTGCTTCCATGATGCCAGGACCACCACCGGTCGCCAAAGCGATTGTTTTATCATGATGCTCCTGACATGTCGTAGCGACCAAGCGTCCAAACTCTCTGGCTATCTCATAATATTTTGCTTTTTCTAATAACTTCTCAGCAATCTCTACATTACGTTTCAAAGTCTTTGAGTGAGGCTCTTTGCAATATGCCGCTTGTGCCTTTTCGAGATTTTTGATAGCAGTGGATTTCTCTTTGATTCGTGTGGAGCCATAAACGACAATGGTCTTTTTGATTTGATGTTGGCGCAGCAAAGATTCTGCTTTGAGATAATCAAGCTCTAAACGGATGGATCGTGTTTCATCTGAGAGGATAAAATCCTGATCCTCTTCTGCTAACGCATAGCTTTTGCTGTGCTGAATCGCTTTTATATATTGAGAAGCCTTTGGGTCTTCTTCAGGTGATTTTGGTGCTTCTTCAGGTAGAGCACAATGTCGTTTCTTTTTATTGACAGGTTTTTTAAATAGTTTGTTTTTCATCACGTATCTCATTTTTTAAAATCTAATAACACGAAGATTATAGCACTTTTTAAAGCGTTTGTTAATGTAAAAGATGTAAAATCGAAAAAAGGAGATGTTATGGCAAAAATACAATCATACGGAGCCACTGAAGTTGTTACCGGTTCTTGTCATGTCTTACAACTCAAAGATGGAAGGCATATCATGATAGATTGTGGTATGTTTCAAGGAAGAGCAGAAGAACGCAATCTTGAACCCTTTGGATTTGATCCAGCAGACATTGATATTTTACTGATTACACACGGACACTTAGATCATGTCGGACGCATACCGAAACTTGTCAAAGAGGGTTTTAAAGGGGAGATTATCACGTTGCGATCAACGATGGATTTAGCCGAAGTCGTGTTGCTTGATAGTGCCAAACTTATGGATATTGACTACCAAACACGGTATAGAAAAGCCCAAAGACGGGGAATGGAACAATCGATTAGACCCCCGCTTTATACCCTTGATGATGTGAATGCCTTGTATCAACTTCCGATGCACTTTGTACATTATGAAGAAAAACTTGAACTCAAAAATGGGCTGAGTGTCATGTTTAAAAATGCAGGTCATATCCTAGATTCAGCAATCATTCAAATCACATTTGAAGAAAATGGCGTAGAGAAAACTGTTGTCTTTAGTGGAGATTTAGGCAATAACAATGACATTGTCATGCCCCTTCCGCAAACATTTGACGAGGCTGATGTCTTATATATCGAATCTACCTATGGAGACCGAAATCACAGAGGCATTCAAGAGAGTTTAGTAGAATTCAAGACCATCATCACAGAGACATTAAAAAAAGATGGCAATGTTGTGATTCCCTCCTTTGCTATCGATCGCGCACAAGAGATATTATGCACCTTAAAACAAATGTATGATGATGGTGAGTTGCCTGAGTGCCACATCTACTTAGATTCACCGATGGCCATTCGGGCTACGGAACTTTATAATACCTATCATGATGAGCTCAGCCAGCACTGTCAAGACAACCTATTGCGAGATGGTTCGGTCTTTGGTTTTCCCTATCTGCACTACACCTTAGAAGCTGAGGAATCAATGAAAATCAATGAAAAAAAATCCCGATGTATCATCATAGCCGGTTCTGGTATGTGCAATGGCGGACGCGTATTGCACCACTTCAAACATCGATTGTGGGATGAAAAAAATGCACTCATAATCGTCGGATATCAAGCTGAGGGAACACTGGGCAGACTCCTTGTCGATGGAGCCAAAGAGATTAAAGTTTATGGCGAAGAAGTATGCATCAAAGCTCACGTTCATACGATCAATGGATTTTCTGCTCATGCGGATCAAAAAGAGTTAATCCATTGGATTCGAACATTCAAAAGATTAGGTAAAATCTTCATTGTTCACGGAGAGAGACAAAAACAAGAGATTTTTCAAAAAGCCATAGAAGAGCAGTTAGGCAAAAAATCACACATAGTAAAAGCAGGTGAAGAGATTGGTGTATGAGATTGATTTTGCATTCTAGTATTTTAGGTTGTGAGGAACAGGTTCATCTATGAGGATATGATCCTAATGATGAACCCTCACCTTGATGTTGAAGGCAATGCCTTCGTTTTGTTATTGGTTATAAATCGCCCGATATGAAATCACGAGGTTAAAACAAAGTTCACCTATCATGAACAAATCCCACAGCGTCACGACATCCAAAAAAGCATCCCCTTTTTTGAGGGATAAAAAATCAATACCAATATCCAAACCATATTGGCTATTAGGCGGTGAGATTTCTGGTAACGTTTCGCTATATCGAAATGAAAGCGTCACTTTTTCATTGCGTCTCATACGGCGAATTCGCTTGAGCGTACCATCAAAATCTTTGTCATTGAGTCTGATTTCTGCATGTGTGTTATGAGAGAGAACATTGCGTATAAAAGAGAGAATATCAAAGAAATTTTCATACTGATCTTGCATTTTATCTTTAATATAATCTTGAAAAGGACTCTCTAATCGCAAGGATTCAACCATCGCCATACAAATCCCGCGAAATGCGTTAAATTCGACAAAATATTCAAAAAAAGACATCTCTTCATTTTTATATTCTCGTGCATTTTCTAAAAGTTCATAAATAATTTCGGCATTGAAGTAATACGCTTGCCCCTCGCTACATTTTTTCACGACAAACAAACTGCGTTCGCTCAAATTCTCTGTCTTGGCAATTTTACCTAAGAACTCACCCATATTTAAAAAATAAAAATTTTGCTCCACCAAAAGAAGTGCATCTTCGAGTAATACGTCAGTATCCATCATATCTTTTCCAAATCAACCTTTATATCTTGATAAATAGCACAATCTCCCTCATCACTGACACGACTTGGCGTCAGGACATTACTGTTTTTACCGCCTGAGAACAAGGCCAAGCAATCATCTCGTAAACTTGGATCTACCCGTACTTCATACTCACAACTATAATCATCCCGACGCAGTCGAACGCGCTCACCATCTTTTAAGTCCAAAATAGTAGGAACACGTAAAAAGTCATCCGTCATAAATTGGGAATTGAGCGATTTATTTTGTTTGACGGCCAAGAGATAAAAAGCTCCCGCATCATCGTCAAATTCATCATCAAAATCATCGAAAAACTCAAACTTTCCACTTTGGGTATAAAACGTCTTTTCATAAGGCCGTGTTTCAAAATACTTTGAAGCCAAAAATCCATCTTTTTCAAATGTATTGGACGCAATAATATCATCAAGATAATCCGTGTCTTTTTTGAGTGCGTCAAAAGCAAATTTTTCCAATAAAAATTGACTCAGTTCATACTCACTGACACAACTGGAATTCTCAAATATTTTGGGCATGCGTCCGACATACTCATGTCCATAGGAGAGTTTGAGATCCTCTTTTTCCAAAAAGTCTTTGGCAGGGATAATCAAATCGGCTAATTTTGAAGTCTCATTTTCATACAATCCAAAGTAAACAACAAAGCGTGCTTTCTCAAGCCCGGCTTTGACTTTTGGAGTGGAGGGGAGTTGCGTCATCGGATTACTCCCTTGGATAAAGACAATATCAAATGCTCCAAAATCAACCGTTGCCATCATAACCTTGCGCTTGGGCTCAGTTTTAAAAGGCTTGGCAAAACCATAACTACTATCATCGATGTAGCCGACACCACACCCTGCTTTGCCAAAGAGCCCCAACATCGCAGCAAAAGAGTCAATCGCACGTAGGACACTATGTCCAAAATCATACTTTTGCACCCCAATTCCTGTCAATATAGAGACTTTTTTACCCTCTATTAAAGACAATATTTTGCCAATATCAATGAGATCAACGCCAGATTTTTCAATCAATTCCCGAATTTGAATACCCGTAATCAAATCCACATAATTATCAAAATTATCACATCTTTGCGCTATGAAATCCACATCTTCTAATTGTTCCATATAAGCCACACGAGCCAAAAGTAACGCCAGATAAATATCGCGGCGCGGTTTGATTTGGATGTGTAAATCCGCTTTTTTTGCAAGATTTGTGACACGAGGGTCAATCACAATCAGTGTTTTGCCTTTGAGTGCTGGTAACATGTGAGAATTAGTCACAGAAGAATTTCGCCCCCCAAAGAATCACGACATCGCTCTCTTTGACAATATTAGGAGAGAGTGCCAAACTCGCACCTCTGCCCTCCTCGATGCCATAGGTACCTGCATCTTCGCACAGACCACCTCGCGTAAGTGTCGCACCATATTGAGAAAAAAAGACCTTTGGGACACTTTGCATGCATCCTAAGTTGCCACTGCCTTTAAAATATAAAACCTTCTCTGGCTTTGCAGATGCTAGCTTTGTAGCCAATATCTCCAATGCTTCATCTTTACTAATATCACGTCCCTGAAATGAGGCTTTTTGAATTCTGGGAATCTCATGATAGTGATTGAGATGATGACAAAGATACCCTTGTGTGATTGGATGATTTTTGTTGCCATGCAGGTGACCCTTTTCATCAACAACAATACTACAACTATCAAAACAATCCAAAGGACAGGTACTCACGCGCATTACTGTTCCTTAAATTCAATTTTAACAAGTTTTGAAAAAAGCTCAGGTGCCTTAATCCAAATCTCTGCTTTATATGCTGAGATATTTTCAGTATCACTCACCTTCCAAAGTTTATTGATGTGATACGCTGTTTTTTTGTCATTGATATAAATGCTACCCTTTTGAGCGAGGGCATAATCATCTTTTGAGACATAAACAATCAATTTCCCTTTGGAGACATCATAAGCATCAGCCAATGTCATTCCCGTCGTCACATAATCATCTTTTAAAACATACAATTTATAAATCAAAAAACCTTTTTGTATCATGATACGTTTCTTTTGAATCTGATCTTTGAGCGATTGAATCTTATAAACTTGGGTGTCAATTTGTCTCTTTAAACTCTCCAAACTATTTTCAAGATTCAACATCGCATCTTCTGCGTTCACCATCGTCACAAGACTGGCATCTTTATCGATACGTGATTTGGTTTTGAGATTTTTGATTTTATTATAATTTGTTTCCCTGATTTTGGCTATAATTTTTGCATTAGCTAAATTCTTTTTTGTGATTTCGAGTACTTTTTTCAAAGATACTAACTGCGCTTTAGAACTTTTCAAATCTTCTTGTGCCAAAACATCATCCAATTGGATTAATACTTGTCCCTTAGAAATCGTACCTTCTGCTTTTTTGTCAGCATCCAATACCTTACCACTTGCGGCCGCTTTAATCGTATAGGTTTGCAAAGGTTCAACTTTAGCATAATAAACACTCGCATCAAGACTCAAACACAGCACAAAAAACATCGCTATATATTTCATAAAAATTCCTCTATTACTTTTTTGTATTATACATTATTTATGTCAATAAAATAAAAAAACTTTTTATAATTTTAAAGCATTTTCCCTTCTAGCATACTTTAAAAAAAGCCTTTTTGTATCCAATCGCTTAGGAATAGCAACATGATGACAAATATTATCAACCAAAATACGCGCCGTGCTAGGAGCCAATACAAATCCCCGCGCACCGTGTCCACTATGAACATAAAGATGAGGATAGTAATGATAGCGCGTACTGGGGACTTTGGAACCTTTTGCTATATACGGATAAGCTTTGAGTGTTGCCTTAGCATCAATCAAAGCACCCAGCACTGGAAAAAAATCAATCGTAGCAGAACGCACACCAAAATGTACTTTTTTAATCTCATACGCTCCCAAATCCACATAAGATTCTACTGCTTGTAGGAGGGTATCGATTTCACTGGTGAAATCCTTTGTCGCATCATATTGATAGCCAGGAATATGCGTAGCTCCGATAGATATCATCTGGTTCTCACTCGCACTCACCGAATACTTTTTGTGAATATGAAACGGCAAAAAGGCCGATGTTTGAATATCCAAACGGTGCCCGTAAATCTTTTTGAGCATGCAATAATCACTCTGAGGAAATCCTTCATTATGGCCCGCACACAAAATCACGCCTCGGGCTTTTATGGAGCCGATTTGATACCCTCCATCCTCAAAAATCAATGACGTTACTTTTGTGTTTTCAACGACTTCTATATCTTGTAACATCGCATCAATAACACCGACACTATCGATGATTGTGCCCTGATCAAAAAAATATCCACCGTATCGGCAAGCCTCTTTCTTGATGTGAGATACCTCTTCTGCTTTGAGGTATGTAAAATGGCGCGGGAGTTTTTGTTCATGTGCTTGGCATTTTAGAATATCAGAGGGTGATCTCAACAGTCGCAACATTCCGGGTTTTTTCAAAAATTTTGGGAACTGTTTTTGATAAAAATCTAAAGAAAATTGAAAAGAATCATTGATAAAATGTGAGTAATCAGAATCTGATCCGATTTTGGGAGACAAGAACGCGCCTGCAGCACCACTGCCGCCGCTTGCGCTCTTGTCTTGCTCGATTACGATAACTTTTTTGCCGGCTTGTTTTAGAAAAAATGCGACACTGGCACCGCTAATACCCGCACCGATAATCGCAAAATCAAACACTTATCTCTTTGATATCGGCAATGGATTTAAATTCACTGTAAATTGAGGCGATGAGATTTTGTCTGTTGCGTTTTAAGCTGGCATCTTCTACATTGACCATCACATTGTCGAAAAATGCATCAATCTCAGGTTTGAGTGAAAAGAGTGCATCGAGTTTTTCTTCATAAAGAGTATAATCTTCATTTCGTACGGCGATAAAACGCGCATAAAGATTTTTTTCTTCTTCTTGTTGCAACAACGCTGTCTCAATATCTAAATCTTCTAAAGTAAGATTTTTGATGATATTGGCCACCCGCTTGAAAGTTGAAAAACTGTCTTGAAATCCTTCTGCTTTGACAATCTGACTCAAGGCTTTGATTTTCAAAGATAATGTCACAATATCACGTTCACCACTACTTAACACCGCTTGGATAACAGAAGCATTAACATCAAAAAATTGGTTGATTCGCTCTAAAAAGAATTGTTTCAAGCCGTTGACATCAAAACTTTTGTAATGTTTTGCCAAAGCATCAATATCTTTGTCAATGTCAAAGGCCAGACGATATTCTAAAACAATCTTAATAATACCATTGACGGCTCTTCGAAGTGCATAAGGGTCTTTGGTACCGGTAGGAATTCTATTGATACTAAAAAGTGCCAATACAGAATCTAGCTTATTCGCCAATGCTATAATAGAGCTAAAAATCGTGCTAGGTAGTTCGCTGTCTTCACTGTTGGGAAGATATTGTTCCTTAATCGCACGATACACCAGCGCATCTTCTCCGGCGGCTTTGGCATAATAATATCCCATCAACCCTTGAAGTTCTGTAAACTCATAGACCATCTCACTCAATAAATCCGCTTTGGCAAATAAGACAGAACGATTAAGCAAGTCTTGTAATTTTTCTTTGGTTGGATTTTCTGCTGTAAGTTTATCAAGGTATTTTTCATACAGATAATCTGCAACACTTTTTTCGCGCATCGTTTTATCAAATACGGTACCCAATCCATCCAAAAAGACGACATCTTTCAAGCCAGAGAAATCCAAGCCATTTTTGAGGTCATTATCATAGAAAAAGAGAGCATCACTCAATCTCGCGCGCAATACTTTTTCATTTCCGCTTACGATGAGATCATAATTATCACAGATGGCGTTGGAAACAACGATGAAGTGATTGGTCAGAGTCCCTTCTTTAAAAACTGGAAAGTAGCGTTGATGCTCTTTCATCGATGTCATGATAACTTCAGGAGGTAATCTGAGAAACTCTTCATCAAAGCTTCCCAATAAAGCACGCGGATGCTCTGTAATCGCCACGACTTCATTGAGTAAATCTGAATCTTTTTCAATGCTAAGGTTATGATTAGCCTCAATCGCGTCAAAATCAGCCAAAATTTTCTCTCTTCTCTTATCAGAAAACAACATCACGCCATGGTCTTTGAGCTTATCAAAATACTCTCCAGCAAAATCATAGCTAAATGGCGCATATGAGACATGACGATGGGGATAAGATTGGTTTGATGATTCCAAGTCAAAAGCTCTAAATTTGACAATTTCATGCCCCAACATACAACCAATCCAGCGAATTGGTCGGATAAAATGCTCATGAGAACTTCCCCATCGCATGGATTTACCAAAATTAAGACTCTTCAAAAAGGTCTCAACAATAGTACCAATAAATTTGACGGACTCTTCACCATGCGTGATGTGCTTGAAGTATAACACTTCTTTGCCACCTTTATTGGCCGTTTGTAAATTTTCGATTGTAGTGCCACATTTTTTGGCAAATCCAACAGCCGCAGGGGTTGGGACACCATCTTTATACGCAATACTTATCGGTGCACCAAAAAACTCTTCTTCTTTGTCTTCTTGGGAAAGTGGAAATTCTGGATGCCATAACACTAATCTTCTTGGCGTATAGTAAAATTCAAACTCACACAACAGCGCATTGGATTCCAATACTTTTGTATATTTTTTTTCGATATTTGGCAACTCTTTCAAAAACGGAATCGCCGGCAATTCTTCAACACCAACTTCTATCAGTAGCGGTTTAGTCATATAAAAAACCTTTTAATTATATATATTTTTGGGATTATAGTCTCTTTTTTATTCTCAATGCCATAGCGTCATACGAGATAAAATGTATTAAAATTTTAACAAAAATCTTCTTTTATTTATCTTTCCTTTGCGTTTGTCTAAAAAATCCTATCATGACCCAAATCAAGAACAAGACAAATGCCACCATCATAAATGTATCAAACATGTTATTTTTCACCTTTTTTATAAGTTTTTAGGATTTTACAAAGACTGATTTCAGTACTTCTTTTATAATTTTGAATCCTTTGGACTAGTATATCATATCTCTCACCCTTTTTAAAGGTTTCATCGGGTAGATAAATTTTAATTCTTTCACCACCATCGCCAATCAAAACACTATAAGCATCGACGCGTATCACCGTGACATTTTTCAAAATAGCAGGCAAAAGATCATTATACATTTTTTTCAAATAAGAGATACTCACCGTACGTATCTTCGGTTGATGATACGGAGGTGTTTGAAATGTAGCATAGATTGGCAAATGATCCGAATACCCTACTCCTTTGTTTTTGAAATCTTTCGTCACGACCCATCTTTTAGGATATCTGTATTTGTCTAACAAATAATTGCTACGCAAAACACCAAAAGATTTGGGTTTGTATTCAATCTTAGAATGATCCAGTAAGTTTTTGGAAATAATGATATGATCTAGCGTATTTTTAGTCCGTTTATACACATATGTGTAGCGCATATTTGGCGGTAATTCATACCACAGATCATACAGCGATTTATCACGATTTCCTATCCCTAGCGTATTGACTAAACTCGCACCCCATTGATCTTGTCTGATTTTATAAGGGGCATTAAAATCACCCATAATAATCGACTCATCATTAGGGTTTAGAATACTTTTGAGTTTTTTAGCATAAGCATTTCGTGCCTTTAATCCGTGCTTAAAAGCCGGCCAATGATTGATATAAATCATCAATTTTTCATGATCAAAATAGAGTTTTAATACATCAATCCCTCGGTTAAAACCCTCCACATCCACAGAATATTTATGGGCTACTTTATACCGTGAAAACACGACATTGCCGACAACGTGTTTGTTTTTTTTGAAAAAAGTATAAATATAAGGATATTTTTTATCTTTTAATACCCGATTTAAAAGCACTGCCACATTGAGATTTTCGACCTCTTCCAATGCAATGACATCTGCATCCAAATCTCTAATAACTCGTGCAATATGTGCCAATTTGAGAGCCAATGTCTTTTGATTCCAATTTGTCTTCTCTGAAGCAATATACTCAGGGTATTCGTGTCCGTCTTGCTTTAAATCAAATAAATTTTGAACATTATATGTTGCAATTTTTATCTCTTTTGAAAACAACGAAGAGAAGATTAAAAAAATTAAAATCAAATGTCTCACATATTATCCTTTATCTTTTTGTTAAATACTCTGCTAAAACTTTCGCAGATGAAAAAGCCCACTGGAAATTATATCCACCAAGCTCACCGGTAACATTGAGGACTTCTCCTATGAAATATAAGTCCTTTTTTTTCAGGCTTTCAAAGGTGTCCATATTCATCTCACTCGTATCAACACCACCACGAGTTACTTCCGCCTTAGTATAGCCAAAATTTCCTGCCGGAGGCAATTCATAATGGTGCAATTTTGTCAATTTTTCAATTTCTTGTGGCGTTAAACGCTTGATGGGTACATCGTCCAAATCCACAGATTTTAAATACTCTTTTATAAATCTTTTAGGCAGGGGAAGAAGACTGCTGATTTGCTTGTCGCTTTTTTTGGCAATCAATTTAGCGATGCGCACTTCGGGCAAAAAATCTATCATGATAGTACCTTTTTCCCAATATAAAGACCCCGATAATACCGCCGGACCGCTGATTCCTTTATGGGTAAATAAGAGTTGGTCTTTGAAAATCTTCTCTCCCACTTGCAGGGATACCAAGAGGGAAATACCACTCAAACTTTTCATCCAAAATTGATCTTTTTGCACCGTAAGTCCCACAAGAGCTGGCTGCGGTTTGATGATGGTATGACCAAAAGATTGGGCGATTTTAAAGCCTATATCTGAAGCACCCACGCTCGCATAACTCAATCCTCCACTTGCAACCACTAAACGTTTCGCGTGAATGGTACCTTGATTGGTTTCGATGATAAAATCATCCTCATAAGTCACCTCTTTGACAGTATGATTCAATAACATATCACAATGCTTTGTTAATTGAGAAAAAATTTTGATAATATCCTTAGCACTATTTTTGCAAAAATATTTCCCATGATCGCGTCGTTCGTAAGATAAATCTTCTTTTTGAAAGAACGCCAATAAATCTTTTTGGTTAAAAGAAGCAAAACATTTTTTGATTGCTTTTGCATCACCACGATAATGTGTCTCACTGATATCATGATTGGTGAAATTACATTTTCCACCCCCTGAAATACGTATCTTAGGTGCTAAAGTCTGCGATGATTCTATCAGGGCAATGGATTGATTTTTGATCCCAGATGCACACATCAATGCACTCGCCCCTGCACCGATAAAAGCGATATCAAAAGTTTTCAAATGCTGCTAATTCTTTGAAATTTTGTCGGATAGCATCATATAGGACAATACCTACTGCCACCGATTGGTTGAGACTGCGTCCATGCTCACCCATCGGGATGGTAATCGCATGGTTCCAGTTTTTTTGCATCAAATCCATCGGTAGCCCGGTAGATTCACCACCAAAAAAGAGAAAATCTCCATCTTTCATCTTGGCATCAAAATATGGCAATTTACTTTTAGTCGTAGCAAAGAAAAAACGATCCAAATATTGCTCATTGGCGGCCATAAAATCATCCAAACTCTCCCACACCGTCACATCTAAAAGATGCCAATAATCAAGCCCTGCTCGCTTGACATTTTTATCATTGATTTCAAAACAAGTCGGCTTGACAATATGTAACTTAGAGTCAGTATTCACACAAATTCTACCGATGCTACCGGTATTTTGTGGGATTTGAGGATGTACAAGTACGATATTAAACATGAGTCATCCTAAAATACAATTGTTTTGTTCGCATGAACAAAGATTTTATCATCAAAAACCAAATCCAACGCATTGGAGAGTACGGTCTTTTCTACATTTTTACCGGCTCTTTGCATATTTTTCCAATTAAGCTCATGATTGACAGGAATCACATCTTGGGCAATAATAGGACCCTCATCTAGATTGTTATTTACAAAATGTGCCGTCGCTCCAATAATCTTCACCCCACGTTTATGGGCTTGTTTGTAAGGATTGGCTCCGATGAAAGCCGGTAAGAATGAGTGATGGATATTAATAATCCTTTGATCATATTGTGACACAAAATTCTCAGATAAAATTCTCATATATTTAGCCAATACCAGATAATCTACATCATAACCTCCTAGCACTTCAAGGACAGCTTTTTCATGCTCTTCTCGGCTCATACCTTCACTTAAAACACAATGATACGGAATATCAAATTTCTGACATAATGGTCTTAAAATATCATAATTTGAGACCACCGCTTGAATATCGGCATTTAGCTCTCCGCTGTCGTGTTTGAGCAAGATATCTCCCAGACAATGGGACTCTTTTGTCACCAAAACGATGATTTTTTTCTTGACTTTTTTGACTAAGGTAATCTCAGCATCTTTGGGCATCACTGCCTTTAATTCTGAAACAATTTTTTGGCTATCAATCAATCCATCAATGCGCGCTCTAAAGAAAAATTTCTTATTTTCACCATCCACAAATTCATTATTTTTTTCAATATTTAAATCATTTGAATAGAGTACATCTGCAATCTTATGAATCAATCCCTTTTCATCGGAACATTTGATTTTTAAAACATATTTATTCACTTTGTATCACCTCTAATTTCCTTCTTTTTAGTTCTTTTTTTATTGCTTCTTTCTCAAAACCATCTGCGATGACACTCTGAGTCGTAATACCACCGTCAAATACTTTATCGAAAATATCCAATCTTTTTGCTCGCGCAATCACACCTTTTTTGTAATTGCCAAGCCACAATGAAATCGGCAAATCTATCGCAATTTCTTTCAATTTTGCATCACTCACATCCCCTTCGATATAGGGCTGATATTTGAAGACATGACGATACTCTCGTGGCATATCTAAGTCTTTTATCATTGTTTTAATATCGATTTTACCGATGTTCCCGATAAAATACATAAAATAATATGTATTTTGTTTTGGGAGAAAATTTTTGCGATTTCGTGCCATTTCAAGTGCCATTTTGAGAAAGGTATCTTTTTTAAAATCCATTTTGAAAAGTTTCTCAAAAATACCCAATTTTATCAAATAATAAAGCCCATAATGTAAATACTTTGCATTAAATAATTTTTCTAATTCCCAAAATATTCGCGTCTTACTCAAATCATCTAAAGCCAAAGCATCCATCACGCGCAATGTCTCTTTATCGATCTTATATCCCAATCTTGCACTAAATTGAATCCCTCGCAAAACACGTAAACTGTCTTCTTTGAAAGAGGTCGCATCCACGAGTGAGATTTGACGATGCAAAAGACTGCTTCTGCCTCCATAAAAATCTAAAAGCTCTTGTGTGAAAATATTCAGCATCATGGCATTCATCGTAAAATCGCGACGCTTGGCGGCTTGTTTTTCATCATGACACACCTGCACATCAAAAGCCTTGTGCCCCTTGCCTACTTTGCGCTCAATTCGCGGCAATGATAAATCCACATCACCATATTTATAGACAAAAAAGCTCTTGCCAACACCAATCGCTCCTAGGTTTTGCATCAATCTTGCAAAATCAGCTTCACTAACATCATAGACTTCAATATCAAGATCATGTAAAGGCACTCCTAGCATCATATCTCTCACACCGCCACCAACCAAATAGGCACGTTTGGTAACGCTTTGAAGCAATGATTTAACACGATAAAAAGGTGCTTTTAAATGATGAGGGAGGGCATGTTCAATAGTCATGATTTGGGAGTTTTTATATGTTCCAATCGTTCGTCAATCCTAGCTAAGAGATATTCTAAAAAATTAAGTGTCAAGTCAATCTTGGCTTCTATATTTTTATTATTTGGAGCCTGAAAACCTTCAAAAATCACTAGCAATTTCTCACGAATATTTTCATAAAATTGTTGTTCACTTGTCTCAATTTTCACATCATCACTCTCTTCTGTAGCGGTCGCAATTGGACTTGTCATCTCTTCTGTGTCAATCACTTCTTGGTCATCTTGTGTCTCTGTCGATGGCTCTTCTTCTAGCTCTGATAGCGTCATCATCACCATTTCTTTTAATTCCATTGTGCTTCCTCACCCCTTAAAGTCTTAACAACCATCTCTCAAACTCCAGAAATTCCACTTCAGTTTCCATCTCAATAAAAAAATTCTTCATCTCTTCATTGACGCCATAATACTTTTTTCTAATACCGCTTAATCGTCTTATGGCTACCCTCGCTTCTTTGTTATTGACATCATTTTTGAGAATCTCTTTGTAAATCTCAAGAGCCTCTTCTTTGAGGCCTTGAAGTTCATAAATTGAAGCGAGTGTTAGCGTCTTTACCATGATTGTATTCTAATCCTCTTGTGCTACATATTTGGCGATAATCGATCCAATTTGCTCTGTGGTACAGACTTCTTTTGCATTATAGCGTGCCAAATCTTTGGTTCTGTACCCATCTTTCAATACGTGCTTAATCGCATTATCAATGCGATCGGCCGCTTTGATTTCACCAAGAGAAAATCTTAGCATCATCGAAGCACTCAAAATCGTCGCAATAGGATTAGCAATACCTTGTCCAACAATATCTGGCGCGGATCCATGAATCGGCTCATACAAACCAACACTGCCCCCAATGGAAGAAGATGGTAACAAGCCGATGGAGCCACTCATCATACTCGCCTCATCACTCAAAATATCACCAAAGATATTTCCGGTTAAGAGGACATCAAACTGTTTTGGTTCTCTCACGATTTGCATCGCGGCATTGTCTACATACATATGGGTTAATTCTACTTCAGGATATGAAATGGCTACTTCTTCGACAACACTACGCCACAAACGACTCACTTCCAAAACATTGGCTTTATCTACCGAACAGACTTTTTTCTTACGCTTCATAGCAGATTCAAAAGCCACTTTTGCGATTCTTATGATTTCTTCTCTCGTATAGACCATCGTATTGTAGGCTCTTTGACCATCATTTTCTCGTGGCTCACCAAAGTAAATGCCACCGGTCAATTCTCGCACGACCAATAAATCAACACCTTTTAAAACTTCTGGTTTCATACTACTTGCATCTAAGAGTTCATCAAAAACTGCAACCGGTCGTAAATTGGCAAAAAGTCCCAGTGCTTTTCTGAGTTTCAAAAGTCCCGCTTCAGGTCTCAGTTCACTGGCTAGATTGTCCCATTTATAGCCACCAATCGCGCCAAAAAGAATCGCATCGGATTTCAAACATCCCGCAATCGTAGCATCAGGGAGTGGATTTTTTGTCGCTTCATAGGCAACACCTCCCATCAAATATTCCTCATAATTGAGAGTAAAATCTTCTTTTTCAGACACAGCATTTAAAACTTTAACCGCCTCTTCTACAATTTCAGGGCCAATGCCATCCCCTCTTATTAATGCGATATTATATTGTTTGTCACTTTGGCTCATGATGCACTTTTCCTTTTAATCTCTTCTTTTGCATAGTTGATAAGACCGCCACTTGCGATAAGTTCTTGCATAAAAGGAGGAATCGGTGTAAATTTATAAATTTTATCTTTTGTCTCATTGATGATTTCACCTTTTTGCATATCAATTTTGAGCGTATCTCCCTCATCAATTTCATCTGTCTCATCAAGCTCAAAAATCGGCAATCCCATATTGAAAGCATTTCTGTAAAATATCCGTGCAAAGCTTTTGGCCACAACTGCTTGAATACCCGCTGTTTTCAAAGCAATAGGAGCATGTTCACGACTGCTTCCACAACCAAAATTTTCTCCGGCTACAATGATGTCACCTGCTTGCATCTTATTGACAAATTCAGGATCAGCATCTTCCATAACATGCTGTGCTAATGCTTCTGGATTTGATGTGCTCAAATATCGTGCTGCGATAATCAAATCGGTGTCTATATTATCTCCAAATTTCCAAACTTTTGCATTTTCTGTGCTCATGGCCATCCTTAATGATTGATATAAAATAACTTCTAATAGCATTGCTACTGTGATATCAAAACGCGTATAGAAATCGTGTTAGAAGTCTGGTAATTATTTTACCTAAAAAGAAATTAAATATTTATTTTATCCAAAACAGTAGCATCAGATTCAAACCATTCTTCTGATATAAACGCATCATCTGTTATTTGTTTGAGCGCTCTTTTGAGATATTTTCCTGAAGCACTCACCGCAACCGTCCCATCGGGCAGATAAATTTCCCCAGTTCCTTCAAAAACCCTACCCCGATCACGATCAATACGTCCGACCACTTTGAGTTCTACGTCTGTAGGTACAGGCTTTTTATACTTGATATTGAGCTCCATCGTCACGCCAAAACTCTCTTGTCCGTATGCGTTCATGATAGCCCGACCAATGGTCTCATCTAAAATCGTCGCCGAAATGCCTCCGTGTAAAATCCCCGGATAGCTTTGGTACATCTCATTGGGCGTGAAGATGGCAATGGTCTCATTTTCTTGAGTCGCATAAAATTTAGCTTGCAAACCGATAGGATTTTTGATGCCACAGACAAAACAGTGATTTGAAATATTTTGTCGTTCTTTAATTTGAAATTCCATATTTTTTTCCTTGTTGATATAAATAGATAATCGAGCTCATACCCGCACTTCCCAAAACCATCGCCATCACGACGATTTGATAACGCACCGCAATAATCGGATCGATTCCTGAGAGAATTTGTCCGGTCATCATACCCGGAAGTGAGACCAAACCAACCGCTAAAAATGAGTTGATTTGAGGTATGAGCGATGCTTTAAAAGCATTGGCTCTTGCTTGGGGATAGGTTTTGTTTTTAATCTCATTTTCAAATCGCTCCGCTACCAAAGAAATCGCATTCATGGAGTTGGCATAAATCATTCCAGCAAGAGGGATGATGAATCTCGGCTGGTAAAATGGATGCAAATCCAAGACAAAATAAAGTACCAATAGAAGGTTGAAACTCCCTCCAATGGCAATAGAAAGCAAGATTTCATAATAGACTTTGAGATTGCGTTTTTCTATATTTCGAAGCGCTATAAAACTCGAAGCACCAATCATAAATAAGATAATGACAAAACCCAAGATGACATGATTATTGTTGAAGATAAACGTAAGACAATATCCGATGATAAGCAACTGTGTGAGCATACGAAACGTCGCTAAGACAATCTCTTTGATATTTTGAGTCCAAAGAAAATAGACGTAGGCGACTATACTAATGGGAATCAACATATAAAATAAATGTGTTATTGTAATTAAATGCATGATAAGAATTTTATCATACTTTTTCTAAATTATGCGCACCCGTTATAATAAAGGGGTCAAAATAGTATATTATGGTGATTCCTTATGCTTTTTTGGGTATATTAAGCAAAATTTATAATAATATGAGGATAGCATGCGTGTTTGATACAAAAAAATATGACGAATGGCTACAGGTTTCACGGGTTTTTCAAATTCGCTACGTTGCTATTTTGACAGCGCTTTTATACTCTTTGGTTGCCATACTTGATAGCATAATTATCCCTTCAGAATACCAATCATTAGTCCATTTTGTTCACTTATGTATCCTCACGCCAATTTTACTATTGATTGCAAGTTTGTCTTTTTTTAAGAAATATTATAACACAATGATATATCTGCTTATTTTAGCTCCAGCAAGTGCAGCAATTGGAAATCTTCTCATTACATCACAGATTAATACACCCAATCTGTATTTACCCGAAATCTATCTATGTATATTTTGGATTTTCACCATTTCTGGGTTAAAACTTTTTCATGCTACTATCAGTGCGAGTATCGTCATCATGATATCTAGTTTCTCTTTTTTCTATTTAACGCACCAAGAATTTATCATGCACTTATTTTGGATTCTCTCCGCCACTTCTTTTGGTTTTTTGGGAGCTTTTTTACTTGAACGTGCTAACAAAAAAAACTTTTTGCATACAAAAGCTCTTGCAAAGTCTGCACAAACTGACACACTCACCAAATTGTACAATCGTGCTAAATTTGATAATGTATTGTCTTATGAATTGCAACGCAACAGGCGACGCAATGATCCAATAGGCTTAGCGATGATTGATATTGATTATTTCAAATCGGTTAATGACACTTTTGGTCATCATATTGGAGATATGTTTTTGATAGAAATTTCTCAACTCATCAAACACAACATCCGCGAGACAGATTTCTTGGCACGTTGGGGAGGTGAAGAGTTTGCATTGATTTGTGTCGAAACAGATATCGAGGGAATGAACACTTTGGTGGAAAATATTCGCATCGCGGTGGAACAGCATTCATTCCAAACAATCGGTAAAAAAACTATGAGTGCTGGAGTCAGTGTGTACCACGAAGGTGACACCAATACCAGCCTCACCGCACGTGCTGATCAAGCGCTCTATCTGGCAAAAAATAGCGGTAGAAACAATATAAAAATTCTCTCTTAAACTTCTACATACTCTCTCTAGCGGCATTGCAGGCCTTGATGATATTAGGAAGATTTTTTATTGTTGCAGCATGCCCATCAACAGCGCACTTATATGTTGTATATCTTTTATTGCAGATGACTTTATCATATTGGACTTGACCGTTTTCTTTTTCAAAGACGATGGTTTCATAAACTTTAACATACGAATTTTGATTGAGCCATGCGTGTCTGACTTCCATCTTGATAGTAGAGACCAAATAGCGTATGCCCTCCACTTCCACAACATCTTGCAATTTTAAATCAGGCTGTTCATTTGGGTTCATCGATAATCCTTTGTTTTATTTGAATCAATTATATAACAAGCGTATGATATTTTAATGACCATTTCATACTAAACGAAAATTTTTTGAACCAAAAACATATACACCAATGTCGCAGAAATAATACTCAAGAGAGCATTGCTGTATTTTAAATGCATCACAACCGCAATAAAAACACCAATAATCTCAGGTACACCAAAAGGATAGAGTGCCCACTTGACATCTTTGAGTGCATAAAACACCAAGATGACCATGATCATGATAGGCATATTCCATTCGATATAGCGTATGGTCGCAGAAGGAGGCTTATTTCCAAAAAATAAAAAAGGAGTAATCCGTGTGATATACGTCGCAATGGCTGCGATTGCAATGGCTGCGATTAAATATTCATGACTCATTTTCTAATGCCTTTTTAAACAGTATCAACGTAAACATCGCCAACCCTAAGGAGAGAATCAACATCTTATCGCTTGGGAATGTCAACATCCCAATAAAACCAATGGCAGCGGCTATCATGAAGGGTTTGTGTAGTTTACTTTTTTTGTATAAATCAATCGACAAAACCACAAAAAGCGCGGTGAGTGAAAATTCTAATCCTTTATAATTAAACGGCAGAATATTTCCTAACAAGGCACCAATCACGCTCCCGATTACCCAATAGCTTTGATTTAATGCCGTGATGATCAAATAGATTCTTTCGCGCTCTTTTTCGCCCACATCCCGTGTCTTTAACAAAGCAAAGGTTTCATCTGTGAGCCCAAATATCAGGTAGTGCTTTTTCCAAGAAAAGTCTTTGAATACACTCACCATCGAAAGGCCATAAAACATATGGCGCAAGTTTAATAAAAACGTAGCAATACCCACTTCTAAAACCGTAGCTTGAGAAGCAAACAGTACTAATGCTAAAAATTGTGCACTTCCAGCAAAGATAAAAATTGACATAAAAAAAGCATAATACCAAGGAATTAAAAGCTTTGAAAGCAAGAGTCCAAAGGCCATACCAAGGGGAACATAGCCCATCAATACCGGTATGGTTATCTTAAAAATCGAAAAAAACTTCATAGCTCTATTCTTTTATATATTTATCGATATAGTGATTGGTTTTGATTGATGTATTGACAGATTTTTCTATCTGCTTTGGCGCACGCAAATCTTTTGGTTTTGTATCGCTATAATAGATGCTATTAATCGCGACAATGGTCAAAATAATGATTAAAAAAGGCAACAATAAAAGCATGGCATTACCGTTTGAGTCCATTGACCGTTTGCAACATCTCGTCACTGGTCGTAATCGCTTTAGAATTGGCCTCATAGGCACGTTGTCCGGTAATGAGGTCGGTCATCTCTTCGACAAGTTGCACATTACTCATCTCGACAAATTGCTGTCTAATTTCACCCAAACCATTGAGCCCTGGGGTACTTGTAATAGCATCTCCTGAGGCTGTGGTATTGATATAATCGTTATTTCCCAAAGAGTGTAATCCAGCAGGATTGACAAAATTAGCCAGTTCAATTTGACCCACTTCAGACATTTGTGTTTGTCCTGCTTGCAGAACTGAAACCGTACCATCGGTTCCTATTGATATCTGCGTTGCATCTTGCGGAATAGTAATCTGAGGAAGCAATTGATAACCATCGCTATTGACCATATTACCATCAGCATCGAGTTTGAAAGAACCATTTCTCGTATACGCGGTGGTCCCATCTGGAAGTTCGACTTGAAAAAATCCTTGACCGGTGATAGCCATATCCAGTGAATTACCAGTCTCTTTAAAATTACCTTGAGTAAAGAGCTTCGATACAGCGGTAGGTCGCACACCCAGTCCTACTTCAATGCCCGTAGGCGATGTTGTCGTAGCGCTCGTAGATGTACCGGCATACTCCATCGTTTGATACATCAAATCGGCAAATTCAGCACGTTGTTTTTTATATCCGATGGTGTTGACATTGGCAATATTATTTGACGTGGTATCGATTTGTGTCTGCTGCGCAATCATCCCTGTGGCTGCTGTATAAAGTGATCGTAACATCTTATTTCCTTGTTGATTTATATTCTGTCATTTACGCTGATACGGATGCTAACTTGTTGATGGCATCGGTATTTAAATCATTCATATGTGAATTCATAACTTTTTGATACATCTCCACCATACGATTGGCCTCTATAAGATGCACCATTTCCGTGACCGGGTTCACATTGCTACTTTCTAAAAACCCTTGGGCAATGGCATCGGTATTTTCTGATTGTTTGATGGCATTGATATCAGGGAATTTATAGAGATTATTGCCCTCTTTTTGCAACCCTTTTATATCTTCTGTATCGGCAATATAAAGTTGTCCGATTGGATTTCCATTCGCATAAAGTATGCCACTTTGGTCTGCTGTAATTTGTGCATTTTGGGGAATACTAATCAATTGTGAATCTTGAAAATAATTTGAGGGTAATACCGGATACCCCTCTTTGGTTGTGAGATTCCCATTGCTATTAATCACAAAAGAACCATTTTGGGTTAATCGTGTTCCATTGGGTGTCTTTACCATAAAGAAAAGTTTAGAATCTTTCAGAGCAAAATCCAAACTATTGCCGGTTCTTTTCATAGCACCTTGTGAAAACTTAGTGTATTGCTCAGAAATCTGAGGGACTGTATCAATACTTGAATTTAGAAATTTGGCGGCTTCTTTGGTGTTATCTGCGATGGGCATGTTATCTTGTGTTTCTTGAAAAATTCTCTTGAAATCTCCAATAATCACTTTATCCTTCTTAAATGCCGTCGTATTTAAATTAGCCAGATTATTTGATATCACATCTAATCTGTTAAACTGCGTCACCATCCCGCCGGTTGCGTCATAATATCCACTTTGCATAGCATATCCATTGTGTTAATTTACAGATATAAAGCAACAAATGTTCCAACTTCGATTTTTTCTGATATTAATTTACTTTTAAATAATTTTGGGTATAATCCTATCTTTAAACTCCAATATCTCAAAGGAGCTTCAGCTCATGTCTACAAAAGAAATATACGATCGTATAGAAGAAATATTTAAAGAGAACGAGAAGGGTTATGTTGTTTATGAACAAGTCATGAATGTCTTTCCAAAGCAGCCAACTGCCTCAAGTGCTAAGAAGATTTTAGCCTTAGTTAAAAAATATCAAGTAGCACTCATTACCTCTGCCGAAATTGCAAAACTCCGAAATAGAGAAGAAGCCAAACGACGAGAAGAAGAGCGACAAAAACTACAAGATGAAGCACTTGAAGATGAATTTGATCTTGCCAGCGAAAAAGAACTCTTAGAGTGGTCTCGAAGTGATAGCCCGGTACGTATGTATTTACGTGAAATGGGACAAATCTCTCTGTTAACTAAAGAAGAAGAGATTGATATTAGCAAGAAAATCGAATTTGGTGAGGATATCATCATCGATGCATTTTGTTCAGTACCCTATCTCATCGATTTCATCCTTGATTATAGAGAAGCATTAATCAATCGCGAAAGAAGAGTAAAAGAACTCTTTAAAAGTTTTGAAGATGATAGTGATGATGACGATGATGGTGATGATAATGGCGACGATGATCACAACAACAAAAAGCCAACAAAAAAAGACGACAGTCGAACCGGTAAAGTGTTAGAAAGCTTCAAAGCTTTGGAAAAAGCCAAAAAAGATTGGATGAAAACACTGCTAAAACCACTCGAAGATGATGCCGATGAAGAAGCACAAATGGCTTATGATCTCACCCTCGCGTACAAGAAAAAAGTCTTAAAAGAAAAATTAATGGAATTGGGACCAACGAGTAAGTTGATTAACGAGTTGGTACGTTCGATGGAAACGGCACTAAAAAGTGATACCGAATTTGAAAAAGAGTTAAAAAGACTCGAATACATGCTACCACTTTTCAATGAATCTCTGAGAAAAAATCATGAAAAAATTCTCAGTAAAATCGTCAAAATGAGTAAAGAAGAAGTGACCGCAGAAGTGCCTGAAGCGACGATGGTCTCTACCTATATGAAAATCAAAAAATTGTTTCAAACCAAAGAAGCGAGTAAACAAGGATTTGATTTAGAAGAAGACAGACTCAAAGAGATTTTAGAACAAATCAAAAGAGGTAAAAAAATTGCCGATGGAGCAAAAACAAGAATGGCAAAATCAAACCTCAGATTGGTTGTCTCTATTGCCAAACGCTACACAAACCGTGGTTTGCCATTTCTTGATTTAATTCAAGAAGGTAACATTGGCTTGATGAAAGCGGTTGATAAATTTGAGTACAAAAAAGGCTACAAATTTTCGACCTATGCCACATGGTGGATTCGTCAAGCGATTAGCCGTGCCATTGCAGATCAAGCTAGAACCATTAGAATTCCAATTCATATGATTGAGACTATTAATCGTATCAATAAAATCATACGAAAACACTTACAAGAAAATGGTAAAGAACCGGATGTTGATAAAATCGCAGCAGAAGTCGGTCTCAGCGTTGACAAGGTCAAAAATGTGATTAAAATCACCAAAGAGCCTATCTCACTCGAAGCACCTATTGGCAATGAAGAAGATGGTAAGTTTGGAGATTTTGTTGAAGATAAAAGCAGTATCTCTCCGATGGAAAACATTTTAAAACACGATTTAAAAGATCAAATCGACGATGTGTTAGAACAACTCAATGATAGAGAAAAAGCTGTCATTAGGATGCGATTTGGACTTATGTTTGACGAAAGTGATCGTACGCTTGAAGAAATCGGTAAAGAGTTAAGCGTCACGAGAGAACGTGTCAGACAGATAGAGAGTTCCGCCATCAAAAAACTCAAACATCCAAAAGTCGGTAGAAAGCTAAAGAATTACATTGAAAGCTAATACGGAATTGGAAATGACTTTTAACGAAGCATGGATTGAGTATGATTACAATCCTTTTATAACTTTTGACACGGATGAAAAGGTTAAGTCCTTGAACCAAGAAGCCCAATATCTCTTAGGTGAAGTCTCACCTAAGAAGATTTTTGAACTTGCAAAAACCTACGCCAGCATGTCTTATGGATTTAAAACCACCATCTTAGACCTCAATTTTGGTCCTTATACGTTTTATGCTATCACCGTAGGATATTTGGATGAGAGTGAAATCGGCATCAAACTTTACAAAAAAGCAGCCAAGAAACTCTCATCAATCGACGAATATGGCGAAATTGTCAATCTCTATTCACTACTTGACCTTTGCATTAGTGCATCAAGTGCCAGTCGCAGTCACATCAAGCATACCAAAGTTTTTGATCCTACATTTCCGGAAATTCGTCTGAAGATTGAGGATTTTACGAGATTATTAAACAAAATCTATTCTTCTTACTTAGAATCTGATACCATTACGTCAAAATTGATGCTCAACACCGGGGAATACATCAAATTTGACAATAAAAAATATCCAATTTTTTCAATATATATCACCGGAGAACGACGCGATAAAAAACTTGCATCAAATATAGAAGAGATTTCACAACAAGCAAACTCATTCGTACAATTTAAAGATAATACGACAATTTTAAGCTCTGCTTTAGTGTCGGGAGAAACCGGACAGTAAACTTACCACAGGCACCACACTCAATCCTATAAAAAAAGGAACGGCTGCAAAAATATCATGACGTATCAAAAACAGTATCATGATAAAGAGTACCCCATAAGCCAATGCCCTATAAAGGCTCAAAGCGCCGCTGATTCCACTCACTAAGCCAGAGATCATAGTTCTTAGTTTCGTCGGTTTTTTAGCGTCTTGAGCCTCTTGAATTGGCATCTTCTGTTCATCTTCTTCAAAAAGATTATAAGGGTCTTCAAGTTTATCATACGCATCGTTATCTTCGCCGTAATCTTTGGCGTCAATTTTCTTCTCAATCATGATTTTATAAGAAAAGAATGATGCAAAGGTAATCAGCATCGAACCGATAAATGCCAATTGGGTGTTAATCAGCCACCAGCCACCTGCAAAGAGAGATACGGCAATCAAAATAACATCGACAATGACATAAAGAAAAGAAAGCTTACGAATCGTCATCATCTTCGTCATCATCGCTTTTTGTTTGTTTGTATCGTACGTCATCTTTGAGTTCATCCAAAGATTTCATCTGTTTTTTATACGCTTTATAAACATTAAGGATAGCTGCGCTAATTCCCCAAAATACACCCAACCATAAAAGCCATGTTTGATGGAAATAGTTTTTCATCAAAAGCCCTAATCCTACGCCGATTAAGACGGCAACCACCATAGAGATGCCAAGCGATAATTGCTCTGCACCTTCTATGATAGGAGCAAACTTTGGTTTTTTCTTCTCACTCATTTAATCTCTTTAAAGACTGCTTTAGCCGCATCAAGTGTTTGCTCAACAATAGAGTCATTGATTTTGGTACAAATAAATCCCGTTTCAAATTGAGAACATGCAAAATAAAAACCACGCTCTAACATTCCTTGATGAAATTTTGCAAACATTTGGGTATCAGATTGTAATGCATCTGCGAAATTTTTCACTTCATGAGCATTAAAGAAAAACCCAAACATACTGCCGCGAACATTCACTTGCAAGTCAATACCCTCACCCTTTGCTGCTTCTTTTAATCCATCGGTTAATTTCTTTGCTAATCGACCAAATTCTGCGTAAATTTCAGGATGTTCTAAAATTTTACTTACGGATGCAAGTCCCGCATTCATAGCCACAGGATTTCCACTAAGCGTTCCGGCTTGATAAATCGGACCATCTGGACTGAGTTCATTCATGATTTCTTCTCTTGAGCCAAAAGCACCCACAGGCATTCCCCCACCGATTACTTTACCATACGTCATGATATCAGGTTTCACCCCAACTAAACCGGTCGCACCTTTGAGTGATGCCCTAAATCCACTCATCACTTCATCAAAAATTAATAAAGCGCCATATTCATCACACAGAGCCCGTAATCCTTCCAAGAAATCAACATCTGCGGGGACCAATCCCATATTACCAGCCACAGGCTCAATAATCACACAAGCCACGCCTTTAGAATTTTCAAAACATTGTTTGACACTTTCAATATCATTATATTTAGCCAAGAGTGTGTGTTTTGTAATATCAGCAGGAACACCAGGAGAACTCGGAGTCCCAAATGTCACGGCGCCACTGCCAGCTTGGACTAAGAGAGAATCACTATGTCCGTGATAACAGCCTTCAAATTTGATAATATCATCTCGGTGTGTATAGCCTCGAGCCAATCTGATTGCACTCATAACCGCTTCAGTACCGCTACTCACAAATCGTATTTTATCAATACCATCAAAAAGGTCACTGATTTTTTTTGCCAATACGGTTTCTACTTGTGTGGGAGCTCCAAAACTCAAACCTTTTTTAACCGAATCAATCACTGCTTTTTCGATTGTAGCATCACAATGTCCAAAGATGAGTGGCCCCCAACTTTGTACGTAATCCACATAACGGTTGCCGTCAATATCAAAGAGATAAGCCTCTTCACCTCGCTCAATAAAAGGAGGCACGCCCCCAACACTTTTAAACGCGCGTACCGGTGAATCTACACCTCCGGGGATTACTTCTTGTGCTTTTTTGAATGCTTCATGACTTTGTTTTGTGTTCATTATTTATTTCCTTCTTTATTGATTATATTAATGCTTTCTTTGACTTCATCCAACAATTGTAAAGAGGCTTCAATTTCAACTTTTCGAATCGCTACGCTCTCTACATTACAACCTATTGGAATCCCTTTTTCTTTACCATATCGATAAAGTGCCTCAAAATTCTCACGAGACAATCGTACCGATTCTTCGAGTATATCATCGGAATTTTTTAATTTTTCTTCTAAGACTACGGGAATATTGACACCCAACCACTTCATAAATTCTAGTGTCTTGGTTGAACCACAAGGTGTCAATGTAAAGATAATTGGCACTAAAGGTTTGTGATGGAGGGTCGCATACTCCAGATAATCATCTAAAAATTGCTTTGCTGCTGCGAGATTATAAACCGCTTGCGAGATAAAAAACTCACATCCCCTATCAATCTTAGAAAACACCCGCAAATGTTCATCGCCTTTGCTCATGTGACGCTCAGGAATCACGATTCCTCCTAAAATAAGATCTGGATTGATCTCTTTTTTGAGCGCATAAGCGTCTCGCATACTTAAATTTGTCTTGCTTTTTTGTGATGCCGCGCCGACAAAAACAGAGTAGAAATCTTGATTTTTTGTAGATTCCAACCAATGTGAAAATGCATCTTTTTTGTATTTGCCCACCGCTTTATAAACGATAACTGGCACCCTGATGTCTTGAAGAAAATGTTCCTTATAATAAGAAGAATCAAGCGTTTCTACAAAAGGAAATGGCCTAATTTGCGAAGTTCTATCTGATTCATCTTGTATATCATACAAGACTAAAGCATCAATATCTAGCGCATTAATACGCTGAATATGTGTCGCAGCAATGGTGTGAATCTCTTCTGTTGTATGTTTCATTTTGGGTGGTGTAATACCATAGAGAAGAATACCATGTTTGCGTGAGCGAATTTTATCTTTTAGCATAAAAATTCCTGAAGTCTAATTTGGATGATATTCTACAAGTATGTTGGTTAATAACTGATTAATGTGATAAGGATGCCAACCACGATATCATGGTTGGCATTTGTGATTAATCGACGAGTTCGTAATCTTCTATAAGATTAAAGTTCAAATATTTATATACTTGATCCGCTTTACCTTCGAGTTTTTTAGGTACGAGCTTCATATACTCTTCCACACTTGGCAACCGACCCAAAAGGGCACATAATGCGGCAAGTTCTGCACTTCCTAAATAGACTTTAGCATCCATTCCCATTCGGTTGTCAAAGTTTCTTGTACTGGTTGAGAAAACGACTGCACCATCTTTAACACGCGCTTGATTTCCCATACAAAGAGAACAGCCTGGTATTTCGATTCTGGCACCCGCTGCTCCAAAAATTGAGTAATACCCCTCAGCAGTCAATTCCGCTTTGTCCATTTTTGTTGGCGGTGCAACCCAAAGTTTCGTCGGTACTTGACCTTCACCTCTTAGCACTTCCCCCAATGCTCGATAATGCCCAATATTGGTCATACAACTTCCGACAAACACTTCATCGATATGATGTGGTCTGCTAGGATCTGCCAAAATTTCACTTAAAGTAGCAACATCATCAGGATCATTAGGACATGCCAAAATTGGTTCGGTGACTTTATCCATATTGATTTCGATAACAGCCGCGTACTCAGCATCTGAATCGGCTTTTATCAAACTAGGATTTGCAATCCACTCTTTCATTTTACCGATACGTCGTTGCAATGTATCCGCATCACCATATCCTGCTTTGATCATTGAATCAAGTAAGGTAATATTGGATTTTAGATATTCAATCACCGGTTCTTCATTGAGTGCAACACAACAAGCAGCGGCACTTCTCTCAGCACTTGCATCACTGAGTTCAAAGGCTTGTTCGGCTTTAAGATCAGGTAAGCCTTCGATTTCTAATACTTTACCGGCAAAGATATTTTTCTTGCCTTTTTTAGGTACGGTGAGTAATCCTTGCTTGATAGCAAAATAAGGGATTGCATTGACAAGGTCACGCAAGGTAATGCCCGGTTGGAGCGTACCACTAAAACGCACTAGTACAGATTCTGGCATATTCAGAGGCATACTTCCAGTCACCGCCGCAAACGCGACCAAACCACTTCCGGCAGGAAATGAAATCCCGATAGGAAATCTCGTATGGGAATCGCCACCGGTTCCGACTGTATCAGGAAGTACCATACGATTGAGCCATGAATGAATAACACCATCTCCGGCTTTAAGGCTCACACCGCCACGTGTTCGCATGAAATCTGGTAGCGTATGTTGCATCTTGACATCTGATGGTTTAGGATACGCAGCAGTATGACAAAATGTCTGCAATACTAAATCTGCATTGAAGCCCAAAGCTGCGAGTTCTTTAATCTCATCTCGCGTCATTGGTCCGGTAGTATCTTGACTTCCCACAGTAGAAGTCATTGGCTCGACATACATACCCGGTCTTACACCTTTCATTCCACACGCTAAACCTACTATTTTTTGCGCTTGGGTATAGCCTTTGCCATTGTCTTTTGGTTGTTCTGGTTTTGCAAAAATCTCTTCAGGAGGCAATCCCAATGAGGCTCTCGCTTTAGATGTCAATCCCCGTCCAATAATCAAAGGAATACGACCACCAGCGCGATATTCATCTGCTAAAGTATTTGGAGTGAGCTTAAAAGTAGAGACCACTTTACCATCTTTTTTAATCACCCCTTCCAATGGATAAACATCAATCAAATCTCCAGTTTCTAGCGCTTCAACATCTGCTTCTATTGGTAAAGCGCCACTATCTTCTGCTGTGTTAAAAAAGATAGGTGCAATGGTTTTACCAATCACTAACCCGCCGGTTCTTTTGTTTGGAACATGAGGAATATCGCGTCCCATCCACCATTGCACTGAATTAATACCCGATTTTCTACTACTTCCCGTTCCCACAACATCACCGACATAAGCAACTTCATAACCTTTTGCTTGAAATTCTTTAATTTTTTCTAAAGATCCTGGCAATCTTTTGAGTAGCATGCATTGTGCATGAAGAGGAATATCACTTCTAGTAAATGCTTCACTAGCAGGAGAGAGATCATCGGTGTTGGTTTCACCTGGCACTTTTAAGACTGCAACCGTTATCTTTTCAGCGATAGCAGGTTTTTCATTGAACCATTCTGCATTTGCCCAAGATTCTAATACTTCTTTTGCAAATTTATTGGTTTTAGATAATTTTTCGACATCATTAAAAGAACTGTAGACAAGAATCGTATGCTTGAGTGCATCACATGCAGCTTGTGCAATTTGGACATCACTATCTTCAAGCGCATCAACCAAAGGCTGTACGTTATAGCCTCCCATCATCGTGCCTAGGATTTCGACCGCTTTCTTAGGAGAAATAACATTACATGTTGTTTCTTTCTTGATAATCGCATTTAAGAATGCCGCTTTGACATAGGCCGCTTCATCGACACCAGGGCTTACTCGCTCTTGCAATAATTCTAAAAGGATTTCTTGATCGCCGGTTCCTTTTTTGAGCATTTCCACAATCATCGCTGTTTGCGTAGCATCCAAAGGAAGTGGAGGAACGCCTAGGTTCGATCTCTCAAGAACATGTTGATTGTATACATCCAAATTGTCCATATCTTATTTCTCCTTGTATTCTTAATATAAGTATACGGATTGTAGCACAAAGTTATTTAAAAATTATAAAAGATTATAAAATTTCTCTCTGTCCTTTGGAGTTAACTGATGATAATATCCCAGTCGCTTCTAATTGCTCGACAATTCTCGCCGCACGATTATAGCCGATTTGCAATCTTCTTTGAATATAACTGATAGAACATTTTTTTTCATTGATGACAATATTTTTCGCATCTTCAAAAAGTTCATCAATATCTTCATTGGCAATACTACTACCACTAAAATTGCTCTCTTCTTCTTTGAGAAAATTATCATCATATTCGACTTTACGCTGTTTTTTCAGATATTCTACAACTCTTTCAATCTCTTCTTCACTGGCATAAGGGGCGTGGAGTCGTATGAGTCCTGAAGTCGATGGTGGCGTAAAAAGCATATCCCCACGCCCGAGTAAAGAGTCCGCACCACTCGCATCTAAAATCACTTTACTATCAATCTTTTGTCCCACTTTGAAACTAATACGTGAGGGAAGATTGGCTTTGATTAATCCGGTAACAACATCCACCGAAGGGCGTTGTGTCGCAACCAGTAGATGAATGCCACTAGCACGTGCCATTTGTGCCAGTCGTGAAATATAAAATTCAACCTCTTTACCACTGGTCATCATCAAATCTGCCAATTCATCAATAATTACCACAATATAAGGCAGTGGTGCCCCACCATGCTTTTTGACTTTTTCATTATAATTTTCGATGTTTTTAGTGCGCGATTGGGTGAGAATTTTATAACGTCTCTCCATCTCATTGACCATATTAGAGAGTGCGACTATGGCATGTTTTGGTTTGGTGATGACGGGAGTGAGAAGATGGGGAATGTCATTGTATATCGAAAATTCCAACATCTTAGGATCAATCATGAGGAGTTTCAGGGTATCAGGAGAATTTCTATATAACAAAGAGAGTAGCATGGCATTAATCCCCACACTTTTTCCGCTCCCTGTCGTACCGGCGATTAATAGATGCGGGAGTTTTTTGAGATCGGTCACAAAAGGATTGCCCACAATATCCTTACCCAATGCAATCGTCAAAGGGGAAGATGATTTTTTGAAGATATCACTTTCTAAAATTTCTTTGAGATAAATGGTCTCGATGCTCTTATTGGGCACTTCGATACCGACAACATCTTTACCAGGGATAGGCGCTTGGATACGGATGGTTTTGGCTTTTAATGCCATCGCCAAATCATCTTGTAGTGTTAAAATTTTTGACACTTTGATGTGCGGAGCGGGTTTGAATTCAAATGTAGTCACCACAGGACCTGAGTAGGTCCTCACCACATCGCCATCAATCTTAAATCGTTTGAGTTTATCGAGCAAATTTGAGATTTTTTGGTCAATTTCACTTTCATTAATATGGTGATTTCTCTTTGGAGGATTGGCTAAAAACCGCAACGAAGGCAATTCATAATTTTTAGGCTTATCTACCCTGCCCTTTTCAATTTCATCTAATAATTTTTTGTTCTCTTCTACTTCATTTAATATTTCGGATTTTTTCACGATTGACGGTGACGCAGTGGTAGATGTATCGGGTGTCGTTTCACTCTCCGTTTGTGCTAAGTCATCATGAGAGGTTTGTCTCTCTTCGCTCACTTCTTCTTTTGTTTGCTTCTTTTCATTGGCTTCTTGGCTCTCGTGGACTTCTTTGTTCTCATGGACTTCTTGCACTTCAAAATATTGAGAATCATCATCTTGTTCTGCTTCACTATCACTATCATGATCTTTTTTTAGTGATAACAGTATCTCATCAAATCTCAAATCAAATAACATCACCACGCTCAAAGCAGTAATCGCAATGATACAAATCCAAACACCAGCAATACCAATATATGCGATAATAGACTGCGTGATAGAGTACCCAATATAACCATTGCCATCAATCACAACAGATTGAATCATTAAGAGTGCCAAAAATAGAAGGATTGAAGCTAAATAAATCTCTATTCTACGCGTATCAAAGACAGAATTTTTATAGATAAAATATGCTAAAACGATAAATAAAAACGGATAAACATAAGACAAATAACCAAATAATTTATAATTCTCACCCCCCAATGCAGCACCATATAAGCCGACGATTGATGTATCACCAAGTACCGTGGAGAGCCCTAAAAAAACCAAAAATGCAGTCGTTACTATGAAGATAGTTTCTTTTAAAATATTGTATCCTTTACATATTAATCAGAAAGGTATTATAGCAAATATTGCTGGATTTACATATAATTCAATAAGGACATAGAATTTATTTTGGCCACAGTAGAGAGCATGGCTTGGTAATTATTACTAATTTGAGTAAAGTTCATGTAAGCCTCCGCAATATCAACATCAGCTATTGAACTTTTTACTTTTGTGACATTGAGACTGAGGAAACTCGCCCGCTCATTAGCACTTTGTAAGGCATTGGAATAGGTCCCGATTTTAGTATGCATTTTGTCCACATGGTCACTGATATGATCAAGTTGTAACATTGCATTTTGAATACCGGTATTGCGAGGGTCTGATGCCGTGGAATCCATAGTGAAATTACCCTCTCTCACAGCGGCAATCATCGCATCAAGTTGTTGAAACATACTGACATTCGGTTCATCGACAGTAATTGCATCATTGGCCATGAACGTCATAGCTGGAGCGGTTGTACCATCAAAGTTATTGGCATCACTATCATACATCGTAAAATCAATTTTGGATGCTGAGTTATTATTGTCTTTGATTTGCATCTTGCCTTGATTATCAAGTGTCACACTGACACTTTGTTGTGCACTTGCGACTGCGGTGTTATAATCTGTCGCGGTATTGCTTGTCGGCAATGTATTTGATGTCACCATACTCACGACATCGTTGAGTTGTTGGTAGGTCACTTCATCTGCAGGCGTTGCATTACCATTGGCATCAAAGAGTGTGTAATTGGTCGTGCCGCCATCGAGTGAAAAAGTTGAACCTGTTGAGCTGAGATCAACTTGTACATTAAAAGATGTACCATTGATATTAGTACCTGTTAATAGAAACTGTTTTCCATCAAGTGAAGCAGAGCCTGCTACGTCTGAGAGTTTTGTCGAAGCCGTGGCATAATCGCCAGTAGATTTGACAAATTGCGAGACATTAGCACTCAATTGATCCCCATCTTTTTCAAATCCTCGAATGGAGTAGTTAGAAGCATCACTCAACGCGGTATCAGAACTAGAAAAATTGCTCTTTAAAAAAGAGATGATTTCTACATTTGGCTGAGATGAGAGATTATCAATATCATTTTGATCGGCTCCCCCTGTATTTCCCGCCCCTGCACTCCTATCGATAGCACCAAAGAGGTTCATTTGAAGCAAGGTATTGCCTTTTTGTAAATCTTTGACTTCGATTTGACCATAATCATTCATACTAACATTGACAATCTCATTATCGGTTGTGTTGCCATAAGCCGTGCCAATTTTATCTAAGAGATCTGAGACTTTTGATGTCGTACTGACTTCAAATTTCGTATTAAAAGTCTCGCCATCTGGCTTTCTTCCTGAGAGATAAAATACAGGTGTTCCATTAGTAGTGGCATCGCCACCCACCATATCTTGGATACTATCGCTTGATTGTAGCGCCACTTGCTCTGCACTATTAGCTTCAGTCGTTTGATTGTACATCTTCACATTGGTAGAGACTATTTTGGAATAATCACTATCTTTGCCTAAAAAAAGAGATTGTCCATCTATGTTATAAGGCAACTTTACTTCTGAGCCTATCACGGCATTTAAATCATTGCCATTACCATTGTATGTGCCATCAGTGCTAATTGGCTTTACATTAAGTGCTGAGCCTGAAAATAAAAACTGCCCATTAATCGAGGTATTCGCGATACTGACCATACTATCACGTAGCGATTGTAAATCATTGGCAATTGCATTCAAGCTAGTTGTTGAATTCACGCTACTGGCTGCTTTGATAAGTTTGGTTTTAAACTGTGTCAGCGCATCTGTCATCTGATTCATCGACGCATCTGTATTATTGGCAAAAGTTTGCGCTTTTGAACTGCTATCTTGAACTTGTTGCAAAGTAGAGAGTTCACTATCTAATCGCATCGTTTCTGAGTAAATGCCACTATCTTGATAACTGTCTTGAATCTTTGTCCCTGAAGAGATTTGATTGTTGACATCATATAAGTTTTTCATGCTATTTTGATAGTTTGCCACCGTATTTAAATAAAAAAGTGAATTTGTAATCCTCATCAATATCTCCTCATAATCTACAATGCCCATATATAAGCAAAAAAGGTTCCTTGTGACTCAAATATCGGTTTTTTTATGATTTTGTTTAATTTTTAATAAAAATTGTTGTTTTTTTTAAAAAAAAATTGTACAATGCCTAAATTACATTATTTCTAAAGGATTGTAGAATGAAAAAAGCAGAATTTGTACAAGCTGTTTCAGAAAAAGCGGAGCTTTCAAAAAAAGACACTCAAAAAGTTCTTGATGCGGCCATAGAAGCGATAGAAGAAGCATTGGTTGCAGGTAAGAATGTGAGTTTTATTGGTTTTGGTACTTTTAGTACTGCAAAAAGAGCAGCAAGAAAAGCAAGAGTTCCTGGAACTGACAAAGTTGTCGATGTCGCAGCAACTACTGCAGTAAAATTCAAAGTGGGTAAAAAACTTAAAGATTCAGTAGCAAAATCTTAATAATTCAAATATAAAAGCTTAAAGAGGTGATATAAAGACTCTTTAAGCTTTTTTTTTGTAATATTCCATTCTCTTTTAGGTGCCTGAGTGGTGAAACTGGTAGACGCGCTAGACTCAAAATCTTGTGAGCTTTGCTCGTGCCGGTTCGAGTCCGGCCTCAGGTACCATCTTATTTTAGACTCAAAAACTATTTTAAAATCGCATTTTCTTGTTTACTCTGTATTTCGTCTTTTTTATCATGATTTATCTCGTTCATTTGCACAGGTGACACAAATCGTTGATTCTGGCATGACGCAAAGTCTCTCATAGGGTATCTCTTCCTCACAAATTGTACACAATCCATAATCCTCATGATCGATTTTATCCAAGGTAAATTGGATTTTTTTTAGGCGAATCCTCGCTTTTGCTAAAATGGACTCATTGATGCTTTTTTCTTGCATCGCATCCAATCTGGTTAAACGCCCCAAAGAACAATCCGGTGCGATGGGTTGGGTCTTTTCTTCCAACTCTTTTATCTCTTCTGTAATATCCTTATATAATTGCGTTACAATGGTTTTGAGCGTATCTTTTTGTACAGATGTCATAAAATATAGTAGCCTTTCTATTAATGTATCATGATAATTATAACCAATTGATTTTAAATAGAGTTTTTTTATACTGTTAAAAGAATTTTTCAATCAGCATGGATACAAAATTTTCACATATTCCCACTTCAAAATTAAACAAATCCGCTATAATATTACATAAATATGGGGAGAAAATTTTCTCCAAGAAATCTATGGGAGACTCATTGGAAACACAACTAAGAGAAAATATAGAGTTAACTTTTATCAGTCTTGATGATTATGAAGAGATCAAAGAGGCGATGATTGAATCTTATGGTATGCTCCCTGAGGCATATTGGAGAAAAGATCAAATCCAAACGCTCATATCCAAATTTCATGATGGACAAATCGTCATCAAAGTAGATGGTGAGTTGGCAGGATGTGCCTTTTCTATCATCGTCAATCATGATACATTTTCAAATCATCACACATACAAAGAGATTACGGGAAATTTTACGTTTAATACGCACAATAAAAACGGCAATATTCTCTATGGCATTGATGTATTTGTCCGTCCAAAATTTAGAGGATTGCGTCTGGGAAGACGTCTTTATGATTATCGAAAAGAACTCTGTGAAAATCTCAATCTCAAAAGTATTGCTTTTGGAGGACGGATTCCCAACTATCACAAATACGAATCAGAACTCTCACCAAAACAATATATAGAAAAAGTAAAAAGAAAAGAGATTCATGACCCCGTGCTCAACTTTCAAATCTCCAACGATTTCCACCCCTCAAAAATCTTGAAAAATTATCTTGAGGGTGATACCGAATCTGGAGAGTTTGCGGTCTTGCTGGAGTGGGACAATATCTACTACGAAAAGCCGAGTAAACTCACCCAAACCAAGAAAAAAATCGTCCGACTTGGCTTGATTCAATGGCAGATGCGCCCCTATAAAAATTTGGAAGAATTACTACAACAAGCTGAATACTTTATCGATACAGTTTCGGGGTATCGTTCAGATTTCGCTCTTTTTCCTGAGTTTTTTAATGCCCCTTTGATGGCGGAGAATAATCATCTCAAAGAGCCTGAAGCCATACGTAAACTTGCAGAACACACGCATGATATTGTCCAAAAATTCTCCGATTTTGCCATCTCTTACAATATCAATATTATCGCTGGCAGTATGCCTGAAATTCAAGAAGGTCACCTCTACAACGTCGGGTATTTGTGCCGTCGGGATGGTACAATCGACCGGTATGAGAAGATCCATGTCACTCCGGATGAAGAAAAAGTATGGGGCATGCAAGGCGGTAATCATATCAGTACTTTCGATACTGACTGTGGCAAGATTGGTATCCTGATCTGTTATGATTCAGAGTTTCCTGAACTCAGTCGTTTGCTTGCAGATGAGGGGATGGATATCCTCTTTGTCCCTTTTCTCACAGACACGCAAAATGGCTACTCAAGAGTGCGTTATTGTTCTCAAACTCGAGCCATAGAAAATGAGTGCTATGTCGCAATTGCCGGGAGCGTTGGCAATCTCCCCAATGTGCACAATATGGATATGCAATTTGCTCAATCTATGGTCTTTACTCCCTGTGATTTTGCTTTTCCGACCAATGGTATCAAAGCAGAAGCAACGCCAAATACGGAGATGGTTTTGATTGCTGATGTGGATATTGACCTTTTGAGAGAATTACATGAATTTGGCAGTGTGAAAAATCTCAAAGACAGAAGAACAGATATTTTTGAACTCAAAAAAATAAAATGATTAAATAAAAATGTCATTTCCCCTACAAAATACACTCTTAACACAAGCTTGAAACGGCCTAAAACAGGGTCGTTTCAACAGATTGGTATCTCTTTTTTGTGACAAAGCCCACATACTTGCATAACAAAATATAATCCAAGTCATAGTAAAAATATCACAAAATTAATACAAATCTAATCAACTCTTTGCCATAATGCAAGGTATTTTAAAACGAATGGGAGACATTATGTTAAAAAAAGTAACGTTGGTGGCACTAGGCCTTGTCCTATCTGCTACAATGTCCTTGCAAGCAAAAGAACAAAAAGTATTAAACGTCGGTATGGAGTTAGCATATCCTCCTTTTGAAATGAGTACCAAAGATGGTAAGCCAAGTGGCGTGAGCGTTGATCTTGCCAAAGCAATCGGAAAATCACTCGGCAGAAAAGTTGTCATCAAAAATATCGCATGGGATGGTTTGATTCCTTCACTCAAAACCAAAAAAATCGATATGATTATCTCATCCATGTCAATTACCAAACAGCGAGAGAAAGTCATCAGCTTTTCTATCCCTTATGCTCAAGCAGACCTTGCAATCTTGACCAATCCAACTTCGGGTGTCAAAAGTGTCGAAGATCTCAATCAAGCCGGTAAAGTTGTCGCTGTCAAAAAAGGTACGACGGGCAATATGTATGCAATCAAGTACTTGAAAAAAGCAAAAATCTTGCTCTTTGACAAAGAAAATACTGCGGTACTAGAAGTCATCCAAAAAAGAGCAGATGCCTTTATTTATGATCAACTCACCATCTATAGAGAGTGGGAAAAACACAAGAAAACAACCGTAGCCCTACTCAAACCCATCTCGAAAAATCATGGTTATTGGGGTGTGGCGATGCGTAAAAACGATAAAGAGCTCAAAGCTAAAGTTGATGCCTTTATCACACAAGCCAAAAAAGATGGTACTTTTGACAAACTCGCCAACAAATACCTAAAAAATGCAAAAGAAAAATTTACAGAACTTAATATACCGTTTTTCTTTTAGGAGTCATCATTAAACTTATAGATTTTTTTATACAAAAAAATGATTTTCAAGAAGAGGAAAACCTAAAAGTCAAGGTTTACCTCTTCAATTTTTTCTTTTTAGCCATCATCATGATACTCTTTTTTTATCTCATGTTTAGCTATACACAATATGATTTTAATTGGTCTAATATCTACGAATACAAGCAAAAATTTATCAGTGGTTTCTTGACTACGATTTATATATCGTTTTTTGCGCTTATCTTGAGTTTCTTTATCGGACTCTTTTTTGCATACGGTCAAAATTCGAAAATTATCCTCTTGCGATTTTTCTCCAGATTCTATGTCGAAGTCATCAGAGGTACGCCTCTATTGGTTCAAATTTTGATATTTTTTTATGTGTTTGCTGCCAATATAGGATTGGATAATCGCTATATCGCGGGCACCTTGATCTTGGCAATTTTTTCAGGAGCCTACATCAGTGAAATCATCAGAGCGGGAATCTTTAGTATCCAAAAAGAGCAATACGAGACCTCATTATCACTTGGTTTTACAATATTTCAGACCTATAGATACATCATCTTTCCGCAAGCGTATAAGCGTATCATTCCACCGCTGACTGGGCAATTTGCATCGATTATCAAGGACTCTTCGCTACTCTCAATCATATCTGTGAACGAGTTCACCATGAATGCGCAAGAAGTCAATGCCTATACCTTCTCAACCTTAGAGAGTTATATCCCACTTGCCATTGGATACTTGCTATTGACCTATCCTATCTCATTGTATGCGCGACACTTAGAAAAAAAGATGAAGGATTAGTGGAAGCTTTTAACTAAGCTTCCTATCAGTAGATTCCAACCATCCACCAACACGAAGATTAAAAGCTTAAATGGCAAAGAAATCATGACAGGTGGGAGCATCATCATCCCCATACTCATCAAAATCGAACTCACTACCATATCGATAACCAAAAATGGCAAGTAGAGTAAAAATCCAATCTCAAATGCGGTTTTGAGTTCACTAATCATAAATGCCGGTACGGCGATAGTAAGAGGAATATCTTCAATATTTTTTGGATTCTCTAATTTGCGGATTCTAAAGAAAAGTGCCAAATCTTTTTCTCTTGTATTACGCACCATAAAAGCTTTAAAAGGCTTCGCAGCACGCTCAAATGCAACCTGATAGCCTATCTGTTTGGCAAGGTAGGGTTTGATGGCTTCATTATAAGATTTTGTAGCGACTGGTTGCATGATGAAAAATGTCAACACTAAAGCCAACGAAACCAAGATATTGCTGGGTGGCATTTGTTGGGTACCCAGTGCTTGTCGCAGGAAAGAAAAAACGATGATAAGTCGCAAAAAACTTGTCATGACAAATAAAATCGAAGGAGCCAAGACCAAAATCGTCAATAACACCAGCAGATTTAGACTGCTGACGAGTTGTTCTGGCGTATTAGGAGCACTGAGTGAGAGATTCACAGTCGGTATCGTATCGGCACCAAAGAGAACACTAGCAGAGAATAATAAAATGATAAAGATATATTTTTTCACTATTTACTTTGCTGATTCATATCTAAGATACTTTTTTGGGCGATACTTTTATCTGTATTGCCAACTGTAAAAAAGCTCAATTCAACGCGTCGATTTTTGGTTCTACCCTCTTCTGTCGTATTTGAGGCTATAGGGTCATATTGTGCTTTTCCTGATGCCATCAATCGCTTTGGTGATACATTATCTTTGATTAACTCTTTGACCACACTCACGCCTCGTGCGCTTGATAAATCCCAATTATCTCGGAAGGCACTTTGCACATCAGGAGCGGTATTGTCAGTGTATCCAATCACATTAATATGTAAATCTTTAGGTAATTTTTCGATAATCAGTGAGATACGTTTCAAAAAGAGGATAGCATCTTCATTTTCAATTACAGCCGATCCTGGTTTAAACAACAAAGCACCCGGAAGTCTGATGACAAATCCTTTTTGAGACTCTTCAAGTACCACTTGTGGAGAACCGGTTGCTTTTAACATTTGATTGACTTCTAAAATCGTTTTTTCTATATTTGACTTAGCACTGCTTGGAGTCTGTTTTTCATTGCGAATAAGCGAGGTTTGTTGTTGTCGTTCGCGACTGATTTCAGTCTTGGTGCCACCTTCAAGAACACTCAAAGCTCCAGCCAAAGAGCCAATTGCCTCTTGAACTTTTTTGGCATCCATCGTAGACATCGAGAGGAGTAACACAAAAAAACATAATAGTAAGGACATCAAATCGCCAAATGCAGCAAGCCAAGCAGGCAAACATTTTGGACAATCACATGGTTTGGCTTTTTTCCTCATAAATTTCCCTAATTAAATTGACTTTCTCGCTCTTTTGGAGGGAGAAATGACAATAATTTTCCTTCTAATGTTCTTGGATTATCACCCGATTGTATCGCCATAATCCCTTCTATAATCAATGTTTTGACCAGAATTTCATCACTATCTCGCACTTGTAGGATATTGGCGATTGGAGCACCGATGATATTTCCAATCATCGCACCATAAAGTGTCGTAATCAACGCCACCGCCATCGAAGGTCCGATTGCTGATGGGTCTGACATATTTAAAAGCATGGCAACCAATCCTATCAGCGTCCCAATCATCCCCATGGCTCCTGAGAATCCACCCATTTGCGCAAATATCTGAGCATTAGCTTTGTGACGTTCGCTGGATTGTTCCATATCCACTTCCAAGAGTTCACGGATGGTATCAGGTTCATTACCATCAACGGCCATAGAAAGCCCTTTTTTCAAAAATTCATTCTCTTCGTTGTTGGCATCATTTTCCAATGACAAAATACCATCACGTCGTGCTTTTGTGGAGTATTCTATCATTTTTTTAATCAATTCAGGCGTATCAATTTGTGGAGGTTTCACCGCAATCATAAAATACTTGGCGAGATTTTTCATCTGTTCCATCTTGAAGCCCACCAAAAGGACACCTGTCGTACCGCCAAAAACAATCAAAAGAGACGGTATATCAATATAAGGACCAAGACCTACACCCATAGCCATAGCGCCCAAAAGCAACGATAACGTCAGAACCAAACCGACAATTGTTCCCAAGTCCATAAATTATAACCTTTCGTTTAATTTGCATATTTTAAATTTATTTGTGTTAAAAGATGATTAAATCTTTTTTTATCGCTATCTTTAGCCCATTTAAAACAAATTTCTGTTAGAATATCGGACATTTAAATTTATTTTTTAGGAGCATGATTTCATGAATATCTCTATTGCCATTATGGCCGCTGGTTTTGGAACCAGGATGAAATCAAAAACACCCAAAGTTTTACATAAAATCAGTGGATTTGAAATATTATACTATATTATTAAAGAAGCTCAAAAAGTCTCTGATGATATCACGGTCATTTTGTATCATGAGGCCAATCAAATACAGCAAAAGATGGATGAATATTTTACCAATATCAACTACATCATTCAAAACCATGATCAATTTCCAGGAACGGGTGGTGCGATTATGGATGTACATCCAAAATATGAAAAACTCTTGGTACTCAACGGCGATATGCCCCTTTTGGAGGCCAAGGATATGCTCTTGTTTGCACAAGAGGAAGCCCCAGTCATTATGAGCAGTTTTTGCGCTAAAGATGCGAGTGGTTATGGTCGTGTGATTAAAGACAACACAAATCTTGTCGAAAAAATTGTCGAAGAAAAAGATGCCAACGAACAAGAGAAGAAAATCAAAGACGTTAATGCCGGTGTCTATCTGTTTGATAGTGACTTTTTGCAAACAAATCTGCCAAAACTCACCAACGATAACCAACAAAACGAGTATTACATCACCGATCTCATCAAAATCGCCAACGACCAACTTATCCCAGTCAAGGCCATTGATGTTGATGAAGAGACCTTTATGGGAGTCAATTCTAAATATCACCTTGCTTTAGCAGAAACTTGTATGCAAGCACGCATTAAGAAGAGATTTATGGAAGCTGGTGTTATCATGAGATTGCCAGAGACGATTTATATCGAAGCAGAAGTACAAATTTCAGGAGAGAGTGTGATTGAAAATGGGGTGAGTTTACTGGGTCACAGTAACATTATCGATTCGATTGTCAAGACCAATAGTGTCGTAGAAGATTCCACACTTGAGGACTCAGACATCGGCCCGATGGCACGAATACGACCGGGCTCTTATCTCTTTAAAACCCATATCGGCAACTTTGTTGAAGTCAAAAAATCAACACTCAAAGGAGTCAAAGCCGGACATCTTAGCTATTTGGGTGATAGTAGCATTGATGAGGGCACGAATATTGGATGTGGCACGATTACGTGCAATTACGATGGCAAGAGCAAATTTAAAACTATCATCGGAAAGAACGTTTTTATCGGAAGTGACACACAACTGGTCGCACCCGTAACCATAGAAGATGATGTCATGATAGCCGCAGGAACAACGGTGACCAAAAATGTCAAGCAGGGAAGCCTCGCGATTAATCGACATCCTCTAAAAATCATCGACAACTTTTTTTATAAATTTTTTGGCAAAAAATAATGGAAAATATACTCAAAAACAAGAACATTCTCGTCGGTGTTACCGGTAGTGTCGCGGTTTATAAAACTCTTGAATTGATTCGATTGTTTATCAAATCAGGTGCCAAAGTGAGGGTTTTGATGAGTGAAGAGTCCAAGCGATTTATCACACCACTCATGTTTGAGGCCATCTCCCAAAACCAAGTCATGCATACTGAGACGGAAAGTTGGGCCAATGATAACAATCACATCCATATAGGCAAATGGTCTGATATTTTTGTAGTAGCGCCAATGTCTGCCAATAGCATCAATAAAATTGCCCATGGGATTTCTGATAATCTTTTGGTTCAAACCCTACTGGCTTATGAGAAGCAAATCTTTATAGCACCGGCTGCTAATACCCATATGATTTTGCACCCTAGCACACAAGAATCACTCAAAAAACTCAAAAGTTATGGCTATAAAATCATCGAGCCACAAGATAAATTACTCGCGTGCAATGATAAAGGCATCGGTGCGATGGCTGAGCCACAAGAGATTTATTGGAGGATTTGTGCCCATCTTCTCAAAGATGATTTTTGGAAGGGCAAAGAAGTTCTCATTACAGGAGGCGGCACCAAAGAGAAAATCGACCAAGTCAGATATATTAGCAATTTTTCCAGTGGCAAAATGGCAAAAGCCCTCGCTACTTGGGCTTATCTACTCGGAGCTCATGTCACATATATTGGTACCGATGAGACGAGTGATCTTCCTCATGAAATCACAACATACCACGCCCCAAGTTCACAAGAACTTCAAAAAGCTATCCAAAAGAATCTCAAAAATGGTAGCTTTCTTTTTATGGTCGCAGCCGTCAGCGATTATGTGTGTGAGCATGTTCATGAGGGAAAATTGAAAAAAGAGACATTAGGAGAAAAAACCACCCTCTCTCTTGTCAAAAATATCGATATTTTACAGAGTCTAGACAAAAAAAATATTACGACTATTGGATTCAAAGCGGAACTTGATGCCTCCAATGCACTCAAAAATGCCCAAAGAATGCTCAAAGAAAAACATCTTGATGCCGTTTGTCTCAACGTATTAGGCACCCATAATAATTTTGGAAGCGAAAAAAATGCCATCACATTAATCACAAAATCACAAGAGACACAAATAGCATTTAATACAAAATCACACGTAGCATTTGAAATTTTTAGAGAGCTCAAAACTATATGATTCGCCAAATCAAACGTGTTGCCAAGATTTCCCAACAATCTTCTTACTCCAAAATCACGTTTAATACTAATCTACCGCTTTCTATCACTGTTTTGGAAAAACTCTACCAAAACCAATACAAATTGCAGGTAGGCAAACAGGAATTAAAAGCAAGAAGCAATCGGACACTCAGTGTCAATAAACAGTATTGGGGTATTTTAGAAGAGAATAAAGAAGCGATTTTAAATCTCTCTCATCTGGTTCAAAAACCAGAGATTTATAACTCAAATTCTGCATTTTTAGATATCGAATTTGACTTATTTGCACAACTCTTAGAAGAGGACCCGACTCCCATACAAACGCTCAAAAAACAGATGGTAGAAAAAATGCTCGATGCTACAACATCAAAAGAAGAATTTTTAACACTCACCTATATGTTACTTGCACAAAACCAAGGAATTTTTCATTTTCCTATTTTTTTGGAAGGGAAAAAAATACTGTTGCAATTTGAAAAACAAGACCTTCATACGACGGTATTTTATCTCGCATTTGAAAATTTAGGACCTATTCGTGGTATCATACGTGAGAATGGTAAAATACTCGATATTTCATTTGAGGTAATGTTTGATAAAAGTTATCAATTGTTACAAAAAGAACTAAAACAAAACGATTTACACATCACAGTGACACGCACAGATATGATGGTGCCACTCTTTAATCCTAGTGACGTTTTGTTAGATGTAAAAGGTTAATCATGAATACTCTAAAACACTTGGCTATTATCATGGATGGCAATGGCAGATGGGCGAAAGAACGAGGCAAAATTCGTTCTTTTGGACACGTAGCAGGAGCTAAAAAACTCGTAGAAATCACCAAACATGCTTCACGAATAGGCATAGAGTATTTGACCTTATACTCCTTTAGTACCGAAAATTGGAAACGAGAAAAAGTTGAAGTAGATTTTCTCATGAAGTTGATTGAAAAATTTTTAAAGCAAGAGCTCAAAAATCTTATGGATAACAATATTAGATTCAAAGTCATTGGCGATATGAGCAAAACATCAAAAAGCCTACAAAAACGTGTCAATCTCACTATAGAAAAAACAAAAAACAATACCGGCTTGACTCAAATTTTGGCCATCAACTATGGAGCGAGAGATGAGATTGTACGCGCCATCAACAGCATCAAAAAAGAAAAAATCACAGAAGAAGATATTCAAAATGCCCTCGATACGCATACCCTCCCCGATGTTGATCTCATGATTCGAACCGGTGGAGAACAACGCCTGTCAAACTTTTTATTATGGCAAAGTGCTTATGCAGAATTAATCTTCACAGATACATACTGGCCAGCTTTTTCAACACAAGAACTCGACATCATGATAGAAAAATATCAAAAAATACAGCGAAGATTTGGAGGCATTTAGATGGAGATTGTATTATTCACCCTGCTTGGTTTGGCTATTGGGTCATTTTTAAATGTTGTCATTCTTAGAGTTCCTGAGAATCAAAGCATTTCATTTCCATCGTCACACTGCCCCAAATGTAAAACAAAGCTAAAATTCTATCACAATATCCCCGTCATTTCGTGGATTGCACTTAGAGGTAAATGTGCATTTTGTCATGAGAAGATTTCTTTTCAATATCCTTTGGTAGAATTAATAACCGCGATGATTTTCATCATCGCCTATCTCAAATATGAAAATATCACACAGGGATTGATTTTGGGCTTATTGTTTGCCCTCTTATTAGCACTGAGTGTCATCGATTTACGGTACAAAGCGGTGCCAGATATCTTGAGCTTTCCTGCTTTGTTTGTTGCTTTTTTTGCTAGAAGTATTCCTGAGAGTTTTTATGATGCACTGCTTTTTGCAGGAGGATTTTCATTGCTGCGTATGATAATATCATGGATAATTAAAAAAGAGGCTATGGGTGAAGCTGATATTATTATCGCCGGTGTTATTGGCGGTGTTTTAGGAGTTCAATTAGGATTAGGGGCGATTTATATTGCGGCGGTGATAGCTTTGCCAGCTTTTCTTTTGGTCGGTAAAAAAGGATTTCAACTCCCTTTTATCCCCTTTTTAACGTTAGGATTATATATCACATGGGTTTTTGATACCCAAATTGCAGCATTGATGGGAAAAATTTATGGCTAGAGTCAATCATTATCTATTGAAAAATTTCATGGAGGTATTTAGTACCCTCTTTTTTATACTTTTTTTTGTTGCATCTATCATCTTTTTTATCAACATCGCCAATGTCACGTCTGTCATCAAAATGAACTTTATCGAACTTTTTACGATGTATGTCTATCTTATACCCAAGTTACTCATCTATACGATTCCCATCACGTTTTTTGTAGCGCTGTGCCTGACATTATTTAATCTATCAAAAGAAAATGAACTGATTATTTTATTTAGTTTGGGATATTCTCCCAAGCGAATGTCACGATTTTTTACTACCTTGGCGTTCCTGTTTTCACTGCTTTTGGTTGTGAATATTGTGGTTTTGGTCCCGCTGTCTAATCAACTTAACAATAACTTCCTCGAATACAAAAAAGCAAAAGCAAAATTTAATATTCAAGAGAGTAAATTCGGTCAAAAATTTTCTGATTGGCTTGTCTATATCAGTAAAGCAAAAAAGAATCAATCCTATGAAGATATCGCACTCTACAAAGTCGGTACGAACACTGAGGCGACACGATTAATTTTGTCACAACAAGCCTCTATCAAAAACGAAGAGGGCTCATTGAGGCTCATATTAAATGATGGTAAAGCATTTGAATTTCATAAAGATAAAATACAACAAATTAATTTTAAAAAAATGCATATGAATTCAACACCCAATGAAGATATTGGCTACATGCAGACTATCTATACCTATTGGACGCTCGCCTTTAAGGATAAAAAACGTGCTTATGATTTTGCCTTTTTTATGCTTATTGCACTATTTCCACTTAGTACCGTATGGCTTGCCATGGGCATCTCTGTAGTCGTTTCAAGATATGCTAGTGCTAAAATATATTGGTATCAATTTTTGTCAATACTCATCTATTTTTCTTTGGCTGTCATCGTTGCCAAGATTAACCCTTTTGGAGCTATTTTTGCGATTTTCTTGGTCTCATTGATAGCCTCTTATGCAATCTATAAAAGAAATGTTCTCTCAAGGTTCTAAAAATGCAAAGGATAAAGCTTACACTCTGCTATGATGGCGCAAAATTCTTTGGTTCACAAACTCAAAATAACAATAAAATGCCGACCATTATGGGTAGCTTACAAGATGCTTTTTCACTACTAGGTATCACCAGTCATTTGCAAGCAAGTGGTAGAACCGATCGAAACGTCCATGCCCTGCATCAAGTGTGTCATATTGATATTCCACTCTATTTTAAGGATTTGATGAAATTAAAAAAATCACTGAACAAACTCGTAAAGCCTTATATTTACATTGAAAAGATTGAACATGTCTCAGCTGATTTTCATGCAAGATTTAGCGCAAAAATGCGCCTTTATCGCTATATCATTTCTCATAATCAATACAATCCCACACAAGCAGATTATGTTTTATTTCTTCCAAAGCTTGATGCTTCAAGCATGCATCATAATGCTCAATATTTTGTAGGAACTCATGATTTTGGATATTTCAAAAAAAAAGGAACCCCCACCAAGACAGATATTCGCACTATCTATAAAGCAGGGGCTTATGCCTATCGTAATCATACGATTATTTACTTTTTGGGAAGTAGTTTTTTGAGAACACAAGTACGATTTATGTGTGATTTTCTACTCAAAATAGAACAACAAAGTGCCACTCAAGAAGATTTGCGCAAACAAATCAATCAAGACGCACGCATCAACATGACACCCGCCCCGGCACAGGGGCTCTATCTGTGCAGGATTTTTTATTAAAAACTAGAAAAAAGTGTGTGCCTTTGACTCTGATAAATCAACTTATACTGTTGAAATGGTTTTTGATGTTGAAGTAGCTCACCCTTTTGTCCTATGACAAAATATTTCTCTTTTGGGTGCGAGATAGCTATCTTCTTGAGGGCATCTAATGTCGTAATATGGATGTTTTTATTCATATAATAAATCTCTGAAAATTCTTTATGATTTAAAAAATAGACCGGCTCACCATTTTTGGCAAGATTTTTATATTTTTGAATCAAAAACTTTTCTGTTTTTAACTTTGGTGCCACATTCATCACATAAAATGTTCCCAGAAATCCCAGCACCGGAATCAAAAGAGCCCCTGCTAAAAATAATTTTAATGCACCTTTAGTGCGCGAGATATCGATACTACGATAATACAGGGCAAACAAAATACCAAGAGCCGGAAAACCATACAAGACATAGGTTTCTGTAATATTAGCCGACATCGTGAAAAATAACATCGGAAATAGCATCCAAATCAGATAAAAAGAGAGTGTTTCAGATCGGAGAGCCTGAAGCATTAGGCTTCGTTTTTCACCGTTAAAAAGATTTTTTAAGACCAAAATAATCCCAGCTAATCCCCAAGGCAATGAACAATACAGCCACATGAACCAAATCGTTCCAAGCGGTTTGAAATGAGCATGACCATATTTGTCACCCTTCCATCCCGAATCAAGAAAACGATCAAAATGCTCCCCAATGATAAAATAATCTAAAAATCCCGGTGTTTTATTTTCAGCAATCACATACCAAGGCACGGCGATAATCAGCATGATAATCGTCCCGCTAATCCAAGGAAAGAGTGATAGCGTTCGGATGCGTTTTTTAAATGAAAACAAAATCCAAATAAAAAGTGTCCCGCCCACTAGTACGATAGCAAGAGGGCCCTTGGCCAATAATCCAATACCCAAGCCAATAAAAAAGAGATAATTCCAATACTTCTTATGTCCTTTTAGTACCATGATAAAAGAGGCATAAGAGAGCGTTGTCGCAAAGGTAAGATAAGGGTCTAGTAATACGACACCGGAGAGTGCATAGACTAAAAGTGAGCTAAAATAGATAATAATAGCCCAAAGTGCAGTGATTTTGTCTTGAAGCACGACAAGCATCTTGTAAATAATCCACGCGGTTGCTAGTGTCACGAGCAATGAGGGAATTCGTGGCACAATATCGTGGATTCCAAAAAGATCATAAGAGAGTGCTTGAAACCAAAATGAGAGTGGCGGCTTGCCCCAATAAGGAATCCCATAATCAAAATAAGGGGTAATCCAATCATTGGTCTTTGACATAATGAGCGCAATATTGGCATATCGTGCTTCTGTGGTATCGGTGAGTGGTAATACTACCATCAACAAAATACGAGAGGAGACAATACTCCAAAACAGAATAACTAAATTTCGAATATATCTATCATTGGTTTTTTGCATTGATTATCTTTTTTTAAATTTTTTGGAATTGATTGTATAAAAACTTATACAATATTTTATAAACAAACAAACGTATTATGCGACGAAAACATTCGTAATCTTACCGTACAATGTTTCATTGTTATAAATTGAAAATTCATTCTTCATGATACTTTTTTTGTTGGCATCAAATAAGAACATATCAGCATCATATCCGACTTTTATCTTACCTTTTTTCTCAAAATTAAGCACTTTTGCAGGATTTTCTGAGCACATACGAATCAAATCACACATCGGCAATCCCTCTTGTTTGACGAGGTAAGTATACGCCAGTGAAAAGAACTCTTCAATCGAACCCATACCAAAATCAGCATCACAAAATGCAACGTCTTTGTATAGGACAGATTTGGGCGCATGAGAAGAGGTCAAGATATCAATCGTCCCTTTTTTAGCCTCTTTTACAAGTCGTACACGTTCTTCTTCTTCTCGCAATGGTGGTAAAATCTTGGCATACGTATTAAATCCATCACAACTGGTATCATTTTTGATGAGATGATGGATGGAGACTTCACTATACATTTGAGTTGCGTACTTTTTGACATTTTGAACAATCTCAAGTGAGCGCTGGGTGGAGAGTGTTTGAAATACAATAGGAGCATGCTGTTCGATAGAGAGTTCCGCGATTTTAGCCACTTCGACCGTTTCTGAGGATTTTGAAATCCCCGATAAGCCAAGTTTGGACGAGATGGCACCTTCATTCATGATACCAACATCATCAAGGTCAGGTTCATAACAGAAACAAAACAACGGTTTTTCTTTCATATGGGCGTATTGCATCCCGCGTTTGATAATATTGGAATTCAAACTAGAGAGGCCATATATCGCTGTGGCGCCATTATTTAAAAGTGTCGCAATATTATTCAGTTTATCATTTTTTTCGTTGGTTAAAGGGGCCGTGACTTTTAGATTGATGATAGTATTATCAAAAGTTGAATTCAAAAAATCCAGCAACGTAGAACTATCCAATCGAGGCGTAAAATCAGACATAATCACCGCGGTTGTCACGCCACCTTTTCTGGCACTATTGACCAACTTTTCCAAATTAGATTTACTCAAGATATTGTTTGCTAATCTGACATTTAAATCAATTAAACCCGGCAAAAGATACGCACCTTTTACATCGAGGATATCCCAACCATCTGTTTCTTGGATATAATCTTGAATCTTTAAGATGGTTCTATCATCACTCAAGATATCTTTTTTGACAAAACCATCATCTTCTATAATCATCGCATTTTTTATTAATCGCATTGTTTACTCCAATAAATCTCTCAAACTTAAATTTGGGTTTTTGCCCTGTATAATTTTTTGTACCTCACTGGCGATTGGCGTATAAATATCGTGTTTCACACTCAGTTGCATGATAGCCTCTGTTGTGAAAACACCCTCAGCCACCTCGCCTATTTCATTGAGGATATCCTCCATTTTTTTCTCATGAGCCAATCCTAAGCCAACTCTATAATTTCTAGAGAGTTCACTCGAAGCGGTCAAGAATAAATCCCCTGCTCCACTGAGCCCTAAGAATGTCGCATCTTTGGCACCAAAAAATCGTCCAAATCGAGCCATCTCGACTAAACCTCGTGAGATCAAACTCGCTCTTGCATTATTACCCAGTTGCAACCCCGAACAAATACCACTGGCGATGGCAATCACGTTTTTGTAAGCACCACATACTTCAGCACCGATAATATCATCGCTAATATAGGTCTTCATGAAATTTGGGAAAAAATCAGCAAAGGTTTTAGCAAGCGCTGCATTACTTGAATTAATCACAACCGCAGTCGGTAAAGATTGCATAACTTCAGAAGCAAATGATGGACCTGATAAAAATGCAAGATTTTCTGTGGGAACAAATTCTGTAAAAATTTCATTCAAAAATTCCCCACTATTTTGTTCAATTCCTTTGGCCACTACCAAAATCTTCTGTCCTTGAAATGTGAAGTTTTCTCGCAACCAACCTCGCACGACTTGAGTAGGAATCGCAATGATAAGATAATCACTCTCAAGCGCTTCTTCCAACGTGACAAAATCCTTCATCTCTCTTTTTCGTCTTGATGCTATCTGACATGAGGATTTTTGCGACAATGCAAAATGCAATGCACTTCCCCATTTCCCCGCACCTATTACTGCTATACTCATACTGCACCTATCTTTATTCTAAATTTTTTTATGTTTTCTTTACTACCGAGCAATAACAACACATCATCATGATGAATCTTGTGTGTAGCCTTTTGGGAATGAAAGATAAACGCTCCTTTTAAAGAGTGGTCTAATATACCCAAAAAAATCAGATTTGATTCTTCAAAAATTTTGAGGTCCTTAAAAGAGGCTCCATCAAAAATAGAACCTTTTAATACCTCAAATTCACTCATTGCTAACTTATTTTTAAGCAAAGAAAATCGGTTTAAAACCTTGGATATTTTGGGTTTATCGATAATTCTGAAAGCTTTCATAGCCCCCACACTATGTGGACTAATCGTACGATTAGCACCGGCTAAAAGCATCTTCTTGCTATCTTGTTCTTTTTTTATTAGTGTCAATATCTTGAGATTTTTATCAAGATTACGGGCTGAGAGTGTCACAAACAAATTCATACTATCATTATCGCTAGTACAAAATAAAATCGCTACATCCTTGCCAATACCTATCATCTCTAGTGATTGATCATCGCTGACATTACTGTGCCAGGCATCATACCCCGCTTTTTTGGCCTCATGAACCAAAAGCGCATCATCATCGATAATCTGAAACTCGTATTCATCCTCTTGTAACAGTTTTGCAATCTCTCGTCCTGTCTTGGTATATCCAAAAATGACTGCTTTTTTCATGCCAACTGCCTTGTGATTTCAGTGCGGATTTTATTAATATGAGTCTCATCTCCCATCACAATCAAAATATCTTTGACTCCCAATCGATAGTCCTCTTTTGAGGGATTAAATATAAAGTTGTGTAAATCACCCTCTTTTAAGACTGCTATTGGAATAATATCTAAATCTTGCATACCTAAATCTGAAATACTTTTGCCCACAAAGTGACTCCCCTCTAAGATATCAATTTCATCCAGAGTCATCCCCTCTTTTCTCAGTAAAATATTGTCGATGGTATCAAATTTAACACAATTACCAATATACTCCACCCCCACCTCGGCCACGGTCTCATAAGGGAAGATGACATGATCTGCCTTGGCTATCTTGAATTTTTTTATGTTTTCATAGCTATTGGAGCGCACAATCACTTCTATTGCATTTCGCTCTGCCTTGATAGTCAACAAAATGGAGAGATTCAGCGCATCATTTTCTGTTGAAATAACGACTTTTTCGACATCATTGTTGAAGATAATAGTATCGATGGTATCATAATTTGACGCATCGGCTTGCATGTACAAATAGCCTAAATTTTTTGCTTCTTGAATCTTCTCTTTATCATGATCTACGACGATGAATTCTTTTTGGGTACGCTTTAATTCTTCTGCTAATACTTGCCCCATCCTTCCAAATCCAATCACCACAATCAAATCAGATAATTTTTGTGCCTTTGCTAAAAACTTGTTTTCTCGCACGATTTCTATCTTTTCAGAGAGTGCATTGGTCACGATTGAAGTCGCTAATACGAGTATTAAAAATCCCCCACTAATCAAAAACACTGTCACGATTTTTCCACTCAAGGTCACCGGTGTAATATCCCCATAGCCTACCGTAGATATCGTCGTCATAGCCCAATAGACAGCATCTAAATAAGAGTTTATATTGGGATTATTCCCTACTCCTTCAAATACATAAATAATGGTAGAGGAGACCAATACCGCAAAAAGACCCATTAAAAATAAAAACTTAAATTCAAAATTTTTATCATGCAAAATACTAAAAAATGCATTGAAACTTTTGGTGTATCGGAACATTTTCAACAAGCGAAAAATCAAAAAAACACGTAAAATTCGCAGAGGCCTAAACATCGGCAATATCGCCAGTAAATCGATGATGGACATCGGAGAGATGATGTATTGAACTTTTTTTTGAATTATCATTTTCAAGATAGCCAAAACAGAGGGATTTCGGTTGTAATCAAGCATCTTTTTATGATAAAGAATCACCATCTTTCGCAAATCAGAACTAATCCAAAATCTACCAAGCCATTCAAAGATAAAAACGCTAATCGCGACATTTTCAACGACCTCAAAGTGGTATGGTATGTGGTGTCCAATATCATAAATCAGCATCCCCACAGTAGAAAAAACCAAGATGATAATCAAAGCATCAAAATAGGGTTTGATTCGTGATCTTGGATTTTCTAATACATCATAAACAAATCTTTTGGCATTTTCATAACTTGAACTCGAATTTAAAAAATATGCAAAAGTTATAAAAAGCCTTGCGAGCATTTAGCTACCTAGTTTTTGGGCAAGTAATGCATTGACTTTCGCAGGATTTGCAGTACCTTTGCTCGCTTTCATCACCTGCCCGACAAAAAATCCGAACAGTTTAGCTTTACCACTTTTGTATTGTTCCACTTTATCTTCATTTGCTGCTAATATCGTATCAATTAACTCTAAAATAGCACCATCATCACTGACTTGTTTGAGGCCCAGTTTATCAATCGCATCATCAACACTTACCTCTTCATCTTCTAAAATAAAGTCCAACACTTCTTTGGCTGCTTTACCACTAATCGTAGCATCTTGGATTCTCTTTACGAGAGTCGCGAGCTTTGGAGCATCTACAGGGCAGTTTTGCAAACTCATGCCATTATTTAAACGACCTTGTAACTCAACACTGAGCCACGTTACACTTGTTTTAGCATCAGCACCCAAAGAGAGCATTGTCTCAAAATATTTCGCCATTTCCACACTGCTTGTAATCACTTGTGCGTCGTACGGTTTGATACCAAAATCATTGACCAAGCGCAACTTCTTTGCATCAGGTAATTCAGGGATTTTGCGGCACTCTTCTAGCATCTCATCGGGAATGATCACCGGCAGAAGGTCAGGATCTGGGAAGTAGCGATATTCGGCACTATCTTCTTTACCACGCATACTTCGGGTCTCGTCTTTATCGATATCATACAGCCGTGTCTCTTGAACCACTTCTTGTTCATAAATACCATCTTCCCACGCACTCACTTGGCGCTCGATTTCATAGTGAATCGCTTTTTGTATGAATTTAAAAGAGTTAAGATTTTTAATTTCTGCTCGTGTATAAAGTTTTTCTTCGCCTTTTGGTCGGATAGAGATATTAACATCACAACGGAAACTTCCCTCTTGCATATTGGCATCACTAATATCAAGATATCTCACGATGGAGTGAAGTTTTTTGAGATATTTGATGGCTTCATCAGCACTTCTCATATCTGGTTCACTGACGATTTCTAAAAGTGGGGTACCGGCACGATTTAAATCCACATGACTCGTAGCACCCATGTGGTTGTTTTTGCCCGCATCTTCTTCAAGATGGGCACGCGTCACACCGATGCGCTTGGTTGTACCATCATCCATATCAATCAAAATTTCACCGCCTTCGACGATTGGAATCTCAAATTGACTGATTTGATACCCTTTTGGAAGATCCGGATAAAAATAATTTTTTCTGTTAAATATGGATTTTTGATGCACCGTAGCATTGATAGCCGTACCAAATGCAATGGCTTTTTTCACCGCTTCTTTATTCAGTACGGGGAGTGCTCCAGGGAGTGCCAGACAAACAGGGCACACATGAGTATTGGGTTCGTCTCCAAAACTGGTTGGACAATTACAAAAGATTTTCGTTTTTGTATTTAATTGCGTATGTACTTCTAAACCGATAATAACTTCAAACATCTATAAAACCTTTAATTTTTATAGACTTATTTTAACATTAATTTCTTTTAAATTCTCTAAACTTTGGTATTGCTCTCTTGGAGTTCGACTAATTTTTCCAATAATTTCGTCTGTTTTTTTACTTCTCGGAGTTTGTCAAATTGGATTTGTATCAATTCAAAAAGAACAACAAAAAAGAAACCAACCAATGAGCCAAGAAAAGCACCAAAGATTGCGATTAAAAGACCAAGATGATAGAAGTTTGTAAAAAGTGTGAAAGCGCCTACTACGACAAGGGCCCAAGCGGCACCTTGTAGTAGGCTCAGTAGTTTTTCAAAAAATGATTGTCGTTGCATCAATTCTGGCGTTATATTAGTGGTCTTCACTAATCAAAACAGCACCCGCAAGATAGACATAGGTCAAAATCATGAAGATAAACGTCTGCAATATGGCAGAGAACACCAACAAGGCATAAGCAGGAAGTGGTGCAATCCATGGTGCTAACATCAAGATAACAGCCAAAAATAAATCATCACCTTTGATATTTCCAAATAATCGAAATGAAAGTGAGATGATTCGTGATAAATGTGAGACGATTTCGATTGGGAACATTAAAGGGGCTAAAATTTTCAAAGGTCCCATAAAATGGCCAAAATAATGGATAAATCCATTAACCCTTAAGCCTTCAAAATTATAATATACAAATACAATAAGTGCCAAGGCAATCGTCATATTTAAGTTACCAGATGGTGACTCAAATCCTGGGATTATACCCATAACATTGGCGAAGAATATCATCAAACCCAGTGTTCCGACCAATGGAAGATATTTTCTTGAAAGGTCTTCTCCTATGACATCTTTACCCATGGATAGTATGCCTTCTAGATAAGCTTCCATGACATTTTGGGCGCCTCTTGGAACTAATTGCAACGAACTCGTAGCAAGCTTAGCAATCACCAAGACTATAACCGCAACGAGAAGCATGTGAGATACAAAAAGATAACTGTATCCATGATCTACAAGGCCTAAGAATGTAAATGGTTCATTCATTACGCGACTTCCTTTTAAATATTTTTACAGATTTTATCCAAAATTGATTTAATAATTGATTAACTAGAGTAAATTTTCTTGACCCAGACGATACAATGCAAAATCAAACCGTACCGGATCACGTGGATCGAGTGCTTTCAAAGCATTTGTCAATTCAAGTACGGCTTTAAAATCATACGTCTTTCTCTGGATTAAGCCTAGCTTTTTTCCGACATTAAACGTATGCGTATCCAAAGGAATCAAGAGGTCTTTTGTATCCACATGCGACCACAATCCAAGATCTAACGCATCCTTTCGCACCATCCATCTTAAAAACATATGCCATCTTTTATAAGGGGCTGATGGGGTTTTCTTGGGTATTTTTCCAATCAAAAATTCATAACCGCGTGAACGGTAAGGATTAGTAGAATAAAGGGCATCAATGAGCATAAAAATACCATCCATCACATCATGCTTTTGCTTGTATCCTTGCATAAAAATTGATTCAAGCGATGTACTTTGCTTGAGTTTTTGCAAGGTCAAAAAAATTTCTTGCGTATCCTGAGTCGTTTGAAAACGATAATAATGATGTGTTATAGTCGTTTGGATGGCTTGTGCATCATGATCTAACAATGAGAAATCCAACGTCTTGAGAAATTTCACAATCATCATGGCATTTCCATAAGAGTACATTGCACAAATTAACGCGATATATTCATCCCTATAAGGAGCAGCAACCAATAGAGGATCTGGTTTTTGATCGTGAATCTCTTTCTTATTGTCGCGTTTTGCGGCTTCTGAGAGCAGTAGGTCAAAAACACTTTTTTTAGACACTTAATATCTCTTTTTCATTGGTTTTACTTTGCAGAAAATCGGAGATATTAATCAATGAAAATGTCACCAAGAAAATCATAAAACCCGGAAAAAAGCTAAGCCACCACGCGATATCAATCACCTCTTTACCTTCACTGATAATGGTTCCCCAGCTGATTTGCGGTGGATTGATACCAATACCCAAAAAGCTCAGTCCACTTTCTGCCAAAATCGAGCCACTCACTCCAAAGGTAAAACTAATCAAAAAGATAGGGGCAATCAAAGGCAAATAGTATTTTATAATAATTTTAAGTGGATGTACCTTTGCTATCTTCAATATCTTAATAAAAGGCATATGAGAAATCGCAAAACTTTCACTACGTATCATCCGTGCCATCCCCATCCAACCGGTCACAGAGATGACAATGATGAGTACCAAAATAGAAGCATTGACATAACTCACCAGCGCCAAAAGGAGAAAAAACGTAGGAAAAGTCAAGAAAAGATCTATCATGATCACGATGCCTTTGTCCACGGTGCCTTTAAAATATCCCGCACTAATTCCTATCATGACGCCAACAAAACTAGCAATCAAGGCACTAAAAACACCAATACTAAGAGAGACCCTACCCCCTTGCATCAAACGAGCGAGCAAATCTCTACCGAGCCTATCGGTACCGCACCAATGCTCCCATGATGGACTGAGTAAAATCGCATGATAATCAAAATCATACGGCGATACTCGATAAAAATAAGGCAATATAAATGAAAAGACAAATACAAAAACAATCGTAAAAGTACTCAGAAGTGGTATGCGTTTCAATGGAGTCCTAGCAATTATGTTTTGATACCCAATAGGGTTGTCAACATTTGATCAATCGTCGTAATCACTTTCGCATTGGCGCCATAAGCAGCTTGAAATTTAATCAAATTGGTCAATTCCTGATCAGTACTAACCCCACTGATGGATTGAAATTCTGTCTGTACCGTCTGAAACAGTGCATTAGAAGTATCCACATTATTGCCTGCTTGTTCACCATCACTTGCAATCTCCGTGGTAATGGCTCCATAATAACCAGAGAGTTGTTCTTGTGTGATTGTATTATTTGAACCATAAAAGTTAACATTATCATATTGTAATTGCACCATGGCATTGGCCACATCATTATTACCATCAATTGGGGCTTTATACCCTTGTACTGAGGCGGGATTCTCTTCATAAACATCATTCACTTTGATATCTTTGGCATTGGTACCGCTAAAGAATTGATTGATTCCTATGGTTCCGGGGAAATTTGTCCCATTGTCTTCGATTGATATTTTATAAGCCCCAGAGACATTGCTACTGGTTGGGGTGAGAGAAAAGGTAGAGCCATTATATTGTGCTGTAAATTTACTGTTGATATCATTGGTATTATTGTTATCATGATTGTTATCTGTTGGAGCATTGATTTGTTTGACAATACTATCACTGATGCTATTATCATCCATCGTCGTTGTGCCATCGATGGTGATGGTTTTCCTACCTACTTCTGTACCGGCATTATCATACATCACCACATCAAAAGATCCGGTGTTGATATGTTTATCGGTGTTGACCAGTATCGTATTGGCATCTAAATTCTCTTGCGCAGGAGTGGTCATACTTGTGCTCGCACTTTGTGCATAGATAGTATTGGTTTGTGTTATCAGTGTATTGGCAAAGCTATCTAGTTTATCAATATAATCTTGCAACACACCATCACTCGGGAATCCGCCTTGTGAAGTCGTGTCAAAAGTTCGTCCTCTAATATCGAGAATCGCGCCCAATTTCCCACCTGAAATCTTATCCGTAAGGTTCGCTTTTGTTCCATCTTGGGAGACACTATAAACAGAGTAATAATTACTTTGATTACTCACATTTTCAGCTACCAATGGACGAAAAGTCGGGCCATCAACGAAAGAATTGCCCGCAATATTGATATTATAATCATTGCCTTGGTCTGTCGCATTGCTATCAATAATATTTTGCGTTGAGACATTGCCTTTAAACACTGCAATATCCAAAAGTTTTGATAGATTAAGCTCAAGATTGTCTCTTTGGTCTCTTAAATCATTAGCATTATTGCCACTCACGCTCTCCGCGGTTGCAATGCTTTTGTTCAAATCAGCAATCTGTTGCCCTAATGTATTGATTTCATTAATATTTGCTTTTACCTGATCATTCAAAGAGTCTTGTAATGTTCGTAATTGATCGCGTGTGTTAGAAATATTGGCAGAAAGTGTCACGGCACTTTGAACCAGCGAAACTTTTTGAGAAGCATCACTCGCATTTGTCGTCACATCATTCCACGCATTAAAATAATTGCTTAAATCTTGTGAAATACCCGAGCCTTGCAAATCCGGAAAATAGCCCGCTATCTCTTCGAGTGTTTGTTGGGAATATTGATTGTAAGAGAGTTGGTTGGAAGAATCTTTGAGCCTTTGATACACAAATTCATCATGAATTCTCTCAATAGAGGTGACTGTGACTCCCGTGCCAACACTTCCTGGTGAAACACTCAAAGGCGTGGAGGCAGATGTGACAATTCTCTGTCTGGTATAGTAATCATTATTGGCATTGGAGATATTTTGTCCCGTTACCGAAGTGGCAAGTTCTGAGGCACTAAGTCCGGAATATCCTGTATTTAGTGTACTAAAAAGACTCATTATGCTCTCACTTTCAACAAGGTTGCCGGCGTACGATTGGCTTTTTTGTAACCTTCGAGTTCGCGCGGAAAGATTTTATCTAACAATGTATTATAAAATTCACTCACTATCACAACAAATTTAGCATACTGTTTATTGACACTCTTTAGCTCTGTCAATTTGATTTTCATTTCATTAAGTAGCGTTTTTTGTTCTTCATTTAAGATTGATTCTAAATCCATACCTTTGTTGTTTGAAACCATTTTAATGAGTTCATTATCTAACAAAGATTTTTTATTTTCAAACGCTTTTACTAAATCATTTTTGATTTTTGTTCTCTCAAAAACAAGCTCATGATTGGCTTCTTTGATATCTTCGATATCTTTTTTTGTCAAGTCAATCAAATGATCAATATCATCTAGAGAACTTTTAAGATAGTGTAGCAACATATAAATCCTTTTACAAGGCTAAATAAGTTCCTCAAAGACAGATTGTGCAGTTTTTTGAATATCCACGTGATACGTACCGTTTTTAATCTGCTCTTTTATAGAGTCGACTTTATTTAACACTTTGTTTTCTTTTACTTGGGCTGTGCCCTTTTTCTCTTGAGAATTTTGTGTATTCTGCAAGATCGCCGTATTGGTGGCGTTTATATTTGAAATCATCTTGAACCCCTTTAGTATCTAAAGATACATACTATTCTTCTTTAATACTATATCGTCACATCATGATAAAACTTAACCTTTTTGTTTGAGAAAATTAAATAGGATTTGACTCAATCCAAATTTTCCTCCCATGGATTCACTAATAGCATCATTATACATCGAATGATAAATACCATCTCCAGCACTTTTTCCAAAGAGTGGATTGTCATTTTTCATCGACACATCCAAAACTTTTTTGATAAAAAAAGCTTCAAATTTATCCGTTTGCTCTTTGAGTTTCACATCATTTTCCTTGGATAAATCAGATGCAATGTTCACTTTACCGATGTAAGATTTGGCAATACTATTATCAATTGTGTTTGTCATTATATAATCTCCAATTTCGCATTGATGGCACCGGCTCGTTTGATATTTTCGATAATCGATATAATATCCTTCGGTGTCGCTCCTAGCTTGTGCAAAGCTCTGGTGATGTTAGCAATCGTGATATCCTTTTCTTTCATGTTGAGTTCATTTTGATTGACTGCGATTTTAACACCATCCCCTAGATTCACTTGTTCTTTACCTTTTGGCATCACTTTTCTTGGCTCAATTTTGATGGTAATATCACCGTGTGTGATGATAATAGGTGACACATGGATACCAATGCCACTGACGACGGTGCCTGTGCGTTCATCGATGACAATTTTCTCCTCTTTTTCATATTTCACATTCACATTTTCCATCTTGGCTAGAAATGCTACCATAGAAAGATTATCTGGTTTTTTTAATCGAATAGTACGAGGATCTATCGCTGTTGCGACGTTTTGTTCAAAATAAGTGTTTAATGTTTTTTCTATTGTTATGGCGGTATTAAAGTCTGAATGTTTCAAACTCAAATCAGCAAATTTTTTATCATACAAATCATACGCGACATCGCGTTCAACAATCGCACCATTAAAAATCGTGCCGTTGGTAGCATGATTGACCTGTCCTTTGCTCCTTTTTGGATTCATTCCCCCAATCGTAATGGAGCCTTGTGCTAACGCATAAATCTTCCCATCGACCCCTTTTAAAGCGGTGAGTAAAAGCGTCCCACCTTGAAGCGATTTGGCATCTCCAATTGAAGAGATGACAACGTCCATCTTGTCCCCTTGTCTCGCAAAGGCACCCAATTTTGTCGTTACAATAACCGCCGCAACATTTTTGGATTTGATATCAGAGGAAGAAATTTTGACATTCACCGTCTGCAAAAGATTGGCCAATGAACGCAGTGTGAATTTAGATGACGTGCCATCGCCCGTTCCATTGAGCCCGACAACTAAGCCGTATCCGATGAGTTGGTTTTCTCTCACACCAATGATATTAGCAATATTTTTAATCTTCTCCGCTTGCAAAAAAGAGAGGTTTGATAATATAAGACACAATAGTATGAAGCGCTTCATTGTCATCCTTTGGTTTAATTACCAAAGATAAAGCAATTTATGTTCCAAAAAACTCAAGAGAGCAAAGGTTGTAAATCAAAGGAAAATTTAGAGCCCTTCGCTGGTGTACTTTCAATTTTGAGTTTGCATCGATGAATTTTCAAAATATATTCAACAATATACAATCCTACGCCGATGGAATTATCCCATTTTAGCGATTCAACACGATAAAATCTTTTGGTGATATTTTGTACATCTTGAGGCTCAATCCCAATGCCTGAATCAATCACTTCCAACGTGTTATTTTCGGTTCGCACCACGACATCGCCTTCAGAATATTTGAGCGCATTTTCGATCAAATTCGTCAAAACATTTTCAATCATCACGCGATCTGCTTGAATTTTAATCTCGTCTACGGCGACGATAATAGTCCGATCTTTGTATTTTTGAATCAGCATATCCTTGACATCTTGGACAATCACAGCGAGATTAAACTCTGTTAATTCTGGTGTTATCGTGTCATTTTCAAATTTGATTGCCATAGACAATCGATTAATCATCATGGATATTTTATGGGCATTATTGATGACTTTATCCAAAAATTTATCGCGAATACCCAGACTCAAATTATGGTCATCTTTGACACTTTGAGCATAGCCAATCACAGCAGCTATTGGATTTTTAAATTCATGACTAATCGCAGAGATGATATCGCTCTGTTTTTTACTCAAGGCTTTGAGATTTTTGGCATATTTTGTTTTTTGTTTTTCCCGTTTTTCTAATTTTTTGGATACTTTAGTAATCTGTTTGGCTATGGTATTAAATTCACTACAACACTTACTCTCATCAAATTCAAGTTCATATTTTTTATTTAGCATATTTTCCAAACTCTTCATAATCGCCACCAGGTCTTTTTTGATTTTGCGATTAATCCGCACAGAAATCCAAATTGAAAAAAGCATCGAGAGTGAAAAAAGTCCAATAGCACCAAACCAGAATTTGAGAAATTTACTTTTGATATTGTTGAGGGGAAATGCCATACGAATAAAATAGTCTTGATATTTTTTGGCCACATAGAGCATATTGGTATCAATACTCTCAGAATAGCGCACACTCTCGCCAAACTCCTGCTTGAGTGCTTGTTGGATTTCAGGTCGGTGGAGGTGATTTTCCATCCCTTTGATGTTGCGATCACTCTCATCAAGCACATCACCTTTTAAATCAACAATCGTCACCCTCACCGAGGTTTTTGAGCGAATCGCCACCAAGCGTTTTTGTGAATCTTTAATATCATGAGTGGATACAATAAACTGATTAATCATGTTTTGAAGCATCATTTTATGGTTGCTAATCTCTATCTTTTCTAGCAAGAAATACCCCACCAAAGAGACCACAAAAATCGTCCCAAAAAAGAGTAGAAAATAGTTACGAAAATAGAGCTGATTTAACCTCAACAAAATTTGTACCCTACCCCTCTAATCGCGTTAATATAACCCTTTTTGTTCTCTTTATCGATTCGATTTTTTAAACGGTTCACAGTCACATTGACGGTTTTATCTTGTTTTAGATACGTATCACGCCACACATCTTCTAATAATCTGTTACGATCTAGCACAATGTTTTTATTATTGATAAAGTAGAGTAAAAGATCAAACTCCAATTTGCTCAAAGCTACCAATTCTTCGGCTACAAATACTTCTCTTTTATCAATATCAAGTACAATATCTTTGTAAGCCAGCTTGCCACTTTCAACATAGGATTTTGTTCTTCTTAAAATCGCTTTGATGCGCAAAATCAGCTCATTAATATTGTAAGGCTTTGTGACATAATCATCTCCCCCTCGCAAAAATCCCTCTTCAATCTCTTTATCACTATCTTTGGCGCTTACAAAAATTGCAGGAATTTTATAGCCATTTTTTCGTAAGTATTTGACAAATTCACTCCCCTCCACGCCAGGAAGATTGCGATCGACAATCATCAAATCAGCCGATTCTTCTAACAAAAAATCTTCCACTTTTTTGGTAGATAAAAAACCGACAACACGAAAGCCTGCTTTTGATAGATGATACTCTAAAAGCTCTAGCAAATCCTCTTCATCTTCAATAATAATAATTTGTGCACTCATTATAGTTTTATCTTTCCGCCCTTAATCGCAAAATAGGATAATTTGACGATATTTAAGCTTCTATCAGAAATCCTCTCAAACTTTCGCATACTCTTCAAAAAGGCAAAAAATGCTTCTGCTTTTTCAGGCTCTAAATAGACTTTTTGAATCACCGATTGTTCTAAAACAGAGAGGATATCATCACATTTGCTCTCTTCCACATTAACATTGCGATACAAGCCCTCTAGCTCCTCTTCAGAATCTGCCACGATAGATGCCACTGCCGCCTGCAATGATTTTGCAGCACTTTGCATATAAGCTTGGGTATCTTCTTTGATATCTTCGATAAAAAACTCTGCAATAATTTGCACTTTGGTATTTTTAGCACACGCTCGAATATAATCAGAAATCCGTGTTAGTTCACTGGCAATCTTCAAGTGTGCAATCACCACTCTCAAATCACGTGCTTCTGGAGAAAAAAGTGCCAATGTTTTGATAATTTCATTGTCAATTTTACTATTTCTATCATGAGCGTTTTTGAGTATATTACGTGCTTCATCTGCTTTGATTTCATCGCCATCACGAAAACTCTCCAGCAACAAATCATAAGCTTGGATAACATCATGACCTAAATCAAGGACCCTCTTTTTAGATTTATCTAAAATTTCTTTATAATTCTCTAACATTATCCAAACCTTCCTGTCACGTAATCTTCTGTCAACTTTTCTTGAGGATTGAGAAAAATTTTATCGGTTTTATTATACTCAATTAACTTCCCAATGTACATAAAAGCCGTATAATCACTCAATCGACTGGCTTGTTGCATATTGTGCGTCACAATAACAATCGAAATATCTTTTTTTAACTCTGAGACCAACTCCTCAATCGCCCCGGTAGAGATAGGATCAAGCGCGCTCGTTGGCTCATCTAAGAGTAAGACTTCTGGCTTAAGTGCCACGGCTCTTGCGATACACAAGCGTTGTTGTTGTCCCCCACTCAAGCCCATGGCACTCTCTTTGAGTCTATCTTTGACTTCCTCCCAAATGGCTGAGCCTTTGAGTGCATTAGTAACTTTCTCTTCAAGTAGTGTTTTATCCTTTAATCCCGATAGTTTCAATCCATAAGCAACATTATCAAAGATACTCATCGGAAAAGGCGTTGGCTTTTGAAAAATCATCCCTACTCTTTGGCGCAGTTGAATAAAATCATTCTCTTTTTTGATATCCAAAATGTTTTCAAATGTATCATTCTCATTATTCAATAGATTAATGTCACCTTGGTATTCATGTCCAGGGTAGAGATCATGAATACGGTTAAGCGCTCTGAGAAGTGTTGATTTACCACAACCACTCGGTCCAATGAGTGCGGTTACTTTGTTCTTATGAATGGGCAGATTTATCGACATCAATGAGGCTTTTTCTGCACCTGCATAACGAAACGAAAAATCTTTGATATTCATAATCAATTCTTTTGCCATATTTATCCTTTTTCTCTTGTAAAAAATCTGCCGACAATATTAATAAACAACACAATCATCGTCAAAATAAATGATGCCGCCCATGCTAAATCTCTTGCTTTATCTGTCGGAAAATTTGCAAGATTATAGATACTCACACTTAAAGAAGGAAAGGCATTGCTAAGATCTGTTGTCCAAAAACTGTTGGTACCGGAAGTAAAAAGAAGGGGCGCGGTTTCACCGATAATTCTGGCAAATCCCAGCAAAATACCGGTCATCAAACCAACCTTTGCGGCTTTTAAAACAATATCTAAAATCACTTGATGTTTTCCACCACCGAGTGCAATGCCAGCTTCTCTGAGCTCTTTTGGCACTAATGAGAGCATATTATCAGTCGTACTCACCACGATGGGAATCAACATAATAGTCAAAGCAATCGCACCAGCCCAACCGTTGATACTGCCAAAAGGGACGACCACAATCACAAAAACAAAAGAACCAATAATAATAGAAGGCGCACTCATCATGATATCGCTTAAATCTCTAATGATATTAGCATACCTTCCCTGTCCATACTCACGCAAATAAATCCCTGCCATCAATCCCAAAGGTACGCCAATCACGGTCGCAATTGTCGCCATTAAAAATTGTCCAAAGATGAGATTTTTCAATCCACCATCCACAAGGTCATGCAGAAACAATGAAAAATGAAGCGAATTCACCCCTTTTAAAAATAAGGTGATGAGAATCCATGCTAAAAAGGCTAACCCCGTAATCGCTGATAAAATCGAAAGCAATAAAGCGATTTTATTAATCATCAAGCGTTTCATCTGTGTCTCCTTAAAAAATAAAATTTAGCAATACCGATAATGATGAAACTAAACACAAACAAAATAAATGCAAGATAAAAAAGCGCACTCATCATATCCCCACTCGCTTCACCAAAGTTGTTAGCTAAAACAACCGGAATCGATATGGTAGGACTTGTTAGTGAATTTGGTACCTTAAAAACACTCCCTATCAAAAAGGCTACTGCCATCGTCTCACCCAAGGCACGACCGAGAGAGAGAATAATTGAGCCAATGATGCCAACTTTTGCGTACGGAAAAATAATATCTTTGACCACTTCAAATTTGGTAGCACCCAAAGAGTACGCTGACTCTTTTAAGACACTAGGCGTCGTATTCATCGCATCTCTAGTGATTGCGGCCATAAAAGGAAGTATCATGATCCCCAGCACCAAACCCGCTGTCAAGATGGAGATTTGATAGCCACCAAATATTTTTTGTACAATAGGCGCAAAATAAAAAAGTCCCCACATTCCATAGATAATACTAGGAATGGCTGCAAGCAATTCAATCGCTAAGCCCACAGGTTTGATGAGAAATTTCGGTGCTATTTCAGATAAAAATATTGCTATACCCATAGCAATCGGCATCGCAAACGCCATCGCAATAAGCGTTGAGAGAATCGTTCCTACAATCGGAACAAAACCGCCATAGATGGTCTTTGTAATTGTAGGAGACATTTGATTTGTAGGGTCAATACTTTGATCTGAGATAGGTAAGATGGGAGTCTCTTCATCAGCAAAGAGATTAGAATCAGCATCACTATTATCTGGCGATGTTGCGATGGGTTGCATCACTGGTTTGCTAGATGTTACCTCAACCGTTTTTCCCCAACTACTATCAACCAAAAAATGCCAGCCATATGCTTGCATCGCAGGTTTTGCAGAGATAAACAACATCACAAAAATTGAGACTAAAAGTACCAAAATAAGGGTCGCGCTCAAAAACGAGACCCTTTTAAAAATATATTCTTTGTTCACGATTAGTAAACTCCGTTATCTTTCCAATATCCTTTGATTTTATCCGTAACACTTTTTGGAAGAGGCACATAATACAAATCTTTTGCTATTTTGGCACCATGGTCATAAGCCCAAGCATAAAAAGCAGTAATCTCTTTGTTAGCGTTGGTTTTCTCTTTTGGCATGATGATAAAAGGACACGCTACCAATGGATAAGAATCTTTGCCTCTTGGATAACCAATGACAGTATAAAAACCTTTTTTAGGGTCAAAATCCGCACCGGCTGCTGCGGCTTGGAATGTTTTCATCTCAGGTTTGACGAAGTATCCGTCTCTATTTTCAACAACTGCAACTTTTGCGTTAGATTCAATCGCATAGGCATATTCGATATAACCGATTGAATAAGGAGTTTGTTTGATGATAGAGCTCACGCCTGGATTTCCTTTTCCACCGATATTTTTACATTGCCAATTGATGGTTTTTTTCACACCAAAGTTTTTTCTCCAATCGGTACTAACACTGGCTAAAAAGTAAGTAAAGTTCCACGTCGTACCAGAAGCATCAGATCGTCTTGCAAAAATAATCTCTTTATGGGGAAGTTTAATCATTGGATTGAGTGCACTAAGCATTGGATTATCCCAATATTTGACTTTGCCCTCAGCAATAGCCACGATAGCTTTGCCACTAAGCTTTAGAGCTTCACTCTTCACACCCGGTAGATTGTATGCCATAACCGTAGCACCCACGACTGCAGGGAATTGCAACATTTTGTCTTTTGCTTGTGCTTTGGGTGTCAATGGGGCATCAGTACCACCAAAGTCAACCAATCGTGACGTGGCATCTTTGATTCCTTTTCCACTACCGCCGCCATTGTATTGTACTTTTTTACCGGTTGCTTTAAAGTACGCCTTCGCCCACGCTTGATTGATAGGAAGGACAAAACTAGAGCCATCTCCCTTTACCATATCTCCTGCCATTAAAGAGGCTGCACATAAGGCACCACCAAGAATTGCCGCAGTAAACTTTTTCATTACATATTCTCCTTGAAATTTTAAATTCGTTGAGAATTATAATGAAGTTCGATAACAAAACGGTTACAACCTCTAGCGATAATATGAGAGAGAGCTTTTTCCGAATTTTTTGGTTTTTTGTAGTGTGAAAGAGGCGATATGTTCTGGCATTTTCAAGGCACTCATATGCTCGATAGTAATCAAGGCTGCTTTAGCGGGAGGAATCTTCTGGATGAGTTGATAGACTTTTTCATAGACATCTTCCATACCATCACGAATCGAAAAGGGAGGATCAAAATAGAAAAAACTTTTTGAATCAATCTCGCCTAAGAGGGTTTCAAAATACTCAAAGCTGTCTGCCTTTTTACAAATAGCATGGTTTTTATCAATCTGTGAGCAATTAAAACGCAAAATCTCAAACGCTGTGGCATTTTTCTCTATGAAATAGGCTTTTTTCGCTCCCATACTCAACGCTTCTAGGCCCATAGAGCCACTTCCTCCAAAAACCTCAACAAAGATTTGATCGCGTATCTCAAATTGGATGGTATCAAAAAAGGAGCCTTTGAGAATTGATTTGGTACTGCGAGTAGTACCAATGGCAGGGATTTTTATCTTTTTCCCTTTATAAAGACCTGCCCGAATAGTAGTATAAATCTCTTTATTTTTCATAATGTTGCGCTATAATTGAAATCAAATCATTACGAAATTTTGTCGTAATCTCGTCAATTTTGTCCTTTAAATCATCTTCAGGAACTCTAGGCTCTTCTTTTGAAGCAGCAAGATTTAATATATTTGTATTATAAAATTTTTCGAGTGCTATAATCAAAGAAGATTCCGAAAAAGGCATCCCAAGATGGGCATCATGATGGGCGATAATAAATTGTGGTTTATCCAACTCAAGCTGCTTATCTGTGATGACAAAATCACATTTTTTGTATGTCGTGATTTTGTTTTTCAAAAACAATTCCAAAGATTTTGAGAGCAGTAAAGACTGACACATGAGCGCAATTTTCATAGAATAACCTACATTTATATAATTTTGGTTACGATTTTATCATATAAAGATAAAAAGCATATAAATTAAAAAACATTCGCGCCGATATACTTTATAGATTTTAGTAAAGGAGTCAGGTATGGATATCTTTAATGTCGCCAGCAAACCCGTTTCGCAGACTGCATCACAGACGACTAGTACACAATCAGTGACTAATAAAACAAGTGATGTGGCTCCCGTGCAACAAAAACAAATGAGTACCGATCAAGTCAATACCAAGATAGACAGTACGGTTAAGGAGCTAAATCAGCATATGGACGCGCTTAATACCAATGTCACATTTGGATATAATGACAAAATCAACAGCATGTTTGTTGATGTTATGGAAAAAAGTACCGGTAAACTGATTAGAAAAATACCATCCGAAGAAGCCATGCATCTTTCTGAAAAAATGAAAGAAATTGTTGGTATGATATTTGACAAAAAAGGATAAACAATGGCAACATCTTCATTGAGTTCTCTTGGAATTGGAAGTAGTGGTGTCCTTAGTAGTGATGTACTCGATCAATTACGATCTGTTGATGAGAAAGCCATCATTACACCTATAACAGACAAAATTACTGCCAATCAAACAAAAACAACTGATTTAGCAAAATTGACGACATTAGTAGCCACACTCAAATCAAATACGAGTGCCTTAGCATCAGAATCAACATATTTTAAAAATACTGTCACAACATCATCAGACAATGCTACCGTCACAGCAGAAGATGGCGTATCTGCACAAGATTTTTCACTCAATGTAACAAAAATTGCAAAACCAGACATCTACCAAAGCGACTCTTTTAGCAGCGAAAACAGCACCTTTACCAGCGCCGATGACACCCTTAATTTTAATATTGATGGAAAAGATTATAGTGTGGATGTCACCGCTAGTATGACTATTAATGATTTAAAAAATAAAATTTATGATGCAACCGATGGAAAAATTATTGCCTCCACCCTCAATGTTGGAGGAGATACTCCTTACAGATTGACATTTAAATCAGCCAATACCGGAACAGACAATGCCATCACCATCACCTCTACGGGTTCGGCTGCATCAGATTTAGGTTTAGACACTGCTGCAAATCATATTCAAACAGCCACTAATGCAGAGTTTACTTACAATAACATCAATATCACGCGACAAACAAATACCGTAGATGATCTTATCGTAGGAGTCACTATCAATATCAATCATACGGGAGAATCAAATGTCTCCATTACACAAGATACTGATTCAATTGTTAGTAATATTAGTGATTTTGTAGACAATTACAACACATTAATCAGTAGCCTAACAAGTAGTACAGGCTATGATTCTTCTACTCAAACCGCAGGCGTTTTTCAAGGGACCAGTGAAATTAGAGATTTAAAATCTGCATTAAGTAGACAACTTTTTGAAGTCAATTCTGATGGTAAAAGTTTGTCCGATTATGGCGTCACCCTCAATAGTGCTGGCACCTTAGAGTTTGATCAAACCGCACTAGAAGATAAAATAAAAGAAAACAGTTCTGATGTTGAAGATTTCTTTAGAGGCACAGGCACAAGCGGTACGGGATATTTTACTGATTTCAATTCATTATTAGACACCTATACCAATACATCAACAGGTATCTTAACCGGCCTGGATACTCAATATTCAACACAAGCAACATCGCTGAGTGAAGAGAAAGAAAAAGCCACCGCATCACTCGATAGTAAATATGATGCACTGACCTCAAAATTTATTGCTTATGATGCCGTCATTTCAAATCTCAACTCATCATTTCAGTCATTAAGTATGCAAATTGATGCATTATCAAATAATAGTTCAAGTACAAGTAGTTAGAAAGGAAACATTATGAGTCAAAACGCCGCATACGCTGCATATTCACAAAATAATCTCGCCATAGAGTCACCTGAAAAGTTAATCACTATGCTTTATGAGGGGATTTTAAAATTTGCTTCTCATGCTAAACGTGCCATCGAACATCACGATTTAGAAAAAAAATCCTACTGGATTAATAGAAGTGTGGCGATTTATATAGAATTGCTCAATGCTTTGGACTACAAAGAGGGCAATGTCGCGCATTATCTGAGTGGTCTTTATGTGCATCAAATCAAAATGCTCTCAGAAGCTAATATCGAAAATGATACGAATAAAATCGATACAGTGTTACACGTCACCAAAGAGTTACTAGCTGCATGGGAGGAAGAGACGAGATATGCCATGGCTCAATAAACTGAAAATTGCTGTCATTGAAGAAAATATAGAAAATATTAATGCACTCACAACCACCATTCCAAACTTTGACAGCTTAGATAAAGCCCAAGAGGCTTTATCCCTTCTTCAAACTGCAATCTCACTTGTTAAGAGAGAACAACATAAGATTGCCCTCAATATGGATAAAATCCGAAAAACAAAAGAATACTTAAAAAATTAATATTGCTAACAAAAGTATATTTTTTATTTTGAAAAATATGCTAAAATTGGAACATATAAAAAATAAAAAACAATCAAAGGAATATTGATGAATTACAGGTATATTGGGAAAAGTGGCTTGAGAGTGAGTCCAATTTGTCTTGGAACGATGACATTTGGTAGCTTTTGTGATAAAAAAGAATCTTTTAAAATCATGGATAAAGCTTATGAGCGAGGTATTAACTTTTTTGATACAGCAGAGCTCTATCCAGTGCCTGCTTCTAGCAAATACAATGGTCGCACTGAAGAATTTATCGGTGAATGGATGAAAGACAAACCCAGAGACTCGATTATCCTCGCATCAAAAGTAGCAGGAGCATCCAATGGATGGTTTGTACCACCAATCCGCCATGGTCTCACTGCTGTTGATCGATTTCATATTACCAAAGCATTAGATGAGAGTCTCAAACGATTACAAACAGATTATCTAGACCTCTACCAAGTTCATTGGCCGGATATGACGGTACCAATAGAAGAGACGTTAGAAGTTTTAGACGAATTTGTAAAAGCAGGAAAAATACGCTATATCGGAACGTCTAACGACACCGCTTATGGCCTAACAAAAGCGAATGAAGTGGCAAAATTCAAAAATTTAGCACGCTATCAATCTATCCAAAATAACTTTTCAATTCTCAATCAAAGATTTTTAGATGAGTTAGCGCAAGTCTGTCAAAAAGAATCCATCTCTTTATTGCCATATTCTCCATTAGCAGGGGGCGTTTTAACAGGAAAATATAATCAAAAATTTATGCCTCAAGACGCACGATTTGCAAAATACCTCAACAATCCAAATCCACGCGTTCAAGCACAAGCTGCACGATTTGTCAATGATAAAACCTTGGCTTCGGTAGAAAAATATCTACAAATAGCCAAAGAATTCGACGTCAATCTTACCACACTAGCCACAGCATGGAGTATGCATTTTGATTTTATTGCCTCTACGATTATTGGGGTTACGGATGAGACACAACTTGATGTTATTTTCGATGCCTTTGATTATACAATTTCACCAGAATTGATGCAAAAGCTCGATGCTGTTCATAAGGAAATTTTGTATCCAATGGGTTAGCGGTACATCTTCCAATTTGACAATTCAAACAAGTCCGGTGTCGCAGACACTTTTGTGAAACCGGCACTTGTTAAGTAACTCAATCTCCCTTGAGAGAGACATACCACAAAACGCTCTTCAAAAACAGCATAATTTCTACCGCTAAGATAAGAAAAAAGCTCAGGAAAAGAGGTAGGCTCCACATAACACTCCTCAGTCACACGACACGCAATGACATCTTTGAGTATCTCCAAAAACATCTCATTTTTTGCCACCCACGACGGGAGCGACCAACTCTGTTCTGGATAACTAAAATTCCCAAATAAATCTGAAGTTTTTAATTTTGTTCTTTTATTAGCATTCATAATCTTCTCTTTTTGTCATTTCAGTGATATAATATCTTTTTTTAAAAATAAAGGATTTATTATACCAGTTTTTTTTCTATTAATATTATGCGTTTTATTTTGGTCGGGCAATTTTGTCATTGGTAGGTTTGTTCACTCAGATATCGACCCCTTGCAGTTAGCATTTTTTAGGTGGCTTGGAGCCGCTGTGTTTATGTTGCCCGTCATCATTGTCAAATTTGGTAAAATCACCAAAGTGATTAAAGAGCATTTTCTCATACTCACCCTCCTCTCGTGGCTTGGTATCACAGCATTTAATACCTTATTGTATGTCGGATTGCAATATACCACAGCAACCAATGCGCTTTTGATTAACTCTTTTATTCCTATTCTCATTTTGGTCTTTTCTTTTTTTATTCTCAAAATTCGCATCAGTCCAAAACAGTTTACAGGGATTCTTATCTCCACCTTAGGCGTTATCTTCCTAGTACTTCGAGGTCAAATATCTACACTGAGCACGTTAGAACTCAATCAAGGAGATATTTGGATTATTGTCTCCTCCTTAACATGGGCACTCTACTCAGTACTTGTCAAATTTAAACCCAAAGAATTAAATGATCTTGAATTTTTTACTACCATTGTATTTGTAGGTCTCTTTTGGCTCTTTCTTATCTACAAATTCATGGGATATAGTGTCAATGAGGATATGGCAAAAGTTTATGCACACCCTTGGGTCTTTGTTTATGTCTCCTTTTTTACCTCCGTACTATCTTTTTACTTTTGGCATCAAGGTATCCATCATATCGGAGCGAATAAAACCGGTCAATTTACCCATCTCATGCCGCTATTTGGTTCAATTTTGGCTTATTTATTTTTAGGAGAAAAACTCCATCTTTACCATATTTTTGGGGCGTTACTTATCGCAACAGGCATTTACCTCTCTTTGTTTAGCAAACGAAAAGGGATTATTTGAAATATACCGGTTTCCTGCTCGTTCTCTTTTCGAGTATCTGCTTTGGGGTGATGCCAATCTTTGCAACTTTTGCCTATCAAACAGGCCTCAGCGTGTCGGTTGTTTTGTTGTTTCGATTTCTGCTTGCAGCCATTTTATTGAATCTTTATGTTCTGATAAAAGGATACAAATATCCAACAGGAAAAACACTCATCATTCTTATCATGATGGGCGGGGTAGGATATGCCACGCAATCTTTTTTATATTTCACAGCTTTGACACTCATTGGCTCCTCTCTCACCGCGATTTTACTCTATCTTTATCCTGCTATTGTGTTGCTGCTATCCATATTTTTACTCAACACAAAAATCAAGAAGATTGAGATTATCGCACTCATTTTAGCGATGATTGGAGCGCTACTTGTTATTGGAATCAAATTTGAACAGATGAATTACATCGGCATTTTATTTGGTATCGGTGCTGCTTTTGTCTATTCGATTTATATATTAGCCGGCTCAAAAGTCATGCAGGGTATTCATGCCCTCGTCGGTGCTACGGTCATCATCAGTAGTGCCTCTGTGGTTTATTTGCTATTTACCCTCTCAGCTCATGCAACGATGCCGGCAACAACACAACAATGGACCTGGGTATTTGCGATTGCCATGGTCTCAGGAATCTTAGCAATCGTGACTTTTTTCTCTGGCATGAAAATCGTCGGTCCCGTCAAAGCTTCTATGATTTCAACATTTGAACCGGTAGTGACAGTGTACCTTTCTTATTTACTTTTACATGATACAATCACCCGCTACCAAATCTTAGGAGCTATTTTAATTATTACAGCCGCTATTTTAATTTCTAAGGAGGGAAACCATGAGTAAATGGGATGAAAAAGCAAAATATTACACACGCTATACACCGGGTAATGATAGGTTTGAAGCAAAAGTTTTGGATACGTTAGCACAATCAAAAATTGATATCACTAACAAAAAAATCATAGATATTGGTTGTGGTACGGGGGTTTATACCTTACGCATTGCAGCACACGCTGCTCACGTTGATGCCCTTGATTCTTCACAAGGAATGCTTGAAGTTTTGCGCCAAGATGCTCAAAAATTACACCTTAATAATATTACAATCTTGCCAGAACCCTGGCGTACATTCTTGGTGAGTCCCAATAGTTATGACTTGGCACTTTGTACGATGTCACCCGCACTCGATGAGCCTCAAGATTTTATGAAGATGACACAATGTGCAAAGACAAAAGTCTATCTCGGTTGGGCAGGACGTAGGTCTTCACAAATCCTAGAGGCACTCTTTCAAGCGCATCAAGCCACCTATAGCCATCCCAATGGTGCCGGAAAACTCGCCACGTGGCTAGAAGAACAAAAGATTGCGTACACGTGTATCCCCTTTGATGAAAATCGCGAAACAATCAAAGATTTTGATACAGCATTTCAAAGTTTCATCTGGCATCTTGAAGTCCGAGGTGTTACTCCTGATAAGCAGAAGGTAAAGACCGTATTAGAACAATTCTGCGATAGTGATGGCAATGTGACAGAAAAAATGATGAATAAGATGAATTTGATTCTATGGTAAATAAACCCTGTCCGTGTGGAAGTCATATCAAATATAAAAAATGCTGTCGCCCTTTTCATGAGGGTAAAGTCGCAAAAGATGCTTTGACGCTGATGAAATCACGCTACAGTGCTTATGCAAACCACCATTATAAATATATCATGAGCACCACACACCAAGATCATGATGATAGCAAAAAAGATCCAAAAATCTGGCAAGCAGAGATTGAGGATTTTTGTGCGCACACGCAATTTCAAAAATTACAAATTTTAGAATTTATCGAGGGGCAAACGGAGGCTTATGTGACCTTTAGAGCATCCTTGTTATCAGACAGTAACGATGTCTCCTTCACAGAGAAAAGTCGATTTCTCAAAGAAAACAATCGTTGGTATTATGTCTCTGGTGACATCCTCTGATACTATGAGCTCCTCACTCCATCAGAACATTCAACTGTGGTATCACCAATACGGTAGAGTTGATTTGCCTTGGCGAAAAACGCGTGATCCTTACAGAATTTGGGTGAGTGAAATCATGCTACAACAAACACAGGTCAAGACCGTATTGGAGCGATTTTATTTCCCTTTTTTAGAGGCATTTCCCACTTTCAAATCTCTCGCTCAAGCGCCATTGGATGCGGTGCTAAAACAATGGGAGGGATTGGGATATTATACAAGAGCGCACCATCTTCATAAAGCAGCACGACAATTAGGAGAGACTTTTCCAAAAAGTGTTGAGGAGCTCGTCGCTTTACCGGGTATTGGTCCAAGTACGGCTCATGCCATTTGCGCTTTTGCCTACGAGACACCCGTGCCTATTTTAGATGCCAATATCAAACGGATATTGTACCGCTTTTATGGCCTAAAATCAGCTACGCCAAAGCAACTATGGCATTATGCCTATGAACTTTTGGATTCGCATCATCCCTATGAATACAATCAAGCGATGATGGATATTGGCAGTATGTTGTGCCAATCAAAACAGACCCATTGCGATGCATGTCCCTTACAATCTCACTGTCTTGGCACTCAAACCAATCCTCTGGATTTCCCACCAATGAAACAGAAAAAAGAAGTTCCCATCCGTCAACGCCATATTGTCATTTATGAGCATGACAAACAGCTCGCACTCATCCAAAGAAAGAGTCGTTTTTTACACGGATTGTGGGGTTTTTATGAGTATGAAACAGTCTATCATGAGGGTCAGTGTCTTGGTAAAATCATCCAAAAATATAGCCATTTTCACCTGCATGCAACCGTCTATCTTTCTCATAAAAAAATCCATCATGATAGGTGGTTTCTAGAAGAAGAGCTCCAGACACTCGCACTCAGTAGCGCAGATTCTAAGGTGCTAAAACTCTATTTGAAACACCTTGCGTCAAAGGGTTGCTAGGACATCATGATAGTATAAGGACGTTCTATCTCTCGCATGACTTCATCAACGCTCATATTACGAGATTTTCTCAGAAATTCTTTTCCATCTAGATAAATCAAGACCGTCGGTACGGTAAAGACGCCAAACTGTGGGGCAATCTCTTCAGTGATGGACACATCGACACTCTCAACAACAAAAGCTGGAAAATGTTCATCTAATGCTTGCACTAACTTTGGTTTCAGCACATGGCAGACATTACAAGTTGGTGCAGAAAAGTAGACCATAACAGCGGGATTTGTGGCAATAGTATTGTTTATATTTTCAATGGTTTGCATGGCGTGATTATAGTATAATCGCCCACACAATGCAATAGTATTGTTCTGATTTTATTCTAGAAGATTGAGAGAGGAGTGCATGAGGCAAAGCCCCATACACACATTATTATTTCGCTGCTTTTGCTTCTTGTATCCATTTGTCAAAAGTTGCTTGATGTTGTTTGATCCACATTTTCGCATGGCGTTGCATATCGGCATCTTTATCTTGTCCCTTTGTGATGAGTAAATTTTCACTACTGACATCATTGACACTCAATTTCATGATAGAAAAAAGTTTTGCGACATCAGGATGCTTGGTCTCAATACTTTTATTGGCCACGATTTTTTGGTTGTTAATGCTAAAGCCAAAATCCATTCCATTTGGAAGTTTGGTACTTTTGACAATAGGATGAGCAGAGTGTGTTACTTGCAACCAAGTCACATCTTTACCCGGAACTAAAACACCACTAACCCAATACGGTGTCCAAGTATAATATAAAATTGGCTTGCCTTTTTTGTATCGTGTGATGGCATCTGCTATAATCGCAGAATATTGTCCTTGATTGTGAGTGACGGTTTTATCAAGACCATATGCTTTTAATTGATAGTTGATGACTTTTTCACATCCCCAACCAGGATTACATCCTGCAAGGTCTGCTTTACCATCTCCATTTGCATCAAAAAGCTTTGCAATTTTTGGGTCTTTGAGCTGATTGATATATTTGATATGATATTTGTCTGCAGTCTTTTTATCAATGAGATAACCTTGAGCGGAATTGGCGATATAAACCCCTTTACTAAAAAGTTTTTTGTCTCCGCCTGCCTTTTCAACCATAGCATCATGTAAAGGTCTCCAGCTATCTGCTAGGAAATAGATATCATTACTCTTGCTATTTTGAGCTATCGTCTCATATCCTACCGCATATGCGACTTCTTGAATCGGTTCTACTTGATATCCCAATGCTTTAAGCGCATCGATAACGATATAAGTTTGAAAACTTTCTCCTGCGATGGAGCTTTTTAAAGGCACCACTTTAACACCGGCATACAAACTGCCTGTTAAAAAAATTAAAACAAAACTCAATAAAATTTTCTTCATTTACTACTCCTTAAATTATAGATAAGTCCAACCGGACCTCTTTCATACCATTTACTCTTGTCTTTTTTGTCTTTCTTACCCATTTGTTGGGTGAGTCGGTCTAATACAATCGCTAATAAAACGATGCCCAAGCCACCAACTGCTGCCAGACCAATATCAAGTCTGCCGATACCTCTTAGCACCATTTGTCCCAAACCTCCAACGGCAATCATCGAAGCAATGACCACCATAGAGAGTGAGAGCATCAAGGTTTGATTAATACCTGCCATAATTGTAGGCATGGCCACAGGTAACTGGACTTTAAACAACATTTGAGTGCCACTAGCACCAAAAGATCGTGATGCTTCAATCAAATCCGCAGGTACTTGCCTAATACCCAAATTGGTCAAACGAATCAAAGGAGGCAAGGCGAAAATAATCGTCACAATGACACCTGGAACGTTGCCGATACCAAATAACATGACAATAGGGATCAGATATACAAATGCTGGCGTGGTCTGCATCGCATCCAAAATAGGCCTCAATATATTATCAAATCGATCACTTTTGGCACTGAGAATCCCAAGAGGAAGCCCTAAGAGCATTGAGAAGATAACCGAAGTCAATACCAAGGCTAATGTAATCATAGATTGTTCCCAAACCCCTATAAATCCAAGTGCAAGAAATGATAATAAGGTCAAAAATGCCATCTTTTTTGATGACACTTGCCATGCTAAAAGTGCAAAGAAGAGGACAATAATAAAGGGATTGACGTGTAATAAAAAGTTCTGTACGCCGAGTAATATAGTCTCCACTGGTACTTTTGCTAATTGAAAAAAATCTCGAAAGTTACCGACTACCCATGATAATGATGAATCTACCCATTTGTCCAAAGGAAGCACCATATCTTTAAAAGGATGCGAAATATCAAAATGATAGGCCGCTTTTTGTGACGCTTGCCCCCAATCCATCGTTGAATTTTGCTCTACAGCTGTACCCCAAGGATTACTACTCATTTATATATCCTTCATCAAAAGTTTCAAGCAAAATGCTTTTGGAGATAGAGCCTTTATATTTGCCATCTTCACCCACTACTGCAATTGGATTTTTATGAGAGGCGACCACACTAATAATGTCACTAATAGGGGTATTCTCCAAAATGGTTTCTTGCTCGATAATGGCATCATAAATCGTTCCTCCGAGTTTTTGTTGTTTACTCAAAGAAGCCATCGTCAAACATCCAAGATATTTATTATTTTTTTCAACAAAAAAACCAAAATCTCTGTCATAATCACTCATATATTGCATCGCTGATTTTATCCCACTTCCCTCTTTTTTGACAATCGTTAGATTTGATTTTCTTGCGATATGTGAAGCACTCAGCACTGAGGTAACATTGACCCCCTTAAAAAATGATTTGACATAATCGTTGGCCGGATTACTAATAATCTCTTCGGGCGTTCCGATTTGAGCAATATTGGCATTTTCCATAATAGCAATACGATCTCCAATACGAATCGCTTCGTCAAGATCATGAGAGATAAAGACAATCGTGCGTTCTTGTTCATTTTGCAAATTTAAAAGTTCATCTTGCATTTCGGTTCTGATCAAAGGATCAAGTGCTGAAAATGCTTCATCCATGAGCAAGATATCAGGATCATTTGCAAGCGCTCGAGCAAGTCCCACGCGTTGTTGCATCCCGCCGCTGAGTTCATCAGGATAGACATCACCATAATTTTCTAACCCAACTTGTTTCAATGCGGCATTGGCTTTTTCATAACGTTCAGATTTAGAAACTCCGCTCAAATCGAGTCCAAATGCCGTATTATCGAGAATATTTAAGTGTGGCATCAATGCAAAAGATTGAAAGACCATAGAGATTTTGTTTCTGCGTATATTTTGCAACTTCTTATCACTGAGATTTGTGACTTCAATATCATCGATAAAAATTTGTCCGCTTGTTGGTTCAATCAACCTATTTAAAAGTCGTACCAGAGTAGATTTGCCAGAGCCAGATAATCCCATAATGACAAAAATTTCACCTTTGTACACTTCAAATTCAGCATTCTGAACACCTATTGTCATTCCAGTTTTTCTAAATATTTCCTCTTTGTTTTGACCTTTATGTACCATTTTCATCGCTTGTTTTGGATTATCTCCAAAAACTTTATAAAGGTTTTTTACGACGAGTTTTTTTTCTCTTTCTTCGATATTTTTTCCTTTTATGTGTTATTATTTGACAAAAATATTGTAAAATTATTACATGTTTTATGTCGTTTATATTCATTATACTTGTTTAAGCATAAATTTTTATTAAAAATTTTTTGTTTATTATTACGGTATAATGAGAAAATTTTAAAGGAACAACACGTGGCACTATTAGACAACGATAAGAATATATTACCTATTAGTAGTATTGCAGAAATTTTAGCAACTAAGCCAAGAACACTGAAAATGTATGAAGAAAAAGGTCTATTGCCACAAGAGCGTCGACAGATCAAAAAACTTTATTCCATCAATGACATTAAATTGATTGCATTTGTACACTATCTTGCTAGTGTGAAAAAAATTAATGCGCATGGTATCAAATTTATATTAGACATGCTCTATAACAACATCGATGAACAAAACCGACAAGATTTTATCAATAAAGTAGAACTGGAAATGGAGAAGATATCTGGCAATGACGTCAAAGATATCGAAACGATGTAACAAAAAGTAATCAAAAAGGCACGACGATAAGCCGGGTTTTGTCGCGGGTGATTATTTATCTACTTACTATCTTGCAATAGCACTCTAGCGAATGGTATTATCATGAGACGAAACCAATCCATTCTTGCTGCAGGTTGGGTTTACATAGCAATCTAGATTACTCTAGACTCTGGTGAGCTCTTACCTCGCCGTTTCACCTTTGCCATACCTTTTTCAAAGTATGGTAGTTTACTTTCTGTTGCACTATCCCTTGGGTTACCCCAGTCGTCCGTTAGACGAAACCCTGTCTCAAAGCAGCCCGGACTTTCCTCTTGAATCAAAAATCCAAGCAATCACCTGTCGTACCTTTAAGGACGAGATTATATCATAATTTGTGTGTTAATTCTTCGAGTACCACTGTCGCATAAGAACCTTTAGGCAAACTAAAGTGGATTTCGAGCCAATTTTCTTCTTCTTTATAGCGCGATTCTACATCGGTTAAAAATATCCAAGCAAAACGCCGTGAACCATTCATCTGTTTTAAGTACGCTTCTGCCTCACCGTAAATCTTATCATCCAAGACTTTGGCATAGCCCTCTCCTCGCATACTTCTACTTCCGGGAAGCCATCCGGTGAGTGTGATATCATGATCAGAAAAACGCTGTGACTCTTTAGCTACATCCTCACATAAAAATGCTTTCCCGGCAGGGTAATGATGGGCCACGTCCCCTTGAAATAATTTCAAAAATTGTTTTTGGGCACGCAGCATTTTAATCTCATCTTTAGATAAACCAAGCAAATCCATCACTTCGGCATCTTCAAAACTGGATAACGTGTGTGAGATTTGAATACGAGAAGAGAGCCATTGATTGAAAAGATCGCTTTGATACGCGCTGATAAAGAAATTTTTCATTTTCATCCGACGCTCTTTTCGTGTCCCTTCTAAAATCGCTTTCCCAATCGCACTATTGTCGCCAGTTTTTCCAAAACGCTGATAACCAAAATAGTTTGGACATCCCTCTTTCGCCAAGGTTTTGAGTGCATTTTGTAGTTTGAGGGCATCGACTTTATTAACTTTTTTGAGTCGAATAAAAAATCGATTGCCTTTGAGATGTCCCATCCTAATTTTGTTATCATGATAGGTAGTAGAGAGAATCTTTATTTTTTCATCATGAAAATCTTTGAGTTTGGTTTCAAATTTTTTGTGTATTGAGAGGTATTGTGTGGTCATGCCATCTTTGTCTTTTAACCCAGCATAACCAAAATCTCGCACCTTAGCACCACAAACTTCACTCAGTTTTTGAATCATATCCCACGTTGTCATATCTTTTTTACGAACATGCAAGACCAGATGCTCCCCTTGTCCTGAAAATTCATACAATGGAAGTTCGTTGACGACAAAATCATTAGAATTTTTAGTAAATACAACATTGACAGGAGCGTGATTGAGGAAAAATAATCGTTTCATACCAACACGCTCCTTTGTTTTGATACATCATGATTTTTCATAAATTGCTCCTTATTATCACCTATCATCAATATAATTTTGCGACATTATACTGTAAAATTTTATTTTGTTAGAGATTAAGTTAATTTAGAGTAAACTATTATCAAATTATGTATTTATCAAACAAAGGAGTAAAGAGTATGGAGCTTGAACTGAGATTGAGCGTCTTTAGATTTGATGCATCGAGTGATTATCTACCATTTTATAAGAAACATATTATAAAGATAGATAAAAGCAAGACTTTGAACAATTTATTGGCGATCATAAAAGAAGAAGACAGACTATTTGACTACCCGACAGGAAGAAATGCTGCGATTAGCATTGAGGGGAAAAATCTTTTTACAACCACAAAGATATCCGCAATCGTCGAGGCTTTTGGTGAATCGTTCACGCTCTTGCCGATGAGCCAAAAAAGAGCCAAAAAAGATCTCATCGTCAATATGGATGATTTTTATGAAACATTTGATTTGATTGATCCCTTTGTCGCTGCGACTGATAAAAAGATATTTGAAAAACTCGTTATCTATCATTATGCTTCTGATGTTTTTAAATACACCGATGATTTTCAAGGTGATGCACTGTTTCTTTTTGCTCATGAGATGGTCAAAAAATATCCTGATCAAGCACAGCATATCTTTAAGATTATCGATAATGATGAAACAGGCATATGGCTTCATACTAATATCTGCAATAAAGTCTTCCCCTATGATTTTGATGTAGAAAATAAAATCTCTAGTATTCAAGATGAAATAGTAAGAGCAAGGAGCCAAAAGTGAAAAAATACGTCTTATTTGATAATATCATCGATATCAATGCAACAGAACCAATCGCTATATCTACCCGAGAATTACTCAAATTTTTAAAAGTCGAAACACTCACCATCAAAGAGTTGTCACGTGATCTTGGAAGTCATGATATGGGATATGATAAAAAAGGCTTTTATGTTGCCAATGCAAAAAATCTCGCTCTCGCTAACAAAGAAGGTGGCGCTATTATTTGTGCTGAAGATAGTGTATTTCTTTCGATACAACTTACAATCCAAGCGTTGAGAAATGATGCCGCACTCAAATCAGAAATTGACACCCTTTTAAAAGAGCAAGATTTGGAACTCGATTTGGATATTCAAATCAACACCTTAGCAGATTTTCTCGTCGAAGAAATAGGACTATCAAAAATCTCAAAACTCGTTAAAAATAATTTTGGAGCCTTTAATGCCGCCATTTATCTTGGCTCTAGTCAATGTCAACTCAGTCAATTTAGCACACTAGGTTCCTACACGGACATCTTAAAAACTTTGGGAGCCCAATGCATATCCTATGACTTGGCAGACCAAAGTAGTGGATATGAGATTAAAGAAATCAAACAAGAATTGGCTTTTAAAATGTCAGGTAGTTTGATGTTGGATATGTTTGATAATGCTGCTGATTTCGTACTCGTCAATGATGCACGAAGTTTCGTCATGTTTGACCAACACCAAAGAGAACTCGAAAAAACAGTCGGAAGGGAAATCGATTTGAGTATCTTTTCTTTGGCTCAATTGGTACTCTTGGCCTTTGGGGAGACAAATAGAGAAGTTTTGGGTCTTAAATACCATAAAATTCAAACCAAAATAATATAAATAAGACTAATTTAATCCTATTTGTAATATAATGACAATATAAAAACAAAATAAAGGAGTTTTAATGCCAACCATTAATCGTTATGTCGATATCGACACCGTAGAGAGAGAATCAAAAAAAGATTACATCGATAGACACTCACCATTTATTCACTGTGCTAGTGAAGCCAAAAAAGGTGAAATCTTTCAAGTCACTGTAAAAATGGGAAATGAATACACCCACCCTGATGACTTTGATCATTATATTGCTAACATTGCACTATATAATGGCGAAACATTACTAGCAAGAGCAGATTTTGTTGCCGGAACACTCGGTAATGAAAAATCTCATACTGAAGTCACTTTTAATATCAGACCGATGGGAAGAAAACTCAAATTAGTCGCACATGCATACTGTACAAAACACGGACTATGGGAATCTACTCCTGTAGAAGTAGCCGTAACTGAATAATTTTTTATCATGAAGAAGCCTGAATCAAAAGGCCTCTTCATCTCACGCCCACATCCCCTTCTATCACGTCCTAAACTCACTCAATTTATTATTTAATGTCTCTGTCATCGTATTGAGATGTTCTGCTGCACTGGCAATCTCTTCGGTACTTCGTGCATTGTGTGTAGAGATTTCATTGATTTTAGAGACTTGATTAAAGATTTCATCAACATCTTTTTGTGTTTCATTATAACTGTGTTCAATGGAATCAGATGTTTGAGTGGCGGCTTTATTGATAATACTTGCCATATCATTGATAGTAGTCTCAACTTCAGTGGCTCTTGTTGCTAGAGCTTCTACTTTTTTGGAGTTGGTATTCATCTCTTCACTGCTTTGGACAATAGATTGGACAATCACATTAATCGTCGCATTAATCTCAGTGAGTGATTTTTGGGTACGTTCTGCTAATTTTCTCACTTCATCAGCAACCACAGCAAAACCTCTTCCATGCTCACCTGCCCTTGCCGCTTCAATCGCAGCATTTAATGCCAAGAGATTGGTTTGATCAGCAATATCACTAATGACCGTCAAGATATCTTTGACTTGTGTCGCATCATGACTGAGCTGTTGAATCTTAGCGGAGAGTTCTACCTCCATCGCGGCACTTTGTTGAATATCCTTGGCTAAAGCTAAAATAGCACTATTAGCTTCTAACATATTTTGATTGACTTGTTCTAATTCACTCCGTGCTACTTTGGCATCTTGAACGGAGACTTCTAGTTTACTTTTAATCTCTTTGGTTTTATCATTAGCTACATGAGTGGTTTGTGTGGAGTTCTCGACTAATTTCCCAACTTCTAATGCGGTGGAGGAGAGTTCATTGGCAATTGACGAATTCTCATGAGAGATATGTTTGGCTTCATCTGTGATAATACGAACTTTTTCAATAAAATGATTAATCTCAACACTCGCTTGTGCTATCTCATCTTTGCCTTTGACTTCTAGTTTCTTCGTCAAGTCTCCATCACCACTTGAGAGCTCTTTAGCGCGTTTGGTGAGGTTGGAAAGAGGTATAAGAACCGCCTTGTGAATAATCAAGTATAAAATAGCCATGACGATTATATAGGCCACCAAAATAGCAATAATTTGGTTTAATACATTATTCATCGCGCTATCAATCACTGCATTGACAACCTTTTTGTTTTGTCCTACAAGCGCATAAGCGACAGTATTACCACTGAAATCTTTCATAGGAATCGAGACAAAGATATAATTTTTACTCTCCAAGAGTGTATTGTTTTGTCTCAAGTCGATACCTTTGAGTTCATGAAAAAAATTCATATTGGCAGTTTTTTCATCAACGGCCAAGGCATAATCTCCAACTGTGACAGATTTCTTGAGTAGCGTAGCGATATTTAGGTATTGTTTTTTTAGTACAATAAGCACATCTTTTCGTTCCGCAGCACCATCGTGTACAAATGAATTAAATCCTTGCATAAATTCAACAGACCCCAAATAGGTATGGTCTTCGATAATAGGGGCAACCCCTCGCAAGACCAATCCTGCCCGTCCTAATTCTATTGCTACTAATGGTTTTTTTGTCTCTTTAACTTTTACAAGTGTTTTGCGAAACGAAGAGAGATCATCGCCAAATTTATTAGGAGCCCACACCCGTAGCATACTATGAATACTCGAATCGTGAATATGGATTTTGATGTTTTTCAAAGAGGTATTTTTTTTGAACTCTTCTAGCAAATGGGTTAAGCCTTTTTCTGTATATCCCCGAGATCCATCTAGCATCAAAGACGTCACATACTCATTACCACTTAACATAATCGCATTGGTCAGACCAAAGTCTTTTTTCTTTTGATACTCTTTATTGAAAAATATGGTGTATTGTTTCAATTCATCTTTGTAAACCGAAGCTTTTTCGCGTGAGATGGCGTAATAATAATTGACAACTAAAGATACGATAAATACCACAATAAGAATCATTAATGGAAGAAAAATTTTCTTTTTAATGCTCATAGATACATCTCCTGATTTTTTGTATTGAATGGATTTAAAACACCGTATCCAATACTTGATTTTTAAATTTAATATATTCTACTTTTTGTTTCAAAAATCTATTTTCTTCTTGCAGTACGGAGTATTCGCTGGAGAGTTTGCTAATATCTCGACTCGTATAATAAATCTCATTTTTTATATAGATATTAGGTAAAATGACAAGTAATCCCACAAAAATACTCAAATAAACCACCAATAGTAGTTTAAAATCTAGATTTTTTTCTTCGTGTATAGTATCGTCAATTTCATGTAAGAGTTGATCTTTGCCGCGATTTTCATCATATTTTTGCGTCATGATATTTGAAATACTCGCATTTTTGAACTTCGGCTCCTTGGATTGAGATGAATCTCTTCATCCGTTGGAACGATGGGACGTTTGGTCAGTATCTGACCCAGTGAGTGGTCGTTGCCACATGTGCATTTCATAACACCATCGGGGCAAATACAGCTTTTTGAAAACTCTTTGAAGACTCTTTTTACAATCCTATCTTCAAGTGAATGAAATGAAATAATGGTGACCGTACAATCATGTAGCTTGGCCGCTTCAATACTCCCTAATAATTCACCTAATTCTCCCAATTCATCATTTACCTCAATACGAATCGCTTGAAAAATCAGTGTGGCAGGGTGGATACCTTTTTTTGAAGGAAATTTTCTAAAAAGGCTACTCAGCTCTTTAGCACTTTCAATCGGTTTTGTTTTCCGATATTCGCAGATGATTTTAGCAGCTTTTTTAAAATCTCGCACCTCACCGTAATCTCGAAATATCGTCTCCAACTCCTCTTTCGTGTAGTGATTCACCACCTCAAAAGCACTCAATTTGTTGTGAATATTCATCCGCATATCCAAGTTGTCACTTTGAAAACCAAAACCTCTCTCTTCTTGGTCTAATTGCAACGATGAGACGCCAATATCTGCTAAAATACCTCGAATGGGATACGTTTTATATTTGGAGATGATAGTCGAAAATTTTGCATTTTCAAATGTCACACGATCCGCATAAGGTGCCAATCTTTTTTTGCTAAACTGAATCGAAGTGTCATCTTGATCACAGCAAATCAATTGGATGTTTTTGTTTTGTTCTAACAGCGCTTCACTGTGTCCACCATATCCTACGGTGCAATCGATAATATAACCACTTTTTATATCAGAAAAAACTTCTTTGACTTCTGACAAAAGGACAGGGATATGAGGTGATTTCACGTTATTTACCTTTATTTTCTTTATAGTATCATAGCAAATAATGCATTAGAGAGTACTTTACTAACAACTAACGCATCTCAAGTCTCATTTTGATACTGTTCTCATGATAAAAAAGATTAAAAGTACGCTTTTCAAGGTTTCACTGGCTTTTTTATGGCTTAGCGCCCTTGTCCTTAGCGTTATTTAATAACTTTAAAGGTAGAATTATAGCAAATTTATAGTGTTCTTTAAGCACTAACAGAAGGAAGAGAATGATTACTTGGATGCAACACCGCAAAAAGTACTTAGTAATAACCATATGGATTGCCACAATAGCCTTTATTGGTGCTGGTTTTGTTGGCTGGGGCGCTTATGATATGAATACAAACAGAGCCAAATCAGTCGCAAAAGTTGGAAACCGAAATATCAGTGTTGAAGAGTTTCAACAAGCATATGCCAACAATTTTAATTACTACAATCAACAATTAGGCGGAAAACTAACACAAGAAGAAGCCGATAAAATGGGACTTGACAAAGTCGTAATGCAAAATATCATCAATGAAGCGTTGCTTTTAAATTTTGCTAATGACATGGGCTTTATTGTTCTAAAAAAAGATATCGAAAATGCCTTGATTCAAGACAAAAACTTTCAAACTGATGGCGTTTTTGATAAAAATAAATATTACAGTCTTCTCAAAGCACAAAGAATGACGCCAAAAGAGTATGAAAATAGTCTCAAAAAAGAGCTCTTGCTCAATAAACTTCAAGCGGTGTTAAACCTACCTATCTCCAAACAAGAAATCGAGGTTTTTGGGTCATCAATCTTCATGCAAGACAAATTAAATGTCTCTGTATTGTCCATCAATCCACGTGATATTGTTATTAAAACAGAGGCCTTGAAAAAATTCTGGGAACAACATAAACAAGCGTATATGACAAAGAAAAAATACATTCTTGATACTATCAAAGTCGCTCTTGATCCTGCAGCACCAGATACAGAGGCCTTGAAAAAATTCTGGGAAAGCAAAAAATATCTCTACAAAGATAAAGAGGGAAAATTACTCAGTTTTGAAGATGCTAACGCAAAAGTAACGATTGATTTTAAACTCAAAGCAAGTAAACAAAAAGCGCTTGAAACTTACTTGAAACTCAAAAAAGGAGAAATCACCCCTACTGGCACAAAAACAGTATATGACGATGATACAGCGTTTCCATTAAAAACATTACGCGTATTAAACCAAGGACAGGTCATGAAACCAATCGCGATGTCTGATGGTTATTTGATTGCCAAATTAAAACAAGTATTAATGCCAAGAGAGATGACCTTTGAAGAAGCAAACGCACAAGTGACTAAAGATTATCGACAAACACTGCTAAAATCTGAATTAGAAAAAAAGGCAACTGCGAGACTTGACCTCTTTAATGGACAAAATACTGGTTTTGTTAGTAGAGACTCACAAGTGTCTATAAATGGCCTCAACAGCACGCAGAGCAGTCAATTCATCAATTTTATTTTTGATCAAGCACAAACAAAAGGTTATAAAGTTTTTGGTAATAAAGTAGCAATGTATCGAGTTTTGGAACAAAAGTTGCTTAATCAAGAGAAGTTAAAGTTATATAAAAATATAATAACAAACAGTATAACACAAAACAAAAAAGCGGAACTCTACAAGAATTTGTTAGCAACGCTTAGAACCATGTACAAGACAGAACAGTATTATAAAGGAAAGTAGTTGAGCACAACAATATTAGGTATTGATATCGGATCCACTAAAATTTGCGCAATCATAGCAGAAAAGAATAGTGATGGCGATATCAAAATCCTAGGAGCCGGCATTGCAAAATCTCAAGGCTTAAAAAAAGGGATTATTACAAATATAGATCTCGCTTCCAACTCCATAAAAAATGCCTTAAATGATGCCAAAAGAGTAGCGGGAACTCAGTATGAAACTGTCATCGTCTCGATTTCAGGCGCTTACACAAAAAGCGTCGAGAGTACTGGAGTGGTCAATATACCCAATCATGATATCGGAATCAAAGAGATTAGCAGAGCGATGCAGATGGCTGATCACAACGCAAATATTCCTAACGAATATGAAAAACTCCACATCTTGCCATTTAATTTCAAAGTAGATGATCAAGAATTTATTGACGACCCACTTGGTATGAATGGATCACGCCTTGAAGTACATGCCCATATTATCACCGTACAAAAATCTTCCATCAGCAATCTCGCCAAAGCAGCAAAATTAGCCGGTGTGAAAATCGACAATATCGTACTATCGGGTTATGCCTCAGCCATTGCAGTAGTCAATGAAGATGAAAGAGAATTGGGCGTTGTCGTCATTGATATGGGTGGCGCAACATGTGATATGATTATTCATGCGGGTAATTCACTCCGATATAATGATTATCTAGGAGTGGGTTCTAACAACATCACCAATGATCTCTCCACCGCACTTCACACGCCACTAACAGCGGCTGAAAAGATGAAAATAAAATATGGCACTTTAGATAATAATTCCAGCGAACTCATAGAACTTCCGGTAATCGGAGATGATGGTTCCACACATGAAGTTTCACTAGATATTATCTCAAATGTTATCTATGTCAGAGTTGAAGAGACATTGATGATACTGGCTAAGATGTTAGAAGACAGCGGCTATAAAGACCAAGTTGGCGCGGGTATCGTGCTAACAGGTGGGCTCACAAAAATTGCCAACATCAGAGAATTAGCCACAGCTATCTTTGATAATCTACCGACAAGAGTCGCCAAGCCAAGAGAGATGGATGGCTTATTTGAAACACTTCGAGATCCAAGCTATTCAACAGCACTAGGATTGGTATTATATGGTGGTGGTCATTTTACACCATACGAAATTGATTCAAATAAAAATCTAAGATACAAAGATGAAATCATTGACTCAGAAAAAAATATACAAAATGTACTATTTGAAGAAGAGCCTGAGGTCATCAAAAAAAGTGATGAAATGTTGAGTGCAAAAGACAAACTGGCAAATATCGCCAAAATCAATGAAAAAAATGAAAAAAATGGTTTCTTTACTAGTTTATGGAACCGATTAACACAACTATTTTAAGAGGAGCAAAGATATGAGCGGCTTTAGCATAGAAGAATCAAAATACACATACGGGGCAAAAATAAAAGTAATAGGTGTCGGTGGTGGTGGCGGTAATATGATTAACCACATGGTCCGCGAAGGCATCGGTGGTATTGACTTAATTGCAGCCAATACAGACGCTCAGGCACTCGATAGCTCATTAGCAACAATCAAAATACAATTGGGTGAAAAAAAGACAAAAGGACTCGGTGCGGGTATGATTCCTGAAGTCGGCAAAGAGTCTGCACTAGAGAGTTATGAAGAAATCAAAAGTGCTTTGGAAAACTCAGATATTGTTTTTATTGCCTCTGGATTTGGTGGTGGTACGGGAACCGGCGCAGCTCCTATCATAGCGCAAGCAGCCAAAGAGATGGGTGCATTGACCGTTTCAGTAGTCACAAGACCATTTATGTTCGAAGGAAAAAGAAGAGCAAAACTCGCTGAAATTGGTCTCGGAGAGCTCAAAAAAGAGAGTGATTCAATCGTAGTGATTCCAAATGATAAATTACTCTCTATCGTTGATAAAAGCCTCGGAATAAAAGACAGTTTTAAAATCGTTGATGATGTGTTGAGCCGTGCAGTCAGTGGGATGAGTTTAGTTGTGTTATCATCCGGACAAAGCGATATTAATCTGGATTTTGCCGACGTTCAAACCGTCATGAGTCATCGCGGTATGGCACTTATGGGTGTGGGTGAGTGTACAGGAGAAGGATCCGCAGTAGAAGCCATCAAAAGTGCCATCGAATCTCCTCTTCTTGATAATATGTCTATAGATGGCGCGTTGGGTGTATTGGTACATTTCCACATATCTCCAAATTGCCCTATTTCTGACATCAGTGATGCCATGAGTATCGTACATGAAAGTGCAGATGAAGATGCTGATGTCATCTTTGGAACGACTACGGATGAAAAGATGGAAGACAATAGAGTCAAAGTGACTATCGTGGCCACAGGTTTTGATAGTAAATTAGAAGAAACAAAAGAATTAAAATTACTTGATCCAACACAAGAAGCAATCAAAAAAGAACGTATCAATAGAATGAAAAAAGTCAGTGGTGGGTATGAAAGCCAAGAAGACTATTTAGAAATACCAACCTATATCCGTCATCAAATGGATTAAAACCAATCAAAGGGAGTGTCACGCTCCCTTATGATCACCCTTCCAATAAAAATCCTCGATCAAAATCAGAATAATCCTTATAAAATGTTGCTTTGGCATTCAAAGTGTGTAGATAATTTGTAATTTTTTCTCTTTGGTCATATCCCATCTCACAAGCCAAAAGTGCAATCTTTCGCTTATGTGCAATGTCAATAATCTCTTTCAATATCTCATCGCCCTCTTCTCCGCCAAATAAAGCAAGAGAGGGTTCATAAGAGAGATTTTTGTCTAAAATAGCATCTTTTTTGATATAAGGAGGATTTGAAACAAGCACATCAATGGGCACATTCACATCATCAAGTAAATGACCATGCACGAAGGTAATGTTCTGACTCACACCATGTTTTATGGCATTGATTTGCGCCACTTCAAGAGCCTCTTTTGAAAGATCCACGGCAATCAAACGTGCTTGTGGTAAAAAATGTGCTAGCATGATCGAGATAATCCCACTACCCGTACCGATTTCAGCGATGGTAAGGCTCTGGTGCTCCTTTACCCAACCGAGTACGTGATCCACTAAGAGTTCGGTTTCAGGACGGGGTATCAAGACACGCTCATCTACATAAAATTCACGCGAATAAAAAGAGGCTTGCTTTAAGATATATTCTAAAGGTACAGATTTTTTTCTTTGTTCAATATGGTCTAAAAAATCTTGAGGTGTTTCGATTGTATCATCATCATGAGCCATAATCCACAGCAATTCTTTGCCTAAAGCATGCGAGAGCATCGTGCGTACCTCTTTTTGAGGATTCTCGCAGATGCCTTGCAATACTTGTGATGCTTCAGCAATCATCTCTTTTATTCGTGGCAATGCTCTTCCATAAAACGCTTATCTTCATTCACATCAACACCCAAATGTTTGAGTCGCGTAACCAATGGTGGATGTGTAAAATATAATGCAATCGTGAGGGGATGAGAATAAGGAAAACTTTTGTTGGCATCTGCCAATTTCATCAAAGCAGACGCCAGTGCTTCTTTGCTTTCACACTCACTTCCATAAGCATCCGCTGCATACTCATTTTTACGGCTAAGAAAACTAAAAAATGGCATAAAGAGAAACGAAAGCACCGGAGAAAAAAGCAAGAAAAAGACCAATGTCATGTAGCTTCCATTGCTTACCCCTAATTGCAAAAAGATATCACTAGGAAGATTTCCAAATATCGCGAACATAATCAATAACATCAAGCCACTAGAGAAAATATTTTTGATAATATCTTTATGTTTAAAATGTCCCAGTTCATGACCTAAAACCGCCAAAAGTTCTGTTTTGTCGAGTTTGGCAATCAACGTATCAAAAAGCACGACGCGCTTTGACTTACCCAACCCTCCAAAATACGCATTCAATCGATTGTCTCTTTTGCTCGCATCCAAACTAAAAACGCCACTACTTTTCAAACCGGCTTTTTGCAGCAGTGCTTCGATAGCGTTTTTGAGATCTTCATCTTGCAATGGCGTAAATTTGTTGAACAATGGAGCAATCCATGTCGGATAGACCATATTAATAAACAGAAGAATTAAAAATACTACTCCAAATCCCCAAATCCACCAATTTGGCAATACTAAAATGATCCAAGACAATAGCGCAATAACCAGTGAACCAAAGACTAAAAAGAGCACAGATGCTTTGAGTTGGTCCATCAAATACATTTTAAAATCCATATTTGAAAAACCAAATTTTTTATCCAAAGAAAAGGTTTTGTACCAATCAAAAGGCAGACCTAAGAAATAATTAATCGCGATAAATAGATCCACAAATACAACCGCATGTAGAATCTCATTATCAATCACAATGGCGCGATCTAAAAAATTCAATCCAAAATCAAACCACCAAAAGAAAATTAGCAAATCATAAAGAATTTGAAGCAACTCCATTTTTGTAGTGGCGATTTTGTAATTTCCTGCCTTTATAAAATTACTAGCACTTAAAATGACCGGCTGTGCCCTTTTTGCTTTTAGCACAAAACCAATCTCCATCACGGCGGCGTAAAATCGCACCAACGCATATACTGTATATATCAAACTAATCCAAATTAACATCAAAGATACCTTGTTTTTTACGCAATTGTAGCAAAAATGTGTTAAAAAGAGATTGATTCTGTCTTAATTTATTTTAATTTGCACACATCCACCCAGCGCAGCGCTCCAGAAATCTCATACAATTGATCATGTGTTAATTTAATCGCAGAATTAGAACTCCCACATGCAGGATAAATAAAATCGTACTGTTTTAATGAAACATCAAGATAAATATCTACATCCTCATTCACACCAAAAGGACACACGCCACCCACATCATGACCAATTAATGTACCGACTTGATCAAATGAAAGCATTTTGGCTTTGGTGCCAAATTCTTGTTTATATTTTTTGTTATCAATCTTCACTTCACCACTGGTCACCACTAAAATTGCTCGATCATTAAGCATAAAAGAGAGGGATTTTGCTATCCGTGATTCTTCAGTTCCTAACGCTTTGGCGGCGAGTTCCACCGTGGCACTTGATACGTCAAATTCTATAATATCTTTCTCTTTGTTCCATCCTTGTAAATGAGCGCGTGCTTGTTCTATCCCCAAAGTAATCTCCTTTATTTGTTGTTCTGAATGTTTTTATTTTATCAAAAATATTGTAAAAAGAGAATTTTAGATAAAATATCACCTCTAAAACTTTGATATAGGAATCACATTGGCATTATTAGATATTTTGGAAGTTAGCAAATCATACGAATCACAACAGATACTGAACAAAGTCAGCCTCTCCATCAACAAAGGAGAACGCATTTGTATCATCGGTAAAAACGGTGGTGGCAAGTCGACCCTGATGAAAATCATCAACGGTACCTTAGACGTTGATGAGGGCCGACGTATTATCCAAAATCAAATTAAAGTCGATATGCTAGACCAAACCCCTCTTTTTGAAGAGAATCTTAGTGTCAAAGAGACAATTGCACAGGGACTCAAAGAGTTGATTGATGCCAAAGCAGAATATGAAACAACCCTGCAACGCTTATCTCAAGATTTTGAAAATCCGGAACTTTTAAAAAAACAGGATGAATTATTGAGCTTTTTGGATGCTCATGATGCTTGGAGTTTAGATGATAAAGTCGAGCGTGTTTTGCAAAAACTCAATCTCAAAGAGTATGAAGACACCAATATCAATCTTCTCAGCGGTGGAGAACAGCGACGCGTCACCTTGGCGGGATTGATACTCAAAAAACCCGATATTTTACTCTTAGATGAGCCGACTAACCATCTTGATGTTTATATGGTTGAATTTTTAGAAGAGATGCTTATCAAAGAACAATTTACCTTGGTTTTTATCTCTCATGATCGTTATTTTATTGACAATCTGGCCACAAAAACACTCGAAATTGATAACACCAAGCTTCTCTCTTTTAGCGGAGGGTATCAAGATTATCTACGAGCCAAAGAGTTACTATTACACTCCATGAACCAAGAGCATGAAAATTTACTCAAACTCCTTAAAAGAGAAGAAGCATGGCTAAGGCGTGGTGTCAAAGCCAGACTCAAACGAAATGAAGGCAGAAAACAGAGAGTTTTTGATCTCAAAGAAAAAGCCAAGACCAATCCAGCGGCCATCAATAAAATCAAACTAGAACTCGAGCGCGAACAAAAAAACTTCAATCAAAGTGCTTCTGTCAATAAACAAAAAATGCTTTTTGAGATGTATGATATTTGCAAAACGCTTGGACATAAGAGACTCATCGAAAATTTTTCAACGCGTATTTTACAAAAAGACAGAATCGCCATCGTAGGGAAAAATGGCTCAGGCAAATCAACGTTTTTGAAGATTTTGCTCCAAGATATCCCCATTGATAGTGGGATTTTAAAGATGGGAGAGTTAAAAATCGGCTACTTTGACCAACAACGAGAGATGCTCGATGATACTAAAGATATCCTAGAGACCTTCTGCCCAAATGGAGGTGATCGCATCGATGTAAAGGGTCGTAATCTGCATGTTTTTGGATATTTGAAAAATTTCCTCTTTCCCAAAGAGCATCTCAACAAAAAAATCGGCGTCTTAAGTGGTGGGGAAAAGAATCGAATCGCACTGGCACTTCTGTTTACTAAAGAGGTCGATTGTCTCATCCTCGATGAGCCGACTAACGACTTAGATATCCCAACTATTAATATTTTAGAAGAGTATATTCTAAACTTTCAAGGAGCCGTGATTTTTGTCAGTCATGATCGCTACTTTGTCGATAAAATTGCCAAAAAACTTTTTATTTTCAAAGGCGATGGCGTTATTGAAGAGAGTTTTCAAGAATACAGTGAATATCTCAGTATCGAAAAAGAGATTGCCTCCTTAGACCAATGGAGCACTGAAGAAAAAAAAGAGAGTGGCAAAAAGGACAAAACACAGAATCAGCGTCCTTCAAAACTCAGCTATAAAGAGAAGCAAGATTATGAAACCTTGCCAAAACAAATCGAAATTTTAGAAGATGAGATTAAAAGCATCAATGCCTGTTTACAAGACCCAAAATGCTATGAAACGATTAGTTTTGCAGAAGTCAGTCAAGAACTCAGTAAAAAAGAACAACAATTAGAGATCATGATAGAACGTTTTTTAGAATTAGAAGAAAAGGCCGAAGCCTTCTCTTGATATCTTAATGTAAAAAGTGTCGGGTACCACTAAAATAAAGTGCCATTTTGTGTTCATTAGCCGCTTGGATGACCTCATCATCACGGATACTGCCACCGGGTTCGATGATAGATTTGACGCCCGCTTGTGCTGCGGCATCAATACTATCTCGAAATGGGAAAAATGCTTCGCTCGCCATCGCGCAACCGGTGACATCTAGGCCTAAATCTTTGGCTTTTAACAGTGCACATTTAGCCGCATCCACACGACTAGTCATCCCCATACCGATGCCAACCATCGCAGCATCTTTGACATAAACGACACAATTTGATTTTGTCAAAGAAGCAACTTTGTAAGCAATCTCAAGATCATGCATCTCATGAGCACTCGCAGTACGTTCGCTCACGCATTTTGATTTTTCAACCTCATCGTTTGCAACGCGATCGCTATTTTGATACACAAATCCGCCATCAACATGCTTGAAATCATACGCATCTTCATTTTGGACAAGATATTTACTCTCTTGTGTGAAGATTTTGATACGTTTTTTAGAAGCAAATACTTCCAGTGCATCCGCATCAACATTGGCCGCGATAATCACCTCGACAAAAATCTCATTGATTTTATTGGCCAATGCGACATCCAAAGTACCATTGATAGCAACCACACCACCATAAGCAGAAATCGGGTCACATTGTAATGCTTTCGTATAAGAATCCAACACATTTGCTCCAATTGCAAAACCACAAGGATTGGCATGTTTGATGATAGAAACTGCCGGTGCTTCCCCAAAAGAGGCTGCGATTTTAAGCGCCCCATTGATATCGGTTAAGTTATTAAAACTTGCCTCGCCTTTGAGGGTTTTAAAATTATTACTAAAGAAGTAATCAAACTCATACAAAGCGCCTTTTTGATGTGGATTTTCGCCATATCTTGTATCAAATGCTTTTGAGCCCACGATAAATTGCTGTGCCCCAAAACCATCATGAAATTTTTTGTTCATGTAGTTGGCAATCATACTATCATATGCTGCGGTATGTTCAAACGCTTTGATCATAAAATCACGTCTGAAATCGACATCATTTTTGCCCTCTTTTATCGCTTCAATCACACGATCATAATCATTGACATCAGTCACAATCAAGACATCATTGAAGTTTTTAGCAGCACTTCGTACCATCGCTGGACCGCCAATATCGATATTTTCAATAATCTCATCAAAATCATCGGTTTTTGTTATCGTCTCTTTAAAAGGATAAAGATTGACACACACCAAATCAATCCCTTTGATATCATGTTCTTGTGCCATTTGGACATGAGATTCAAGATCTCTACGATGCAAAATTCCTCCGTGAATGTAAGGGTTTAGAGTTTTTACCCTACCATCAAACATCTCAGGAAATTTTGTCACTTCGCTGATTTCAATCGCTTGAATTCCTGCCTCTTTTAAAAGTCTAAAAGTCCCACCTGTTGACACGATTTCGTAACCTAAAGATTCTAACTCTTTAGCAAACGAAGCGATGCCCTCTTTGTCGCTGACGCTAATCAATGCTCTCATTGTAATCCTTATTTTATATTAAAGCGTTTATTATATAATAACGCAGTTTTAATAAGGATAAAAAAATGACCGGCTTTGACCAACAAATCAATAGAATAGATACTAATTGCGAAAAATGGAATAAATATAAAGACCAAGATATCATCCCAGCTTGGGTTGCTGATATGGATTTTCAATCCCCTCCTTCACTTATCCAAGCACTCACAGAAAGAGTCGAACATGGAATATTTGGTTATACAGGCATGGACGATGCTACGATTGAAGCGACGATTGCTTTTGTAAAAAGACAACACAATTGGGACATTAAAAAAGAGTGGATTGTGTGGACTCATGGTGTGGTTGTGAGCATGAACCTCGTATGTCGTATGCTCGCAGCAGATGAAGAGGTCATCACCACAACACCTATCTATCCACACTTTGTCAAAGCACCTCATAATGCGAAGAAAACACTCACACAAGTACCCTTGAAAAATATCGATAACCGATGGACCATCGATTTTGATACCTTTGAATCATCGATTACGCCCTCATGCAAACTCATGTTACTGTGCAACCCTTATAATCCAGGGGGTACGGTCTTTACACGAGAGGAATTAGAGCGTTTGAGTGCGATATGTATTGCTCATGATCTCATAATTTGCTCTGATGAAATTCACGCAGACCTCGTCATCAATCCTGCGGCAAAACATATTCCGATTGCGTCACTAAACTCAGATATCCAAAAGAGAAGTATCACGCTCATGGCACCTAGTAAGACTTTTAATATCGCAGGACTTCAAAGTTCTTTTGTTATTATCCCAGACAAAGAACTCAGAGTGCGTTTTCAAAAAGAACTCAGAGGACTTGGCGGAGATATCAATGTGCTAGCCATCACTGCTACCCGTGTGGCTTATCAAGATGGCGATACGTGGTTGGCAGATTTAAAATCTTATCTTTTAGAAAACTTCAAAATGATTCAAGCATTTGTCGAACACAATAAAAATCTAAAAATGCTCCATCATGATGCCACATTTTTAGCATGGATTGATTGCTCACAACTCAATACGCCCCATCCTTATGAACTCTTTTTGAAATACGGTGTAGGGCTTAGTGATGGCTCGGGATTTGGAGACAAAAATTTTGTCAGACTGAATTTTGGAACGGATAAAAAAACATTAACACAAATCTTATCGCGAATGCAACACGCTCTAAATTCCCTAAAATAGAATTCTAATGTGCCGCTTCGCTTCTCACATAAAAGAATAAAATATCCATTTCTTGTTGGGTCAAGAAATAGGTTGGCATGACTTTATGTGTGCTGCGAAGTGCCTCAAAAAATACCTCTTTTTTCAAATCATTGATCGGAGGTGCCTTCAAGACGCGCGGTTTGCCTTTGACTTTATAATGAGCGATAATCTTACCCTCGCCTTTTTTACCGTGACATTCATCGCATCCGATGCCTCTTGGGTTCACATAAAGCATCTTGGCATACTCCATTTTTGTGATAAAATCTTCGCCAAAAACAGACACACACAATAAAAAAACCAGAAAAAATATTCTCATAACACTCACTTTATCAACTATTTAATACTAATTTGTTATGATACTGAATATTTATTAAAAGAGAGTAAAAAGTCCATGAAGATTTTAGATGGTAAAGCATTATCTAGTAAAATACGAGCCCAAATCAAAGATGAAATCGATGATTTGAAAAAGAGCAATATCACTCCCGGTCTTGCTGTTATTTTGGTAGGAGACAATCCTGCGAGTAAGACGTATGTTGGCATGAAAGAAAAAGCCTGTGAAGAGACAGGAGTCTATTCTATCGTTCATAAAATGCCCAATTCTATCTCCCAAGAAAAGATTCTTGAAACCATTAAGATGATCAATGAAAATGACAATATTGATGGGGTATTAGTCCAATTGCCACTCCCAAAACAGATTGATACAGAGAAGATTTTGGAATCTCTCAATCCTGATAAAGATGTTGATGGGTTTCATCCTTTTAATGTCGGTAGATTGGTGGCTGGACTTGATAGTTTCGTGCCATGTACACCACTGGGGGTCATGCGACTTTTGGAAGAGTATCACATCAATGTCCAAGGCTTAGATGTCTGTATTGTCGGGGCGAGTAATATCGTCGGCAAACCGATGATGAATCTGATGCTCAACGCCGGTGCGACGGTCGATATCTGCCATATTTTTACAAAAAACCTCAAAGACCATACAAGCAAAGCTGATATCGTGGTTGTGGGCGTCGGCAAAGCCGGACTCATTACAGAAGATATGGTAAAAGAAGGGGCGATTGTGATTGATATTGGTATTAACCGACTTGAAAATGGTAAATTAGTCGGTGATGTTGATTATGATGCTACCGCACCAAAATGCTCTTATATTACACCCGTACCTGGTGGCGTGGGTCCGATGACCATTGCGATGCTACTACGCAATACCCTCAAAGCTGCGAAAAAAAGAAAAGGATCATCTATTGAATCATGAGATACAACATAAGACAACAGCTTCTGTGAATATACGTCAAAGCAGAGGAATCACACAATGAGCAAATTAAAAAAACTTTATAAATTTTCAAACAGTTGGACGGGTACGGTTATTATCGTATTACTTGTCATATTTTTTGTAGCACAAGCTTTTGTAATCCCAAGTGGTAGTATGAAAAACACCCTCCTCATAGGGGATCATCTTTTTGTCAAAAAATTCTCTTATGGTGTGCCGGTGCCACATATTCCTTGGATTGAGGTTCCCGTATTGCCAGATTTTAGAGGCAATGGTCACTTAATCGATGCAGAGGGTCCACGACGTGGTGATATTGTCGTCTTTAGATATCCTAAAAATGTCAAAGTACATTATGTCAAACGTTGTGTTGCCTTAGGTGGCGATGAGATACTCTATGCCAATAAAACGCTCTATCTCAGATTTCATGAAGGCGATGCATACATGCAAAAAAACTACCCGAATCAAATCGTATCCTTAGGCGGAAAAATCTGGGTAAAAAACCCCTATCTCAAGAAATATCCGGGTATTCATTATGACCCTACGGTCAATATCTTTCAACAAATGGGTCTCTATATGGGCGTGAATCAACTGGCCATGCAGCCAGCTCTCATCCCTGAGCTTCCTAAAAAAGATGGACTTCTTTATAATGCCTTTTACAAAAAAGTACCCAAAAATGAATACTTCATGATGGGTGATAATCGTGACCATTCAAATGATAGTAGATTTTGGGGTAGTGTCCCTTATTCTCTTGTGGTAGGAAAACCTTGGTTTATCTACTTTTCTTGGGACAAAGATTATAAAATACGTTGGAATCGCATTGGTAGATTTATCAATAGTATGCAACTTGATAAGAGTTTTTTAAATGACAAATGAAGAATATATCAATATTATCACTAAAATATTAGCCCTCATGATCGCCATCATCGGTCATGAGATTATGCATGGATATGTGGCGTATCGCTATGGGGATAATACCGCCAAAAATGCGGGACGTCTGAGTATCAATCCCATCAAGCATGTCGATTTAGTCGGTACCATCATCTTACCAGCACTGCTGTTTGTCTCCCATGCACCCTTTTTATTTGGTTGGGCCAAACCGGTTCCTATCAATATGCGAGAGGTCATGAATAATGGCGGTTACAAAGCGGCGATTTTCGTCTCATTGGCGGGTATTGCTTATAACTTTACATTGGCAATTGCGGCAACGGTGATTTTGAGTCAATTGAGCACACCAGAAACTATATTTGGTATCTTTTTCGCGTATTTGATGATTCAAACGATGATTTATAATGTGGTGTTAGGAGTCTTTAATCTCTACCCGATTCCACCTCTTGATGGCTCACATGCGCTCGCATATTTGGCGGCATCAAAAGGGTGGTATGGTATTATGAGATTTTTTGATTCGATTCAACGATATGGCATCATTATCTTGCTTCTATTTATCGCCACACCGCTTTCAAATTACTTTTTTGCCCCGATTGGGTATATTATCAATTATCTTATGAAGCTAGTGTAATCTCTTACACTAGCGCTTCAAACATATCTTTGGTCACAAGATGCAACTCTTGCGCGCCATCAATCGGAGCAAAGATTCCTAAATCTTTATAAAAATCAATCAACGGTGCAGTTTGCGCATGATAGGCTTCGAGTCTATTTTTGACCGTATCAACATTGTCATCTTTTCTAATAATCAAAGCATCCCCACAATAATCACAAACATCTTCCTTCTTTGGCGGATTGAATTGAACGTGAAAAGAAGCACCACATTTTGGACACACTCTTCTGCCTGCGATTCGCTCGATAATTTGACTATCAGGAACATCAAAAGAGAGTACTTTATCTAATTTTTTGCCACTGTCATCTAATAATTTTTGCAAGGCTTGTGCTTGCTTTAAAGTTCGTGGAAAACCATCAAGTACAAAACCGTTGGCACAATCATCTTGTGCTAATCGATCTTGGATGATTCCTATTATTGTCGAGTCTGGGACTAATTTACCTGCGTCCATATACTTTTTTGCTTCCATACCCATGGCGGTTTCATCTGCGATGGCCGCTCGTAATATGTCTCCGGTTGAGATTTGTGGAATATTGTATCGCTCGGTTAAAAATTTAGCTTGCGTTCCTTTTCCGGCTCCGGGTGCACCAAATACCATAAGATTCATATAATCTTCTCCTCTAAATTGTTTCACATATGATATAGTATTTTATTTTAATAAAACCTTTTTATAATAATCCTTATGGTATAATCTCTAAAATTAATTTAGAAGAGAGAAAACGTGAAATTTTTTATAGCAACAGATCATGCGGGTGTTGCAATCAAACCCGACATTATCAAAATATTACAAAATATGGGGCATGACGTCATCGATTTAGGCCCTATGGATGACAGTCGGGTAGATTATCCCGATTATGCTCATAAACTGTGTTTGGAAGTCTTAGCGGACACCCAAGGGGCACACGGTATCTTGATTTGTGGTACGGGTATTGGTATGAGTTTGAGTGCCAATAAGCATGTAGGAATCCGAGCAGCATTGTGTCATGATGCCTATACCGCATCCATGTCACGCGCTCATAATGATGCCAATGTGTTGTGCTTTGGCCAACGCGTTGTCGGACTTGGTGTTGCAGAATCTATACTTCAAGCCTGGTGTGAAACACCGTTTGAAGGTGGACGACATGCCACGAGAGTTGAAAAGATAGAGCTTTAAGCATGACAACTTGGCTTATAACAACCATCCTCTCATCCCTATGTATCTATTTGCTTATTATGGTTTTTTATTACAAAACCTTGCTCAAAAAAGAGAAGCAAGGTAGTGTGTTTATCAAAGAAACTTTAGGGGATGCAGAAGTTGTTATCAGAAAGTACCAAGTTCAACTTCAACGATCATTAGGAAATATGGATATCTTAAGTGATGAACTGAGCAAAGTCAAAAATGATTTAAAATCACTAAGAGCCAGAAATTCACAATATCGGATGGAGAGCGATAAACTAAGAGATAAGATAAAAGAGCTTGAAAGTAAAATCGAGGCACTCCTCTAATGTCCACCCTTATCGCCTACTCTTCCGTATTATTCATCACCGCGATATTTTTATATATCAAAGTAAAACTTTTTAAATAAAGGTTAGAATATGAAAAAACTCAGCCAAAAAGAAAAAGATTTTTTATTGCATTCAATTCGCACAGTAGAAAATTTTCCAAAACCCGGTATCAGCTTTAAAGACATCAGCACCCTTTTGGGGAATGAGAAAGCATTTGGCTTTTTGATGGACCATCTTGTTGATCGATATGAGAGTATGGACATCGACTATATTGCGGGTATTGAGAGTCGGGGCTTTATCTTTGGCGCAGCCCTTGCAGCGAGACTTCATAGCAAATTTGTACCCATAAGAAAACCAGGAAAACTTCCCTATACTACCATCAGTGAAAAATACTCTTTGGAATATGGAGTTGACGAAGTACAGATTCATATCGATGCATTTGAGTGTGACAAAACCAAACCCAATGTCTTGTTGATTGATGATTTGATTGCCACAGGTGGCACAGCCAACGCTTCGGTCAATCTTATCAATAAAGCGGGTGCTACTTGTATTGAGAGTTGTTTTATCATCAATCTTAAATCACTTTGTGGTGATGCTGAGATTAGAAAAACTACGCCGGTCTATTCGGTATTGGAGATTGATTAATGTACATACCAAAAGCGTCAAAATATGACCCAGATAGCGATGGGCATTTCGGAAACTTCGAAAACGATGGATTTTCCTATGGTGGTAGATACGTCCCTGAAACGCTGATGCCTGCCTTGCTTGAATTAGATGCTGCTTACAAAGAAGTGCGATTTGATCAAGATTTTTGGAAAGAAGTGAATTATTATCTGAGTGAATATGTAGGCAGACCCTCGCCACTTTTTTATGCGGAAAATCTCTCCAAAGAATTAAACGCAACCATCTACCTCAAACGAGAAGATCTCAATCATACGGGCGCTCACAAAGTCAACAATACCATCGCGCAAGGCTTACTGGCAAAACGACTTGGCAAAAAGCGCGTCATCGCAGAAACAGGAGCAGGACAGCATGGTGTTGCCACAGCTACCGTTGCGGCACTTTTAGGTTTGGAATGTGATGTCTTTATGGGTGAACTTGATGTGCAAAGACAAGAATTGAATGTCTTTAGGATGAAACTCTTAGGCGCGCGTGTCCACTCCGTCAAAAGCGGGAGTCGTACACTAAAAGATGCCATGAATGAAGCCATCAGATATTGGGTCACCAATGCACGTGATACCTTCTATATCATCGGCACTGTTGCCGGCCCGCATCCTTATCCTATGATGGTGCGAGATTTTCAATCAATCATTGGATATGAAGCCAAAGCGCAAATTCTCAAAAAAGAGGGAAAACTTCCTGATTTTGTCATCGCTTGTATTGGCGGAGGAAGCAATGCTATTGGTATTTTTAACCACTTTTTAGAGGATGCCTCTGTCACATGCATAGGCATAGAAGCGGGTGGTATGGGAATAGACACCCAAGAACACGGATGCAGTTTAGCCAAAGGAAAACCAGGCGTGCTTCATGGACAGATGAGTTATTTACTACAAGATGAAGATGGACAAGTACAAGAAGCTTACTCCATCTCAGCCGGACTTGATTATCCCGGCATTGGACCAGAACATGCGTATTTGAAAGATATCAAAAAAGCGCGATATGAAAATATTACCGACCAAGAAGCACTGGATGCTTTTGTATGGCTCAGCCAAAAAGAGGGAATTATTCCTGCATTTGAGAGTGCTCATGCTATCGCGTATCTTAAAAAAATGAAACAAGAAGAGTTAGACAACAAACTTATCATCATAAATCTATCCGGCAGAGGCGATAAAGATATGATACAAGCCAAATCCATACTCAAATTTTAACAGGAAAAAAACTTGGAAGCCTATTTAATCGAACTGCTACAACACTATGGCTATATCATACTCTATTTTTGGAGTATTTTAGAAGGTGAGATGGGACTCATCATGGCAGGAATCATGTCACATACAGGACATATGAACCTAGCCATTGCTATATTTGTCGCAGGTCTGGGAGGATTTACGGGAGATCAAATCTACTTTTTTATCGGTAGACACAATAAAAAATATGTCTACAAAAAGTTCAAAGGACAAAGAAGAAAATTTGCTTTAGCACATATTTTGTTAAAGAAAAACGGATGGCCCATCATCTTTTCACAACGCTATATGTATGGTATGAGAACTATTATCCCTATTTCCATAGGATTGACCAGGTATAGTGCGAAAAAATTCGCATTTATCAATCTACTGAGCGCATGGTGCTGGGCAACCGTCACCATAACACCCGCGTGGTTTTTTGGAGAAGAGATACTAGTGGTCATCCATTGGGCCAAAGCACATTGGTACTTAGCACTGCCACTTGCGGCGATTTTAGCCGGTGGTATCTATTACTATTTTCACAAAGCAACTGAGAAAAAAATCAAACAAGAGGTAAAAATATGAATTTTAAATTAATCGAAGATCAACTTAAAAACATCAAAGCAGATTGCGAAATTATCTTGGTACTCAATCAAGATATGACGCACAAATGGGTTCAAGATAGCGTTTTATTAGAACAAACTGATTTTCACGCTAAAAGTGACGAAGTTGTCTATTTAGCTTCACTTCAACGTGTATATGCCACACTAGAATCATTAGATCATGATGCCATCAGATTGGCTGTTGCCAATGCATATAAATGTATCAAAAACAACAAATTTGAAACATTAAAACTTGGCATCTATGGTGATACACAAAGTGTGAGTGCTTTGGTTGAAGGTTTTGTTTTAGGTGATTATGCTTTTGACAAATATAAAACTCAAAAAGCCACACACAACATCCATACAGTATTGATTGCCAGTGAGACTTATGACAACCAAAAGATTGACATCCAAGAGGCCAATACCGCCATCGCACGTGCTCAAATCATTGCTAATGCGACCAATGAAGCCAAAGAGATTGTCAATACGGCACCTTATGAAATGACTCCCGTCAAACTGGCTGAGTATGCAAAAAATCTTGCCGATTCCACTGAGGGGATTGAGTGTTTTATCGGGGATGAAACCTTTTTGGAAAAAGAGCAAATGGGAGCATTTCTAGCAGTAGCGAGAGCCAGCAGTGAAAAACCAAGACTCATTCATCTCAGCTATAAGCCTGCCAATGCAAAAAAACGATTTGTTTTTATTGGCAAAGGATTGACATATGATAGTGGTGGACTCAGTCTCAAACCAAGCGAGCATATGGTCAGCATGAAATCAGATAAAAGTGGTGCTTCAGCGGCACTTCATATCATCAAAGCAGCAGCACTTTTGAAACTTCCTTTTGAAGTTCATGCTGTCATTGGCGCGGCTGAGAATATGATTGGGGGAAATGCTTATAAACCTGATGATGTTTTAATCGCACGAAATGGCAAGAGTATTGAAGTGAGAAACACCGATGCAGAGGGAAGATTGGTTTTGGCAGATTGTTTGGATTATGCACAAGATCTCAATCCTGATGCGATGTTTGATCTCGCAACCTTGACCGGTGCGTGTGTTGTTGCACTGGGTGAATACACCAGTGTCGTCATGGGACACAGCAAAGATTTAAAAGAGAGTTTTTTATGCGCCGCGGAGCAAAGTGGTGAACTGGCTGCAACGCTTCCTTTTAACAACTATCTCAAAAAACTTTTAAAAAGTAATGTCGCCGATCTCTCCAATATCTCCAGTTCACGTTACGGTGGTGCCATCACGGCTGGATTATTTTTAGATCACTTCATCAAAGATGAATTTAAAGACAAATGGCTTCATCTTGACATTGCAGGACCGGCTTACATCGAAAAAGATTGGGGTTATAACCAATGTGGTGCCAGTGGTGCAGGTGTGAGAATGTGTACATATTGGATGATTAAAGCAGCAAAGGAAGATGCATAATGGGTTTAGGTGTCGGAATTGTAGGACTTCCAAATATCGGTAAATCAACAACGTTTAATGCCCTCACAAAGGCACAAAATGCTCAAAGCGAAAATTACCCTTTTTGTACTATTGAGCCCAATAAAGCAGTGGTACCTGTACCTGATCCTAGACTCTCTGAACTTGCGAAAATCGTCAATCCCGAAAGATTGCAATATTCTACGGTAGATTTTGTTGATATTGCAGGACTTGTCAAGGGGGCGAGCAAGGGAGAAGGATTAGGAAATAAATTTCTCTCCAACATCAGAGAAGTCGAAGTGATTCTTCATATGGTCCGCTGTTTTGTTGATGAAAATGTCGTCCACGTAGAGGGAGATGTCAATCCACTGCGAGATATTGAAATTATAGAAACCGAACTGATTTTGGCAGATGTGGAACAACTTGACAAAAAGATTGATAAACTCAATCGTCAAGCCAAATTTGACAAAGCAGCCAAAGCGACACTTGAAATTGCCCTAGAACTCAAAGCACATTTAGATGAACTACAACCGGTTAGTAATTTTGCAAAAAAAGAAGATGACCTGTTTATAGAATTAAACAAAGAGCTTAGATTCTTATCGGGCAAAGCCATCATTTATGGTGCTAATGTTGATGAAGATTCGCTCCTTGAAGACAATGAATTAGTAAAAATTGTAAAACAACATGCCCAAGAAGTTGGTGCTGAAGTCATCACACTCTGTGCCAAAATCGAAGAAGAATTAGTCACGCTTGAAGAAGAGGAAGCAGCAGAGTTCCTAGCAGATCTTGGCGTCGAAGAATCGGGACTCAATAAAATTATCCATACTGCTTTTGCAAAGCTGAATTTGATTAGCTATTTTACAGCCGGTGTCAAAGAAGTCCGAGCATGGACCATCAACAAAGGATGGAAAGCGCCAAAGGCCGCATCAGTCATTCACAATGATTTCGAAAAAGGCTTTATTCGTGCTGAAGTTATCAGCTATGAAGATTTTATCGCCTGTCATGGTGAAAATGGTGCGAAAGAAGCTGGAAAGATGCGATTAGAAGGTAAAGACTACGTCGTACAAGACGGTGATGTCATGCATTTTAGATTTAATGTATAGTATTTATCAAATATTTATCTTCTCACTATATGATATGAAAAAAATTAAAGGATAAAGATGAAAAAATTGTTAATCATTGTGATGATTATGTGTTTGGGTATCAGTTTACAAGCTGAAGATATTATCAAGACGTATAATATCAAAGATGCAAAAGGAAATATGGTTTCATTAGAGACAAAAGGGAGTGGTGTCAATTTTCCAGAATTTAAAGGCAAAGTTGTCTTGCTTGCGTTCTTTGGTAGATATTGTCCTCCTTGTATCGCAGAGATTCCTGAGTTGGTCAAACTCCAAAAAGAGTACGGCAAAAATTTTCAAATCGTCGCCATGCACGTCCAACAAAAGATGTCAGATACAGAGTTGCAAGATTTTGTAAGCTCACATAAAATAAACTATACCGTACTTCCTGCCACCGATCAAGTATTTGATTTTGCAAATTTCATATCACAAAGAACCGGATGGAAGGGTCAAATCCCCTACTCTATTCTTTTTGATAAAAATGGAAATGCCATCAAAACATATCTAGGAATGCAAAAAGAAGAGACGCTGACTAAAGACATCACTGATCTTTTTTAATAAAGGAAAAAAATGCAATATACCATCACTCAAGCACTTCCGGGGGCCAGACCTCCGGTACAAATCCCAAATCCGAAAGTGTTGCAAACGCTGGGAGAAGACGGTATGCGCCAACTGGTTTCAGAACACTATGAAATTCTAAAAATCAGTAGCATCAAACACCTTTTCCCTACTACGGATAAGGGGCTTGAGATGGCTAAAAAACATGCTGCAGATTTTTTCATTCAAATTTGTGGCGGTCCAAAATATTTTAATGAATCACGAGGAGCGCCTAAGATGGGGCAACGTCATGCCCCTTTCAAAATCACACCCACTGCGAGAAAAATCTGGCTTGAATCTTACATGATAGTTCTCAAAGATGTTGATTTAGAAGATAGTTTAAAACAATCATTTTGGAATTATCTTGATATCTTTTCAATTTGGATGATCAATACTCCAGAATAAACACCTCGGTCATGTTACCTCATTACTCAAAACATGACCCACGTCCCTCTTATCACATTACTTTTAGACAAGAATTTTAATAAAATTTCATGATTATAATTATAAAAAGACTCTTTACGGTCGCTTTTTTATCATTCTAAAATATTTAATACATTTTTAACACTCATATAATAGAATTTTGCTGTTTTTAGCATAATAATACTGATTGCATTGACATGAAGTTTAAAATTTGTGGGCCAAATCAAAACTTGATGTCACAATAGTAGTAGAAAAATATGAGTAAATTTGTCATGATAATTTTGGTGGAAATCGAAATCATTTGACACAAATTTAACACAATTTTTGTACTATTGCAAACACTAAAACGATAATAAGGAGCGTGGGTATGAATAAGAAGGTATGTATCTCAGTCATGTGTGCATTATGCATCAATGCGTATGCAACAGATTTGGGCAAGATTGAAGTGACAGATTTCAAAACGAGTAAAGTCGTAGAACATGTCAATCAAGAAGAGGTAAAAAGTGCGGATTTGGCAGAATCACTCTCACGAGTGGTACCGAGTATTTCACTGCAAAGACGTAGTGGTATTGCTAATGACATCATTCTAAGAGGTCAGAGAAAAGATGATATTAATGTTCTCATTGATGATGGTAAGATTTATGGAGCCTGCCCTAATAGAATGGATCCTCCAACATCACATGTCTTGACCAATAACATCGAAAAAGTAGAAGTGATTGAAGGGCCTTATGATGTCACAAACTTTGGAACACTCAGTGGTGTGGTAAAAGTAACAACAAGTAAACCAACCAAAGAAACTCATGGGGATGTCAATCTCAACGTCGGTAGTTGGGGCTATAAGAAGGCGTCTGCCTCTGTGAGTGGGGGGACTGATAAAGTGCGCGTCTTAATAGGTGCCTCAACAGAGCAAGGAGGGCAATATAAAGATGGCAATGGCAATACCTTAGCAGAACAACTCAAACTTGCCACCGATGGAACATCAGATGCTCCAAAACAATACAAACCAAGTGAGTTTGACAGAGACGCATACAAAAAGACATCATTTATGGGTAAATTGTATATTGATGTCACGGAGAATCAAGAGTTACAACTTGGCTATACCGGTAATAGAAGTGATAATATCCTCTATCCTTCTACTCCGATGGATGCCATCTCAGATGATTCAGATTTGTACAATGTCAAATATATCATTAAAAATCTCAACCAATACTCTGATCGATTGAATTTTGAGTATTATTACTCCACAGTTGACCATCCAATGACCACGCAGTATAGAAAAGCAAGTGATACTGCGATGGGAACCATGGCTAATGTCATGAGCTCCACCATCTATGGAGGAAAAATCAGCAATGACTTTCATATCGATGATGCCAAAATCTCTTATGGTATTGATGCGAGCAAGCGAAATTGGGATGGAAGGTATTGGAAAAATTACACCTCCGCCACACCGATTCCATCATTTAAAAGTATCCCGGATGTTGATACAACCAATGTTGCGCTCTTTACTAAAGGAAAGAAAAGTTACGGTAAATATGATCTAGAAGGTGGTTTGAGATACGATCATACAAAAATAGAAGCCGGCAATAGTGATCCAAGCAAAACCTATGATGATCTTAGTGGATATATCTTGGCCTATTATAACCAAAGTGATGCACTTAAATATTTTGCAGGCATCGGAAAATCCATCCGAGTCCCTGATGGCAAAGAGTCACACGACCGTGACAAAAGCAATGCATTGATTGGAAATCCAAATTTAAATGAAACCAAAAACTATGAAGCCGATCTTGGATTTGAAGTTCATCAAGATAATGCCGCCGTCAAAGTCAAACTCTTTTATAGTATCTTGAAAGATTTTATTATTTTCAACAAATCAGACAACCAATATCAAAATGTTGATGCTACACTTTATGGAGCAGAATTAAGTGGTACCTATTTTGCAACCGATTCGATCTACTTTGATTTTGGAGTCGCCTATCAAAGAGGTGAAAAAGATGAACCATTGGCAAATCAAACCAACACCAATCTACCATCAATTCCACCAATCAAAGCCAATATTGGTATCAACTATGATTATGATCCAACACTCTCTTTCAAAGCCGAAATCGTCGCTTCTGGCAAATGGTCTGATTATGATGCGGACAATGGCGAACAAGAGATCGATAGTTGGAGTATTGTCAATCTAAAAGCGAGCAAAGATTTCTATAAACGATTCAATATTACAGTGGGAATTAACAATATCTTTGACAAAGCATATGCGATTTCCAACACCTATAGCGATTTGACTTTAGTATCGGGAACCGCTAGTAATGTGATGCTATTAAATGAGCCAGGTCGATATTATTATATGAATCTAAAATATAAATTTTAGAAGATATAATGGATATTGAACTTCTAAAAAATCTTGTTGATTATGGGATTTTAGGCATATTGGGGTTGATGAGCTTTTTGGCGGTTTGGTTTTATATCGAGCGTTTGCTATTTTTTAGGCAGATTAAGATTGAACACTATCAACAAAAAGAGGCATTAGAGATTGATTTGACGAATAACATCACCATTCTCTCTACTTTTGGTTCAAATGCCCCTTATGTCGGGCTTCTTGGTACTGTTTTTGGTATCATCATCACCTTTTATGCGATGGGTCAAAGTGGGAATATGGATATCAAAACCATCATGACCTCTTTGGCATTAGCCCTAAAAGCAACCGCTATGGGATTAGCGGTTGCCATCCCATCGGTGATATTTTACAACCATCTCACAAGAAAAATCGAAGTCCTTTTGACACAATGGGATATACAAAATAAATGAAAATACAGAAATTTGACTCCATTAATGTCGTGCCTTTTATCGATATTATTTTGGTTTTGCTTGTGATTGTACTCACCACCGCAACTTTTATGGCCAATGGAGTCATCCCTGTAGATCTTAGCCAAAGCAAGAGTGCCATCCAAGATAAAAAACCGAAGATTTTGGTCATTACTATCAAAGAGCATGGAGATATTTTTCTAAATACACAAAAAGCCAATAAAGCTGATTTTGAGGCCCTACTCTCGCGCTATCCCATAAAGACACCCATCCATCTCAATTGCGATAAATCGACCAAATTTGACAATTTTATCTTCGTTTTGGATATTTTGAAACAAAAAGGCTACGAAAACTTAGGCATCATCACCAAACATGAATAGATACTTGATTTCATTTGCGCTTACAAGTGTGTTATATCTCTTCCTCATTTTTGCTCTATTTTTTTATTTTTCTGAGCCCATCGTTTTAAAAAAAGAGTCGAAAGAGTGCATCACGAAATTTAAGATTATCGAAGCAAAACCGGCTCCTAAACCGAAGCTAAAACCAAAACCTATTCCAAAGCCTGTGGTACAACCTAAGCCAAAGCCAAAGCCTAAACCTAAACCTAAACCTAAACCTAAACCAAAGCCGAAACCTAAACCTAAGCCGAAGCCCATTATTAAACCCAAACCCAAGTTAGCACCAAAGCCCATTCCTAAGCCAAAGCCGGAGCCAACACCAGCGATTGTACACCCTATTAAAGAACCCGTGGTTAAAAAACCTCAGGAAGTTGTACAAGAGCACATTTCAAAACCAATCGTGACGAAAACCACCAACAAGATAATCAAACAAGACCAGCAAGAAGATAGCATCAAGGAGCAAAAACGTTTGCGTTTCATTATCAAACTACGAGAGCGCATCAATCACAATAAATTTTATCCAAATCGTGCCATCAAGATGGGAATAGAAGGAAGTGTTGCTGTTGAATTTATGTTAAATGAAGATGGTAGCATCACGAATATTCATGTACTTTCAGGTCAAAAAGTTTTTCGAAATTCAGCATGCAAGGCTATCGAAGATAGTGCCCCGATTCACGTAGAAGCAGGACTTTTTGATTTTCCAAAGCAATTTAAAGTGACGCTTGTTTATGATCTTCAATAGAGGCTAAAACTTCACCAAATTTGATATGTTTTTTGCTATCACATGCGAGTGTAACTAAATCTTTTTCAAAAAACATGACGATAGTAGATCCCATCTCAAAGCGTCCCAATTCTGTTCCTTTTGCGAGAAAAAGATCACGATATTTATAGACACTGACCTCTTGGGCATCAATATTGGTCTGGATATTTTCATCAAATATAAAGCTGATTTTCCCCACATTAAGGGCACCAACGAATACCATATAAAAAATCTTGTCTTCCATCGTTTTACACTCAAGTATCACCCGTTCATTTTCGACAAAAAGTTGGGGCACTTTGTGCAACCATTTGAGATTGACAGGATATAATTTACCGGGGATATGGACAGCTTTTTGGATTTTCATATCAATAGGAGTATGGTATCTATGATAATCACTCGGTGAGAGATAGAGGTTGACAAAATCTCCGCCATTGATTCTTTTTTGAGATCGGGTATCGATTTTTTTACTCAGCAATTCATGAACATTATATTTAAATCCCTTAATTTGCAATGCAGTATATTGATCTACCCTACCATATTCGCTAATCATACTGTCGCTTGGAGAGATAAAATTATCAGCATCATGATTAAATTCCCGCGTCTTTATAAATGCTCTCGTAAACAGTGCATTTAAACTTTCATATTTCGAGCTATCATAAAATTCACTCAAATCCACTTTCATCATTTTTACATAACACAAGTTAATAATTTTTTGAAAAAATGGAGGGAATTTCGTCGATGCAAATCTACCAAAAACCCTAGAAACCGCTGACGTTGTTATCATATATACAATCCTATAACTATGAGATAATCTCTATTTTAGCGATAAATTAATTAATATAAAGTGAAGTGAAGTTATTTTTTGGTAAAATAATTGGCTTAAAAATGGATAAGAAGGAATAAAATTTGAGAAGTCATTATTGCACAGAATTAGATGAGAAAAATATAGGCGAGATCGTAGAAGTATGCGGATGGAGCAATAACAGCAGAGACCATGGTGGCGTCATATTTATAGATTTGAGAGATAAAAGCGGATTAGTACAATTAGTCTGTGATCCAACCGATAGTACTACAGCACATGAAACAGCCAATAAAGTCAGAGACGAGTACGTGCTCAAAGCCAAAGGAAAAGTCAGAGCTAGAGGTGAAGGCCTTGAAAATCCCAATCTCAAAACGGGTAAGATAGAGATTGTCGTAGAAGATTTGATTATTGAAAATATTAGCGAGCCCGTACCTTTTGTCATCGGCGATAATAATGTCGGTGAAGATGTGAGATTAAAATACCGATATTTAGATTTAAGAAATAAAAAATCCTATGATATTTTCAAGCTCCGAAGTAAAGCAACGATTGCGGCAAGAAACCTACTCGATCAAGAAGGATTTTTAGAAGTAGAAACGCCTATTTTAACCAAATCCACACCAGAAGGTGCGCGAGATTATTTGGTCCCTAGTCGTGTTCACAATGGTGAATTTTTCGCATTGCCTCAATCCCCACAACTCTTTAAACAACTTTTAATGTGTTCTGGATTTGATCGATATTTTCAAATTGCTAAATGCTTTAGAGATGAAGATTTAAGAGCAGACAGGCAACCTGAATTTACACAAATCGACTTAGAGATGAGCTTTTGTACACAAGAAGATATTATCAGAGTCACCGAATCCCTACTCCAAGAAATCTTCAAAGCGTGTGGTCATGATATCCAAATTCCTTTTAATAGATTGCGATATAAAGATGCGATGGAAAAATATGGTAGTGACAAACCAGACCTTCGCTACGATTTATCGATGATTGACGTCATTGATATCTTTGCACGCTCTAGCAATGAAATCTTTAGCTCCATTGCGAAAGATAAGAAAAACAACCGAATCAAAGCACTCAAAGTGCCAAATGGCGACAATATCTTTTCAAAAAGACAAATGAAGGGTTTTGAAGATTATGTCAGAAAATTTGGTGCCTCCGGTCTGGGATACTTTCAAATGAAAGAAGATGGACTCAAAGGTCCATTGACGAAATTTTTCACAGAAGAAGACCTCAATGAAATTATTGCCATCAGTGACTTAAAAGTCGGCGATGTCATCTTCTTTGGTGCGGGAGATAAAAAAATTGTACTTGATTATATGGGACGATTTAGAATCTACTTGGCTGAATTGATGGAGATTATTCCAAAAGATCGATTTGAATTTGTCTGGGTTGTTGACTTTGATATGTTTGAGGTCGAAGGAGAAGAAGTCAAAGCACTGCATCACCCATTTACCATGCCAAAAAATCTTGATGCTCCTGTTGAAGAGATGGAATCAATCGCTTATGACATCGTGCTCAATGGTGTAGAACTTGGCGGTGGAAGTATCAGGATTCATAAAAAAGAGATTCAAGAAAAAGTCTTTAAACTCTTGGGTATCAGTGATGAAGAAGCCAATGAAAAATTTGAATTTTTACTCGATGCACTTAAATTTGGTGCGCCACCACATGGTGGATTGGCCATCGGTTTGGATCGACTTATCATGCTCTTGACAAATTCAAGCAGCATCCGAGATGTCATTGCATTTCCTAAAACTCAAAAAGCACAATGTCTCCTAACCCAAGCCCCAAGTGCGGTAGATAATACACAACTACGAGAACTTGGCATCAGACTTCGAGAAACACCTGCTAATAAAGTACTATGAAAAAAATATTTTTAATCATCGGCGCTCCGGGAAGTGGCAAGACGACCGATGCAGAAATTATTGCAAAAAATCATCCCGATAAGGTAGCTCATTTTTCAACCGGTGAGCTTCTTCGAGAAGAGATTCAAACCGGGAGTGAATTGGGAAAAGAGATTGCCAATATCATCAACAAAGGCAATATCGTCTCAGCTAAAATAGCCGTACAAACGATTCTCAAAGCAGCCAAAGAAGCTTCACAAGAGATTATTCTCATCGACGGTTATCCACGCTCCATTGAGCAACTTGAGACCTTACATGAGCGACTTCTAACACAAAATGATATCGCATTACATCATGTCATCGAAGTGAGTGTCTCTTATGATGTGGCAAAAGCCAGAGTACTCGCACGATCTCGAGGTGTTGATGATGATGAGGCTATCTTTGAAAATCGAATCAAAGTCTATCAAGAACCCCTCGCCGCTATCGAAACATTTTATCAAAAAGAAAATCTACTGACTAAAATCAATGGAGAATATGACATCGATACTGTTGTCAAAAATATGGAAGATACGATACATGCAAACTTATAATTTTTATAGTGTTGTTATTGGCACCGAATTGATGAATGGCAGACGAGAAGATAAGCATTTTAATTTTATCAACAAAGCACTGAGAGATCGAGGTTTCAAACATTTTGCAAACTTCATGATTGTGGATGATGTCATCTTGATGGAGCGTGTTTTTGAAATGATCAAAAATGACCCTCACTCTATCATGTTTTGCTTTGGAGGTATCGGCTCAACTCCTGATGATTACACACGAGAAATAGCCGCCAAAGTATTTACCAATAATCAATCACAAACCCATCCAGAAGCGCTTCGACTCATTCTTGAAACCTTTCAAGACGAGGCCTATCCTCATCGTGTCAAAATGGCAAATTTACCACTAGGCGCATCACTTTTGGACAATGTCGTCAACAAAGTTCCTGGATTTTCACTAGAAGAGCGATTTTTCTTTGCGCCGGGCTTTCCATCGATGGCTTGGCCAATGTTTTCTAATATCCTTACAACGAAATTTAAGCCGCAACAGCAACACTATGCCTGTAGCTTTTTTGTCGAAGCCTCAGAAAATGACCTTATTGATATTATGGAAGCACTTCCTCATGATATTGAACTTTCATCACTACCAAAAATCGAAAATAACAAAAAAAGTGTCGAAATCTATCTCGCTTCAAAAGAGCAAGACTACCTCCATACCTGGTGCCAATTTTTTCAAAATGAGATGAAAAAACTCAACATTACTTTTCGACATCTTAAAACGATTTAATTTTTTAGAAAATAGTTATCCACACCATCAGCAATGCCCTTTGCAATCAAGTTTTGGTAGTAAAAACTAAAGAGTCTTGTCCCTTCTGTAGGATTGGTGATATAACCCGTCTCAATCAAAATGGCCGGCATTTGTGCACCAACTAAAACCCAAAAGGGTGCTTTTCTGACGCCCCCATCTACGATATGGTATTTTTTTCTAACATTTTGTAAAATGCCCTGTTGCACATCTAAGGCCATTTTATTAGCTTGGACAATCTTTTCTCGGTTAATAAGATTTAAAAAAGTGTTTTTTGAATAATAATCCATATCTTCTAAATCTACGCGGTTTTCAAGCGCAGCAACACGTTTGCTTCTCGCACTCCTAGCCGGTGAGAGAAAAAAGGTCTCAAGCCCTTTTGCACTATAATATTGACTCTTTTTAGGCGCAGCATTGGCATGGATTGAGATAAAGAGATCCGCTCGCTTTTGATTTGCGAAGCGTGTACGATTTCGTAATTTCACAAAATAATCACCACGACGGGTCATATAGACACGATAGCCTCTTTTTTTGAGTTCTTTATAGGTTTTTAACGCGATACTTAATACCGCATTTTTTTCATAGCGCCTTTTATAACCAATGGCACCTGAATCTTTTCCGCCATGTCCGGGGTCAAGTACGATAATTTTATTTCTTGGGTTAAAAGTGAGAAAATTTGTCTTTTTCACTGCTTTTTTAGTGACTTTTGGTGTCGGTTTTTTGCTACTCTTCTTGGTGATTTTTTTATGGCTTGAGAGCGGTGGTGTATAATAGATATGTATTTTTGACGCATGAATACTGAAACGATAACGTATGACTTTAGTACTCACAAGCACCATCCGCACGGTATTTTTATTGTACCATGCAATGCGTATCTCTTTCAGTCCTCGAGGCGTTTTGAGTTTGCCTAAGGTTGATAATCTGGCATGAAAATCAAAAACTTTTTTGTATTCATGCTTGCCGTTAATCGCAAAGGTATTGATAGCCTTTTTTGCAATATTTTTATTAAAATAGAGTGTCACATCATGATCTCCGATTACAACGCGTTGCAATAGAGGGAAGTTATCATTTGCAGGTATCTGTTTTTTGCGTCCCCCAGAGGGTTTGCTTTTGGGATGTATTTTCGGTTTTATTGTATCATGAGAGGTAAGCGTACGCAATTCATTCTCATAATTTTTCGGACTTAATTTCAATATTTTCGAACTCTTGATGAGTCGTTTTAAGGTTTCTCTTTTTAGTGTCGTGTCATTGTTAATAATTGATTTGATATAAATATTTTGCAAAGAATGAAATATTCGAAACATCTCATTCTTATCGGCCTGTTCTATCTTTTTGTCATAAGAATAGACCTGTTTGAGATACGGTGAGCTTGCAAAAAGCATCACTGAAATAGAGATTAAAAGTGTTAAGGTTCTAACTATTTTCGCCATGCACCAACTTGTTAATAAGTTCTTTAACACTTATAATTTCACGGAGCTTATAACCGTTTGCTCCCGTGAAGAACAAGCCTGTTTCGGTTTTGCCCAAATAAGCATCAGACAATCGATCTGCGATACAATATCCCACTGCTTTGGCTTCTTGTCCCCTGTGACATGGGCTCACACAATTACTGATACATTTGATTTTCGGACCTTCTCTTTTATCCACCATCTCAATCAGATTGGTGCGCACTCCACGTGCGGGATATCCCACAGGGGATTTCAACAATTGAATATCCTCTTCTTTAGAATCTAAAATTACTTTTTTAAAATTATCACTCGCATCACATTCATGGGTTCCAATAAATCGTGTTCCCATTTGAACACCATCAGCTCCCAATTCAATCATCTTCAAGATATCATCATGATCCCAAACACCACCAGCAGCAATGAGTGGAAAATCTCCCCATTTTTTTATCTCTTCTTTGACCGGTTTTATCAAATTTTCAAGCTGATACTCTTCTTTAAAGCATTGCTCATAGGTAAATCCTTGATGCCCGCCACTTTTTGGTCCTTCAACGACTACAGCATCAGGGAGCCTATCATAGCGTTGTTTCCATCTTTTGCAAATGATTTTAAGCGCCTTAGCAGAAGAGACTATCGGCACTAAAGCCACATCGGGATACCCTTCTGTAAATTCGGGCATATTCGTAGGAAGACCCGCCCCTGTGATGATGATATCCACACCCAATTCACAAGCATCTCGAGCAACCCTACCATAATCATTGATAGCATACAAGATATTTGCAGCTATGGGTTTGCCATTGGCAATTTTTCGAGTATTGTTAATAATTGCTTTAAAACTCTCTCTAGAATAAAAATTTTCTGCCTCAAAAGGTCGCTCACTGATCTCTTTTTTGATGTATCGTTTGTCTTTGTAATATCCTGTTCCTACAGAGCTTATGACGCCTAAGCCTCCTTCAAGACTTACATTCCCGGCAAGTTTGTCCCAACTAATACCAAGGCCCATACCTCCTTGAATAATAGGATATTCTATAGTATATTTACCAATCTTAAGAGCTTTTAATGCCATCATGTTGCCTTTAGTTTTACAAATTTTCTCTTCCCTACTTGGAGTATATACTCACCTTGTTCTAATTGCATTTGAACATCATTGACTTTGACTTGATTCACACTTAGTGCATTTTGTTTGATATCTCTTCGTGCTTGAGAGGTTGAAGGCTCTAATCCACAATCAACCAAAGCTTGGGCAATCCAAATAGGAGCGTGACACTCATAAGTCTCCATGTCGCTTGGAAGTTGATTTTTTGAATGTACCTTATCAAACTCTTCTTTTGCTTGCACCGCCGCTTCTTCACTGTGATAGCGTGCTACTATCTCATGGGCTAGGTTTTCTTTGACGCGTTTTGGATGGATGATTCCATCTTTAACTTTTTGTTTCAATGCATCAATCTTATCAATAGAGAGCGCACTAAGTAACTCATAATAACGCCACATCAAATCATCACTAATGCTGAGCATTTTGCCAAACATTTCATTAGGCTCATCTGTTACGCCGATGTAATTCCCCAATGATTTGCTCATCTTATTGACGCCATCTAAGCCTTCAAGGAGTGGCATCATGATAACGGCTTGTTCTTTTCCAATATTATAAGCGCGTTGCAAATGTCTTCCCATCAATAGGTTGAACTTTTGATCCGTCCCGCCCATCTCGATATCTGATTTTTTAGCCACACTATCGTATCCCTGCAATAAAGGATACAAAAATTCGCTGATTGATATTGGTGCACCGGATTTGTATCTTTTATCAAAATCTTCACGCTCCAGCATTCTAGCGACATTAAAAGTCGTCGTTAACTCGAGCATACCACTCGCGCCTAGGGCTTCAATCCAGCTTGAATTAAATAAAATTTCTGTTTTACTACGATCTAATACTTTAAATACTTGCTCTTCATAACTTTTAGCATTAGCTAGAACCTGTTCTTTGTCTAACTTTTTTCGTGTTTCATTTTTGCCTGTAGGATCACCAATCATTCCGGTAAAATCGCCAATAATAAATTGCACGATGGCACCATATTTTTGGAACATGGCCATTTTTTGTAACAAAACGGTATGTCCAAGGTGTAAATCCGGTGCCGTAGGGTCAAACCCTGCTTTGACATAATAAGTCTGTCCTTTTTCAAAATAATTTTTTAACAGTGTTACAACTCTTTCTTCATCTATAATCTCACTAACACCGCGTTTTATCTCTATTAAAGCAGATTCTATCATCGTTATCCTTCTAATGTTTATATGCATCTGAAACGGAGACAAATTCTATGATATTAAATCGTGATTTTAAATTGTCTCGTATTGATTTTATAGGCTTATCCGGAATTTCAACAATCATGTCAAAATAATCCGCATGTCCCTCTTCTAACTTACCTAATTCTATTGTCACTAGGTTGATTTGCATTTTAGCCAAATAAAATAAAAAATTTGCTAAAGATCCCTTTTTATTTTCGATACTAACAAGCAATTTATACCTATCTGGTGCCTCTTTCGTCCATTTGACGAAGATAGCTGTCTCGCCAGCATCAAGTTGTTGATTGGCTTTTTTACAGAGTTTATGATGCACAAAAACATCATTGCCTTTTTTGAATCCTATGATATCATCACCCCGTTTTGGATGACAACAATAATCAAAGAAGACATCATTGATATTTTGATTTGAATACACCACAATATTTTCAAATTTTTGTTTTTTAACTTTATAACGATCGATTTTTAACAGAGGAAAAATTAATTTGTCAGTTTTAGAGTGTTTCTTCAGCAAGTTGACAACTTCTAAAAGATAAACAGAATCAATTGCAATTCTAGAGACTTTTTTGACAATATTTTCACGCTCTAGCCATTCGCTAATCTTTTTTTCACCAACATTGAAAATATAAGTCAAGATTCTCATCGCTATTTTATGATTAATCTCTCGTATTTTTTGACTGCAATTAACACGGATGGCATTACGTGCTTTTCCGGTTTTGACATTGTTAATCCAACTACATCTTAGTTGTGGCACATCGGTTGTGATGATACGCACAATATCACCGTTGTTCAGCTCACTCAGTAATGGTGTCTTTTGTTTGTTAACATAAGCATGACTGGCAAATAAACCAATTTCTGTATGGACTTCATACGCAAAATCTAAAACAGTCGCACCTCTTGGAAGCGTAAAAATATCACCTTTTGGAGAAAAGACAGCAATATCTTCACTGTAAAGATTATCTTTAGCAATCTCATAAAATTCTTCAATATTGTCAATTTGTTCATTTTGCGCTTTGAGATCATTGAGCCAATCCAAACTTGGATTTAAACCACCGGTTTTATATTTCCAATGGGCGGCAAGTCCAAACTCTGCGGTTCTATCCATATCGTAGGTTCTAATTTGTGATTCGATGATAGATTTATCATTAAAGACTGTCGTATGAATGGTCTGATAGCCATTTTCTTTGGAAATAGCAATATAATCTTTAAATCGTGATATCAAAGGATTAAACTCTTGATGGATAATACCTAGAACCTTGTAGCAGTCTAATGTCCTTTTTACAATCACACGAATCGCCAACAAATCGAGAACTTCTTCTAAAGAGATTCCTTTTCGTTGCATCTTTAAATAGATAGAATAATGATGTTTGACCCTTTTGATAATCGTAAATTCATCTTCGTTAAATCCATTTTTTATCATGAGGGTTCGAATCTTTGAGGCAAAATGATTTAATCTCAGTTGAAACTGTTGTTTGTGTTCATTGATAAAATCATCAATCTTCTTGTATTCTTGTGGCATGACATAATAAAAACTAGTATCTTCTAGATAGTTTTTAATTGAGGCGATACCCAAACGATGTGCAATAGGAGCATAAACAACAACAGTTTCTTCGCTAATGCGTTTTTGTTTGGCCTCTGGTAGTCCGTGGAGCGTCATCATATTGTGAAGTCGGTCACATAATTTAATCACCAATACCCGAACATCACTAATAGATGCCAACAGCATTTTTCTAAAAGTGAGTGCAGATGCGATAATCTTATCACTGGAACTTGAAGGGATTAATTCATTGCCCCTGATTTCCATAATCTTGGTCAATCCCTCAACCAAGCCTCCAATCTCTTTAGTAAAGAGTTGATCTATGGTTTTGATATCGCAATCAGTATCTTCCACCACATCGTGTAGCAAACCCGCTACAATCACCGCCTCATCACCACCATAATACGCGACTAAAGCCGCAGTTAAGATGGGATGATTGACATACTCTTCACCACTTTTTCGATATTGCCCTTGGTGCTGTTGAATCGAAAAATCAATCGCTTTTTGAATCAACGGTGTGATTTCTGTAAAACGCCTCAAAATCGATATAGAAGTCTCCACATCTTTTGAAGCTTTAAAGTCTAATGATAATTCTTCTAGTGTCATTTTAAATCAATTATTGAATCCAAAATAATTTGTCCTTCAGCAATCTCTTTCAAAGCAATATCAGTAAATTTTTCTTTATCAGTACTTGCTTTAACCAAAGGTTGTGCACCATTTGCTAATTGTTCTGCTCTTTTTGATACCATAATAGAGAGTAAATATCTATCGCTATCTACTTTTTTTAAAGCTTCTGCAATTACTTGTTCTGTTCTTATCATTATTTTTCCTTTTTTATTTTATTGTCATCTTTTTCAGGAGCCAAGCCCCTGAAAAATTCACACGCTACTAAAGCTTCGACTCTCGTCGAGATTTCTCTTTGTCATCTCTTTCAGGAGCCAAGCCCCTGAAAAATTCACACGCTACTAAAGCTTTTTAAGCCTTATACATTGTTTGTTTTATTTACAATCGAACAACTCTCATAATTGCCCTCAATAATACGCAAGAGATTTTCTTTCTCAAACATATTACAAACAATAATTGGCAAGCTATTATCTTTGGCCAAAGCGATTGACGTATCATCCATCACCTTAATATGGTCATCCATAGCCATTTCATAGCTGAGTCGATTGTATTTTTTAGCATCTGAAAATTTATTTGGGTCTCGATCATAAACGCCATCTACTTTTGTGGCTTTAATAATCATATCAGCATCAATCTCAATTGCGCGTAATGTAGCGGCGGTATCTGTTGTAAAAAACGGATTACCAGTACCTGCTGCAAAAATAACAATTCTGCCTTTTTCTAAGTGGCGTTTCGCGCGTCTTACGATAAAAGTTTCACTGATTGCTTCCATCTTGATAGCGCTTTGAACCCTAACATCCATCCCTACATGTTCTAGTGCTTCTTGCATCGCGATACTATTGATGACTGTCGAGAGCATCCCCATATAATCACCACTTGAGCGTTTAATAATACCATCTTTTGCAGCACTCACACCACGAATAATATTACCGCCACCAATAACAATACCGATTTCGATGTCATGTTCTACTAGAGTTTTAATCTCATTTGCAATAAATTTCAAGATAACAGTATCAATCCCAAATCCATTCTCACCGGCTAATGCTTCGCCTGAAAATTTCACTAAAACTCTTTTTCTTTTGTTGCTCATATATCCCTACCCTTTAAAATTAGAGGCCATCTTTAATAACCTTTGATAATTTACCCAAAAATAGCTAAAAAACTGATTTAATGCTTTAAAGCAATCAAATCTAGCGGATTTATGTGGTAATTTTTCTGAGTGACTTCAAAAGTCAATTCATCTTTAACTCTGCCGATAATGTACCCTTTTAGTATTTTTTTCCCTACTCTAATCGTCGGTGCAATTTGACTGAGATGTGCATATATCGTATGAATTCCGTGACTATTTTCAACAATCACTACCTTGTCTAATACCGCCGTATCTCTGGCAAACACCACTTTCCCATTCAAAACATTTTTAACTTTTGCATTACGAATATTGGACTCCATGACGATGGATTCATTGAATATTTTTATCTTATATATCGGATCAATATAATTTCCAAATTTTCGTTTGATGACAAAACTATCCAAAGGGGCAATCGTTTTTCTTCCACGATAACGCCTAACATTGGCACTTTGATACGAAGAGCCTATTTGTCTGACTTTGAGTGTTTTTTGATTTTTTGTAAGACGCTTTTGACGACGTGCTCTTGAAATTTCTTGTTTTTTTAATATCTTCAAGCGCTCCAAAGTCGCACGAATGCTTTGTTTTTCTTTGTCTAAGCGTACCAATCTTTTTTTATATCTTTTTTTCTCACTTGCCAAAGATTTTATCGCAGATTCTCGTCTTGCGATTAATCGTATTAACTCTTGTTTTTTTGATTTTAAATCCGAGATGTCCGCGCGTAATTTTTTGATTTTATTTTGGTGTGATGCGATATTTTTATTAATTTTTTCATAATTTTTTGCCAACTGGGCAAACTCTTTTTTCATGATGACATTCATTTTTTTGATTATTTCATCAATCAAAATCGAATTTTGAGTCTCAACATAATCCTTATCGCTGATAAGATAATAAGAAAAATCCTTGGCGATAATACGAATCAACTTGGCTTCGAGCGCTTTTTTTTCTTGGAGTAATTCTTTGTTATTATTTAGTAATTTACTCAGCGTACTCTTTTTGGTTTTGATATCTTTCTGACCAATTGATATGCTTTTATCTAGGGTGTTGATTTTCTTTTTTAATATTTCTAAATTTTTCATTTGAGTCAAAATTTGGCTGGCCAAACTTTTGAATTTTTTGTTGAGACTTTTCTCTTGTCTGCTTTTACTGCTAAGCGCACTCACTTTATTTTTGATTTCTTTATCAGTATTGGCTTCAAGCACCGTAAAGGTATAGCAAAGCAGCACGATGGCATATAATAACTTCATACCAATCAATCACTCATCTTCATAGAAACAAAGGTCACAATCACCAATGAAAAAACCAATGAAATGGCAAATAAAAGACCACCATCATGAAGCATGGAAAAAGATGGAAAATCAATATCCAACATGCTCAATTGCAGACGTACCGTCGTGCTACGCTGTAGGAGTTCAAAACAGCCTACTACAAAAACAGAACTAATCAAAGAATCAATCAAAACCAGCTTATACAAAAAGGCACTTTTCATCCAAAAAGTTGCACCAAAATAACTCATAATTTGCATCTTTTCTTCATGTTCTAAAATCCAAATCCGTATTTGTTTAAACAAAAGTAAAATCGAAATCAAAATAATAATACCCGAAAAGGCATAAGTAATCAGCTGTAAAATACGTAACACTTGAAATATATTTTCATAAGTCTTCGAGAACACTTCAACCTTAGAAATCGATTTTGAAGATAGCAACACTTTTTTTATCCTCTCGAGTCGATCTTTGGTTGGTAACACATTGAGTTTGAGAGAATAAAAATGCGGTAGTGCAATCTTTAGCAGTGCCAGATTATCAGCTGTCATGTCGTTTTTTAATTTATCCAATATTTTTTCAGAACTGATGGTGCTGATGGAAGCAACCTCAGACACTTGCTTTTGAATGTCATCCAGTTGCAACGTTTTGTTCGAAACAACAACAATCGAATAACTTGAAAGCATTTTTTTATCTTGACCTTTAATAATCTTATCAATCACAATACTAGATTCAACACTTAAAAGCAATACAAATAAAGAGAGGATGACTGAAATATGGTTTTTAAGGGACTTCATGTAAAATGCCTTTATCTAAAAAAAGATGTTTATAATCAATGCCAATGGTTGAGGGAATATGATGGGTGACGACCACAACTGTCGTACCTAAATGCTCTCTCGCATTTTTTAATAATCCCCAAATCACTTCGCTGGAATAATCATCTAAATTACCAGTGGGTTCATCTGCTAAAATCAAAATTGGATTGTGTGCCAAAGCTCTGGCAATCGCAACACGCTGCTGTTCTCCACCACTGAGCTCAAGAGGATATTTACCAATCTTATGCGTCAACTTAACATGCCTTAAAAGCTTGACAGCCTGTGCTTCGCAAACCGATTTTGAAAAGCCTCCAATCATGAGTGGCAACATAATATTTTTTTCAATCGTCCATGAGGGGATGAGTTTGTAATCTTGAAAAATAATCCCAAGATAACGTCGCAATAAATTAAGTTTGTTATTACCGATTTTTTGCATATTAATACCACAAATCTCTAAGATGCCTTTTTGGGCTGCTAATTCGCCATAAAAAGACTTGAGAAGTGTCGATTTGCCACTACCACTTTTGCCGGTGATAAATACAAAATCATGAGAGTGTACCCCCAAGGACGCTTCTGTGATGACCGGCTCTTCACGATCATAATTGATTGATAAATCTTGGGCGTGTATCACGTATTCCATCAAAGACTCCTTGAGCATACTACTGGGTTATTTTTGAATTTCATTGAGCCACTCTTTCATAGAGTCATGAGCTTTTTGATTGGCTTTGGTTGCCAAAACATTATCCGGAAAATATTGTGTTTTATCAGAAGAAAGATAAATAAAAGCCCGTTCATTTTTAAAACTTGAACCAAAAGAGACTTTGATAATCCCCTCATGCGTATCAATCTGATACATTTTCTCAATATGCAAAAAGTAGCTATCATCTTTGCGAAGTGTTGGTACAAAATTTTTATTGATTGTCGCAAAATCATACCCCTTTTCAAAAGCTAATTTCCCAATTTTTTCTTTTGCTTCATCACTATCATGATGTGTGAGTGTCAAATCATAAATATCTTTTTCTTGTCGCTTCCATCGATCTTCATACTTGCTACTGATGGCCAGTTCTTGATTCTTCTTAATAGAAAGCGTGGCTTTATTGAGCCGTAAAAATTCTCCCAACGAATAATGAAAATATTTGTCGCTATCAGTACGCAACTCAAGCGTCCCCTCAGGTTTCAAAATCCGAAGCGATTCTTGTATAAAATCTTGAGAGATAACTCTCCGGTGAGGTTTTTCATCCCAAGGTACCGGAAAATGCACAAAAATTCTACCCACACTATTTGAGGCTAAAAATTCAAAGAAAATACGCGCATCAAAATCAAGAAGTGCAATATTATTGATTTCTTGTAATTCACACTGTTTGGCCACTTGTTCAATAGAAGGCTTGTGAATCTCTAAACCGACAAACTGAATATCAGGATGCGCCTTTGCTTGATGCAACAAGTGCCTACCGCTCCCAAATCCGACCTCAACCCAAAGCTCTTTGTCGTATTGAAATGCATCAACAAAATAACTGATACTTTTTAGCGCAGCATAACTTTTCAATGTTTTGTACTTGTGCGAGTCGATATTGGAAAACAACACTTCACAACCACACAAATCCCTAAAATCTCGCATGGCTTGATGCACAAAAACCACTTGAGACGGTCGGGTAATTTTATCGGCTTTGATGAGATACGTGCCATTTTTTTCTCTTATCTGGATAAAAAATTCATAAGTTTTATGAATCACTTTGACGAGTTTTTCATGGTCGCTTGAGGCGACGAAACAGAAATGACTCTCTCCAAAAGTAGCAGGAAAATTAGGCATAGTGAGATTTTTGGTTTTTATGTTTGGCATATTTTTTACTGATCTTTTGGTATGGTAACGACGATAGATTCAGAGGGTTTTGATTCCAAACCGTATTTGTCAAGCTCAACAACACTGTATTTATAATCGACTCCTGGAATAACATCATGATCTTGATAGCTAAACGAGGTGATACCGGTCAGATTGACTTTTTTAGAACCATACTCTTTGATAATATTATAAGAAGCCGCACGATTATCATAGCTAGCCCATGTTAACATGATACTTTTGCCATCTTGCTTGGCTGATGTGATAGAAACCTCTTCTGGTATGCCAAGGGTACTACCCGCAACAGGGGAATCTTGACGTAATGATTCTAATACATCTTTATCCACGGCTGTGACTTTATAGTAATAGGTTTTACCATTATCATTGATCAAATCTTCAAATTTATTATCTTTTGTTTTGGCATAATAGCTATAAAATAAGATGGGATTGATAGTGCGATACACCTTGTAATATGAAAAATCAGGAATCGTACTCGCATCCCAACTCAAGACTATCTTTTTAGGCGCATTATTCGTCGCTCTAAGATTTTCTACCATAGGAGGCAAAGGCTTGGTATGCGCTTCGACAATCTGGCTTGGGTGTGAAATAATGCCATTGCACGTTTTTACTTTGATACGGTATCGATACAGATAATTATCTTTTAATCCCGCATCGATATACTCTGCACTCAAGCGCCCTTTTACTTCGGCAATTTGTTTCCATTCTGGGGAACTTAAATCATTTCTCTCTATAATATAAGATTCCACACTAGGATACTCTTGCGGTCTCCAAATCACTTTGACTCTATTGGGTAACCCTACAATGGCTTGAATAAAAGCAACAGAAGGAATCATTTTTTGAGTATCTACGGTAATCATTTCACTAGGAACAGATTCTCGACCCTCTTTTGAATAGGTGGAAAATCGGTAGTAATATTTAGTTTCTGGAGTGAGTTTTGTATCGACAAAATGGGTACTGTATCTATCTTTGACGGTCGCAATACGCTGCAACTTGGTGGAGGTCACTTTAGGATTAGATCGGTACACATAATAACCCGCAACACGCTCATCATAATTTGCCTTCCACTCAAAACCAACTTCTGTCATATCAGACAATGACTTGATTTGGGTCACCGTCGGCAAGGTCGAATCAATCTGAGGCTTTTTGGGAGCAAGCGGTGTCGTCTGACAGCCACTAAAAACGATGATGGAAGTGATTGATAATGTTATCAATTTTAATAGTTTCATGTATCTTATCCTTATCAAAATATTTATCTAGTACGTTTATAAAATCATCAAAAAGTGGTGCAAAAATCTGCATTGGCTCACCACTTGATGGATGCCTTAAATAGAGTATATATGCGTGCAACATAACTCTATTTATTTTAGCATTTTGGCTCTTAAACCCATATAAACTATCGCCTAAAATATGTCGGGAGAGGGAATTTAGATGGATTCGTATCTGATGGGTTCTACCCGTGTATAATTTTGCACCAATCAATTCAAATTTTTCGTTTTGTGAGAGTGCTATTTTAGAAAATGAACTTTTAGCATATTTACCCCCCTCCACTATCGCCATCTGGAGTCTATTTTTAGGATTTCTCGCTATTGGTTTTTCCACATCTTGATCTTCTTTTAGCGGTAAATCAATCACAGCAAGATAATAACGCCCCATACTTTTATCTTCCAATTGTTTAGATAACGCCACGTGAGCTTTGTTATTTTTGGCAACCACAAGCGCCCCACTCGTCTCTTTATCGATACGATGCACAATCCCATGACGCGCTTCTCCACTGATTGTCGAGAGTGAGATTCCTCTAAGTTTTAGCCAATCTACCAACGTGGCTTCTTTGACACTCGGTGCTCCATGCACGGTGAGAAATGGTGGCTTATTGACAATCAACATATCATCATCTTCATACAAAATATCAACATCAAAATCTACTTCATATTCGCTTTTCTCTTCATGCATCTCTTTGAATTCATACATCACTACATCACCGCTAGTAATCTTAAATCCCGGTTTTGTTATCTTTTTTTGATTAATATAAACACCGACATTTTTGATAAACTTTTCTACTTGAGAACGCGAGATATTTATCTCATGACTCAAGGCGATGTCAATTCGCGAATCTTCTTTGGCTTTAAAGGTCATTTTTCCTCTTTTTTTGATATAATAAATCACTATCTTAAAATTTCAAGGGTTACTTTGCTACAAATAGACAGAAGAATACTCAGTCATTTCGACATCTTACTACCTATCTTAGTCTTGCCCATCATCATGATGTCCTATTATCTCATTTCTGAGATTAGTACGACTCTGGCAGACAAACAATTGATATATTTTAGCATAGGATTGATGTCTTTTGTATTTTTTTTCTTAATTCCCATCAAAAGACTTGAGTGGCTCATTCCCCTGTTTTATTGGCTAACGATTATATTATTGGCCAGTGTCGACTTCTTTGGAGTCTCTAAATTGGGAGCAAAAAGATGGCTTGATATCCCTTTTATTCACTTCACGCTCCAACCCTCAGAAATCTTCAAACCGATGTTTATCTTAATGCTCGCCTACTTAATCAAACAAAATCCTCCAGATCGCGATGGCTATGGATGGGCAAGTTTCACCAAGATTAGTTTTTATATCTTATTGCCCTTCTTTCTCATAGCCAAAGAGCCCGATCTTGGGACGGCTTTAGTCTTATTACTCGTTGGTTATGGCACATTATTTATCGTGGGAGTGAATAAAAAAATATGGATTACGTTGATTGTGTTAATATCAGCAAGTACCCCATTTTTGTACCATTCCTTGCACGATTACCAAAAAAAGAGAATTATGGATTTTGTCAGTGAAAAACCAAGCTACCACGTCAAGCAATCTATCATCGCCATTGGTTCAGGCGGATTAAATGGCAAACCAAAAGAAGAAGCAACGCAAACGCATTATAAATTTCTACCGATTGCAACGAGTGATTTTATCTTTGCTTATTATGTTGAACGTTTTGGTTTTTGGGGCGCTTGCGCATTGATTTTTCTCTATGCTTTTTTAATCATCCACCTCATTACACTGAATTTAAAATTACGAAAAGATTACTTTGCTCAAGTTATTACTACGGGAATTGGTCTATTATTATTTGTTTATTCAAGCGTTAATATTGCCATGACCATAGGTCTCGCTCCAGTTGTAGGAGTCCCTTTGCCATTTTTCAGTTATGGAGGGAGTAGTTTTATCACTTTTATGATATTTTTCGGGATTTTAGAAAACACTATAGCCTTCCGCTTTGACCCCTCTCATAGGATGGTGAAATATTAGATGACGCTTTTGAGTTTTATCTGGTTTTAATTTATAACACAGTAAAATGTCACTCTTAAAAATGATGGGTTCTTAGCTCAGTTGGTTAGAGCTCCCGGCTCATAACCGGGCGGTCGAGTGTTCGAGTCACTCAGAACCCACCATCTCAAAACCCCTTCATATAGGCAATTAGAATACATTTTGCAACATTTTACAAGCTTCACATAAAATATACTTTCCACCCTATTTCCACCCTAAAAAAATATTAAAATAACTCCTCATGAAATCAACTGAGATAATTTATAAGTGGATCATACTTCTTTTAAATATCCATATCTACTATTTATGCGATATTTAATTTTTTACTAACTGAAATTATTTTATGAAATTCAATGTTCATTTCGATAATTTTGGAAAGCTCTATTGATAGTGTGCTATATGCCTTTGCATCAATTGGTATAAATTGTACAATCTTTTTGTCGATATCTCTAAAATATACCCGGATAAGACTCTCTCCATCTATTTTACAATGAACGAGATCTCCATTTTGAATAATTGCATTGCAATCACAAATACAGTCATCGCCAGGGTTTATTTCTGGTAACATGCTACTGTCTGCTGCTGTGATACAATAAAATTCTGATCCATGTAAAGTTTCTTCTATATTATCTCTTGATAAGTCTAATTTTTTCATTTTATCTCCTTTAAAAGCCTAAAACGAGGCTTTATGCTCAGTCTCACTCATTTGGAATAAGAAAGTCGATTGTAGGGCCATTTAGACCACCTTTTTATATCTCTTGTTTTTTTACCTCCTTGTTAATCCAAAATGTATATTTATCAAAAATTATACACTTTTAATGTAGAAAAGTCAATAAAATATTAACATATTTCATGAATAATTAATATTTTATGCTATAATTATAAAAAAAGCATTAGGGTGTTTTATGACGAATGAAGAATTTGAGAAATTACTGATGATTGCAAAACTAAGTAAAAAAACATTTAGTGATCTTGTGGGTCTTAATTATCATAGTGTAGGAAATTGGAAGCAATCAAATAAAATACCAATATGGGTTAAATCTTGGTTAAATCTATATATAGAAAATAAATTTAGCCGGGAACTCAAAGAGCTTATAAAAAAAAGTGGTTTATGCCAATAAAATGAAGACTTTTATCGATTCTCATATTGGTCTTATTAATGTTTTTGATTCACTTGAAATATATAATTTTATTGACAAAATTGAAACTACTTTAAATGGTGATGTTTTAACACCAGGTGTCAAAACTAATTTAAATAATTTTGTTAATGGTTTTTGGAAATAATGTCTTTTAAAAAATATGCTGATTTATATCTTCAATTTTTTTCAATGTCATTTCCATTAAGACAGCCCCATATTTACTTCCTTTCCACTTTATTTTTGGAAACACCGACAGAAGGGACATAGCGCTTAAACTATACATTTTTATTTTTTTTGTTAGCCCAGGTGTGAGATACTTCAAATTCTTTCACTATTGAGCAGATAGAGCAGGACTTCCTTCAGCCTTTAATTTTATCTTTTGTTTATGTATCATTTAACCCTACCCCCTAATATAGGTTTTTGTAAAAATTTGGGAGGAGTGTCGGTGTATGGACATTGCATCTGTGAGTTTTTAACCCCGCCCCTCCCCATGAAGTTTAGTACGACTGAGAAAATCATCCATGTAATTCTCTTCTAAACAATTCCCTGTTCTCTTCAATTTTCAAAGGATCTATAGCATACAAGTAATATAACTTACCAGGGACTGGAGTAGTTATTATATCAAACCCAATTTCTTTCAATTTTGTAACTCTTGATCTTAGATTATTACTGATATAGACTTGACATGCTTCTGCAGCAGTTATGGGCCCTTTGTTCAATAGATGCCTAATGATGCGATAATTTTCAGTATTGCTCCTAATCATTTTAACTCCTTATGAATTATAAATACTGTTTAAGAATTTATCAAACTCTTTAATCCAAGTATTTGAGGTAGCAGTGCTTACACCCCAATTACTTGCATAATATCTTTGACTATTATACTTCTGTTGCCCATAAACACAATCATGCTGTATGTCGCTATAATAGTCTAAAAATGCCATTCCTTTTTTAAAATTTTTAACCTTTAGCATTTTTGTATAATTAACGATACTATCTTTTTCCATATTGTCCCCTTGAGTAATGTGCAATTAATCTATCTATGACTAATTATAAACTCAATTTTTCCTAATGATAAATACACTGTGTCATAAATAGTTCCTGCTCTGTGATATGGTGCAATATCTTCTAACTCTTTCTTTATCTTTTGTATAATAGGGAGTGACCTATCTAGAATAGCGGCGGCTTTCTCATAAGCTTTTGTTCTATCTTTATCAGATTGTATCATCGGCTCACAATATAGGTTAATCATATCTACTACAAGATTAAAATTTTCACTTAACTTTTCACCAATATAATATCGGCAAGCATTTTCAAATAATGCCCACTGGTCATATATTATGCTTCCATTAATTACACTTGATATGATTCTTCTATCGATACCTTTTTCTCTCAGTAAATGTTCTGCTCCAAGTTGTTGCAGATGTGAAGAGTAGTTTGCAGGTGTGCTACCATGCTTCCATAATTCAATGAATGATTCAGGTATCTCGTCGAATTTATATCCTATACCCTCCATCGCCTCAAGAACCGGTTCAAAAGTATCTCTTATTGTCTCTCTTGTCTCATTCGTGCGTGATGCAATTGCTCTATAGTTCATTATAACTCCTTAAAAATTTTTCTAGATTTTTTATCTTTTCTTTATCCAACAAATCTGTAAGACTTGTAAAATTCTTTTGCATCGTAATAATATCTAGACGCATTAGCTGATCTAAAAAAGTTTTATTTTCTTTTTTAGTAGTGTATTTTCCTACGATTTTTTCTAAGTTTTTTCTACCCCTAGTAATATATGATGCTGCATTAAAATCAGCATTACACTCTTGTAAGTGAAATAACCCAGAATAAATTCTACTATATAGTTTAGTTGATTCGCTGCTACCTGCTTCAAATTCTAGAATTTTTACCATATAGGCAAATGGAGATAAAGTCTTTTTTATATCTCTTGTACCAGATAATGATGCCTCATATTTTGAGTATTCATTGCTCAGCTGTGGTATCTTTTTGAGAGCATTTATAATTTCAGCATGCTTCATTTTTTATTCCTTCTCTTTATTTTTTATATTTTATATTTTCTCATTTGTTTTTAAATATTTTGGGCCCAATAGCATAGGTTCTATTAAAAAGGTGCAATTTTATAAACATTTAGCTAGATCCTCATAAATATTTAATAGCGATTGTAAGTGCTTTATTTTTCCCTTATCAACAAGGCTGGAATAATTGTTAAATTGATCTTTCATCTCAACTATTTGAAGAGCTACCATTTGATGTAAAACTGATGGTGGTACTTTATCTATCCCCAATTTTGCAACAATTTGGTTACATGTTCTAAGACATTTTTTATTCTCAAAATCTATGCGCTCTTTTGTATATAAGCTATTGAATACAGTATTTATTTTTTTCCCAGATCCTTTGAATCTCTTTGTCTACTCTCATTTAGCAAAACTTGAAGTATATGTGTATTTGGTCTTCTCTTTTTGCTTTAAAATCTGTATTGGCCAATGATGCCTTATATTTTAAGTATTCATTGCTCAGCTGTGGTATCTTTTTGAGAGCATTTATAATTTCAGAATTTTTCATGTTAGTTACCTCTTTTATTTTATATTGTATGATTTTTTATAAATATTCTTAATCCAAGCATTGCATTTTTGTACATAGTATTTAATCTCAAAAACTTTATACTCTATGATAAATTTAACTCTTTGAAACATTATACATAGGTAAAACAATGAAACCCAAATAGTCCAAAAAAAGATGACTACCCATAGTCTAAGCATTGATTTTCCATCTTAAACTACCATATGTTGGGAAACTCATCTAACCCCCTTTATCGCATTTCTCATATCAGGGTTTCTCTCTATTGCATTCATGACGATTTGGATTGTCTTATCCCCGTTTTGGTTTATGACTTGGCTCACTTGTTTCATATCTATTGGAGTGCCTGATTTATTCTCTACATTGATGATGACATTGCCACTAGGAACAGTTCCCGTGTTATTCATATGATTTAGATTGCTTACTCCAATTGCATTTGTCGCTTGTTTGTTTAGGATATACTCACCGCCCATAGCAAAGATATTACTGCCACTTGCGCTGCCTAAATATAAATCATCTCTAACACCACTACCCCCAGTTAAAAGTCCGCCGGTTGCATAAGCCTTTGCAGGTATCATGCCGCCATTTGCTCCAAAAAGAGACATTATCCCAGTACCTATGCTGCCAAATACTCCACTCATCCCAGAAGAAGCGCCTACAAGTGCTTTTTTTATCTGTATCCGGACAAGATCTGCAATCATAGAGTCTGCTAAATCTTTAAAACTTAGTTTTCCCGTTTTGACAAAGTTCACAAAAGCATCTTCTACCCCTTGCAACCCATCTACCATTAATTTTGTACCGGTTTGAAAATCTGTCGGTATATTTTTGGCATAGGTGTCATAGGCATCCTTCATGCCTTCAAATGTGCTTCCAGTTAGCACTAGATTTGCTCTTTCTTTATCATATCTTGCTTGTAATACGCTATTAATATCTTTTTCTTTTGTTAGTCTTGCTTGCGCTTGTGCGCTTCTGTTGTTTAATAATGCCGTATCAAATATATCATGATCAGTTTTATCCTTTACTGCTTGTTTGATTTTATCTTCTATTTTTTGTTCTTCATTTTTTAATCTTATAATATTTTCTTTATCAGCTTTTTGCTTATCAAGAGCATTTAAATAATCATTAGCTGTTATTAGTGATTTTGTTTCACTTTCACTATATTCTTTTCCTATCAATGTCCTATCTCTCAAGGTCTTATTTATAGAGTTTTGTATGTTATTTTGTTCTTTGAGAGAAGGTGAAATTTGTTTTAATCCTTTTAACCATTCTTCCTGCGCAGACTTTGTCCTGGTGGTAGGCTTGAATGTCTTGGAGTAAGCATCTTTAAACCTAGTAATATAATTAGTAAAATCTTTTCCCTTTAACCCTAAAGCATCTGCTGTACTGTATGCTTTGGTTCTAGTTAGACTTACTAGCCACGCTGTCCTGGCATCCCCAATCCCCTTATAATAATCTTCCCAATCTGATTGACTTGCCCCTAAAGTATAGTTTATTTTTTTTATTGTAGGAGTGATATCTTTTAATCCAAGATATGATTGCGCGTCGAATGTTGTTTTTGGAGCAAGCGTTTGGACACTTGGAGCTAAAAGTCCGTTGATTTCTTTTTGGATATTTCTAATTTTTTCTAACGCGATTTTTTTATCATCAAGGATAGCTAAGTTTCTTTTTTGCTCATCATCGCTTCCATTTTTTTTGGATGCAGCTATATAGGCAATATTAAAGTCTTTTATCGCATTCATCTCTGCTTCATTTAACAACACTTTTTGATATTCAAGTTGATGTTTCGTCAGTTTTTTTAAACTATCCATACTCCTTTGCGCTGCTTCATTTAATTCATCTGCATGATGTGCTGATGACAAAAATGCATCACCGATTCCATATATGGTTGCAGCAATACCAATAAATGGCAATGATTTCATAGCAAGAGATAAAGCTTTTGTAGAAACTGTTGTTAAAACAATAGCTCTATTTACTCCACCATATGCCCCTCCATATATGGTTGCAGCATTTGTAGCAAGTGCCACAATAGAGGAAAAAGATCTTAGAGCGATTTTGGCTCCGACAACACTACTGGCCATTAATGTTATTTGCCCACCTAAAGATTTTATAACACTTTTATTATCTGTCAAATATTTAGAAAGTTCAACCAAAACACTTGAAACTTCCATTATAGGACTTTTCAAGTCTTCTCCATAGGATGCCGCTAATATTTTTAAAGAAGAGGATAGTTTTGTATTCTGTGCCTGAAGTCCTTGAGATGCAGCTACATACTCATTCTGTATTGAAGTTCCCCTGGTATATTCATCATTGGATATTTTTAAATCTTCTGATAATGTTTTTGTTGAGGAGGAAAGCTTGAGTAATACCCCAGATGTACGAATTTCGCCCAAACCAAGATTAGATAAAAAATTTATCTTATCACTTGAACTTAATTTACTCATTACATCGAAAAACTCATTGAGAGCTTTTATCGGTTTATCTCTCATATCATTTGCAAATTCTTGTGCATTGACACCCATTTGTTTTGCAAAATTATTAGTATTAGCAGACATTAACATTAGAGTCTTTGATATAGCACTACCCCCTACTTCATAATTAATTCCAAGATCTGTTAATGCTGCTGATATCCCTGCTATATCAGCAGTTGTTAATCCTACAGTTTTTCCTGCTCCTACAATCTGACTAGAAAACATAAGTAAATCTCTAACGGTCGCAGTTGTTCTATTTGATAGCTCATTGAATACACTAGCTAATTTGCTAATATTGCTTATTGGCTCTCCCATTTGGTTTGATAGCTTTGCAAATGCTGTTCCTGCCTCTTGAGCCGACAAGTCTGTTGTCAGCCCAATCATAGATATTACTTTAGAAAAATTTGCAATATTATCAACACCTCTAATACCAAGTTGCCCAGCTGCTTCAGATATAGAGTAAAGAGAGTCAAGGTTTAATCCCGCCATTGTTGTGCTCATCTTCTTTAGTTCACTATCTAAAGCTTTAAAACTTTGACCAGATAATCCCGTCGTCTTTTTTACAGCAATCTGTGCATTTTCTAAGCTTATAAATGAATTTGTAACTTTATTAATCCCCTCAAATCCAGCATATGCTGATACTAGACTGAGAATCGTTTGCTTCATTTGTTTTACACTTTTTGTAACTGATGATTCTGCCTTGTCCATACCTGATATAAGTTTAGCGGTATCTGCTTTTATATCGATAAGAACTGTTCCAATTGTTGTACTCATTTATAACCCCTCTAAAAATATTTATTGAAAATTAATCTTGTATGGACAAACTTTTTTCAATGTTACCTTTTTCTTTATCAATCGCACTCAAAATCATCTTATATGATGTTCGTTCTGCATATTCACGAAGTTTATCTTTGTCTTCCCCAAATATCAACATGTCAAATCTTTTTTTAGCCATTGTTTCCTCAAAATCATCACCTCTTAGCTTTTCAATCTCTATATTTAGATCTTCTGCATCTATAGTAAGCTGATCCATCTCTTCAGATATTTCGAAAGCTCTTTCAAATTTTTGCATTTTTTTAAGAAGCTCAAATTTTTTGCTTAAAATACTTTCTTTTTGTTCTAGCTTGTTTGCCCTTATAAAAAGTTTTTTGAAATCAGCTGTTAATGTATCAATTTCTTCTTTTTCTTTAAGTGTATAATCTCTATAAAATACCACCAAACTTTCTTGTTTTTCTCCATTTTGGGTAATCTCTATTGGGATTTTAACATCAAGACTTATTTTCATTTTACACCGCCGCTGTAACTACTGGTTTACTCGTCATTTCCAAACTTGTTGAACTCTTCATAAAACCATTTTTTTCTAAGCCAGAAAGCTTATAACTTGGGACAATCGCATCAAATGTAAATAAAGTACCGGTTCCTGATGCTGTTGCAGGATTTGGAAGTTCTATTTGTACCTTAATTGGTGTTGTAGTTGTAGCATCAAAAGCAGCTTTTATAACTCCATTCCCGTTAGGTTCATCTGGGTCATAGGTGTAACTTAGATCAAGTGAGCCAAGTTTTAACGTGCCGAGGACCTTATCAATAATTTCTGAGTCTAACGAATCTATCGTAATTACATCTTTTGCCCCAAAATCAATATCTCCGATAGTTTGTATTGCCCCTACCTTGTTATATGTAGTTCCACTGTCACTACTCACACTAAGTGTCGTATTTTGCGCCTGTATAGTCATTTTTTTCTCCTTATAGTTTTTTGATTTTGTATTTTCTCATTTGTTTTTAAATAATTTGGGCCCAAATCAAAGGCACTCTTTAATTCTTCTGGCGTCATATTGTAATAAGACTCTAATAAATCATCAAATCTTTCACTATCAAAGAGAAATGAAGTGAAAAGAACGCCATATGACTTACCGGTTGCTTCATGCAAGGTTTCAAAAAAAACAGTGATATTGGCGTCTAGATAAGGTCTGATTCTAGAGTTCATTTTTATCTCCTTTATCTTCTAATGACATTACAAACTTTCTTAACTCATAGATCGTTTTAAAAGTAATGTTTTGCTTAGAATCTGTAGTTTTATCGATAAAAGACAAATAAAACTTTATATTTAGTGCACTTTCTTTTACACTGTAGTATGGCAATAATTTTAGTTTTGTCATGTTCTCAAAGCTTTTATCTTGATACCGAATGTTAAATATTTCACATTTGATATCAAGATAATATCGCTCAAACTCTTCCAAAGTTCCTAAATCCTTTTTTTTGAATTTATTTCTAATTGATACTTGAAAGGACTTTTTATTTCTAATATTTGATGATTCATTGATCACATGCTGTATATAAGCTTCTACTGCTTCAGAGATATCATCACCCAGGAGAGAAAAATATATATTCTCTCTCTCTTTTTGTATTATTTTATTTTGTGTGTTCGTGTGGCGAACCACCCCTTGTTCGTGTGGCGAACTAGGGTTGTCCGTGTGGCGAACTACCTTTTTACCAAAATTTTCGGAATTTAAACTATATCTTGTGTAACTATTTGAGCCAGATTTTGTTTTTTGCTTAGAAGCTATGATAATTTGTTTATCTTTCAAGCTTTTTAGTGAACTGATCACCTTTGTTTTTCCTATTCCCGTGAGTTCGGAAAACTGGCTAAAGCTGATACCGTCACTTTTTTTATTAAAGCCAATAGTTTTTCTGACAATAACTGACAATATTGCAAATTCATAAGTGTCAAATACGCTAATATTATCAAGTATGTCATTTGGAAATTGTGTAAAATTTGCATTGTCCATACATATTGCATTTACTAAGCTGTTTGTATGTTGTCAAAATAATATCTGGCAATTTCACTGATAGGGAACATCACTCGTCCGTTGTTTGTCCTGCTATTTGTAACAATCTTTTTATGCTTGAGGCCTACACCAAGATTACACATCCGGTCTAATGTTTGAGTAGATACACCTAAAATTGTCGCAGTTTCAATCTTTGTATAGATTAACTTTGTTTTGATTCCCATACCGTTAATAACTGGCATGATTTCTTTGATTTGCTCTTGTATTGTCATTTTGTCTCCCTTGTATTTTTATTTAACTTGGGATAATTTTATAATATTGTTTAAAGATAGAGTTGTCTCATAATATTGTGTTTAAGGTATGTGGAAACTATAATTAATTAAATTTATAATTTATTTTTTATTGATATTGGAATATAGTATGATTATTTAAGGATATAGGAGCAATTTCATAGAGTATCGTTTTTTAACACAGATACCCCTAAAAATTAGACTTTTGATTTTGCATTGTGATGGGATAAGATAATAAAAAAATCTATAAAAATTTAATCCAATGCTGCTCTGATACGATTGATAAACCGGTTTGTTTCTGATCTCTTAGAAATATTGCCTTTTCAATTTTCCGCCCAAAAGAGGAGTGGGCCCATTGTTCACTTCCTATGCCCCCAATAACTAGATAGTTTGTATCATTTTTCATAGATTTATGCATAATCCCGCCTAAGTCACAGATAATCTCTTCGCATTGTTTTCTAGCCCCAATAGTAAAAATTCCGGTAAAGACAAATGAATTATCAGGGATAATGATATCAGGTAGTGGATCATTAAGAGGCAATGTTGTGCTTCCTTGTATTGTATTTTGGTGTTTATTTTTATCTCCATTTAAATTTTTGATAATCTCAATAAGTTCTGCAGCTTCTTGATCATCAAGGATATCATCTTGAAGCATTTCCTTAAGTCTATTATAGAGTACATTAAAAGGATAAATATTGACGTATTCTCTATGATCATCAATCCATTTTAATAAATATTTTGCTTCTAGTTCATTTATAATGCCATCAAAAGTAATGCCTTTACAGATACCTAAAAGTTCATCTATATTTCTATCCGTCATAGCATCTATATTAAACTTTATGATAGGTTGCCCTTGGTCGTCAATATACTGCACTTTATCTCCTTATATCATATTTTATATCACTCTATTGAAGATATTAGAGACATAATATCTTTAGAACCTTAACATAATTTTAAATACTATATAATTTATTGTTCTATTTTAAAATCTAAACTTTCTATAAAATCATTAATTTTTTTGCTTTTGCGCTCATAATATTTTTGATTAAAAAATTCTTTAATTGTGTCTCTTTTAGGTTTTACATCTGTTTTTCTTATAAAATATTTATCTGGATCTTCCAAAAAATTATATAATAAATCATTTAAATCACTAGCATCCTTTGTCATAAGTCCATTATAGGTCAAAATTTCACTTAAATATTTAGCATGATTCACAGCTTTTTGTTTTAATTCTGGGATACCTCTCGTCCGATTCTCTTTAAAAAGATCATTCAGTCCATCCTTATAGTTTTTTTGTGATTTTCTATAAGAATTTATTAAGAGCAAAAAAGTAGTAATCGATAAATCTGGAAGTGGACAATTTTCAAAAATATCAATATAATTTTCAATTAAAAAGATATCGTCTTTATCTATTTTGACACCATCTTCTTTAATCTTTTTTTCTGCTTTTAAAAGTAAGTTTTTTAGAGCAATATTATCCATTTTTGAACCTATCAAAGACCTTTTGTGCGATATTATGTCTTTGATTTGGTATCAGGTGTGAGTATCTCAAAGTCATATCTAGCTTTTTATGTCCCAATTGTTCTTTGATCTGCAAGATATCGGCTCCCTCAAGGGCCATCCATGATGCGTGCGTGTGCCTCAGATTATGTGTAGTAATCCTATATTTTCCATTGATCGTTTTATTTTCTGGGATAAGTTCATCCACTATGGTTTGCCATTGCTTTGGCATCTCATGCATTACCGTTCCAAGTCTTGAAGGGATTACTAAGGTATTTGTTTTGGGTAAACTCTGCAGCACTTTTTTTACTTCATCCACTATGGTGATGTACCTTGCATTTCCATTCTTAGAGCTTTTAAAATATATCAAGTTCGTTTCAAAGTTTATATCACTCCAGGTAAGTCCTGCTATTTCACTAAATCTAGCGCCAGTGAAAAGCAATAATACAGTTAAATTATACATGGTAGGACTTTTCTTGGCTTTGAGGGTATCAAGTAATTTAGACGCCTGATCATATGTCAAAAATCCTAATTTTGCATTGTCGACAACCGGCATCCTTACTCTTCCATTGGCAATTGGATTTATATATGACTTCACATAATTATTTTTAATACAATAGTTGATCATATGTCTAGCTGCTCCCAGGATACCAACTACAGTTTTCGGCTTATACCCCTCTTTGAGTTTTAATTGCTTAATCTTTTCAAAATCTTCTGTAGTAATCGTGATAAGTTCTTTTTTGCCAAGAAAGGGTTTAATATGTTTGATATACACGGTGTAGTCGTTATGCTTCCATGTCTTTTTATTTGCTTTAGCCCATTCAATATAAATGTCAAAGGCATCATTTAGGGTAAATTTGCTTTTTTTTACCTGGTTAAAAGGAAGACTCTCCCCCATTCTAATTTTATAGACGACTTCATCCCTTTTTTGTTTGCAGTAGTTTTCTCGGATCCCCTCACTATATTTACCGAGTTTTATTTCCTTTCTTTTCCCTAACTCATTTTTGTATGCAATATAAAATGTTTTGTCAGTTTTTCCGTTAGTAAAACTCTCTCTCCAAAATACTCCATCATACTTGGTTGCGTTTCTTTTTGGCATCGATTTAACCTCCTAAACTTCACAAAACTTGTTTAATTTTTTTAATGTTTTTCCACCCTATTTCCACCCTTAGAATAGAAAACTTGATTTTTTTTGATAAAACTTGGAATAATTATATCATCTTTTAACCCTTATTTCAAGGGGGTTTGATGCAACTTGATAGCTTTTTAAGAAATATGGAAAGTATATATAAATTCGGCTCATAACCGGGCGGTCGAGTGTTCGAGTCACTCAGAACCCACCATCAATACTTCCTTATCTTACCCCTTTTATTTTCACATTTTTTGTTTAAGAGTAACCTCTATGCTTGTATGCTATAATATCCCTTTTAATTACTATTTGAGTATAACTTACGGTTAGAGGAAAATGTGAATGAATGTAATAATTGCTGGAGCCGGAAAAGTCGGCTACCTCATAGCCAAACATCTCATGGCAAATAATGACGTTATGGTCATAGACAAAAATGAAGATGCCATCAGGCAAATACAAGAAAAACTAGATGTCTTAGCGATCTGCGGTGATACCGAAGATCATCACACATACGAATCGGTCAGTTCTGAAATCGATCTTTTTATTGCAGTAACAGACTCTGATGAAGTCAATATGATAGCCGCTCTCATGCTCGATAAAATTGCTACCGTGAAGAAAAAGATTATCCGATTAAAAAATAGTTTCTTTAATGATGAACTCATCAAAGTCAGATTGGGAATTAGTGATTGCGTTATCCCATCATTTGAAGCGGCACAACCTTTTAAATATTTGATTGATTTTCCACACGCTCGCAATGTCAAATCATTTGAATATACAAAGGCCTTATTGATTTCTATCAAAATCCCTGAAGATTGCCAAACCATGATTATCAAATCGCTCACTCAAAATATGAACCACAAACTGGTCGTAGCAGGGATTGAACGGGCAGGAGTTTTCTCCGTACCTGAAGATATCGATATTTTACAAGCCAACGATTTGGTCTATTTTTATGCTTATCCCTCTGCTATTAAAGAGTTAAAATTCGGTACTTTTAATGCAGAAAATAATGATGAAATCAAAAATTGTCTCATATTTGGTGCTGATAATTTAGGTATTGAAATTGCCAAAGTACTGTTGAAAAAAGATTTAAATATACAACTACTCGACAAAGACCTCAAAAAATGCGAACGCGCCAATCTCATTCTCAAAGATAAAGTCACCGTCATCAAAAGCACCTACGGATTGGATCACTCTATTGGAAATGATGGGGTGATGCCAGATCTGTTTATCGTCGCATCGCCAAATGATGAATATAATATCGCTAAGTGTATGGAAGCGAAAGACAACAACGTCAAAAAAGTCGTCGCCATTAATAATGATATGGCCTATTCAAAACTCATGCGAAACCTCAATCTTGAAGTAGTTCGAGGGGAAAAAATCAATGCCTATTACTCTATTTTGGAGAAGATTGAATCTTCAAATATTGTTATAAAAAGACAGTATTGTGGTGGTGAGGGCGTGCTGATGTTTCGCAAAATCTTTCATGCCTCAAATCTCGTAGGCAACTATCTACCCCTACCTCAAAAACTCCAAAATAAGGGGATCTTTTATGTACAACGAGAGCAACAATTGTTTCCATATAGTACGATTGATGTTTTCAAAAAAAATGATGTCATTATCACCTTTAGCAAAAGCGAAGACGCAGAAGTATTATCAAAATGGTTACACTCTAATTTATGATTAGTCTCAAAAGTATTTCCAAATTCGTCTCAGCTGTCGGAATTATCATTTTTTTAGCCTTTTTGATACCTGTTTTTATCGGAATTTATTATCATGAGGATATCCAATCACATCTTTTTGCCATCTTGGCACTACTTTTTGCTAACGCACTTGTTTTTTGGTCACTTCGAGATTATAAATTTTCTCTGAGTATCAAAGAGAGTATCATCGCGGTCAATCTCATCTGGATCCTTCTAGGTATCGGAGGAGCCCTTCCTTTAATACTTCGTACGGGAATCGATTTTTCTAGTGGTTTTTTTGAGGCTATTAGTGGCTTTACTACCACGGGTGCTACGATCTATGGTCACATAGAATCGCTACCAAAGAGTATTTTATTTCATAGAAGTTTGATGCATTGGATTGGAGGGATGGGAATTATCGTCTTGGGTGTCGGACTCTTTCCACTCATCAATCCAAGTGGTTCGCTGAGTCTCTTCCGCGCAGAATCTACGGGTATTTCTATCGATAAAGTCACGCCTAAAATCAAAAATACCGCCAATAAATTGTGGGGGGTTTATTTTCTTATCACCATTACCAATATTTTGTGTCTAAAATTTTTCGGCATGAATTGGTTTGATGCAATTAATCATGCCTTTTCTACAGTCTCAACTGGAGGATTCTCAACCAAAGATGATTCTTTTGCCTATTTCTCGAATGACGATGGTATCATCTGGACCACCATATTTTTTATGATTATATCGGGTATCAACTTTCTGGCACATATCAAATTTTTAAGTGGCGATTATAAAAGTTACCGTTCTGAAGAGGTCAAATGGTATTTGATTATTCTCTTCATACTCTCACTCGCCCTCACCTTTTCACATTACAATAGTAACTCTATGGCGCTGTATGATGTTTTTAAACACTCTGCTTTTACCATCACCTCTATCATGACCAGTACGGGTTTTGTATCTGTGGATTATTCGACATGGAGCCATTTTTCGATTGCTTTGGTCTTAATTGCTATGATAACCGGTGCAAATGCAGGGTCCACAGCAGGTGGTGCCAAAATTATCCGTTATATCATCTACTTTAAAAATATCTCCATCGAGATTAGACGCTCCCTTAAACCTGAATCAATCGCTTCAATATTTATTGATGATAAACCAATCAAAAACTCTGTCATTAGTGCAATTTTTGGGTTTTTCTCACTCTTTATCTTAACAATTTTTTCGGTCATGTTGTATCTGTATGCACGAGGATATGATGAGATGACCTCTATCAGTACCGCGATGACTATTGTGGGAAATACGGGACCGGGATTTTCTCTCACAGGGCCTGTGAATAATTATGCTTTTTTCTCATGGTATGATAAGATTATCCTCTCTTTTGCTATGATTATTGGTAGGTTAGAATGTTATACTGTCTTCATATTACTGAGCAAATCATTTTGGAAAAGATTTTAGGTTGCGGCGCAAATTCAAGAATTTTTATAAAAAATTTCCTTATCTTGATATTGATGAATGTATCACTTTTTATGCAATTTTTGAGGGATATCCACATTTGAACTCTTTAAATTTATCAAAAGGATTGCCGACACTGGTACAAGAGCATATCCTCGATCAAAAAGAAGCATTACAGCCCTATTTCCACTACACTGAAGATCATGATAAACAACGGTTACTTGAGAAGATTTTGATTCGTATCGCTAGAGGTGATCGCAAAAGCTATACCGTTTACAATAAAGAAAAACTCTCCCAAACCAAAGGGCGCATCCTCTATAAATACCTCTTTGAAAACCATATCATTAAAAAAGAAAAGAGTAGAGAACTTCCCATCAAAACTTCAAAAAAGCAGTTGATAAAAAAAGATTTAAGACACTATCAGATCCAAGATAAAATTCAATTTTCCAATAACTTTACCAGATTTTGGTTTACGTTTATTGCGAAAAATTTTGATAAAGAACAGATTAGCTACGACCAAGATATTGAACCTTTTTTAGATAAGTATATTAGTTTGGAGTTTGAAAATCTTTCCAATACCCTCCTATGCCATATCTACAAAAAAGATGGTATCCTCTCTTCTGGGAGTTATTGGGATAAAAATCTTGAGATTGACCTCTTTATAAAAACACAAAAAGAGAATATTGCCGGTGAAGTCAAATGGAAAAACAGCAAAGTTTGCAAAAATATCTTAAACGCATTGATACATAAATGTAAAAAATCTAATTTAGATGTCAATAAATTTGCACTCTTTTCAAAAAGTGGCTATTCAAAAGAGTTAGAAACAAAAAAATATGCTAATATAGAGTTATATTATTTAGATGATTTCAAAAGGCTTTTGGATGATTGATGAAAATTTGTTGAATTCGCTGAACACAAAAGAAAAAGAACTTTTCAAAAAAGGGTTAAACGACCTAATAGAACAGACATATGTGATTGAAAATGAGTATAAAAAACTCAATGAGTCTTATGCTTCACTCCAAAATTTCATTAAACAAATTATTGAAGTACAACCTAATGCGTTGTGGGTTTTAGATGAAAATGGTGAGATTTTTTTGCAAAATAGTGACGCAAAAAAACTAGAACCTCTTCTTAGAAAAATTTTAGAACATAAAAACAAAAAAGAATTTAGCTATAAAGACGCCTACTATATTGTCAAAACGGTCACACAAACAGAGAAAACCATCATCAGTGCCACAGATATTACAGAAGAAAAGAGACAAGAGCGTCTGATTTCCATGGGACAAGTGGCCGCACACCTCTCTCATGAAATTCGCAATCCAATCGGCTCTATTTCACTTTTGGCCTCGACCTTATTTAAGAAAGTAGACACTAAAACAAAACCATTGGTTTTAGAGATGCGAAAATCCATCTGGCGTGTCGAGCGCATCATCAAAGCCACCTTGCTCTTTACAAAGGGACTCAATGTCGATGCCCACTCTTTTTCGCTTTTAGCTCTCAAAGATGATTTAGAAGAATCTCTGGCTTATTATACCTATTCCAAAGATATCACATTTGATTTCCAACTCCCCGACACGCATATGATTGGGGATTTTGAGCTCTTATGTTTGGTCTTTCAAAATTTCATCTTTAATGCGATTGATGCGATTGAAGAGGGAGAGAATGAAGAAGGCATGATTAGAATATCCTATCAAAAAGAGGCCGATTATACGATTTTTCATATTCAAGATAATGGCAAAGAAATTAAAAACAAAAACATTCTTTTTGAACCTTTTAAAACGACAAAAACCAAAGGAAATGGTCTAGGATTAGCACTATCATGGCAAATCATCAAAGCACACGGTGGGGATATTGCGCTAAAAGATAACCCAAAATCATTTGAAATCAAAATAGGAAACACCCTTGTTTAAAGAAAGTATCAAAATATTTTTAGGAGATCTTTCAAACTCAATCAGAGATTTACTGCCCATCATCGTCGTCATATCATTTTTTCAAATTGTCATTATCTCAGAGATGCCAAAACATCTCTCTTCAATCCTCTTAGGACTTTGTATTATCGCTTTTGGATTGGCTGTTTTTATTAGAGGCTTAGAGATTGGGATTTTCCCCGTTGGTGAGAATCTTGCCAATGATTTTGCCAAAAAAGGTTCATTGATATGGCTTTTGGTTTTTGCCTTTTTTATAGGATTTTCCACGACTATCGCAGAACCGGCACTGATTGCTATTGCAGACAAGGCCACTATCATCAGCCAAGGAAGGATTGATGCCTTTTCATTGAGACTGACCGTTGCTATCGCGGTAGGAATGGCTATTTCAATCGGTGTGCTGAGAATATTACTAGGCCATCCTGTGCAATATTATATCATTGCCGGTTACATAATTGTCGTGGTTATCACCTTTTTTGCTCCAGCACAAATCATCGGTTTGGCTTACGATAGTGGTGGAGTCACTACATCCACAGTCACGGTCCCTCTCGTCGCAGCGTTAGGAATCGGTTTGGCATCTAGCATCAAAGGGAGAAACCCTGCGATTGATGGCTTCGGTTTAATCGCCTTTGCCTCATTGACCCCCATGATATTTGTACAATTATATGGTATCATCGTGTATGATTTTTTTGATCCACCACCGACATCAACATTGGTCATCAAAACCGTGACGAGTGTAGCAAAAGGAGCAGAATTTGACATTATTACATTGATGTTGGATTTTTTAAATGTCGCAAAAGATATACTGCCTATCTTATTGGTCATAGTTTTTTTTCAATACCTCATCATTAAAAAGCCAATTTTACATATTCCAAAAGTTGCGACAGGTGTTTTTATGGTCGTTGTGGGGTTGTATGCTTTTATCGTCGGATTGGAATTGGGCTTATTCCCAATAGGTGGAGAATTGGCCGCTTCTTTGACACGGATGCAAAATGTTTGGTATATTTATCTTTTTGGTTTTGCCATAGGATTTTCTACTACAATGGCAGAACCTGCATTGATTGCTATTGCATTTAAAGCCAATGAAATCAGCCAAGGAAACATCAATCAAATGGTACTCAGAATCTCCGTAGCCATAGGTGTAGCTGTCGGTATTGCACTAGGAGCATATCGTATTGTGCAAGGCGATCCCATTTATTATTACATCATTACAGGTTATATCTTTGTCATCATTTTGACCTATTTTGCACCCAAATATATCATACCAATAGCTTATGATAGTGGCGGCGTCACCACCTCTACTGTCACCGTACCGCTCGTAGCTGCTTTAGGATTAGGTTTAGCACACAACATACCTGGCAGAAGTGTGTTGATAGATGGATTTGGATTAATCGCATTTGCATCTTTGTTTCCTATGATCACCGTCATGGGATATGGCATACTTGTTACAGAAATTTCAAAGAGGAGAAATTAAAATATGCAATTTATTGTTTTAGCCGCAATCGTTCCCGATGCGCAAGAAGAAAATGTCATGAAAATAGCCAAAGAGGCTGGAGCCGGAAGTGCTACGATTTTACATGGCAAAACGATTGGATTAAAAGAAAAAAAGGTCTTTTTTGGTTTGACATTGGAAGAAAATGTTTCCATTCTTCTCTTTATCTTGCCCAAAAGAATTTCAGTCATCACGTTCAAAAAGCTCAAAGAAGAACTCAAATCAGGCGAAGAAGAAGATGCTCAAAATGGTATGGTTTTTACATTTCCATTGACACACTTATCGGGTTTGGATATAGATGAGTTAGACTTCTTTGAAGAAGAAATTAAAAATGAATTATAAAGGATAACCGATGTTAGTACGCGATATCATGAAAAAAGAGAGATTAGCAATCGTCTCTCCAATGGCTCCGGTAAGAGATGCCCTCAAGCAAATGAAAGAGAGAAAAGTAAAGTCATTAATCGTTGACAAACTCCGCCCTAGTGATGCTTATGGATTACTCACGTATAAAAATATTATGTTTTCGATTTTAGCCAGCGATGGAGATATCGATTTGTTGCGCGTGTATGATATATGCTCCAAACCAGCCTATCAAGTCTCTGAAGAGTTAAATGTCAAATATGCCGTACAATTAATGGTCAGAGGAAATGTCAAACGACTGCTCGTCATTGATAATAATGAAATCGAAGGCATCTTAACGATGACAGACATTATGGAAACGTATTTAAAAGATATCTAGCAAGGGAGCACTTAGGCTACCCCTGCGAGATTGATTTCTTTTAATTTTTCATCTATATCATCGGATACTTTAAAGTAGGTATCAAAGACGACATCTTGTAGTTTTGAGGAAAATACCAATTTCAGCGGTCGATTTCCAGGATTTTCTCTCACCAGTCGGTATAAATCTTCTAAGATTTCTGCATTTTTTTGAAACTCGATAAAGAGTGTCTTTGGCTCTGCTTCGACCTCAATCGCTTTAGTTTCAGTTTTCTCTTTTTTGGCTTCTTTTAAATTTAAAATCTTCAAAACACGCTTATTGACACCCCGTTCATCTCTTGAAATCGCCACTTTAAGACAAATAGGCTCTTCTTTATCCATCTTATCAATTTTTTCCAGAAATTTTGAAAACAGTGTCACTTCAATATTGCCATGGAAATCCATGAGATTTAAAATAGCAAATTTATTGCCTTTTTTACTTATTTTTTCAGTAATCTCTTCGACCTTCCCAATAAAAAGAGCCGTACTTCCATCGCCTAAGTTTTCAATATCACTTGACAAGGTATAAGGGACTGCATTAATTTCCTCTTTGAACGCATCAAGCGGGTGTCCTGAGACATAAAATCCCATCGTCTCTTTTTCAAATTCTAAGACTTTTTTCATATCAAATTCTGGTACATTCTGAATATCAATATGCAAAGAAACCAATTCTTGGTCATCTCCAAAGAGAGAATTTTCAGCCATTTTTTTCGCTCGGGCACATTCACCGGCAGTTTCAACGATTTTTTCGATATTATCTAACAGCGCCCGTCTGGTATAGCCAAAATCATCTAAACTACCAGATTTTATCAAGGATTCAATGACCCTCTTATTGACTTTAGAGGTATCGATTTTTGACAAGAAATCATCCAAACTGTGAAAGTTTTCTGCTTCTCTTGCTTCTAATATCTTGGTTATGGCTGAACTTCCCATACCTTTGACAGCACCCAATCCAAATAAAATCGTCTCATCGCCTTCGTCATCTTTTATCGCCGTAAATTCAATCAAACTCTTACTCACGCTCGGAGGAGAGAGTTTGATACCAAGTCTTTTGACTTCATCAATATACTTGACGATTTTTTCTGTATTATCTTGCTCACTGGTTAAAAGTGCCGCCATGAATTCTTGCGGATAATAGTATTTTAAATAAGCCGTTTGAAATGTAATCATCGCATAAGCGGCAGAGTGGGATTTATTAAAACCATAACCAGCAAATTTTTCAATCAATTCAAACAGTTCAATCGCATGATTATAGTCATATCCCTGTTTTACGGCACCATCAGCAAATTCAGCCTTATATTTTTTCATGACATCGATTTTCTTTTTACCCATGGCACGTCGCACAATATCTGATTTTCCTAGACTAAATCCCCCAATTGCTTGAACGATTTGCATGACTTGTTCTTGATAAACAATGACACCATAGGTCGTCTCTAAGATAGGTTTTAATGCCTCGGTAAACTCATCATAAAAGTAATCAATCTCTTTTATGCCATGCTTTCTGTCAATAAAGTCATTTAACATACCCGATTCCATCGGACCAGGACGATACAATGCCAACACCGCCACAATATCTTCAAAGGTAGTCGGTTTTAAACGTTCATTTAGAGATTGCATCCCTCCTGATTCAATTTGAAACAATCCAATAGTGTGTCCACTTTGGATAAATTTGTAAATATTTTGGTCATTGACATCTACTTTGTTAAAATCAATATCTTTGCCATATCGTGATTTTATCAACTTCAGTGCATTATCGATGACGGTCAGGGTTTTGAGTCCCAAAAAGTCAAATTTAATTAAATCCACATCTTCAAGATAGTTTAGAGAATATTGTGTGACCAATTGCTGGTCTTCTCCCGCAGGCTTGTAAAGTGGTGTTTTATGCCACAGTTCTTCATCACTAATCACCACGCCCGCAGCATGCATTCCGGAGTTACGGTTCAAACCTTCCAATGCCAAAGCAAATTTCCAAACTCTTGCAATTTCAGGATCTTCTTCAATCCATTGTCTTAATTTTTCTTCTTTTTGATAGGCTCCTGGTTTAAAACCTTCTTCTCCCTCTACCCCTTTACCATTGAGGGTAATATGCAGCTCATCGGGTACCATTTTGGCCATTTTATCTGCTTTGGCATAAGGCACACCTAAGACTCTCGCAACATCACGAATCACTCCTTTGGCGAGTAATTTTCCAAATGTAATGACTTGTGCCACATTGTATCTACCATATTTTTGCACCACATAATCAATAATCTCTCCCCGCCTACTTTGGCAAAAGTCAATATCGATATCGGGCATACTTACCCGTTCAGGATTCAAAAATCTCTCAAACAGTAGGTTGTATTTCATCGGATCAATATCCGTAATAAAAAGAGAAAAGGCCACCAAACTTCCAGCCGCACTACCCCTGCCCGGACCCACAGGGACACCACGTTTTTTGGCCTCTCGTATAAAATCCCAAACGATGAGCATATAGCCGGGAAATTTCATGCTACAGATAATATCCATCTCTCTATCGAGACGTTTTCGATACTCATCATGAAGCGAAGGATCCACGAGTTTTAACCTCTCCTTGAGACCGATTTCACATTGATATCTAAAATACTCATCATCATTATCATAATCCAAACCTTCACTTTTGGCATACTCTTTGGTAAATTTGAATTTAGGAGGAGTTGGGTCACCTAGTTTAATCTCCAAATTGCATTTTTCTACAATCTCTTGTGTGTTTTCAATCGCATCAGGGATATCTGCATACAGACGCATCATCTCCTCAGGAGACTTGAGATAAAATTCATGTACAGAGTGGCGCAATCTGTTAGGGTCATCAAACTCTTTATTCATGGCAATACACATAAACGCTTCATGAGCTTCTGCATTCTCTTCTTTTAAGTAATGCGTATCATTGGTCGCAATGATTTTAATCCCCGTTTCTTGCGAAAGACGGATGGTGCTATCATCGATAAATTGTTGATCACCAATACCATGGCGCATCAACTCAAGATAAAAATCCTCGCCAAAAATATCTTTGTATTCAAGTGCTGCTGCTTTTGCACCCTCATAGCCTTTGGCGCCAAATTGCACATTTCTTGGATTTTGTGTATTCAGATGCCAGTTGACTTCTCCTTGCAAACAAGCACTAGAACAAATCAAACCCTCGCTGTGTTCACGAAGCATTTTTTTGTTGATTCGTGGATAATAATAAAATCCATGAATAAAACTTTGAGAAGAAAGATACATGAGGTTTTTATAACCGATTTCATTTTTAGCCAATAAACACAAATGAAACCGTTGTTTGGTTGTTTTATCATCAATCTCTTCTTGATTATGAATGTAGGCTTCCATCCCAATGATTGGCTTAATCCCAACACTGCGCATCGTTTTGTAAAAATCTATAGCACCAAACATATTGCCATGGTCTGTAATCGCCACAGATTCTACGCCTTGTTCTTTGAGTAATGATGCTAATTTTCCTATTTTATTGGCTCCATCTAGGAGTGAATATTCAGTATGTAAGTGTAAGTGTGTAAATTTCATAATGGTTATTTCTTTCTATTTATTTTTTATTCATTCTACAAAAAAAGCTCTTAAAAAACATCGTGTTGGTGTCATGTTAGACGATATTTTTACCGGCACAATATCCACTAGCCCAAGCCCAATGAAGATTAAAGCCACCACAATCTCCATCAATATCCAAAACCTCTCCTGTGAAAAAAAGTCCTTTTTTCAGTTTGGATTCCATACTTTGAGAGTGGATTTCATCCGTATTAATCCCTCCAGCTGTAACTTCAGCACTCTTGAAACCTCGTGTTCCTGTGATAGTAAGCTGTAGATTTTTAAAGGCATAAACCAAGGAGACGATATCTTTGGTATTGAGATGATCTGCATTTTTTACAGAAAAATCTCGTGCTATGAATTTCGCTAATTTTGAATTAATAAACCCATCCAACCACAAGGCTAAACTTTTATGATGGGAATATTTTTTCCGTTTTTGTAACATATTTTTCAATTGTTCTTTGGAATACTCCGGCACTAAATCAATCTTGGCCTTGACTTTTTTTTGATGTTCAAGCGCCCATGATGCATGACGACTCACATCTAAAATAGCAGAGCCTGAAATACCATAATTGGTAAATAAAATATCATCATGTTTACGCATCACACTGCGTCCATCAACCAAAATTTCAATCAACCCTTCGATTTTAACACCATTGATACTCGCTAAATCTTCTTTGGTTTCCAATTGCACCAACGAAGCGTAAGGTTTGATGATACTGTGCCCAAATGCTTGGGCAAATTTGTAGCCACTATCACAACTCCCTAGTGTGGGCATGGCCAAACCACCAGTAGCGATTAATACCTTGGTGGCCTTGTCTTGTCCCTCTTGGTGTGAAATAATAAATCGATCATGATCGGCTTGAATCTGTGTCACTTCGCACGGGAACATAAATCTCACTCCCAGACGTTCACACTCATAACGCAACAATTCTACAACACTAGAAGATTGATGACTTTTAGGATATAATCGGCCATTGTTGCCTTCAAACATTTCAATGCCCAATTCTTTAAAAAATGCAATACAAGCAGCCGTATTAAACCGATTGATCGCAGGATTGACAAAACTAGCATGTGTGCCATGATAGTTTGATGTTGCAATATTTTTATTGGTGATGTTGCATCGACCATTACCGGTGGCGAGGATTTTCTTTCCAATTTTAGAGTTTTTCTCATAAACTCGTACCTTAGCACCGCTTCTTGCCGCTGTGATAGCTGCGACCATGCCAGAAGCTCCCGCGCCGATAATTGCTATTTGTTCAGGCAAATTCCCTGCTCTTCAATCGTAATAATGTTATTTTCAGCCAGCTTGCTCAAGGCTTTTTTAAAGTTCTTTTTACTTAATCCAAAAGCTGATTTAATCTCTTCGGATGAACTTTTGTAATTGTAAGCCATGTGTCCCTCATGATCTCTCAAAATCTTCTCTACTCGGTGCGTTGCCATATTTTCGTTTTCTTTTCCGATGGGCTGTAGTGAAATATCCATCTTGCGATCGGGTCGTATTTTTTTGATATAGGCAATCTTTTTCTGTCCGACCCAAATATCTTCAAAAATTTCATTATGAAAAATCATCGCTTCATATTTGTGATCTACGATTACTTTAAAGCCTAAGGGCGTTTTCTCTCTAATAATAATTTCCACGCGCTGATTGACTTCTAAGTCTTCAATATCGTCTCTTATGTATTTTTTGAATTTGTGTGCCCCAACAAGTCGATGGGTCTCTTCATCCAAACACACTCGAAATACAAACTTCATCCCCACTTCAAGTGGAATCTTTTGCAATGCTTTGGGAACAAACAAATCTTTTGGCAATCCCCAATCAACAAAGGCACCAAAATGCGTCACATCAACGACTTCAAAATATCCAAATTCATCGCGTTGCGCCTTTGGCATCAACGTGGTCGCGACCAATCTATCTTCAGAATCGGTATAGATAAAGACATCTAACATCTCCCCTACTTCCATCTCATCTGTGACATAAGCATTAGGTAGGAGGACCTCAGTCTCATCTTCACTGATGAGATAAAGCCCTGGATCTGAGAATCGTGAGATTTCTAAGGTATTAATCTTACCCAGTTCTATTGTTTTATTCATAGAAGTAGTTGATTTTTGACATCAAGCGCCACATCAGGTCCTGCGAGTTTTTCTACCAATGCAAGACCAAATTTCATAGCGGTTGCAGGACCTCTTGAGGTTGTCACATTCTCATCATTGACGACGTCTTGGTCACTTAGATAGCCCTCTTGTCGAATATTGTTTTCAAATGATGGATAGCAGGTATAAGTTTTTTTCAAAACACCCGCACGTTGCAAAGCAATTGGCGCCGCACAAATAGCACCAATGGCTTTGTTATCATGATCAAAATCTTTGAGAAGTTTTTGGACATTCTCATCTTTTTCTAAATTGGTTGCACCGGGCAATCCTCCGGGTAATACAACCATATCAAAATCAGAATTTTTAACATCTAAAATATGCATATCAGCCTGTACTTTTACATTATGTGCGCCGGTCACTTGTTTCTTATCAATAGCGGCCATGACCACTTCGATATTCGCTCGTCTCAATACATCAACAACACTCAATGCTTCTATCTCTTCAAAACCATTTGCCAATAAAACTAAAACTTTTGACATTAATCATCCTTTCTTTTTGATTTATTTAACGCGTTCTAAATATTCACCACGGACAGTATCTACTTTGATAGTCTCACCTTCTAAGATATGAAAAGGAATCTGTACCACAGCACCACTCTCTAGCGTCGCAGGTTTTTTACCGCCTTGAGAATCGCCTTTGAAGTTTGGTGGTGTTTCTACGATTTTGAGCTCAACAACGGCTGGCGCATCGACACCGATTGGTTGACCATTATGAAATAGCATCTCCACATTCATACCATCAATAATCCAATTAGCAGCATCACCGACTTGATCTCTTGTTAAGCCGATTTGATCATACGTCACATTATCCATAAATTGCAAGAACTCACCATCATCATAAAGATACTGCATGGTTTTATCTTCTAGATTTGGAGCCTCGCATTTATCGCCTGCATGAAATGTTTTTTCGATTACTTTGCCATTGGCATAAGACTTAATCTTGACTCTAACAAAAGCGGCCCCTTTACCCGGTTTGACGTGTTGGTACTCTATAATCTTATAAGGAACTCCATTTAGTTCTATTTTTAAACCTTTTTTTAAATCACCCATTGAATATGTTGCCATACATTCTCCTCTAATTTTATGCTCTTATTATATCAAAAATAAGTTAAATTAGTCCAAAAAGTGCACAATAATAAAAATAGTATTATAATTTTTATCTATAATAGATCAATAAGATAAATCCTATCTTATTTTAGGATATAATAAATAAAAAGCAACAAGGAAATGACATGTTCAAGAATAAAGAATATTTAAATATCTACTTAGTGACAGGCATTTTGACACTGTTTGTGATCTTTAGCGTCATTACGCTCTATTTTATACAAAAAGATATTACCAACAATACCAGTGCTACTTTGTTAGAAAAAAAGTTAAAAAAACTTAAAAAATAACACTTAAAAACAGATCACACACTCCTCTTTAATACCCTACTTCCACCCCTGCAATCGATTACAAGAATTTTAAACTAAATACTTCTCTTTTTATACGTTTTAACGTATAAAATATATATTTATATTCTACATATATATAAATAAACGTATTTAATATGAGATTATTAGTATATTTTATAATTTTTAATGTACTTTTTATAATATTTTGGTATAATATATACATAATAAAACAAGCAAAAGGATGCTCATGATTAATTTGACACTAAGAGAAAAAGAGGATTTAAAAGAAGTTTATGATTGTTTGGTCATGAAAAGTGAGATTGAGTTATCCTGTGAAAATGTGTATCAAAATATTTTAAATGTAGTCAAGAAAATAAGAAGTATAATAAAAATATAGAGATGGCATCATGCCATCTCTATCATGATAGATTAAGACGGATTGTTGTCTTTAATCGCTTTGGTGTTGTCCATCAGTACGGGCACTACGACAAGCGATACGATTACCGCAACAATCGTACCAAATATCAATGCAACACCCAAACCACCAAAAATCGGATCTTTTGCTAGTAGTGTACTGGCTAAGATAATCGCAGCAGCCGTTAAGAAGATTGGTTTTGCTCGTGTTGCTGTTGCCGATGCTATGGCTTTACGTTTTGGCATACCTTTTTCAATCAAACCAATCGCAAAATCAATCAACAATAATGAGTTTCTCGAACTAATTCCCATCAGAGCAATAAATCCTATCAGAGAAGTCGCGGTCAAGAAGAAGGTATCGGTCGTAAAAAGATCCATAATCCAATGTCCCACAATCACCCCGATAATCGATAAGAAACTTCCCAAAAGGATAATCCCACTCAGCGCAAAACTCTTATAATAAATCACCATCAACAAAAAGATTAAAATCAGCGCCGCGATAAAAGCTCCACCAAGGTCTCTAAATGTGTCCATAGTGACTTTCATTTCGCCATCCCAATTGAGGTCAAACACTTCACCGCTTTTTTTATCTTTCAATTGTAAATTAAAAAGATGTGTACTGGTAACATCGTAGTTTTTGCTAAAAAATTCTTTCATTTTACTTCGAGCCTCAAGCAGTGGATAGACTTGAGAGACCAAATCTGTCTCTGCGATAACATTCACCATCTTGCGAAGGTTTTTGGACATAATCGTTGGATTTGAATTCACTTCCACCGGCGTTACCAACTCATTGACAGGAATCATCATCCCTTGCTTATTCATCAGTTTGAGTGAGGATAATTTGTCTTCTAAAGCTTTTTTAGACAATTGATTGAGTTCTTTGGTTTTCTTGCTCAGCACGACGTACAATGGAATTTGCTCTGGTGAATTTTCACTATTTTTCACTGCAATACTCATACCCTCAAAAGAGAGATACAAGATTTCATTGAGTTGTTTGATACTCAAACCTGAGCGAATGACTTTTTCTTTATCCACGCGTAATTCATATTTTTTGTATATCGTATCTTGCATCACATCAACATCTACAAGATCTTTGGTATGTTTTAAGATATCAGCCACTTGATTGGCGAGCACTCTGAGTTGTGCACTATCGTTGCCATACAGCTCTACCACAATCGATGCTAAGGTTGGAGGACCCGCAGGTTGCTCTATCATCTTGATGGTGGTTCCCTTGACAAGATTGCTACAACTTTTATCTATCACCGGACGCAAACGATGTACCATCATAAAAGATTTTTCATCTCTGTCATTTTTGTTCGTCAAATTGACAACAATTTCTGCAGTATTTTCCGTCATTTTAAACGATGAACCTTTGACCAGTCCGGCATAATCAAGTGGAGAACCCGTACCCAGATAGGTCTCTATATTGACGATTTCTTTCTCTTTTTTTAGAATATTATTAATGCATTGGGTCACGCTTTTTGTTTGGGTAATAGAACTACCCGTCGGTGTATCTACATAAATAGAATACGTATTAGCACTTTTACCCGGGAGCATCTTCGCTAATACCACTTTTGTAGGAAACATCATGATAGAACCAATAAAGGCTAACAATGTCACCAATAAGACAAGAAGCTTCTTGGATCTGGAATTAATAATGGAATAAATAATCGTCTCAATGATTCTCATGGTTTAACTCCTCAGCTTCTATTTTATCTTTTTGAAAATGCCGTTTATGGTGATGTTGTGGCGGTTTTTTTAGTAACTTCTTGGATAAGTAAGGAGTGAAAATATAGGCAATAATCAAAGAAGCAAACAGCGCCACCGGTACATTTTGAGGGATTGGTTTCATAAATTGTCCCATCATCTGTCCCACAAATGCCATCGGTACCATAGTCAAAATAATCGCCAATGTTGCCACGTTGGTCGGGGCACCAATCTCATCGGTTGCCTCAATGAGTATTTCATCCATATCTTTGTCTACACTATCATGAGAGTGAAGATGGCGATGGATATTTTCTATCACGATAATCGCCGCATCGACCAAAAGTCCCAAACTCAACAAAAAGGCAAACAGTGTAATTCTATTAATCGTTTGTCCTGTCATATAAGCCACAAATATCGTCACGGCCAAAATAGCCGGTACGGTAAACGTCACAATCACCGACTCTTTCCAACCCAATACAAAAACCAAAAGCATGGCAATAATCACAATCGAAATCAAAAGATGGAAAACCAATTCATTCACCGCTTCATTGGCACGCTCTCCATAATTTCTCGTAATTTTATAAGAGATTCCCTCTTTTGCTAATTCACTTTTCATCTCATGGAGCTTGTCAATAATACTATCAGCAATCACCACAGCATTGGTCCCTTTTAGTTTTGATAAGGTCAAAGTGATTTGATTTTTACTTTTTACAAATTTGCCATCTTTTTTATATAAGATTTCTGCACTTTTGAAATTTTGAATGTTATATCCATTTTCTACGTGTGCCACATCTTTGAGATAGATAGGTGAGCCCATGTATTGTGCAATGATGAGATTTTGTACATCTTTGATGCTCTCAATCGCATTTTTGACACCAAATATCGCAAGCTTACCATCTTTGGTACGGTCTTTGATATCAGGCACATCCACCGCGAGTGATTTTAAAGCTTGGACAATCTGTCCCATAGAGAGATGAAATCCTGATAATTTATTTAAATCTACTTGGATGTTAAATTGTTGCTTTTTTTCGCCAATCAATGTCGTTTTTGCCACATCTTTGATTTCGTTTAATTCATTTTGAATGGCTTTGACTTTCTTATACAATTGGACATTGGACACATTAGCACCGTCTTTTGCATAAAAGGCAACGGTGACAATTGGAATATCAATATCGATATCAAAAGGCTTCACAATCGGCTGCATGGTATCTTTTGGAAGTTGATCCATGTTTTGCATCACTTTATCATAAAGCTTTAGATTGGAAGATTCCCTATTTTCTCCGATATAATACATGACATTGACAATCCCAACATTGGGTGCTGCAATCCCATAAATATACTCTACCCCTTTGATTTCTTTGATTTTTCGCTCCAACGGCTTGACGATGATATTATCAATCTGTTTTGGAGTGGCACCGGGTAGTACTACCATGACAGCGCCCCCGCTTATTTCAATTTGAGGATCCTCTTCTCTTGGGGTGATTTCCAAAGCCAAATACCCAACAAGAAGGAGAAATACTCCCAGCAACGGCGTCAGTGGATTGTGCAAAAATGCTTTGGCTAGCTTTCCTGCAATATCCGTAACCTTATAATTATTATTTTCCATGTCTTTGCCCTATTTGAGATTTACGACAGCATACATACCAGGAAATACAGCTTTCCCTTTTTTATTAAATGTCACTTTTAATTTAAAGGTATGTGTGAGCGGATTCGAACTGGGTATGATAGAAGAGATTTTACCCACGCCCTTTAATCCGACAGAAGGGACTTCAATATCCACACTGTCTCCAATTTTGACATCTTTCAAGTTGTTTTCAGAAATTTCAGTAGAGATTTTAAGATCCGTCAAATCAGAGAGGATAATTGCGGGCATCCCTGGCATAGCCATCTCGCCCACTTTGATATTTTTACCCACAACCACGCCGTCATTTGGGGCTTTGATATCCAAATATTTATATTGGTTTAAAACTTCTTGTAACTTCGCTTGGGCTTGTTTGATTTGTTCTTTTGAAATTTTTACCATATTGCTCAAATTCTTTTGTGCTAATTCTAGGTTTTCTACATCAAATTTTGACACCATATCTTTTTTCAACAAGCGTCGGTTTCGCTCCAAATTCAATCGTACATTTTCATATTGATTCTCATACATTTGAGAAGCAAGTTTTGCTTGAGAGATCACAAGTTCCACTTGTGCTTTCGCACTGTCAATTTCACGCGTATCTATTTTGTATAATAGATCGCCTTTTTTGACGTTTTTGCCCTCAGAAACAAATACATCAGTCACAAACCCCATATATCTGCTCGTAATCATTTTTTGGTTATCAGAGATGACACTCCCACTCAAACTCAAATCTGCTGCAGCCAACGGCCATGACCATGCTAATAATATCCCCATATATATTATTAATTTTTTCATATTCCTACTCCATTTGCAATTTTCTCTAATTCTAATACTTTATAAATCTTCTTGTTCTCAACCTCTTTGAGCTTTAATACTTTTTCTATCTCTAAAGATTGTTTGATAATCACATCATTAATCGATACCAATTTTTCTTGATAACGTCCGAGATAATTTTGGTATATCACTCGTGAAAGTTCTAACTCTTTGTTTAAACTATCAATCGAGAAGTCAAAATTTTCTATTTCTGTCTTGATTTTATCCACCTGTAACATAATGCCTTTTTTTGCTAACTCTACCTGAGTTTTTGTTTTGAGGTTTTGAACACGTGCTTTTTCAATACTGTTTTTATCAATACCACCATTAAAAAGATTCCATTTAAATTGTACCCCAAAGGTATAAGCATCATGCTTGCTAAAATCATTCAAAAACTTATCATCCGCACTCGAATACTCCGCAAAGGCTCCGATTTCAGGAAGATTTGATGCTTGTTGCAATCGAATATTCATATCTGTAATTTTTAAACCCAATAGTGCTTTTTGAATATCTAAGTTGGAGCGGACAATCTCTTTCGCATCAATGTGACGCGGCGCAATATCTTGATAATTTCCTTGGACAGATTTGACATCAGCATTGAGTAGAAAAGATAAAAATTGATAGGTCAGCGCTTTATTGGCTTTGGCTTGATGTAGCATTCGTAATACATTGGCTTTTTTCGCCTGTACTTCCAATAAATCCACTTTTTTAGCATACCCCTCTTCTATCATATTACTCGCCATATTTTCTAATCGTTCCATATTGGCTTTGACGATATTTAGATTCTTGATATAGGTGTTGAGCAAGTAAATGTCAAAATAACTTTTTTTGACTTGATAGATTTTTTCATTCGTAATTTTTTGAGTATCTAAACCTGACATCTTGGTGAGTGCATCAGTGATTTTTCCATATTGTTCTAACTTCCCACCGGTATAAATAGGCAGTTCATATTTGAGTTTGGTTTGAAAAAAACTTCGAGCATCGGGATAGTTTAAGTCATTAGGTTGAATACTCAATATACTACTCATATCAGAAGGAGGATTTCCTTGTGAAGCATTATAAATAGCTGTTCCCATAGGTGTTAAAAACTCGCTGAAACCAAAATCTGCAAAAGTTGCTTCTCGTGAAGCTAATTTATACCCAAATACATTTCCGGCATCATTAGAGCGCATAGCATATTGTATTAAGTCTAATTTTCCGTAATTATAGCCCGTAGCGATTTGATGTTCAAAACTTTTGATTTTTTCGTCAAATCTTGCGATGTTAATCTCTAAATTATCCTTTTTTACCATTTCGATTGCATCACTCAAAGCTAAATTTTGATACGTTATATTTTGAGCGAAAACAGGAAGAAACGAAAAGATAAAAAGTAGCAATATCCTCATAACTTTCTCCATCATATAATGTTTCTTAGGAGCAAAAAAAATATTCGTGCTCCTAAGATGTTATATTATATCAAAAGTTACTATAATTTTTATTTAATGATGTGATTTTAATAGTAAAACCGTCATCTTAAAATTAATGACCAAAAATCTCACAATTTGCCAAAGAACACAATTTCTTCGGAATTTTGTAAATTTTGTAGGTATGGGTGTAAAATCATTTTGACTGTATGGTGTTATTTTCATATTTTCTCCTTATTTATTTATTTCATGCTCAATGTTCATCTCTCTTCTTGCTATCATGATAGATTATTCTGGGATAATTCTCCAGAAAGGTTTCAATTTTGCCTTCCACAAGAAACCGACATGAAGCAGATATTTTACCCAATGTCCAGCTAGACCAATTTCACCAAAAGTTCCATTCAGGTCTCTACCGTAATCTGGATATTTTTTGAAATCAGGAATGATAGGATACATCGTCATCGTCACCGCTGATCCGCTAAATATACCCTTGCCCGCACTGGCAATACATGCCGCACCCATTTCACTCATCTTGGCGGTATGGGTTGGTTTTTCTGCTTTATTGAGTATCATATCTTTGATACTAAGCGCAACGGCTTTTCCCATCATACCACTTGGCATACCGGTTCTTGGAGGTGTTGGATTGATAGGTGTTCCATTTGGACTTTTCATTGGTTTTGAGATAATGTGTGGTGGTGCAAAAGCAATTCCCACAGCAAACATATTTTTGTACGTTTGGTTTTGACAATAAGAAGGCCAATCATCAGCATCCCACTCTTCAAACGGTGCTGTCCCTTTGGAATAATCTCCATCTACAAACATAAAACCTGCTGGGTTAAATATTTTTGAGGTAATATCTTCACCATGGGCATCATAAGCTTTCATACCGGCACCTTGAAATGGAGGAAGCAACATGGCAAAGTCATAAGATTCCTCATGTTTGGAACCATCAAGCAATTCATAATGGACTTTCTTTTCTTCCACTTTATTGACATGCGCTCTTTTAATCCAACGCACACCTCTTTCAGTATAAAGTGATTCAGCAAAAACTTTAGCACTAGTGACATAGCCACCCACTTTGATATGTAATCCACCCACACCAAAATCACCTAATTCATATTCATTTGATATATACGTGATGGTAGCTTTATCGCGCACCCCTTCTTCTCGAAGTTTGTGGTCCACGTTAAAAGTATATTCAAAAGCAGCACCTTGGCACGTACATGTACCATGACCTGTTCCAATCAAAAACTTTTTATGCTCACCACTTTTCATTTGTGCTATCACTTCGTCAAGTTTTTTACTAGCATGATCAGCGTGATCTGCGGTACAAACAGAAGCAGAGTATCCATTATCAGGTCCGAGTCCTTCTGTCGCAGCAAAATTTAGTTTTGGTCCTGTCGCATTGATTAGGTAATCATACGTAACTTGCTCGCTATTGCCCTCTTTGCCTTGGCCAGTATATTCAATGGTTACAAATTGTTTGCTCTGTTCTTGAGATCCTTCTGGATGAATAGAAACGGCTTTTGCTTGTCTGTAATCGATACCCGCTTTCTCATAAACAGGGGCTAATTCAAAAACAACCTCTTGTTTTTTCATTCCTCCGACGCCAACCCAGATATTTGATGGAATCCAATTCCATTTAGCGTTGGGTGTTACCACGACCACTTCATGGTCTTTGCCCAACCATTTTTTCAAAAACGTAGCTGAAGTATGTCCTGAAACACCTCCACCTAAAATTACAATTCTAGCCATATATTCTCCTTTAATTTCCTTTAGTTTAGTATATCATATTGTTAATTTAAAAAGAATTTAAATATAAGTATTATTATTAATTTTTATAAAAAAAAGAGAAAAAAAGTAGCAGTTGTGAATTATTTATATTGTGAAATATATTTTTATAAGAGTTTATGATTTTTTTCATAAACTCTTATAATTTTTATTATAATATTGCGTAAGAAACCCACAAACAAGAATCCAGCGTATTGAGCTCATTCAATGTCTGTTTGTCTATCGCTTCATCAACCAAAATGACAGCCATAGCATCATCATCTTTGCCACGTCCTAATCTAAAATCGGCAATATTGATATTGCGTTTTGCTAAAAGCGTTGCAATACCGGCAATGGCACCAGGGACATCTTTGTTTTTGAAGACAATCATCTTACCTTTTGGTTTAAAATCAAAACCAAAGCCATTAATATTGACGATACGTTGTTCGACCTCTTCAAAGACAGTACCTGCTATCGTCGTAACCCCTTTTTGGGTTGTCAACGTTACGGTTGCTTTATTGTGATAGCTAGAAGAGTGTGGTATCTCTTCAAATGAAATATCAATATTTTTCTCTTGCGCTACATACGTCGCATTGACATAATTAATCTTGTCGCCAACAGAATCTTTTAGCGCACCAACAACGGCAAATGTCAGCATTGATTTGGCATACTGGCTCACTTCTCCTTCTGTCTTAATGCGAATAGATTTGATTTGAGCACGATTGACTTGTGCGGCAAAATATGCCATTTTTTGCATGAGTTCCATATAAGGAACGATATCTTGAGGTAAATCTTCGGTTTTAATCGGTAGATTTAGCGCATTCGGATAGCTAACACCACGTGCAGCATACAACGCACACTCTGCGGCTTGGAGTGCAATTTTTTCTTGAGATTCTACGGTATTGGCACCCAGATGTGGGGTAACACAAATATTTTCTAAATCTAGCAAAGGATGATCGGTTGCTGGTTCATATGAGAACACATCAATCCCTGCAAATGCAATTTTTCCACTTTTTAATCCATCATAAAGAGCGGTTTCATCATATAAACTCCCGCGTGCACAGTTGATCAAACGCACGCCATCTTTCATCTTCGCGACTTCATCATGAGAAATAATACCAACGGTCTCTTTATTTTTTGGCGTATGGATGGTAATAAAATCACACCCCAAAATATCATCAAAATTTTCAGTATAAGTCACGCCTAAATCTGTCGCTTTTGAAGGCTCAATATAAGGGTCATAAGTCACAACATCCATACCAAAAGCTTTGGCTCTCACGCTCACTCGGCTTCCAATATTACCAAATCCTATAACACCCAATTTCTTGCCATAAAGCTCAATGCCATACCATTTTTCACGCTTCCAAACGCGCTCAATTTTCAAGTGATTGTTGGCATTGGTAAAACTTCTCGCACAACTTAACATATGTGCCATCGTCAATTCCACAGCGGCTAAAGTATTGGCAGTAGGAACATTCATCGCGATAATACCGCGTTTGGAGCAGCCATCTAAATCAACATTATCCACACCAACACCCGCTCTGACAAGCGCTTTTAGATTTTTTGCTGCTTCTAAAAACTTACTATCTACCGCTGTTGGGCTTCGGGTAATCGCGATATCTGCATCTGCAATAACCTTTAATAATTCGTCTTTGGGCAATGCGGCTGCATTGATAACCTCAACATCACTCTCTTTTTCTAAAAACTGAAATCCCTTTTCATGAATTGCATCACAAATGATTATTTTTTTTACGCTCATGGTTATTCCTCTATGATTTTTGACTTTATTTGATAAGTATTTAACTCTTTTACAATGTTACTCAATTTTTTATTATCTGTGTTGATGATAGAAATCTTTGGATCCGATCCATCTTTTGTGAGTACGAAAGGAACATTGAGATTCGATAGCGTCTGGACAACACAGAATATAGAATATTGATCTATATGACCGATGACCAATTTGTAAGATTTCGGTTTGATGATTTTTTGCTTTTCGCTACGCGGTAGTTTTTTTTGTAAATCTACTTGCATAAACAGCTCATTCACAGGATAAGAATACTGTAATGTAGAAGATTTTGCCAGATTGTCAATCCACAACTTGGTCGGACTGATTTTCTTTTTTTCTTTGATAGGAGAAGGATACTGCTTGTACGTGACCACTTCGTTGTCGGTGTAATTGAAAAAATGATATAACATCGCCAATACACCGACTAACAAAAGAGTAAAAAAAACACCGAGTATCTTTTTTTGCATTAAAAGATTCTTACTATTTGAGCTGATCTTTTAAGATATCACCCAATGTCATCTTATCTTCTTTATTTATCTCTTTTAAGGCTTCTCTCTCTTTTAATCTTGATAGACTTTTGACAGAGAGTCGAATTCTACTTTTTTTATCATCGACAAAAGCAATAGCCGCTTCAATTTCATCGCCGACTTTTAAATCTTCTTCAGGCGTAGGACCAAGATCTTCTTTTCGAATCAAGGCATCTACATTTTCTTCCAATTCTACAAAAATTCCAAAATCTTTAATATCTCTGATTTTTCCTTTGACAATATCACCATTTTCATGAGTTTTCGCATATTTTTGTATTGGACTATCTTCTAAATCTTTTTTGCTAAGAGATACTTTTTCATTTGTTTCATCAATTTTGACAATTTTCACTTCGATTTCGTCATCAGTGGCAAAAAGGTCTTTGCATTTGTCATTACGATTCCAAGAGGCATCTTCATTATGAAGTAATCCCTCAATACCACCAATTCTGATAAATGCACCAAAATTAGTAATCGTAGTCACTTTACCAACAACAACATCACCCACTTTGAAGTTTTTCAAAAATTCATCAAATGGTTTTGGAAGGATGCTTTTGAGAGACACTCTCAATCGTCTTTCTACTGGATCAATTTCAATCACTTCTACATCAATCTCTTCGCCTTCTTTGATATAATCTTTTGGATGTTTAATGTTTTTATCCCAAGAGATTTCAGATATATGTAAAAATCCTTCAATATCATTGCCAAGGTCAACAAATGCACCATAAGGTTCGATATTACTAACGGTTACTTGGATGGTATCACCATTTTCTAATTCACCTTTGATTTCATCCCAAGGATCAGGCATTGCGGCTTTGATTGATAGAGACAAGTGTCTTTTTTCTTTATCATATTTGATGGCTTTAACCGGAACGATTTCGCCTTCGCTGTAGAGTGTATTTGGGTTAACAGGACCTTTGTAGCTTATTTCACTATAGTGAACCAAACCATCAACGCCACCAACATCAACAAACATACCATAAGTGGTAATTTTCTTAATAACGCCTTCTACAATTTCATCTTTTTCGATTAATTCTTGTACAATTTCTTTTCTTTTTTTGCGTTCATCATCTAAAAATTTCTTTCTTGAGACGATGATAGACTCATTTTCACTGTCAATCTTAATAATTTTTACTTTAATAGTTTTTCCCATGAGGGCATTCATATCTTTAACAGCTGCTTGTGAACGTGGCAAGAAAAATTCAATACCATCTGTGCTTTCTACGATGAAACCACCTCTATTTTTATTCACAACTTTTACGTCTAGGACTTCATCTTCGTCTTCTTTATGTGCCTCAATGAATTCTTTAACTTTAACTTTTTTGATCGCTTTTTTATGAGATACTATTGGTCTTTCGTTTTTAAATCCAGAGATGACGACTGATATAGTATCGCCGACTTTGCAAGTCACATTGCCATCAGCATCTGTTACTTCAGACGCATACAATCTACCTTCGGATTTTTTACCTACATCGATTAAAATCACATCATCTTTGATTTCAACCACAACACCTTCAATCAGTGCATCTTTCTCTGTATCTTTAAAAGACTCTTCCAACATAGTTGCAAAATCCATCTCCTCTTGTTCATTTGCATTCTCAGTCTGAACTGCTTCGTTCGCCTCATTCACCATTTCATTCCCTTTTGTTTAATTTTTTACTATGATTAACCTTTGGATATAGTCAAAATATCATCTATAGAAACTACATCGAAAAGCCTAAGCACATGAAGTTTGATATTATACTTAAATTTTCTCTATTTTGCCAACAATTTTATCAATAATCCATCCTGGAGTCGATGCACCAGCGGTTACACCACATATTTTTTTATTTTTGAACCACTGAGGATTGAGCTCTTTTTCGCTTTCTATGAGATAACTATCATCACAAAACTCTTTTGAAATATAATGCAGTTGTTTTGTATTGGAAGAATTTTTACCCCCAATGACGATCATGATATCCACATCTTTTGCTAATTCTTTAGCCGCTACTTGATTATCTAAGGTAGCATTACAGATGGTATTAAAAACTCTCACTTCTTTATAATGAGCAATAAGATAATTGGTGATTTTCATAAATTCTTCAATTTTTCTAGTGGTTTGAGATACCACTGCTATTTTATGCGTTAATCTAAGCGTTTTTAGCTCATCGATGCTAAGTACCACATGAGCTCCATATTGAGCATAACTCTCCACCCCTTTCACTTCAGGATGTTGCTTATCTCCAAATATCACAATATCATAACCCTCAGCGCTCATTTGTTCGCATATTTGCTGTGGTTTAGTGACAAAAGGACAGGTTGCATCGACAATATCAATCTGCTTGGATTCTAGAAATTTTAAATCTTGCTTGGGGATACCATGCGTTCGGATGATGGCTTTTTGCGTTTCACCCAAACCCTCTAGACTCTGAAGTGTCACAACATTGTAATCTTTTTTCAAACGATGTATCTCTTCATTGTTATGAATTAAAGGACCAATCGTTGATGCATTTTTTGAACTCTCTGCTATTTTTATCGCACGTTTTACTCCAAAACAAAAACCATAATATTCTGCTAATTTGACTTTCACTGCTTTGCTCCTTTAACTTCAAAACGGATGTTAATCCACCCTCACATTGGCGATTTGAGACAAAATATCTATAAAATTCGGGAAGGATGTTTGAATGCAATCAATATCTTTGATTGTCATCTCACTCAACAACCCCGCAATCGCAAAACTCATCGCAATGCGATGATCTCCATAAGAGTCAACAGTCGTGCCTTTTAGAGCACCGCCTACGACTTCATAACCATCATCAAACTCTTTTACTTGAATCTGACATTTTTTTAAATTCTCAACCACCGTAGCAATCCGGTCACTCTCTTTGACTCTGAGCTCTTTGGCATTTTTGACGAGACTTTTGCCTTTTGCCACACTAAAAGCGATAGAGAGTGCAGGCAGTTCATCAATCAACCACGCAATATTTTCACTCACCTCAACACCATGCAATGTGTGGCCTTCTATCACAATATCACCCACCACTTCATATTTTGAATCGGTTGTGATAAATCTCACATCAGCACCCATTTTTGCCAACACTTTATAGGCTTCAATCCGCGTTGGATTCAGTAGCATATTTTTAAGTCTCACCTTGGAGCCCTTGGTAATCGCCGCCGCCACGGCAAAGAAAAAGCCACTTGAGGGATCATTAGGGACTTCAATATCTAGAGGTGCTAATGGTTTGCTTAAAGGAGAAATCATGATAGTATCATGATCCCTATGCAACGCTGCTCCCATAGCGCTTAACATATTTTCACTATGATCACGGCTTAAACTAGGTTCCTTGAAAGTGGAGTCACCTTGCGCTCGTAATGCCGCTAAAATCATCGCGGTTTTTACTTGTGCTGAGGAGATGTTACTCTCATAAGTAAATGCTTTTAACTCCGTATTACCACGGATACAAAGGGGCGCAAACTCGCCATTGGCTCTTCCTTCGATTTGCGAACCGATGTCTCTTAGCGGGTCGGCAACTCGCCTCATGGGTCTGCTATTTAGATACTGATCGCCGCTTAATACAAAAAACCCTTCGCATGTTGATAAAAATCCCATAAACAAACGAATCGCTGTGCCTGAATTTCCACAATCTAAAACCACAGGGGGTTCTTGTATTTGATGGGGTGGTATGATGGTGATTTTATCCTCATCAATCTCGACTTTTGCCCCTAGTGATGCGGTGATTTTGAGTGTATTCATCGTATCTTCTGCTCTCAAATAATTTTTGATTGTTGAGGGCTTATCACTCAGCAATGAAAAAATAGCACAGCGATGGGATATTGATTTATCGCTGGCTATATTTGAAAATTCAGCATCAAAGAGTCCTTTGGGAGCGACGCATAATTGACTCATCGAATATCAATCCCAAACTTTTCTTTAAGCGCGTCTAATATATGTTCCATATTTGCCGTGATATCTTCATCTACTAAAGTTTTCTCATGAGATTGAAAGTTGAATTTTATCGTTAAACTCACTTTATCTCCTAATTCAGCACTACTGTAAATATCAATGGCGCTAAAATCAACCATTTCAGCTGGTTTGATTGTGTTAATATAATCTTTTATCTGCGCATATTGCATCTCTTTTGGAATCAAGACACTAAGGTCTCTTGATATCATCTGATAATTAGAATAACTCTGAACGAGACATTTTTCATCAAGCAGCGCATCAAAATCAAGTTCTGCAATGTAAGTTTTCGCAATGTCAAAATCTTTTTCTATCTCAATATGGAGTCGGGAAATATAACCGATGACACGATTGTTTTGTTTGACAAGAGCGTATTCATAAGGATTTGAAAGTTTATTTTGTGGCTTTTGAACTTCTAATTCAAAATCTCCAATCACATTGGATACTTTTCTGGCAAATGCATAAAAACCAATCATTTCTGGTTTGCCATGATTGGATATTTGGGCATATTCTTGTTCACCACTAAAGACAAAGGCAATCTTGGTTGTCTCTTCTCTTTGATGATTATATACCCTACCAATTTGGAAAAATGGAATGGTTTTCTTTCCATATTTTGTATTGCGACTGATTGAATCTAACATATTTAAAATCAAAGAAGAGCGCAGTGTGTTTAATTCACTGGTGATAGGATTGGCCAAATCTAGTGTTTCATCCACCACTTCTAAGCCATATTTTTCTTCTCTTGCTTTATCATCAAATATAAAATCAATCGACTCAAAAAAGCCATTTGACGCCGCTTTATATCGATAAGATTGTCTTTTTTTAAAATGAGCATAGGCGTCATTGTGTTTGGCTTGCTCCAAAAAAGTCAACGGTTTTGCAGCAATATTATCAATCCCGACAATTCGCACCACTTCTTCACAAATATCTTGTTTGTTGACAATATCATGTCGAAACATCGGAACACGAATATTCATGGCATCTTGTTCATGACTGAAAACCACACGGAATCCCAGCTTTTTCAGGATATCAACAACACTATTTTTAGGAATTTCTTGACCAATCATCTGTGTCAATTCATCGGCATGTAGATTGATAATTTCTTCTTTGAAATCCTGAGCTACTTGTTGTGTCCCCGCATAAACCATCACATCGCAGTTGGCACCAAGCAAACTAATGAGATAATTCATACCAAAGTCCAAATCTGGCTCACTCCCTCTTGTGGAGCGATACAAATGCCGGTCTGATTTGAGATTGAGCGTGTAACTGTGTTCTGATATTTTGTCTGGATTGGAGTAATTTGCTTCCAGGATAATTTTTGTACTCTGAGTGGTCGCTTTTTCTTCAGGTTCTTGCGAAATACCGACATAAGACAATCTTTTGTGACTAAAGACAGCATCGAGTTGATTGCTCTCTTTTTTGATACTCAAAATTGCTTTGCCATCTTTTTGTTCAAATTTATCATAATCGTAGGCTCGAAATAAAACACCCGTCGCGTGAGTCGCATAGGTCAAGAGTCTTTGCAGTGGATCATCATCAAATTCTCCAATCAAAGACAATCTAAGGTCGATGAGTACATTTGATTTGATTTCGCGATTCTCTAGGGCTTTAAAAACAAATGAAGATTCTATTTTCTCACCGCAGTTCATATTTAGAATCCGCCCTACGCCTAGTGTTGCTTCATCTTCTTCTTTAATTTCAAAATCATTTACTTCCAAGCCAAACGGTACACAAATGTCTCTTGCGACACCATGCACACTCAAACAATCTCCACGATTTGCGGTGAGTTCTAGCTCAATAATCTCATCATTTAATAAAGGAAAAGATGTAAGAGCCTTCCCTACTTCAAGCGTGCCGATACTTTCATCTAGTATCATGATACCGTCATTGATTTTAGGTAATCCCAACTCTGTGGAAGAACAAATCATACCATTAGAGATAATATCGCGAAGTTTGGCTTCTTTGATTTTGATACCTCCGGGTAAAACCGATCCGACTTTGGCAACAGGCACCATCTGTCCCGAAGCGACATTTTTCGCACCGCACACGATTTGTTCTGTTTTGTCTCCAATATCGACTTGACACACATTGAGCTTATCCGCATTAGGATGTTTCTCGCACGAAAGTACATGTCCGACTACCACATCATGAGGCATTTGTATTTTTTCAATACGATCGACTTCTAAACCGATGGAATTGAACTCTTTTGCAATATCGTCAATCGCGATATTTTTGATATTAATCCACTCTTCTAACCATTTTTTTGTAACTATCATCTAAACTGCTCCAATAACCGTAAATCCCCTTCAAATAACGAACGAAGATCAGGGATCCGATGTAACAACATGGCAAATCGCTCCACACCTAATCCAAAAGCATAGCCACTAACATCTTTTAATTCAACGGCTTTAAATACATTAGGATCCACAACACCGCTACCCAAAACTTCCAACCAGCCGGTATGAGAACACACTCTACAGCCACTTCCTTTACAAAAAATACAACTAATATCGACTTCGGTACTCGGTTCTGTAAAAGGGAAAAAGCTAGGACGGAAACGCACGCGTACATCTCCAAACATGTATTTTAAAAAGTCTTCTAATATATACTTGAGATTCGCAAATGAAACGGCACCGGTTTTATCAACAACCAAGCCTTCAACCTGATGAAACATCGGAGTATGCGTCAAATCATAATCTCTTCTAAAAACAGCACCGGGGCTGATAATACGAATGGGAGGTTTTTGGTTCAACATGGTTCGAATTTGTACCGGACTGGTATGTGTTCTGAGTAACATTGAGTCTTTGAAATAAAACGTATCTTGCATATCACGAGCAGGATGATATTTTGGAAGATTCAGTGCCTCAAAGTTGTGAAAATCATCTTCAACTAAAGGGCCCTCTTCGATGGAAAAATTCATACTGACAAAATATTCTATAATTTTATCCATTGTTGCCATCACAGGATGCAACGCGCCACACGTTGGTTTGCTATTAAATAGCGTTACATCAACACTTTCCTCTTTCATTTCCTCAGCAATTGCGATTGCTTCGAGCTTCATTTTTGCCACTTGGAAGAGATTTAAAAAATCTTCTTTTTCTTCATTGAGTTTTTGAGCAAAATCCTTTTTCTCATCCTTTGGCAGAGATTTCATCTTGGCAAACTGTTCTGCAAAATAACCTTTTTTGCCGAGCATTGATATTCTGATTGCTTCAAGGCTTTTCAGATCCTTGCAAGATGCTATCTGCTCTTGTATTTCATTCATTTAATTGCTCCCATTTTTGCCGACTCATTATCGGTAAAAATTTCCATTATAAATTTGTAACCACGCATAAAAACGTAGAAATTATTAAGATTATATAAAAAAAATCATTAAAAAGAGTTAAGCAAAAATAATTCATCAGCCTAGAGCGATATAAATCACGTTTTTACTAGGTATTTTTTAATTAAAAAAATTGTATAATAATTTAATATTAAAGAAGGAGATACTAAAACATGACAATATTTAGCAAAATTATAAAAGGCGAAATACCGTGTAATAAAGTTCTAGAAAATGACGAGTTTTTAGCATTTCATGACATCAATCCAAAAGCACCGATTCATATCCTGATTATTCCGAAAGTTGAAGTTCAAAATTTCCAACAAGTCACTCCAGAAATCATGGCGAAAATGACCTCTTTTATACAAGAAGTTGCGACACTGTTGGGTCTTGATGAGAGCGGATATCGTTTGATTACCAACAACGGTGACAACGGTGGTCAAGAAGTCATGCACCTGCATTTTCATCTTTTAGGTGGTGCAAAACTTGCTTGGGGTCATCTAGCAGATAGCGACTCTAAAAACTTTTTTTAAATCTTTTGGCACTTATGCGCCAAAAGATTTTACCCATGCTTCAAGTTCTTTGATTTGCTCTTTCGTACTCGCTTCTGAAGTTCCACCTTGTGAATTTCTAGCATTCATAGAGTGTCTTAAATCGAGGAATTTGACAGCATCTTCTTCAATTCTCTCATCTACTTTTTTCAACTCTTCGATAGTTAAAGTACTGATATCTTTGCCTAACGTTTCTGCATAAGAGACAGCATGTCCTGTGATAAAGTGAGCTTCACGAAAAGGAATATTGCAATGTGCAACCAAATAATCTGCTAAATCTGTCGCGCTAAGGTGTCCGGTAGCACACGCTTGCATCATATTGTTTTGATTGATACTCATGGTTTTGATAGCTTCATTTAAAATCTCCAATGAAATAAAAATGGTTTCAACGCTATCAAAGACGCCCTCTTTATCTTCTTGCATGTCTTTATTATACGCTAAAGGCAAGCCTTTTAGTACCGTCAATAATGATATAAGATTTCCATTGACTCTACCGGTTTTCCCTCTTAAAAGTTCAGGAACATCAGGATTTTTTTTCTGTGGCATAATAGAGCTGCCGGTACTGTATTCATCGCTTAGCGTGATAAATTTAAACTCATAACTTGACCACAAAATCAATTCTTCAGAAAAACGTGACACATGCATCATGGTTGTCGCGATATTAAATAATATCTCTAAGGCAAAATCCCGATCACTGACCGTATCTAGACAATTTGCACTCACCGCATCAAAACCTAAAAGTTTGGCAGTTTTTTCTCTATCAATATGATGAGGAGTTCCCGCAAGTGCAGCACACCCTAATGGCAAGATATTATTTCGCTTATAAGAGTCTTCAAATCTTAAAATATCTCTTTTAAACATATTGGCATATGCGAGCATGTGGAATCCAAAATTGATAGGTTGTGCATGTTGCAAGTGCGTCATGCCTGGCATCAAGGTATTGGTGTTTTCTTTTGCGATATCTATGAGCGTTTCAATCAGCACTTTGAGTTTATCTATAATTTCAAGATTACTACCGAGTACAAACATTCTAAAATCTAAAGCGACTTGGTCATTTCTACTTCTTGCCGTATGCAATTTTTTGCCCACATCACCGACAATGGCAATCAACCGTGTTTCAATAGCCATGTGAATATCTTCATCTGAAATATCAAAAACAAAGGCACCTGATTCGATTTCTGTTTCTATCTGTTTGAGTCCTTCAGTGATTTTCAGTACTTCTGATTTTTCTAAAATACCTTGAGCTCCTAACATCGTAGCATGTGCGATTGAACCTTTGATATCTTCATGATACAATTTTTTATCAAATGATAATGATGCATTAAATTCATCTAATAGTTTTGTTGCACCTTTTGAAAATCTTCCTGACCATAATTTTGACATTTATTCTCCAGTATCTGTATGTAATGTAGTAGCAAGAGAGCGTGACGCTCTCTTGTTTTTTCTAAAGTTTTGGTCCAAACTGTGAAAAGTCTGAATCCGCAGTGATGTATTTTTTGAAGTTTTCAACAAACATGCCCGCTAATTTTTTACTTACTTCATCATAATTATTTTTATCGCTCCATGTATTTCTTGGGTTTAATATTTTTGAATCAACGCCATCAAGATGGTCTGGAATACTCAATCCAAAAACCGGTAAAACAGAAAAGTTTGAGTCATTAATCGTACCATCCAGTATCGCATCAATACACGCTCGTGTCGCTTTGATACTCATACGCTTGCCGACACCATACTCTCCCCCGGTCCAACCAGTATTTACCAGATAAACATCCACACCGTGTTGGTCTATCTTTTGCCCCAATAATTTGGCATAAACTGTCGGATGAAGAGGTAAAAATGCTTCCCCAAAGCACGAACTAAAGGTTGCCACCGGTTCAGTGATTCCACGCTCTGTACCTGCGACTTTTGCTGTGTATCCACTCATAAAATAATACATCGCTTGCTCTTTTGTCAAACGAGAGACCGGAGGGAGCACACCAAAAGCATCAGCGGTTAAAAAGATAATCTTTTTAGGATGACCGGCTTGAGATGATTCTTCAAAATTTTCAATGTGATAAATAGGATAAGACACTCTAGTGTTTTCAGTCTTACTGCCATCACTGTAATCAACCACGCCAGCATCATCTAAGACCACATTTTCCAAAAGCGCATCACGCTTGATAGCGCCATAGATTTCAGGCTCACTGCTTGGGTCTAGATTGATACACTTAGCATAACAACCGCCTTCAAAGTTGAAAATTCCGTTGTCATCCCAACCATGTTCATCATCACCGATGAGTTTACGGTGGGGATCAGTCGAGAGTGTCGTTTTACCCGTTCCACTCAGCCCAAAAAAGAGCGCACTATCTCCATCTTTGCCAACATTTGCCGAACAATGCATCGATAGTTTGCCTTCTAATGGAAGCCAATAATTCATCATAGAAAAGACACCTTTTTTAATCTCGCCACCATACCAAGTACCACCGATAACGGCAATTTTCTCTTCAATGTTAAAAATCACAAAGACATCAGAATGCAATCCATGCTCTTTATAATCTTCATCTGATGTTTTACATGCCACATAGAGTGTAAAATCTGGTAAAAAGTTTGCCAAGTCTTCTTCTGGTGGACGGATAAACATATTTTTGACAAAATGGGCTTGCCATGCGATTTCAGAAATCACACGGATACTTTTTCTACTATCTAAGCTAGAGCCACAATAGGCATCTTGTATGTAGATTTCTTTCCCTGAGAGTTGTTCTTTTGCTTTTTGAAACAATGCATCAAAAACCTCTTTCGTAGTCGGTTGATTGATGGTCCCCCACGAAATGTATTTTTGAGAAGGATCTTGTTTTACAAAATATTTATCTTTGGGACTTCTGCCGGTAAAAATACCCGTATCCACAGTGAATGCTCCACTGCTTGATATTCTGCCTTCTTTATTTTTTACTTCATGCTCAAACAACTCATCAAAACTCAAGTTGTGATACACATGCTCAATATTTTCTAGTCCTAACTTTTCAATTCCATTTACTTTCAAAACAAATTCCTTCCTGGTTATTTAAATATCGACAGCAATACGCCTGCTGCCACAGCAGAACCAATTACTCCGGCAACATTTGGACCCATAGCATGCATTAAAAGCATGTTGGAAGGGTCATCCTTCATACCAACTTTATTGGCAACCCTTGCAGCCATAGGCACGGCACTCACGCCTGCTGCCCCGATGAGAGGGTTGACTTTAACCTTTGAGAATCGATTCATAATTTTTGCCATGATAACACCGCCTGCCGTACCGACAGAAAATGCCACAAGACCGATGGCCAAAATACCCAGAGTATCGGGGATTAAAAACTTTTCGGCCGCCAATTTTGACCCTACGGCCAATCCTAAGAATATCGTCACAATATTAATCAATGAATTTTGCATCGTATCTGAGAGGCGATCAACCACACCAGAAACTCGTGCAAAATTACCAAATGTCAATGCCCCAATCAATGGTGTTGACTCAGGAAGGATAAAAATTGAGAGCATCAAAACGGTCAATGGAAAAAGCAATTTTTCTATTTTGCTCACATGTCGCAACTGTTTCATTTTGATTTTTCGCTCTTCAACGGTTGTAAACAATCGCATAATCGGAGGTTGAATAATAGGCACTAATGCCATATAAGAATATGCCGCTACGGCAATAGCACCCATTAAATCAGGAGCCAATTTTGAAGCTACAAATATAGAAGTCGGACCATCTGCACCACCGATAATGGAGATGGCAGAAGCATCTTTTAATGAAAAACTAAACCATGGAGTATATTGAGAAAGGGCTAAGGCTCCTACCAAAGAACCAAAGATTCCAAATTGAGCTGCCGCTCCCAATATGGCTGTTTTTGGATTAGCCAATAGCGGACCAAAATCCGTCATTGCCCCCACTCCCATAAAAATAATCAAAGGAAACAGCTCATTTTTGATACCGGCTTCAAAGAGAACGCCCAAGAAGCCTTCATGTCCGATAATATTGGCATAAGGGATGTTCGCTAACAGCCCGCCAAACGCTATTGGTAATAACAGTAGTGGCTCAAATCCCTTAGCAATAGCCAAATAAAAGAGCAAAAATGTTATCAGTATCATGATAATACGTCCCCAACTTTGTGAGAACTTGCTCAAAGGCTCACCCAAGGCATTTTTTGCACCATCAACTGGATTCAAAAATGCATAAATACCTGTCGTCTTATAAAAGTTGACAAACATTTCTGAAATATTTTTGACTTCATGCTGTGTCACTTGCTCTGTGGTTTTGATATCGCTTTCCATGCTAGATGCATGCAGCGGTTTTGCACAGAGCGTCATCGCAGCTAATGTCAATAAAACAAAAAGTATGTTTTTCATATCCATCCCTTATAGAATGACTAGCGTTTGGGCATCTTCTACATTATCACCTTGTTTCACCAAAATGGATTTTACGACTCCATCACACGGTGATACCACTTCAATTTCCATTTTCATCGCTTCTAATACAATAAGTACGTCATCTTTTTTGACTTGTTGTCCTTCGCTAACAACGATTTTAAATACAGAACCTGGAAGACTTGATTTGACTTCCACACCATCGCTACTTGCGGCAGGTTGTGTTGGTTGTGTTGGTTGTGTTGGTTGTGTAGGCTGTGCAGGTTGTGTAGGCGCAGCTGCTGGTGTCGCAGGAGAAACGGATTTGACTTCAATATTCGCATCGAGTCCTTCACTGACTTGAACGTTATATTTTTGACCATTGACTACGACTGTATAATCACCATTTGATTTTGCCACTGTTACTTTCTCCTCTTTTTTTGTTCTGTCTATTTTTCTTACATTAACTTTTGCTTCTCCCTTGAGATAAGCAATCCCTTTTTCTTTACAAGAAGCCGCTATAAAGATATTTTCGTCATTGATAACAATGCCTTCTTTTTCCAAAATATTCTTCACGTAGGCCATTGATTTTGTTTCATCTTGATCTGCAATATCCACAGCATTTTCTGTTGTCGGCTCGAGTTTCAATTGCTCTTGTGCAAGTTGAATGACCTCAGCATCTGGTTCTGATGGAGTATGTCCAAAATACCCTAATACCATCTTGCCATAGCCCTCTGCAATCTTTTTCCATGGCCCAAACATGACATTGTTAAATGCTTGTTGGAAATAAAATTGAGAAACCGGTGTCACGCTGGTGCCATAACCCCCCTTTTCTACCACTTCTCGCATCGCTTTAATAACTTCTGGAAATTTGTGTAAGATATTGTTATCTCGCATCATTTGAGTATTGGCTGTCAATGCGCCTCCTGGCATCGGAGAAAACGGTATCAATGGAGAGACTTGTGTCGCTTCTGGAGGCATAAAATAATCTTTCAAACACTCTTTTAATGTCTCTTCATAACTGAGGATTTTTTCAAGTTCCAAGCCACCAAGATCATAATCCATCCCTTTTGTCGCATGCAACATAGTGAGGATATCTGGTTGACTCGTACCACCACTGACGGGACTTGCAGCCATATCGATACCATCAACTCCCGCTTCAAGAGCTGCTAAATAACATGCCACACTCACGCCGGCAGTTTCATGTGTATGCAAACGCACATGAGTGCCCTCAGGGAGAAGTTTTTTGGCCATTTTAATCGTTTCGTAGACTTTGTTAGGGCTTGAAGTACCGCTGGCATCTTTAAAACAGATGCTATCATAAGCAATGCCCGTATCTAGTATTTTTCGTAGTGTTTTTTCATAAAAAGCCACATCATGAGCCCCAACACATCCAGGAGGTAAATCCATCATTGTGACGACGGCTTCGTGCTTGAGTCCGTGATGAGTGATGCGCTCACCACTGTATTTTAAATTCTCAACATCATTCAGTGCATCAAAATTTCGAATCGTTGTCGTGCCATGCTTTTTGAACATTTTCGCATGCAAGTCAATCAAATCTCTGCTGCCGGTATCAAGCATTACGGTATTAACACCACGTGCTAGGGTTTGTAGATTCGCATCCGGCCCTGCGACAGAACGAAAGCGGTCCATCATCTCAAAGGCATTTTCATTGAGATAAAAAAAGAGACTTTGAAATCGCGCGCCTCCTCCAAATTCAAAATGAGTAATTCCTGCCTCTCTGGCAGCTGCAACTGCCGGCATGAAATCATCCATTAAAACTCGTCCACCAAAAACAGACTGAAATCCATCTCTGAATGTCGTGTCCATTATATCAATATATTTTTTTGCCATTTTGTCCTACTCTTTATCCATTTTGATTTTTGTGATGTTGTATCGCTGCGGTGATAGCCGCTACAAGTGCCAAGTCATTATCAGAAGATACGATCTGTGGCTTAATCGGTGCAGGTTGTGGAGTTGGGGAATTTGCCTTGTTCGGAAAAAACTTTGTGACAAGTTTATGTTCGATACGTAGCACTAAAATCATCAAGGCTAAAAATAGATAGACTGTTACCATCCCTAAAACCATAAATTTTAAACCGTCAATGATTATATTCTGGTCCATATAAGCACCTCCTGTTGTAGAGAATTATTTAAAAGTAAAGTATTCTAACATTTCTTTTATTAAACAAAACATATAAATTAGAGGAGTTTTAATAAAACTTAATAATATAAATACATTTTTATAATTAAAGGTTATTATAAGGAAACTATCGTGTACAACGCTCTACTAAATAAAAAATTGATTTATAATCTAAACCACTGTGCTCACTTAATCCAATCTCACAAGTTTTACTCGTAGAAAAAGCATAGGTGACATTTTTAGGAATTTCCTCTTTTAAGTGACGTAATGCCGATTGATTCAGTTCAGGAAAGGTAAACCCACGATCTCCTGCAAAACCACAGCAACTCACACTTTGAGGGATGATGACATTCGAACTGCACATTTTTGCAAGTGTTTCAAATTTCTTGGTTAAGCCACTCTTTCTTGTACTACAAGTCGTATGAATCACAATAGGATCAGACACTGCTTTAAATGTTAATCTTGGAGCTAAGAAATCGGTAATAAATTCAACCGTATCATAGATGTTTAAACCCTCTGGCTTATGCTGGTCTATGGTCTTACTACAAGGGCTCATATCGCATAAAATCGGATATTTTCCATTCTCACTGGCCTGACGCAATTGGGCTTCTAATTCATCATACTTATATTTTCCCTCTTCTGTGAAACCTTTAGAACTAAAAGGCATGCCACAGCATAGATTATCAATATTCTCAGGGATAATAATCTCATATCCGGCACGCTCCAACAAAAGAGCAACCACCTCACTGATGCTTTTCTCACCCTTTTGTGCATGAGAATTTGACATCGTTCTGTTGATACAAGAAGAGAAATAAACCACTTTATCGTCCGCATGGGTAATCGTTCTCTTGATGTTGAATTTTTCACCTTTTGGCAAACTCGCACTCCAAAGTGGCATTTTGTTACCGGTGAGTTTTCTAAAGCCTCCACTGATACTTCGCATGGCATCATCACCAATGATGGAGTTGACCACTTTAACCGCACTTAATGCAAAACGCCCCAATCCCAAAACCGTCCCATAATGATGTGCAATACTCCATGCAATTTTATGTTCTAGTGGACGAATCTGTTGGCTTCGTAGCTTTTTTGTAAGATTGCCCGTATCAATTCCAATCGGACAAGAAATAGAGCACAATTGACACGTCGCACACGTTTCAATGCCATCATATTGATACAACGCTTCAAACTCTTTCAATGCTGCGATTTGTCCGCTTTCTCGCAATTGTGTCATGTAACGATTGGCTACAATTCGCTCTCGAGGGGTCAATGTAATAAAATTAGACGGACATTTTGGCTCACAATATCCACATTCAATACACGTATCAATCAAATCGTCTGTTTTGGGCATGGCTTTAAAATTTTTCAAGTGGATGTTCTTGTCATCATTGAGAATCACACCGGGATTGATGAGTTTTTTAGGATCAAAAATCTCTTTTATGGCCTGCATCAATTGATACGCATCATCGCCCCACTCTAATGCCACAAAAGGAGCCATATTACGCCCCGTACCATGCTCGGCTTTGAGACTGCCTTGGTATTTTAGCGCCACCTGATCTGCCACTTCAGCCATAAAGGCTTCATACCGCTTAATCTCAGCTTCATTATCAAATGCTTGAGTAAAAACAAAATGGAGATTGCCCTCCAACGCATGTCCGAAAATAATCGCCTCATGATAGCCATATTTTTGAAACATTGCTTGAAGTTCAAGTGTGGCATCAGCTAGAGATTCAATCGGATAAGCCACATCTTCGATGATAACCGTCGTACCCGCTTCTCTCACCGCACCAACGGCAGGAAATAATCCCTTTCTAATACTCCAATAGAGTGTATATTCTTCAATGACATCGGTAAATTCTAGCGGACGCTCGGGTTCAATATGTTGTAATTTTTCTAAGATGATTTTTATATTTTGTTGCAAAATATCAGCATCAGGCGCTCGAGTCTCTACCAAAACCGCTGTTGCTTCATCTCCGAGTGTTTTAAGAAACGCTGGCATCCCTTTTTTATTTTCTACACTTCTCAATCCTGCGCGGTCCATAATCTCTGCTGCATTCACATGAGAGCGACACTCTGTCTTTAAGACAATAACCGCATCACAGGCATCTTTAATATTTTTGAAAATCATCAAGGCGCTGGCTTTATCTTTATATTCAGGCACCGTTTTGTATGTTATCTCTTCAATAAATCCCAATGTCCCCTCACTCCCTATCATGAGATGGGCAATAATATCGATGGGGTCTTCATAATCAACCAAAGCATTCAACGAATAACCGCAAGTATTTTTGATTTTAAACTTTCGCATAATTTTATCATGAAGCTCTTGGTTACTGCGTACTTTAGCATGCAAACTTTTGATGCCTTCAATCATCATGCCATGTGTCGCCATAAAGCTTTCACAACTCTTAGGGTCTGCTGTATCTAACCGGCTACCATCATGAAAGATAATCTTCATACTATGCAACGTTTTATATGAGTTATCAGCAACGCCACAGCACATACCGCTGGCATTATTAGCCGCAATTCCGCCAATCATCGCAGCACTAATACTCGCCGGATCGGGTCCGATTTTTTTACCATACGGCAACAAAAAGCTGTTAGCATCTGCACCGACCACAGAGGGTTGTAATGTTACCAAAGTATGATCATCACTAATCTTTTTACCACGCCAATCTCGTGATGTCACGACTAAAATGGAATCTGTAATTGCCTGTCCTGAGAGACTGGTACCTGCTGCTCTAAACACAATCGGCAAGGAGAGCTCAAAGGAGAGCTTCATAATAAGAGCCACCTCATCGGCATCATTTGCCCAAATTACGATCTTTGGAACCAGTTTATAAAAAGAAGCATCCGTTCCGTAAACCAGAGTATGAAGGGGGTCTGTAAATATTCTCGAAACAGGTATGTCCTGACGTAATTGTTTATAAAATTTTAGGTAAGATCCATCCAATGCTAACATCAATATTCCTTTTAAAAGACATAAACGTATTTTAGCACGTTAAAATGAAAAAGAGATGAGATAAAGTGGTCATGCCAAGTATCGTGACACTGGCATGACCGTCTGAAGTATTATTATTTAATAAAAGGTGAGATACCAAACCAACCTGGCTCGATAATCAATATCGCTAAAATCGCAATTTGAATCGCAATAAAAGGAATCACCCCTTTATAGATATCAACCGTACGAATCGAATCGGGTGCAACACCCCGCAGATAAAAAAGACTAAAACCAAATGGCGGCGTCAAAAAGGAAGTTTGTAAGTTCATCGCAATCAAAATCGCATACCAAACCGGATTGATTCCCAAATGCAAGGCAATCGGTACCAAAATAGGTACAATGATATAAGAGATTTCAACAAAATCAATGAAAAATCCCAAGAACATAATCGCGACCATTGAAGTAATCAAAAATCCCCATTCATTTCCCGGTAGATTTGTCATGATTTCTTCAACTATCGTATCCCCGCCTGAATAGGTAAAGACCATTGAAAATGCTGTCGCTCCGATCAAAATCGCAAAAACCATCGCCGTCACTTTTGCGGTCTCCAATGCAGCCTCTTTAATCATTGAAATAGAAAAAGTTCGATAAATAACCGCCAATAACGCCGCACCGACAGAGCCGACCGCTGCGGATTCAGTAGGTGTCGCAACACCAGCAAAGATTGACCCTAAAACTAAGACAACCAGAACAAGTGGAGGAATAATCGCTTTAAAAGCATTAAAGACTTGTCTTGATTTTGTTCCTCTTGCCCCTTCAATAATCACAGGAGGTGCTGTATCTTTTTTGACAATAGAGATAATCACGATATAGAGGATATAAACCGCAACCAAAGAAAGACCTGGCCAAATTGCAGCTTGAAACAAGTCTCCAACGGGCACTTGAAAAACATCACCCAAGATAATCAAAACGATTGAAGGGGGAATGATTTGTCCGAGTGTCCCTGAGGCGCAAATAACACCAGTAGCCAGTTTTTTGTCATAATTGTATTTGAGCATCACCGGCAAGGAGATAACCCCCATCGCAACAACACTCGCACCAACAACGCCCGTAGAAGCCGCAAGCAGTGCCCCCACCAAAACCGTACTGATGGCGACACCACCACGCACTTCTCCAAACAAAAAGCCCATCGACTCTAAAAGTCGCTCTGCTAGTTTTGTTTTTTGTAAGATAATCCCCATCAAAATAAACAGTGGTACGGCCATCAAAATCGTATTTTGCATGATGGCATAGATACGAAAAGGCATAAAACCAAACATATCAACCCCATAGCTCATAAAGCCTTCCCAAATCGGCCCTCCATCTTGGATCGCTTGAACCAGACCATAAGCCAAACCAAAAACCACCGAAACCGCTCCGAAAGTAAAAGCGACCGGAAATCCTATCAGCAGCATTACCAGTGCTGCAAAAAACATTATAATACCGACCATTATTGTTCTCCTACTTCGCTACTATCTTGTTCGTTGGCTTTTTTATATAAAAGTAAATTTTTGATAAAGTACCCAAAATCGAAAAAGATTAATAACCAAAATGAGGCGGGAATCAAGGCTTTGATAATCCAACGATGTGTTAATCCACCAGGGTCCATACTAATCTCATGAGAGGAATAAGACGCCATTACAAAATCTACGGAGTTAAAAGCAACCAAAAGGGCAATCGGTAAAACAAATACGATCGATCCCATCATGTTAATCATCGCTTTTTTCTTGATACTCCAGCGATCATACAACACATCAACCCGAACATGCGCTTCTTCCATCAAAGAGTATGACATCCCCAATAAGATGATGACTGAAAACTGGTGCCACTCCAATTCTTGTAACGCGATTGACCCGCTATTAAATACATATCGCATCACCACATCATAAAAAACATTTAATGTCATGGTAATCATAAAAATAAAGAGCACATAGCCCAAATATTTTGTCATGACACTATAAAACCTGTCAATTTTATGTAACATTTAATTCCTTGTTTGATTTTTAAATTTCATAGGATTTGATAACACTATTTATAAAATCCTATAAAGATTAGCCGCCCCAAAAGGCGGCTATATAGTCTATTCGAATGTAGATTTCAAATATAGATAATCTGAAATTTTTGTCCAAGCACGTGCTTTTTTCATATAAGCATCTTGGGAATCAATGATCTTAGCGAACATTGGGTCTTTGGCTTTGTATTTTGCTAACAATTCATCATTAGTTTTTCTCAAAGCGTCCATAACAGATTTTGGAAATGTTTTTACTTTGATATTTGGATATTCTGTTTTCATTTTAGCCCATGCTCTCGCACTCATGTCATAGTTTTCTATGTACATATCATACGCTGCAAGTTTCATAGCAACCGTGAGCATTTCTTGGTATTTTTTTGGTAATTTGTCAAATTTCTTTTTATTGACAAGAAATTGCAACTCAGTAGCTGGCTCATGCCATCCTGTATAGTAGTATGGAGCAATTTTATGAAATCCCATCTTGATATCCATGCCCGGTCCGACCCATTCCAATGCATCGATGGTGCCTCGCTCAAGTGATGTATACAATTCACCCGGAGCAATATTAACAACCGTACAACCAAGTGCGGACATAATTTCACCTGCGAAACCTGGAATTCTCATTTTGAGACCTTTTAAATCAGCAGGAGATTTGATCTCTTTTCTAAACCAACCACCCATTTGAGCGCCGGTATTTCCACCAGGAAATGAGTAAACGCCATGTTTTGCGTATACTTCTTGCATTAATTTCATACCACCACCGTGATAAAACCACGCGTATTGTTCTGGAGTTGTCATACCAAATGGCATCGTTGTAAGCGGTAGGGTATCAAGGTCTTTGCCTTTCCAATAATATGAAGCAGAATGTGCCATATCATACTGACCAAGCTTAACCATATCTAAAACGCCAAAAGGTGATTTGTGTTTGTTAGAAGCATCAATTCGGATAGTAAATTTACCTCCACTTAGCTCTTTTACAATTCTAGCCACTTCTGCGGGAGCATTGACAAATGGTTTCAGTGTCGGTCCCCATGTCATCGCGAGTTTCCAATGTACTACTTTATCAGCAGCGCTTGCGCTGACAGTTAACGCAGCCGCTAAGCCTAAAGTTCCAAGAACTTTTTTTATTCTCATGCTGTCTCCTTAAATATAATTTTTTGTAACCCTGCATCACTTGCAAATACACAAAAAGTCTATCCATGCGATATGACAAGTGTATGACATTTTATATTATGGGGACTTAATTGGAGATTTATTCCTAGATTGTTACTTATCGAAACTTTTTTTAAAAAGATAACCGACATCAACGACCGTATCTACACACTCAAATGGTATCTTTTTTCGGATTCTTCTCACCAAAGAGCGTATCGAATCAATGCTTGTAAACTTACCTTCCCATACAATCGCTTGAATGGTATCAAAGGAGACAACCTTACCTTGTTTGGAAATCAATAAATTCAAAAGAAGGCGCTCTTTTTTGGAAAGATGCTGCGATTTGCCATGATAAATCAATGCACTTTCCTTAAAGCTAAATTGACACTCTTCACCTATCATGATCGAATCATCATCAAGATGACACAATTTTTCGATTTTGATTTCCAACTCATCGATAAAAAAAGGTTTTTTAAGATAATCATTGCAACCGTATCGATAAGAATCTTTGATAATATCCAACTCCACAGAGGAGCTGATGATGATAATAGGAGTATGAGGATGATATTCTCGCACTTTTTTTAAAATCTCAATACCGTTCATAGAGGGCACATTGATATCTAAAACAAAGCAAAGATATCCCTCATCAATATGGTCGTATGCTTGAATACCATCTGTAAAACTAGAGACCTCAAATCCCTTGACTTCAAGTCGTTTCGTAATCGTATCGTTTAGTCTTTTATTATCTTCAAGTAGCATTATGCGCATGCCATTTCCTTTTAGGTTTCTTTTCGTGGAACAATAATCGTAAATATAGCTTTATTTGTATAATTATAGGCATAAATTTTACCATTCATCTTATCTTCTACGATGACTTTCGCCATATAAAGTCCCAATCCCGTCCCTTTTTGTTCGGTACTAAAATAGGGGTCAAATATAAGATTCATGATTTTTTTAGGTATCGCACCGCCATCGTCACTGATTTTAATCTTCACATAATCACTCTTTGCGACGATGTCGATTTGGATATTTTTACCCACTTTTTTATGGATGATTTTATTTTTGGCGTTGTTAATGATATTGAGCAACACTTGTTTAAATTCATTTTCATATCCATAAATCGTCACCTGATCGTCTTGGCAAGAAACTTTGAGATTGATGTGGGCATAAAATATCTGTCTGCCGACGATTTCTAAGACTTCATCCAAAGCTTTTCGAGCACAAAATGTTACTTTTTGGGTGGAAGGTTTTAAAAAATTCCTGAAATCCTTCATCGTAGCGGACATATACTGTATCTGAATCATCGACTCTTTGACCAAACTTTTCATTTTGTCTTTATCCATCTCATCTTGCAAGTACGAAAATTCCATATCTTGTAAAATAGCGGAGAGCTCGACTAACGGTTCATTCCATTGATGGGCAATAGCAGCAATCATCTCTCCCATTTCTGCGAGTTTGCTTTGTTGGATGATAAATTGCTTTTGTTGATCTCGCTGCGTAATATCATCCATAATACTGACAATTCCCCCGAGTGTTCCATCGATATTTTCATACGCGGTTTTTGTATAAGACATCGTTTTTGAACTTTCATCTGGGAAATGCAGAGTTCTCTCAAAATTATCCGTACCTTTGTTGGCTAAGAGTTCTTTATCTTTTTTAGTCTGTTCAATAGCCCACTCTTCATCAAAAAAGTCAAATACATTTTTACCGACTATCTCCTCTTTTTGTTTACCAAAAAGATCGGCAAATGCCTTATTGCATCCAAGATAATTGCCATCTAAATCCTTATAATTGATGGGATTTGGAATCGTATCCATCATGACACTAATAAATTGCAATTGATTTTTGAGCGCTATTTCGATTTTTTTTCTTCGTGCCATATTGACCGCTAATAAAATCAATATGGAAATAATAATCACAAAAATTGAGATGGTAATCCAGACGATGTATTTGTACTTTTCATAAAAAGAAAACGGTTTATGCAGTGCCGTGTAATGCGTAATATTTGAGGGAATCTTCAAATGAAATTTTTCGAGTTCATTATAATCAAACATATACTTATTGGGACTTTGGACGAGTATGGGAATGTCTCTTGGTTTTGCACCTTCTAGGATTTGCACTACCATCTTTGTCGCTGCTTTTGCCTGTGCGGTGGCACTGGTCAACAAGCCTCCCACAATCCCTTTACCAAGATAAAAGTCCCACAATCCAAAAATCGGCACTTTCGTGATACGCTTCACTTGGTTAAGACTCTGCTGATAGGTGAAATATTTTCCCGTCTTATCTTTAAATAATAAAACCCATAAAATCACGGTATCATGAGAGAGCCCACTGATTTTTTTCTTGAGATTATCGATGGAAATATCATCGATATACTCAAAAGCAACTCGGTTTTTATAGAGTGGTAACACATGAAGGATATCGCGGCGCATCGCAAATCCTGTTTTAGAACGGTCATTAATAATCACAATTTTTTTGATTTTTGGATTGAGATCAAGAATCAAATCAATATTTTTTTTAATATCAACATTCTCAGCCACTCCCGTAGCATAGAAGCGCATATTGTTTTCATACAGCATCGATTCATCAAAATTATTAATCCCTAGAAAAACAACAGGTAAATGAGGAAATAAATGATCATGATAATGCGTCACGAAATCGAGCGCATTGTTATCAGCGGCGATAATAATATCAAAATGCCGTCCTTTAAACTGCTCTTCATACAGATGATACAATTTCTCAAAATATTGCATATTATTGACTTTCTTCGTATCCATATAAACTGTCGTCAAAGAGTAGTGTCGGTCATCTCCAAATTTATTTTCAATCACTTTAGAGATATCATCACTCCATTTATAACCTCGGTGATACGATTGAATCAATAAAATATCTTTGACTTGTGCCTGAGCAAAAAGTTTCAATGACACCAAGATAAAACACCATAAGAATATTTGAGATGCGCGCATCCATCCTCCTATAAAACAATGAGAATATTATAGCGTATTGACTCTGCCACCAAAATGGTTATAGTGTTTCACTATAGTAACTATCAGGTAGGATATACTATAATATTTTAAAAAAATAAAGGTTAAAAATGATAAAAATATTGGTAAAAATTGTTGGATTAGTGACACTAGCAACGTTTCTTTTTGTCGGATGTAATGATGAGAAGACAACCGTCACTACCGTCAAAAAATCACAAAATCAGCCTGAAGTGGTACCTCAAAAAACGGGTGCGATTAAAACGCACTAGAGAATGTTGAACCGTGCCTAATGTCAAAAAGCTTATGAGAACTAGATAATAAAAAAAGCTTTTGGTTCTTTCAATATCGCAGAGTGTTCTGCTATGGCTTCATCGCGCATATTATAGCGTTCATTAAAGATGGGTTTGTCATACAAGACCTCATCATTTTTCATTTCAAACACCATCGTTTCATAGACAGTTTTGTCACGATCATCATCAAACCACGAGTGGCGAACATTCATGCTGATGGTAGAGATTAAAAATTCTCTACCATCTACTTTTAATATATTTTTTAATTCCAATTCCCTCAAAGCATTCTCCTTTTAAAAGAAAAGTTTATTTATCATCACGATCATGACCGCAGCAGGGGCAATATATCGGATGGAAAAATACCAGAGATTAAACAATCGATCACTCATATATTTTGACATCGTCGCATGAACTTTATCACGCTCAATAACAAAACCGACAAAGATTGCAATAATCATACCACCTAGAGGTAATAATATGGCGGCACTGACAAAATCCATCAAATCAAACGCACCTTTTCCAAAATAAGTGAAATGCGCACCATACGCTTTGGTATTAGACAATACCGCCATCGTACCTAAGATATAGACAATCACAGCGATAATAATCAAAGCTTTAGACCGTGCCATTTTAAATCGGTTGATGAAAAATAAAGCGGTTGGTTCTACAATAGAAACAGCCGATGTAATCCCTGCAAATGCCAATGCTACAAAAAACAATAATGAAATCACATTACCCATCACGCCCATATGATGAAACAATGCCGGCAAAGAAATAAAGACAAGTCCCGGTCCTTGGGATGGTTTTTCTCCAAAGTGAAAAACAAAAGTAAAGATGATGATACCCGCAACCAATGCAATGAGTGTATCAATAAAAGCAACATAAAAAGATGATTTGACAATATTTTCACCTTTTGGCAATGAGGTCGCATACGTCATGATGGTTCCCATACCAAGAGAAAGGGTAAAAAATGCATGTCCCACGGCTTGAAGCAAAGAGCTTTGTGTGAGTTTATCCCACTCAGGATAGAATAAAAAGGTCAAAGACTTCTCAAATCCGGTATACGTCATCGAGTAGAAAAATAAAAATATCAAAATAAGAATCAACAGTGGCATCAAGATAAGATTCACACGTTCAATTCCTCGTTTGACCCCGCGTGCGACAATCCACATAGTCAAAAAGAATGCAATATTAAAAAATGCAAATTGCCCTTCCCAATCTCCTGAAACCATAGCTCCAAAGAGCTTTCCTGCCGCACCTACACTGATTGGCAATGTTGAAAATGAGAGTATAATGTATTTAAAAATCCAACCGATAACAATTGTATAAAATGAGAGTATTAAAACCCCGGTAAAGACCATAAATCCAGCATATTTCCAGATATGTCCATTGCGTGCAGCCAATGTTTCAAAAGCTGTGACGCCGTCTTCTCGTGTTGTTCTTCCCATGTAAACTTCTGCAATAAAGATAGAAAGTCCTATCAAAACCACGGTCAAAAGGTATATCAACACAAACGCGCCTCCACCATTTTGTCCTGCCATATATGGGAATTTCCATATGTTACCCAATCCCACAGCACTTCCTGCTGCAGCTAAAATAAATCCAACCCTACTAAATCTAGCTTTTTCCAACTGAAACTCCTCCCCAATATATAAAGCTTTGATTTTAGCTAAAATAGATAAAATCTCGATTAAAAAATCGACCATTACTTTCAATTAATCAAATAATATAAAAAATTTATATTTTATGTCAGTAACCTAGATGATTTTGCAAAAAAGAGGCTCTTTGTTGCCACTCTTTTGCTTTTGAGGTATTTTATCATCTTTTTACGCTCACGATGTTACCGTTTTTGTATCTTTTTTCATTTTAAATCACATCAATCCATTAAGACTTGTGCTTTATATAAAATTTAGCTATACTTTCTTCACAAAAGATAATTCAAGTTTATATCTTTGGTCTGCTTTATATTGATGACATCTTGTTCACAGTTAAATCCACCTAAAATAAAACTTTATATTAGATTTTAGACCACCACATTTTTTGTGGTGTATTCAACACAAAGGGAAAAAAATGGCAACATTAGTTAATGGAACAGTAAAATGGTTCAACAGTGAAAAAGGTTTTGGTTTTATCGAACGAGAAGATGGCGGCAAAGATGTATTTGTACACTTTAGACAAGTAAATAATCCAAACGGATACGGTAGAGTATCACTTGATGAAGGTCAAAAAGTAACTTTTGAAATTGGTGAAGGTGAAAAAGGCCCACAAGCAGAAAACGTTACTGCTGTATAATATTACAATTGAGTAGTCTTCGGACTGCTCAACCTCCTATAATCTCAATTTTTCTCCACACATCGTATCATATTTTCACACACATCTTAATATAAAATTTTAAAATCAAATTTTGCATAAAAAATGTACCCTTTATTAATAAAATGTATCTAAACTTTGGCTATAATATTTATAAGCACTTATAAAGCTATACAAAATATAACATATTAGGAGAGATCATGGAACATCATAAAAGCTTGTGCGATATTATAATTTTTGGAGGACACGGTGATTTGTCGTTTAGAAAACTACTACCGGCACTTTATCACCTTTATAAAGAAGCTTATTTATCCCCCGATAGCAGAATTGTCGTCATATCAAGACGCGACATGACACAGGCGAAGCATGTAGAGCTGCTGCGCTCAAAAATGAAAGAATTCTTGCGAGATGGCGAGTATGATGAGGAAATTTTTAGTGAATTTATCAAACGCATCGTCTTGTGTAACATTGACTTTGATAATGAAAAAAGTTTTGAACATCTCAAAAAAACGCTGGACAAAGAAGAAAAACGCGATCGTATTTACTATTTATCCACCTCTTCAGATTTTTTTGGCTCCATTTGTAAATCTTTAAGTGCCTTCAAATTAATCAAAAGCAACAGTCGTGTTGTCCTAGAAAAACCAATAGGACGCGACCTAGAATCCTCTCAATCCATCAATAAAGAAGTGCTGAAATATTTCAAAGAGAATCAAGTCTATCGTATTGACCACTATCTCGGTAAAGATACCGTGCAAAATATCTTGGCGCTACGATTTTCAAACCGATTTTTTATGCCGTTGTGGGATGCTAATAATATCGACCATGTTCAAATCACCGTCTCAGAGAGCGTCGGAGTAGAAGGTCGATGGGGATATTATGATGATTATGGTGCGCTTCGAGATATGATACAAAATCACCTCTTACAACTTCTGTGTTTGATTGCGATGGAGCCACCGTGTTCTTTGGCCTCAGATAGTATTCGAGATGAGAAAGTCAAAGTATTACATTCCCTTCGTAACATGACACCAGAAGATATCAGACAGCGAACCGTACGGGCACAATACAAAAGTGGCTCTATCAACGGAGAACCCGTAGTCGGCTATCTTGATGCTGAGGGAGCGGATAAAAATAGCAATACCGAAACCTTTGCCGCACTGCGCGTGGATATCGACAATTGGCGCTGGATTGGTGTGCCGTTTTATCTTAGAAGTGGCAAGCGTATGAGTAAGAAAAATTCTGAGATTGTGATTCAATTCAAAAAAATCCCCTACTCTATTTTTCCTAATAATGGCAATTGCATCACCGAAAATAAGCTAGTCATCACCCTGCAACCTAAAGAGAGTATTAGTCTGAAATTGATGAATAAAATACCGGAGATTACGGAACAAATGCGTCTGCAGCAAGTTGATTTAGAATTGAATGCTCCCAAAACCAATGTCGGAACAGCGGAGGCGTATCAACGTTTGATTTTGGATGTCATTCATGCCAATCCAACACTTTTTATGCGCTTAGATGAAGTCGAAGCCGCATGGAGATGGACGGATATTATTTTGGAAGGTTGGGCACAAAATTTTACAACGATGAAAACCTACAGCGCTGGTACAGACGGTCCGAGCGCTTCCATACAACTCATCGCACAAGATGCTAGAAGCTGGTATGATGAGTAATATTATCCATAAATACGACAATCAAGCGATGCTCCGAGAAGATTTGAGCTTAGATATTGCCACCAATCTCTCTGAAGCTATCAATCAAAAGGGAAAAGCGACCTTGATGGTCTCTGGGGGAAACACACCCAAAGCACTTTTTGAGAGTTTGAGCAACATCAACATTCCATGGGGACGTGTCAGCATTGGATTGTGTGATGAACGGTGGGTGAATCCAACGGATGATGCTAGCAACGAAAAGCTCGTCAAAACTCATCTACTTCAGCATAAAGCATCCAAAGCAAATTTTATAGGGATGTATCAAGATATGCCCATTGCTGAAGCCACTGACATATGTTCCCAAAAAGTCAAAACCCATTTGATGCCTTTTGATGTCATCATTTTGGGAATGGGAGATGATGGTCATACCGCATCTTTGTTTCCCCACAATAAAAAACTGGAATTTGCCTACACGCAAGAGCTAGAAAATCCCTGCATTGCTATCGAGCCGACAACTGCTCCTCATATGAGGATGAGTCTCACCAAAGCGGCTATTTTGAGTGCCCGACACATTTATCTGCATTTTGAAGGCAAAGAAAAAACAGCCATATTTCACAAAGCTTTAGAACATCATGATGAATTTGCAATGCCGATTCGAATCATCTTGAATCCAAACACTAAAGATATAAAGGTCTATTATCATGAATAAAACAATACAACAGGTTACTGACAATATTATAAAACGCTCTCAACCATATCGAACACTATACTTAGAGCGCATCCAAGAAGCAAAACGCCATGGCGTTATCAGAAAAAAACTCAGCTGTAGTAATCTCGCACATGCAATGGCAGCGATGAGCACGGATGAGAAATCTTCGATGTCCAATATGCAATCCCCCAATATCGCCATCGTCACTGCCTACAATGACATGCTTTCCGCTCACGAACCACTGCAAACTTATCCAGATATTATCAAAAAAGCACTTCACGAAAAAGGCGCAACCGCACAAGTCGCCAGTGGCGTTCCAGCGATGTGTGATGGGGTCACGCAATCACAACCGGGGATGGAGTTGAGCCTCTTTAGCCGAGATGTCATCGCCCAAGCCACAGCGATTGCGCTCTCGCACAATGCCTATGATGGGGCACTGTATCTTGGTGTTTGTGACAAGATTGTACCGGGTATGTTTATCGCAGCGATGACTTTCGGACATCTTCCGGCCACTTTTATCCCCGCAGGTCCGATGACTTCGGGAATCAGTAATGCCGAAAAAGCAAAAATCAGACAAGAATATGCCATCGGAAAAGTCACGCAAAAAGAGTTACTCAAGGCAGAATCAGCCTCGTATCATGATTGTGGTACGTGTACTTTTTATGGTACGGCTAATTCCAACCAAATGCTAATGGAAATGTTAGGATTACACCTACCTAATAGCTCCTTTATCAATGCAGACACGCCATTGAGAGAAGCACTCACGCGATATGGAGCTCAAAATATCCTCAATATGACGCAACTCACAGACAATTACAAACCCATCGCCGATATCATCGATGAGCGCAGTTTTGTCAATGCGATTGTCGGACTCATGGCCACAGGAGGATCAACCAATCATACGATTCACCTCATTGCGATGGCACGTTCAGCGGGTATTATCCTCAATTGGGACGATTTTGAAGCCATCTCAAAAGTAGTACCGCTTTTATGTAAAATGTATCCCAATGGCAGCGCTGATGTCAATGCGTTTCGAGAGGCAGGTGGTATGGCGACTGTCATCCATCAACTCTTATCGGCTGATTTATTACACGAAGATGTCACAACCATCATCGGAAAAGGATTGCGCCAATATGTGGTCGAACCACGACTTGAAGATGATACGGTCATCTTTGATGCGGGTTCTACGACATCAAGAAATCCTGATGTTATCTCCTCCATCGCCACCGCATTTAATCAAGAAGGTGGCTTGAAACTCATCAAAAGCAAAATCGGGCGCAGCATCATAAAAACCTCTGCATTAAAAGAGGAAAATCTACTCGTAGAAGCCAAAGCAGTAGTATTTGAATCACAAGATGCATTGCAAGCGGCCTTCAAAGCCGGTGAACTGAATAAAGATTTTGTCGCAATTGTCAAATACCAAGGGCCAAAAGCCAATGGAATGCCCGAACTCCACGGACTCATGCCACCGCTTGGAATTTTGCAAGATCGTGGTTTCAAAGTCGCCATCATCACAGATGGACGGATGTCTGGAGCAAGTGGTAAAGTACCAGCCGCCTTGCACATGACACCAGAAGCTCTTGCTGGGGGAAATCTTGATAAAATAAGAACCGGAGATAAGATACGATTTGATGTCAAAAAAGGTGAGATTTTAATACTTGTTAATGAAGAGGAATTTGACGCACGCGTGTATGAATCTCCACATTTAGAGAAAAATCATCACGGCTTTGGACGCGAATTATTTGCGGCAACTAGAGACAATGTGCACCAAGCAGAAGAAGGTGCGGGTATCTTTAACTTAATTGGTGAGGAAAAAGGATGACAACAAAAGAGATCATGGAAATTTCACCCATCGTTCCAGTCATTGCATTGGACGATGTGCAAAATGCTGTGCCTTTGGCTTTAGCTTTACTGGAAGCTGGAATTCACATTATGGAAGTCACACTGAGGACAGAAGATGGACTCAAAGCCATTGAAAAAATTGCCAAAATCGTCCCTCAAATGCAAGTAGGTGCCGGTACTGTTGTGAATAAAAAAGATTTCAGATATGCTATTGATGCGGGAGCATCGTTTGTCTTTTCTCCCGGAATTAACCAAGAATTGATGGATTATTCTATTAAAAAAGGGGTTACTTTTATTCCAGGTGTCGCAACCGCAAGTGACATCATGATGGCGCAAAACAATGGTTTTTATTATTGTAAACTCTTCCCAGCAACCACAGTCGGAGGGGTGAGTGCACTAAAATCATTTGCCGGTCCCTTTCCAAAGATGAAATTTTGCCCAACAGGGGGCATTAATCTTAAAAATGTCAAGGATTTTTTACAGCTTGATAATGTTCTGTGTGCCGGAGGAAGTTGGCTGGTTCCAAAATCTGCGATTCAAAACAAAGATTTCAACTTGATCACCCAACTCTCAAAAGAAGCACTAAACGCAATCACATAAGATTTTAGATACTATTGGTTATGAAATCACTCATCGCAATAGTCTGTATCTTATTAATTTTTTCTGGATGTGTTACAAAACAGCCGATATTACTTTATAATCATGATATCGGCCAACTCGCCCAAGCAGTTCGTCCGCAACACATTACCACGGAATATTTTAAGACACACTTTTATAAGCCTTGGCATGTTCAAGCAATAGCGCAACCCAGACAAAAGGCAGCTTGGGCCAATGAACATTTTAATCAAAAAGAGAAGTATTATGGAGAGAATCTTCGTCCCCTAAGCACAAAAGAGATCCACACCATCATCAACACGACACATTTTGATGCTTATAATCAAGAAGGGCAAAGTGCCATCACCATCAAAAATGAACAGATGCGAGAACTTCCAACTCACAAACCGTTTTTTACCTCACCTAAAAAAGCAGGGGAAGGATATCCTTTTGATTATTTGCAAAATTCTAGGATTCATATCAACACCCCACTTTTCATCTCGCACTATTCTACTGATGGAGCGTGGGCCTTTGTCAAAAGTCCTTTTTCTTTAGGGTGGATTCCTACCTCAAGCATCGTCTTACTGAATGCAAAGCAACAAAAAGACTTTGAACATGCTCCTAAAATCATCATTACCAAAGACAATACCCCACTTTATACCAAAAATCAAAGATATGTCAGAAGCGTTAAACTCGGAGCTATTTTTCCTTATCAGGGAGAGGATACTCTTTTTTATTACTCTTATGTTTTTATCAATACATGGCAAGATTACGGCAAAAAAATCGCGGTGCGTATTCTCAAAGATGATGCTAATTTTTTTCCGATTCCATTTAATCATGAGACTGCTTTACAAATCGCTCAATCGCTCATTGGTGAAAAATACGGCTGGGGTGGTTATCTTGGAAATCGCGATTGTTCGGCCATGACAAAAGATTTCTTTGCCCCTTTTGGTATCTGGCTACCTCGAAATTCAGCAGCCCAAAAACATGCCGGGAAGTATCTTTCATTAGAAGGGTTATCTCCTAAAGAAAAAGAGGAGCGTATCATTAAAGAAGGGATTCCATTTCAAAGTCTTATCTATCTTAGAGGGCATATCATGTTGTATGTAGGTACCATCAACCATGTCGCTATGGTCTTGCACAATATTTGGGGATTAAAAACCAATATCAATGGCAAAGAGGGGCGAGATATTATCGGTAAAACCGTCATATCGAGCCTCTACCTTGGCAAAAATCATGACAATATCAATCAGAAAACTTTATTGATTGAGCGCGTTGAGGGCATGGTCATACACCCTTTTATCCAACCTTAAATCAATGCTTTGGAATGTTTTTGCAACCAATTTAATGAGATAAAAAAGACTAAAGAGATACCAATGAGTACCATGGAGAGTATCAAGGCTAAATGATACTCTCCATCAAATACCGCATTATAAATTGCCAAAGAAATGGTATCTGTTTTCCCAATAATATTACCACCCAACATTAAAGTAATCCCCACTTCACCTAATGCTCTTGCACATGCAATCAGCAGTGCGGCGAAGAAACTTTTCTTGATAGTGGGGAGGATGATTAAAATCAAGGTCAGCAGAGCACTTTTACCACAAATATAAGCAGCCTCCTTAATCTCTTTTGGAAATTGTTCTATGGCACTTTGCAATGGCTTTACCATCAATGGCAAACCTGAGACAAAACCCGCTACGACCAAAGCAGGGAAACTGAAGATAAAATGAATATCAAAAGAAGCTAGCACGTGCCCCAACCAGCCCTCTCGTCCTAAAAGCAACAACAATAAAAACCCTATCGCAATAGGAGGAAAAATCAACGGCAGTGTCACTATCATATCCAACAACCATCGAAATTTTAAATTTCTATTTGAGAGTATATAGGCAAGAGGGACACCAATACAGACAAATAATATGGCACTAACTCCCACCGTTTTGGCACTTAAGAATAAAGGATGCCACACTTGCGACGAAAGAATCATCAAAGACCGTATTTTCTAAAAACTGCTTTGGATTCAGGTGTTTGCAAATAGCTCAGAAAATCACGGCACGCTTTAGATTTGCGCCCTTTTAAAACACCCGCTACAATCTCTATCTTTGTATAATCTTTCTGATTGACGATAATGTACCCACCTATTTTATGCTGAAATGCTAGCGCTGCTGTGAGATTGACAATCCCAACATCCACTTCACTTCTTGCGACATAACTCATCACTTGTGGTACGGTAGCGACAACAAAAAGCTTCTCTTTTATAGATTTATATTGTTGCGTGTGGTCTAAAAACTCTTGCCCTGCAATACCATAAATCGCTTTTTTCGGTTGTGGCATGGCAATTTTTTTGATATGTGAGTTGGCCAAATGATAGGGGTTTTTAAGTGTGACTTGTTTGGAGTACGCTAAGACCACTTTCCCTACTCCCACCAAAAGATACTCTTGAAATTTGAGCCGACTCTTTTTTTCTAAAAATTTTTTATCACCAATCAAGAGTGCAATATCACTTTCTCTAGCCTGATTGGAAATCTGTCCCATATTACCAAAAATTGCATCAACACGATGGCCTGCACGTTTATAATTATTGATGATTTCCATCATTGGTTTTTTATAGCCTGCTCCTGCTGCTATCATGAGATCTTGTGCTAATAATGCACTCCATCCCAAGATAAGTATGAGAATTATTTGTTTATACATACTGCCCCTTTTTTATTTTTAACTCAATGTTGGCATAAACGCTTTGGTACTCACGCGCACGATTTGCCCACGTTTTAGATTTTGCGCCTCAAGTGAGCTGATGACAATCTCAACAATCTGCTGACCAATAGCGATAATCGCCACATAAATCACATCAACTTTTTGGATATCCAAAATCTCCCCTTCAAAAGAGAATTTTTGACTCCCGCTGGTCTTTAATAAAACATCTTTAGGAGAGCCATCATCGGTAATCTTTCCCTGATTGAGCACAATAACGCGCTTGGCAAGTCGGTAGATTTCACTCGGGTCATGACTCACCATAATCGTCGTGGTATGAAACTCCTTGTGTAACATCAAAATCTCATTTTGCAACTTTTCGCGCATCTGCACATCAAGCGCAGAGAGAGGCTCATCAAGCAAGAGCAGTTTGGGCCGATTCATGAGTGCACGACACAAACTCACGCGCTGTTTTTGCCCTCCACTTAAAAAGGCAGGAAAACGCTCTTGCAATTCACTAAGTTCGGTGATTTCAAGTAACTTTTCTGCCAATTTTTCATCATTGTTGACAAACAGTAAATTCTCCTTCACACTCATATTAGGAAAGAGTGCAAAATCTTGAAATACAAAACCAATCTCTCGCTTTTGAGGCGGTAAAAACGTCTTTTGATTTTGCCAAACATGACCACCAATATCAATGAGACTCTGCGATTTTTCCAAGCCTGCCAAAATACGCAAAAAGGTAGTCTTACCGCTACCGCTTTTACCGCTTAGCGCTACAAAATCACCCTCTTGAATCTGAAGATTGACCAAAAGCTCCATCGCACCACTGCTTCCAAAAAGTTCCTTTTTGATCTCTAAATGTATCATTTTAAAGCCTATTAAATTTTGTATTTTGTTTGCCATTGAAGATATAAACTCCAAGCAAGACCAAAAAGCTAATCGTTATCATGATGGCACTGTAAACATGAGCAGATTTATAATCCATAATCTCCACCATCTCGTAAATAGCGACAGAGGCGACTTTTGTCTCATTGGGGATGGAACCTCCCACCATCAAAACCACACCAAACTCACCCACGGTATGCGCAAAGGTCACAATCAAGGCAGTCAAGAGTGAGGGTTTGATATTGGGCAATGCGACGCGCAAAAGGGTTACCAACTTATTTTTACCACTGATATAAGAGGCTTCAAGCATATTTTTATTGATACTCTCAAATCCACTCTGTAGTGGTTGTACCATAAATGGCAGAGAATAGATACAACTAGCAATCACCAATCCGGTAAAATTAAAAACCAATTTTATACCAAAATACTCATCAAAAAATGCACCAATTGGCGAGTTTTGTGAGAGGGCATACAAGATATAAAATCCCAACACCGAAGGCGGCAACACAATCGGAAGTGCCGTGATGGCTTCTAATACTGGTTTTATTTTTGATTTACTTTGTGAGAGATACCAAGAGAGTGGCAAACTCACAAGAAACAGTATCAAGGTCACTACACTTGCGAGTTTAAAGGAGAGAATAAAGGGATCAAAATCGATGGTTTTAAATAGTTCAAACATTTATAACACCCTCTTAATATACAAATCACTCGCTTTGAAAAAAAGATTGACCGAATCGCCGACATTCAAATCCATCCTTTGCGAACTCTTACGTGAGACAATACTTTCAAAAATGGCATCAGACGTGGCTAATTTAACACTACTGAGCAAGATACCATTATCAATCTCAATGATTTTTGCAGAGAGTTGATTGCTAAAACTGATATCGCCATAAAATTCTTTTCCTATTGCAACATGGGTCGGCTTGACACTGAGTTCCACCTCACTGCCTAGTTTCACCCCTTCTGCCAATTCTAGACCAAGCATCACCAAGGTTTGATCGCCAAAAGCGAACGTTACGATATTGAGGTTCTCATGATTTTCAATCTTGATGACCTCCGCTTTGAGTGGATTCACGGAACGATGTATCCAAAATCATTGAAGATTTTTTTGGCTCTTTTGCTTAAAATAAAGCTATAAAATGCCGCCACTTCTTGATTTTTTTCACCTTTTTTCAAAATCACGATGCCTTGATTGATAGGGGTATAAAGTTTTGGACTCACATCACTCCAATTGATTCCTTTTTTATATTGAGCCATTTTAGGACTAAACAACGAGGATTTTGCGATAAAACCAACATCAGCCGCACTCAGCGCATAAGTGACCGTTTGAGAGATGGACTCTGCATAAACCAGTTTATCTTTGACTTTATCATAGACACCACCATTTTTCATCGCTTGTATGGCAGCTTTGCCATAAGGGGCTGTTTTTGGATTGGCCACCGCAATTTTGGAAATATTTTTTCCCTCAACTAAGGTGATACCTTGATTGAAATCTTGTTTTTTAACACTCAAATAGGCCAGTGAGCCTTGCGCATAGATAAGAGGCCTCGTGATGGCATCGCCACTTTTATAAAGAGCTTCAGGGTATTTCATATTCGCGGCCATAAAGAGTCCATAGGGAGCACCATTTTTGATTTGTGCGGTTAATTTACCACTACTACTGAGTGTGACATGAACATTAATATCGGGATAGAGTTTGTGAAATTCGCTTTTGAGTGTATCCATCGCATAACTCACATTGGCCGCCACGGCAATATTAATCGTGCCAGCAAAGAGTGAGGCACTCATCAACACACTCGCTATTACCATTTTTTTAAACATTTTTTCTCCTTATTTTCCTATCATAATTTCACTTGATTTGATTAGAGCTACAACCTGTGAGCCCACCTTTAATCCCAATCTTTTAACCGAACCAGTCGTAATCACCGAAGTGATACTATCGCCACCGACATCAATCACTACTTCACTGTTGGTATTGTTTTGTGTGATTTGTGTGATGATACCACTAATACGATTTCTCGCACTGATAGTGATATTTTCATCTGTTGAGAGCATGATGCTTGAAGATTTAAAAATCGCTACGACTTCATCACCCTCTTGTACCATGAGAGATTCGATGCCTGAGTTGGTAATATTGGCAAAGAGTTCATGACCACTTTTGGGCACCACGATCACATTGGCATTGACATCTCCGGTGACGATTTTATCCACAACGCCTCTGATCTGATTTCGTGCACTAATTTGCATGGAGATCCTTTTTATAGTTTTTATATCTTTGGTATCAAAATCTGCTAAGGTCGATAAATAAGAGAGAAACTTTTCTTCTTCTCGTTTTAAGATTTCGTAATTTTTTAGGAGTGTTTTACCATAATCTGTCAGTCGTGTCCCCCCACCTCCAGCGCCACCGGTCTCTTTTTCCACGATGGGCGATGGCGAGAGATTGTTCATCGTATCGATGGCTTCCCAAGCCGATTTATAGCTCATCGGAACCTTTTTAGAGGCTTTGAGCATGGAGCCCTCTTGATCGATTGCTTTGAGCAATTTGATTCTTTTTTCGATTAATAGCGGTTGGTTGTCTTCGCTGAGTGTCAATGTAGATGTGAATTGCATTGTTTACCTTAGTATATAACGAAATATTCTAGGAATCTTATCGTTATATACCTTAAGCTACAATGAAATTTGAAAGTATATTAGTGCTTACTATTTAGTCATTAAATGGAATCTTCTTGAGCATTTTTGATATCATCTAAAAACTTATCAACCGTTCGGTAACCATACGCTTCCCATTCGGTCTCTTGAGTGCTAGGGTCAATAAAAGAGACCACGGGGACAATCGCAGTGTGATAACATGCTGGCATTTTTTGGTTTCTATCAATAAGAATTTTGACAAATTGGGATGTTTTTTGTTGAATCTTGGTATCACAAAGTGTTTTTTGCTCTAATTTTTTGCACCAAGGGCAGTGGTCTTTCACCACTACGAGCATCACCATCTTGTGCTCTTTTTTCGCGAGTGCCATGCCTTGCTCAAAGGAGTTTATATAGTGCAACTCTTGTGCTGTTTTCGTCGCAGTATAGGCATAAAGTGAGGCAACAATAGATAAAAATAAACAGACTTTTTTCATAACATCTTCCTAATATGAATTTCAGTTAAAAGTATAGTTTATTTAACCTTTTATTTTAATAATAAAATATAATTGCCCTAAATATTTTTATTACTTTAAAATAATTTCCTCTATGGGTGCGTAATATTTGTTGCTTTGATTTTGATCAAAAAAGAGTGTGATGCCGCGGTGCTCATTTTTGTTGCCATGCACCAAGATAATCTCCCCTTTTTCGATTTTTTTATTGCTGACATTGAGCCAATTGTTTGTTCCTAGTGGCAAAAGATTATAAGTTTTGATAAGTTTATGAACCAATGTTGCATCACTAATGAGACCGGGAAAGCGAAAGAAAACAGAAGGCGTTTGGTGATTGATGATGAGTAGCTTTTCTGTTTTAATAATCTCCGCATCAAAAGCCTCTGGGTTTTTTAACATAAAATTTTTGGACCAATCTTTTTCATTTCTATCATAATAGTGGCTAAAAGAGTGATTGATCCAACGCACCTTCAAAGCACTCTTAATCAAAGCATCAAAATCATGAGAATGCCCTAACATCCACTTGCCACTGATTGAGATATTGGCGACTGAGCCAGATTTTTCCAAAAATCTAAAGAGCTTTTTCTCATACCCTTTTTTACTTGAGGGGCACATATCAATCGTGAGAAAATCTTGATTATTTTGAGGTGAGGTAATACCAAAGTTATGCAATTTTGGCGCTTGTTTGAGAAGTTTTTCTTTGAGCGCCATGAAGGGAGTCGCTATTGTCTTTTTTTTCATGATATCGACTAAAGGCGCTTTTATAATCTCGGTTTTTAGATTGTTTTGATTGACGACAAGATAGTATTGCTCTTGCTTGATATGCCAAGTTCGTATGGCTTTATATGGGGTTTTGTGTCGCCAAAAATCGGTATCCACCACATGATAATTTTGAATCGATTCCATGACAGACTCAAAACCCCATAAGGGCAAAATCAACAAAAAAATTGTTACAAATCTCAAAAAATCTCTTTTATCATGATAGATTATTTGAAGAGTTGATAGATGGAGCTCAAATCTTCATCTCCTTTTCCCATTTGTTTCATTTTAGAAAACAGTTCTTTGACAATACTGCCCGTATATAAAGGGCGTTGCATACTATAAGCCAAATCTTGCACACAGTGTAAATCTTTGTTGATAGCAGCATTACTGAAATGCGCACTAAAATCTTCATCGATGAGTTTTTGTGTTTTGGCCGCAAGTACGAGTGATTTACCCCCACCCACACCTAAAATGTCCAAAATATCTTTTTTCTCGATACCACAAGCCTCACCTAGAGCGGTTGATTCAGCGATTGTTGCCATAAAAGAGCCAAGGCATAGGTTATTGATGAGTTTCATCTTCGTCGCCAATCCCGCTGCGCCTAAAAAGAAAATATTGTTACCAAATTTCTCCAACTGCGCTTTGTGCGCTTGAAAAACAGCCTCTTTCCCTGAGACAACCACCGTGACTTCCCCTTTACTCGCTGGCACCACACTACCAAAAATCGGGGATTCGAGATAATCGCCACCCTTTTCTTCTACCATTTGGTGGAAAGAGAGGACATCATTAAAATGATTTGTCGATAAATCAATAATCGTTTTACCACTCAAATCAGCACTCAAAAGTCCATCTGTTTGTGTCAGTACGTCTCTCACACCGTTTGAATCAAACAAGCACATAAAAACAGTGTCACAATTATCGACCAACTCTTTGGGAGTAAACATCATCTCAAAGCCCAAGGCATCAGCTTTGGCCTTTGTACGGTTCCATACTTTGATATCTTCTCCCATATCGGCCAATCTTCGGGCAATCGCGCTACCGAGATTTCCTAATCCTATAAATCCTACGGACATTCTCTCTCCTTTGGTTTTTTTCAATTATATTCTAATTTATATAAAATTTTTAACAAAAATTCAAAGTAGCATTTCTTTATCAGCGCAGCACACGACTTTTGAGATATTGCAACATTTCAATGAGTAAAAATACGATAAATCCGATGACCAAACCAATCACCAAATCATTAATAATCGCAGGAATATTCGGGATGAAAAAATGGTGTAACCAAGTGATATGATGAGTCAAAATCCCACCACCGACCAAAATCATCGCCACCGTCCCGACAAATCCTAACACACGAATCAATTTTGGCATGGCGCGAATTAAGGATTTCCCGATTGCTGATTGTTTTTTGCCAATCAACCAAAATCCAAAATTATCCATCCTCACAATCAAAGCCACAATTCCATAAACACCAAATGTAGCAAAAAGTGCGACAAAAACCGTCGAAATCATTTGCACCAAAAGCGTCGCGTTGGCCACAGAACTCAGTGCTATCACAATAATTTCAATCGAGAGAATAAAATCGGTAAAGATGGCCGATTTTATCTTTTGCTTCTCCAAATCTAGTATATTTTCAGTCGTAGATTGCAAGAGTGTTTTATCAGGTTTTTTATGATGCCGCGCCGCGATGGATTCCACCACTTTTTCGCTTCCCTCATATAATAAATAAAATCCCCCTGCCATCAAAAAATAGATAATGATACTCGGAGCAAGCCAGTTTAACAAAAAAGCTATCGGCAAGATAATGGCTTTGTTTTTGAGTGAGCCTTTGGTGATGGCCCACAAAATCGTCAATTCTCTAGATTGCTGAAATCCCGTAGCTTTTTCAGCATTGACCGCAAGATCATCTCCTAGTACAGCCGTTGTCTTCTGGGTTGCAATCTTTGCGGCCACACTCACATCATCGGCGAGTGTCGCAATATCATCTAAAAGTGCAAAAAATCCTGATGCCAATCTGTATCCTTTTTATTTCATTGTGGCATCATTCTATCATGATAGAATTTTAGAGTGCCGCAAATCGTGTTTTCGTTCTGTCTAAGTTGCCATTGACAAAGAGAGTGGGTGTGCCTTGAACCATCACGTTGTTCCCCATTTTCATATCCGATTGTATCACTTTTTTCAGCGATGCATCTTGAATTTGACTCGGTGTGATAGAGGTTTTTAAAATCGCATTGATCCCATCGAGAATTTTTTGTGCATTTTTCTCTTTGACGGTAAAATATTTCTTATAATCAGACTCATAAATCTTCAATTCGACATCTTTGATACCCTCACGCTTAGCCACTATCATCGCCTTACTCACAACATCTGAAGCCGGATGCAATGCAAGAAGCGGAAATTGATAATAAAAGAGTGCAATCTTTTTAGGTTCGGCTTGAGCTTTTTTGATAATACCCGGTAAGGCGCGTCTGCAAAATGGACACAGGGGATCAGAAAAGACCACGACTTTATTTTTGGCATCCATCGTACCTGCTATGAGATGATTGGCTTGATAATACGCCGAGGTGACTTTTAAAGAGAGTGAATCTTTATAATTATGACCCGTTTGTACGTTCATCAAATCCGGTGTGACCATCTCGCCATTTGAAAACAATATATCATGCGCATTCACGCTACCATGTCCGGTAACATCAACTTTAATATGTAAAATATAACCATACCACTGACCAAAAGGTATTTTCTCTTTTTTCTCGATTTTTACCTCATCCAGAAGCATATTTTTTTGCGCCAAAAACCGTTGATTTTCAAAATGAATCACCTTTTTATCGATAGTGCTAGAAGCCGACAAACTCCCTGCTATCAATAAAAATATCGTCGCTAATTTGATTTTATTCATGAAACGATCCTCTTTTGTCATATTTTAGAATATAATCATACTTTATTAATTTAAACGCAAAATAAATCATGATACTCACCCAAAATCAAAATCTTCAAATGGCTGAGAGCTCATGATACTCATGCAGGGCAAAATCATCGGTCATTCCGCTAATATAGTCGATAATCAAGCGCACTCTATAATAATATTCCAAGATTTCAAAAGATTCTCTATCATGACGCTCAAGCTTTTTGATTTCACTTTTATACGCAGCTATTTGTTTGGATGAGATACGTTTTATCAAGCGCATCGTCACAAAAGCATCGATAGACTCATCACGCAAAAGAGCGTCAAAATCTTCACAAGAGAGCAGTAAAAGGGGCTTATAAATATCAAAGAGTTTGTTGATAATAGCATAGCCTTTGAGTTCGAGAGTTTGGACCTCTTTATTTTTGTAAATATATTTACTGGAGATATTTTGCAAAATTTTAACCGCTTTGTAGTACTTGCTTTGTTGGTCATATTCAAGCAGTGCTGCATTAAATGAGCCCTCAAAAATTGCATCATGATGTGCCACATAAATATCGGCAACATGGTAGACTAAAGCGGTCACGACTTTGGCGCGTACGAGTGTAAAAAACATATTAAACTGATAGGGTTCTTCATTTTCTTTTGCCTGTTTGTAACGCGCTTCAATGACCTCTAAAAGATAATCTTCACCCTCTTTTTCACACTCTTTTTTAATCAAGTTATAAACCGTATCAAGATTCAAAATTCCCTTTTGCACCGCATCTTCCAAATCCGCTGTCAGATAGGAGATGTCATCAGCTGCTTCCATGATATAGGTGATAGGGAAACGATGCCCTGGTTGCACTTGCAATGTGTCTTGAATCACGCCAATACTCTCTTTTTCACTATAATAAAATCCCGGCTTTTTTTGCAAATAATCCAAAGCATGTGTCGTGCTTGGTCGTGGCTCAAAGGCACCTCGGGTATATTTTAAGACTGAGAGAATTTGTGTATAGGAAAGGTTGAGACGTTGCAGTTTGATGATGAGCCGAATCGCTTGAGCATTGCCATCATAATTACAAATATCCCTCGCTAACATTGCTTTGAGCTCTTGGGTATCAGGTGTGCTTGCTGGAAAGGCTTGCAACTTTTCAAGCGCATTGTCACGCATCCATTGGTTAATCGTCTGCTCAGCAAAATGTCCAAAAGGCGGATTGCCGATATCATGGAGCAAGCTAGTCATCTCAGCAGTGGAGACAAAAGCATTGTGCAACTGATCTAAACCACACTGTTGTTCTTTACTCTGTTTGAGTTTTGCGATAATCGTCTTGGCAATAAAACGCGCCGTTTGAGAAACCTCTAGTGAGTGGGTCAAACGTGAGCGAATTGAAGCGTTGAGCTCCAGCGCAAAGACTTGGGTGCGTTTTTGCAATCTCCTTAGCGCTCCAGAGGAGAGAATCCGTCCGCGATCACTTTCAATAGACGCGTCTAAGTTGTTCATAGGATAGAGTGCTCTATCGGTGGTCAGTTTCGTGTTATAATCAATCATCAATTACCCTTTTTTAAAGCTCAATTACCCGCTCAAACATCTCTTTGATTTCCATCTCATGAGAAATTAAAAAGATTTGGCGATACTGCTCTTTTATGAGATGAAACGCTTCTAAGATTTGCATCCTGCGGCTCTCATCTTGGGAGCCAAAAACCTCATCAAAAGCCAAAAAACCAATACGACTCGCCCCATTGAGCTCCCCTAGTGTTTTTGAGATAGCAATACGCAGCACCAAATTGGCCAAATCCACCTCACCCCCACTAAAGCGCTCTATGGGGTATTTTGCCCCTTCATCATAAATATAAAAATCAAAATCATTACTGACTTCGATGTATTGATATTTCCCTTTGGTAATGCTCGCATACATCTGCGATGCAATCTCAGAGATGCGTGGGGCTACTTTGGCATTTAAGCGGGTTTTAAAAGCACCAAGACTCACTTTGATCTTCTCATAATCTTGCATGTCATCTTTTTTCTTTTGGACTTTGGCAAGCCCTATTTCATTTTGTTTAAAATCATTTTGCAACGTTTTGATTTCCCCGTCATATCGGGCAATCTGAATCTTTAGGCGATTGAGTTGGTCTAATTTTTCCTCTTTTGATTGTTGCAATGTTTCTAATGCCTTCTGTGCGACTTGATGTTCCTTCTCATCATAATGAATGTTTTGATACGCCTCTTGCTTGTTTTTTAATTGTTCATCTAGGACTTTTAGTGCCTCTTTGAAGCGTCTCCACTCCGCTTTGAGGTCTGCTTCTCTTTTGAGTTCTGCCTCTAAACGTAGCACGTGCTCATATTGGATTTTTAAAGTTTCCATAGCACGGAGTAAGCTGATATGCACCTTCTCATCATAAACATGACCCTCTAGCGCTTTGAGTGCCTCATTGTTGGCTGTGCCTTGCTCACGCACTGTGACAAATGCCTCTTTTGCACGCTCTAAATCCTTTTGTTTGCTCTGTATCAGGGTGAGTGATTGGCTAATCTCTTGCAGGGATTTTTCTAGCTTTTTTTGCTCTATTTCAGCTTTTTCTAGTGCTGTTTGAGTATTGTGGACTTTGACCTTGATTTTGTCAATCTTCTCTTCAGTGGTGGTTTTCACTATCGATTCAAGTGAGTCAATCACTTGATCATACGCATCCAAAAGTGCCCGCGTACAAGTCGGACAAGGAGATTGACGTCCCAATGTTTTGATGTTTTTGATTTTTTTCTTGGTATCTTCTACGATTCTATTTTCTGCTGAGAGTTCGGAGCGTAATTGTTGTTCTATGCCTTTGAGGCGCGTTATTTCTTTCAATAACACCGCCAGTGTAGTTTTGAATTCTTTCTCTTTGAGACGCATTTGCTCATACCCCGCACAAGCGTGTTCTAGGGATTTGATGTCATTTTTGTATTTTTGATACTGCACTCTAAGTTGTACTTGTTCTTTTTGCAAGCCCTCTTTTTGGAGATGGAAATTTTTCAATTTTTCCTGCTCTTTGAGCTTTAAATTAAGAACCTCATACTCTTTTTTCACATCCTTTTTCGCGTGAAGCTCTTTGGCTTTGGCTTCTAATATGTTTAGCTCACGTTCACATCGATTTTGATTTTGTATATTGGCTTTTTTGTCTTTTTCTAAAAGTTCCAATTCGCTGTGTGTTTTTTGTCGGTGCTCCTTGATAGTGACAAAAGTCGCTAACTCTTTTTTCACCAAAACTTCTTGAGATTTGAGCGCTAGAATCTCTTTTTCTAACACCTCGGTATCTTTTACAATCAGTGCCGTTTTATCTTTAATCTGCTGAATACTCTCATTTTTACTCTTAATCTCCTCTTCACTCAAAAGCATTTCAGCAACGGTGCTAATCTCCTTTTTGAGCTCTCTTAGTGTCAAAATCAACTCATTTTCTACAAAATCAATCTTTTCTAGACCCAAAAGACGGCGTATCATCTTTTTTCGTTCTTCATTTTTGAGAATACTCAAGCTCATGAGCTCTTTTTGTGAGGCAAAAAGCGTATGCAAAAAGGCCTCTTTACTCATCTTTATCAATTTGATAATCGCATGAGTGACCTCTTTAGCCCCTGTGGTCATCAGCGTCCCGTTTTTATAAAACTTTGCACTTGCACTCAAAGCTTTACCCCGAAATGCCCGTACGACTTGATACGTGGTATTTTCAAACTCAAAATCCAGTTTGACCAAAACCGCATCTTTATCGCTCGCTGAGGCATTGCGTAGGACCTCTTTGTATTTTCTATTTTTGAGTTCACCATAAAGAGCAAAAAGGATGGCTTCAAAGAGTGTTGATTTGCCACTACCGTTTTTACCGATGATACCGATGAGTCCTTCTGTCAATTCAATCTCAAAAGTGGTGTATTTTTTAAAATTCTCAAGGTGCAATTTAGTGAGTATCATCATTCACCTCCTCATAGCGGGCAAACAACTCTTGTACTTTGCTGTGCAATCTCTCATACTCTTGGCCATCGGCCTCTTCTTTGATATGTTCTAAAAAATACTCCTCCACAGAAGGCGCCTCAATATCACCTAGAGTGCTCTTATAATCACTCTGTACAAATTCGCGTCGAATCGTGACATGCAATGCGTGAGGGAAAAGTGCTTCAATCTCCTGGCTTTGGATTTCAATAGAGCGCATCGGGGTGAGATGGGTGAGTGTGACTTCAATCAGACAATCTTTGATATCGCTCACATCAAGCGCAGCAATGGCATGCTCAAAATCCTCACAGTTTATCTCATACGTTTTAATCGGGCGAATTTTTATCTCATGATAGCGCACTTGCAGGGCATCTGTGAGAGTAAGCTCCACAAAGCCTTTGGAGTTGCGCTTGTCATTGAGACTGGTGCGCTCACTGGAACCTGCATAATAGACATTTTTGTGTGTGCCCACCGCACCAAATCCATGCCAATGCCCAAGGGCAACATAATCCATCTTTTCAAAAAGATACTCTTTCTCCCTTGGATAAACCCACTCGCCAAATTCAGCCATCAAAAAGTGCGCCCCCACAGAACAATGGAGCATCATGATGTTTTTTTTCGCTTCATCAATCTGTGCGTCACAGCGCTCAATCTCAGCCACGGCTTTGGTCTCATCATTCATGTGAGGCAGCGTATGAAAGATAACATCATCAAACTCTATTTTTTTGTATTGTTGCTCATAAGAGACATGGATATTTTTGAAATTTTCAAAGATTTTGAGAATCGGAGAGCTCAGATTGGTCCTGGGTGTGGAGTGATTGCCAGCTATCATGATAAAAGGAATATCCAGCGCGTCGATTATCTTAAACTGCTCTAGCGCAAAAGTGATGGCGCGATTGCTCGGGGAAGCGCGATGAAAAAGATCTCCGGTATGGATGATATAATCGGGTTTCATCGCCTTTATCTCTTTGACGATAGCCGCAAAAGCGTCATAAAAATCCGCTTCTCTTTGATTGATATTTTCTTCATTTAAAATATCCAAATCACTAAAGCCCAAATGGGTATCACTAAAATGCACAATTTTCAACGCGAGCCTTTTATATTACGTAACGAAATTTTTTAAACTTTACTATTTTTTTTCTTAAAGGTCCGTTATGTTCTCTGTGGCATCCAAGGAGAGGCTTATCTTAGCCAAAGTCAAACATCAAGCATTCATATCAGACTCATGACATTGATGGCAAAAAAGTGCTTCAAAGGCTTCGATGCTAATGTCGCTTTGGATATTTTGAAGGTCCACATAGTGGTAACATGCGCTCACATGCGTCCCTTTTAGAGATTCAAAAGGCAATATATCTAGCGTATGGGGTCTTTTTTTGTGTAAGATAATAAAATCATCGCCAAAACTTCTAAAAACCAAAGCTTCGGGGAAGCGAGTGCGTAACTCTTCTGCAAATAGTGTCAACAACACATCTCCAGCATGCCATCCAAACTCATGATTGTACTCTGAAAAATGGTGCAAGTAAATACCGTGTGCCCCTTGATAATGATAGATATCTTGCTCAGAGTGTTGCAATACAAATTTGAGATATTCTCGGTTATAAGCCCCAGTTAATTGGTCATTATAAAAGTAGACAAAACGTGCTTTTTCCAGGCTGCTATTTGGGTCTTGGAAAATGGTTTGTTCAATTTCTATATCGCGCAATGCGACAACAGCAGCATCAACAACCAAAGGATGAAACTGTTTGCCTCTGAGTGCTTGAATCTCTTTGATGGCCTCTTGGATACTTTTTCGCCCTTTGTAGATGCGGTCTGTTGTCATAGCGTCAAAAGCATCTGCTAGGCACATGATATAAGAGAGTATCGGAATCTGATCTCCTTTGAGTTTTTGAGGATATCCCAATCCGTCATAGCGCTCATGATGGTGTCTCACAATCTCAGCCAAATCTTTAAAAATATCCATACTCTTTAAGATATTGTATCCCGTTGTCACATGCTCTTGTATCACAGCATACTCTGATTGATTTAACCGACTTGGTTTTAATAATATCGAATCAGGCGTAGAGATTTTGCCAATATCATGAAGCATGGACGCTCGGTATAATTGGTGGATTTCCCGCTCATTGCATCCCATCTGTCTGGCTATCAAACTCGCATAATGCGCCACTCTTCGCGTGTGCCCTGCTGTGTAACTATCTCTTTGTTCCATCAAATCTACCAAAGAATAAATATTTTGTTCATAAAGGCTGATTTGCATTTTGAAACTTTGTTGGACTTTGTTTGAAGAAAACCATATCAAAACCAGACCAAAAAGCCACACAATACAACCAAATGCAACACTACGAAATGATTGATTATAGGCATTTTCATAGGCATTTTTCAATGGAATTGAGATGGATACCCCTCCTCTAACATCACCGATTTTATAACCTTGAATACCGTGACATTTCAAACAACTCTGTTGGGTTATCATCGGTCCTAAATAACGCAAATATTGATGATGATTGATGTTGCTTTTTTCGTAAAAAGGAAGTTTGCTTTTTTCGACTATTTTCAAAGCTTTGGCTTCCCAGGGATCGGGCTTGTTTTTGGGATTCATGAGCTTACTGCTCGTAATCTTGGTGCGAATTCCATAAAGCTCAGTATAATCATGCATCATTTGAGAGAGCGTATAAGAGGGATTCATCAAGGTGAGCGATTGTCCATCATTTGTCGTGACATCACGATTTTTGATATTTTTGAGATAAGGATTAGGGGGTGTTCTCAAAGTAATGGGCACATAAACACCGCCATGAGAAGAGACCCAAGAACGGTAAGCAAAATCTTTTTGGACACTGACTTTTGCTTCATTGAGTGCCAATTCATCGGCATATTGATAAAAAGATTTGATATTATAATACAAAAAAATGAAGATAAAAATACTCCAGATTAATAGTGCAAATATTGCATATTTATTCAAAAGTTTGTAATTATTTTCCGTAGACATACAACGCCTTCATAGATATTAACAGATTATTATTTCTAAATTATAATATCGCCATAATCCAAAAAAAATTTAGAGTTTTTTCTCTATCATAAAAGTCAGAAAATCAAAATAGACCTTCTCAATATTATGTAAAATCGTGATATGATTGCATTATTATAAAGGATAACCAATCATGAAATTTGAATTACACGATGAGTATATTGAACTCTTTAAACTCATCAAAATCATGGGATTAGTAGATAGTGGTGCGCATGCGAAAATGCTCATAGAAGAAGGCTCTGTTCAAAGAAATCACGAAGTAGAACTGCGAAAACGTGCCAAAATCATTGCAGGCGATGTCATTAATGTTGCTGATACGAGTATCGAAGTCATCGCGAAACATTAATCTACGCATCTTAAAAAGGGAGAAAGAAGCCGTATGAATACCCATAATAAGGTTTTTTTAGACTTAGGTCAAGAACACATCACGATTCAACGACGATATGAAGCGTTAGGAGCTTTTAATGACCTTCTTATCGCACTGTGGTTTTTAATTGGAAGCTTTTTATTTCTGACCCATTCGCTTGTCGAAAGTGGCACGTGGTTATTTATAGCCGGTAGTGCGCAACTCCTTATCAAACCAATCATAAAATTGACCAGTTTGATTCATGTGAGTCGGGTCTATCATACAGAAAAAAGATAACTAAAAGACCTAAATAACGTATGAGAAATGAATCATTTTATAATTTTGATATAATTCTCGAGACAGAATAACAAGGAAGACAATGACACTAAAGCAGAAAATCCTAATGCTAATGATTGTGGCTTTGACACTGGACATAACACAAGCAAAAGCAGCAGAAAAAATCACCGTAGGCGCTTTGCGCTGGACGTCTCACGCCGCAAGTTTTGTGGCATATGAGCGAGGATATTTCAAGAATGCAGGTCTTAATGTGAAGTTTAAATTTTTCAAAGCCGCGCAACCTATGGCCATCGCCATCGCTTCAGGAGATGTGGATTTTGGCGTGACCGCTACCACAGGAGGTTTGATCAATCTCGCGGGCAAAGGAGCCATCAAAATCATTGGTGGGGCATTACATGAAGACAAATCTATCGATGGAATGATGATTTTGGCTTCCAAAAAAGCCTATGATGCGGGGCTGAAGACTCCTGCTGATCTTAAAGGGCACACTTTTGGTATCACCCAAACAGGCTCTTCGTTTCATTATATGGCTCACAAAATCGCTCAAAAAGAGGGATTTTTAGATTCGGATATCATATTAAAACCCTTGCAAAAAGTTGGCGCACTCATTGGCGCATTGAAAACCCAGCAAATCGATGCATTGGCGATGGTACCGCACATTGCAAAAAACTTGATTCAAAATCCCAATATCATCATGATTGGTAAAATATCAGATTATATCCCTGATTATCAAGTCACGACTGTATTTACCTCCACTAAAAATGCCCAAGACAGACCCAAACTCGTCACAGCATTTTTAAAAGCATTTTCAAAAGGAGTGGCAGACTTTGATGCGGCACTCGTTGATAAAACAGCGGGCAAAAAAGCCGAAGTAGCCATGATAAAATTAATCCACAAATATGTCTATAGCGATAAACCCTATGACAAAGCTGCACCCCTTATCAAAAACGGGGCCATGCGTCTCAATAAGGGAGCACGTTTGGATTTAAAAAGCATCCAAGACCAGCTTGATTGGTTCAAATCTGAGGGCTTTGTCAAAAACAATATTACTATGAAAATGCTCGTCGATCCACAATATGTAAAAACGTACTAAATCGGGAGTCTTTGTGAAATTACAAATCGAAGATCTCTCTCATCACTATGGTCAAGTCGAAGTACTCAGTCATATCAATTTAGAAATCAATAAACACCAAATTATCTGCTTGGTCGGTCCATCGGGTTGTGGAAAATCCACATTATTGAGGCTCTTAGGTGGTTTGGAACAACCCTCAAGTGGTCAGGTGCTCCAAATCGGTGACGCCCCGGCAAACTCACTCAACCCACTCACATACATCTTTCAAGATTTTGCCCTACTTCCTTGGCGTAGTGTGTATGATAATATCGCACTGGTACTTGAAGACCATGGCATCAAGAAAAAAGAGAAACAGGAGATTATTGCCAATGTATTAGCACGCACTAAACTCACAGAATTTGCCCATGCCATGCCCAAACAACTCAGCGGCGGGATGAAACAGCGCGTCGCCATCGCACGAGCTTTGAGTGTCCGCCCTGCGGTATTGCTCATGGATGAGCCCCTCTCCGCACTTGATAGTCAAACTTCTGCATTGTTGATTGATGATTTGATTGGATTGTGGAATCGTGAAAAATTCACCGCCTGCTATGTCACACACAATCTCGCTGAGGCCGTGCGTCTTGGGCACAAAATCGTTGTCTTATCACGCAGACCCGGTCGTATTTGTGACATCGTGGATATCGATATCCCACTCAATGAGCGCCACAATCACATCGAAGAGCTTAACAACAAGCAAAACGACCTTTGGAATCTCATGAGAGCAGAAGCCTCTATGGCAGACAAGGAACTCTTATGAATCACAAAAAGAGAGACAATCGCAAACGTGTGCCTTTTCGTGGTGGAGGCTTTACACATAAACCCCTCTTTTATGTCGGGCCACTAGTATTTGTCATCCTAATCGCCCTATTGCAATGGGGAACGACAAAGGGGTGGATTTCAAATCTCACCCTTCCCAAGCCTTCTGGAGTCGCACACGCACTCATAGAACTCTATCAATCAGGACTTTTATACAAACATCTTGTGCCTTCGCTCACGCGATTGCTTGTAGGATCGTTGATTGGTGTGAGTGCGGGTATTGTCATTGGAGTATTCATCGGACTCTTTAGTATGGCGCGTGCGGCATTGCTTCCACTAGTCGCCGCCCTCTTTCCCGTACCAAAAATCGCCCTCTTACCGCTTTTTGTCATCTGGTTTGGTATTGATGAAGGATCCAAATACGCGCTGATTGCGTTGGGCTCATTTGCTCCGATGGTAGTGGCTACATATGCAGCCATCGACAATGTCGATCGCAGTTTGATTCGCATGGGACAAAGTTTTGGACTCAAGTGGTTTTCAATCGTGCGCAAAATCGTCTTACCCGGGGCACTTCCGGGCATCCTCTCCGGTCTTAGAATCGCCCTTTCAATCTCTATTATCCTTTTGGTCGCAGCTGAAATGTTGGGGGCAAATTACGGTATTGGAGCTTATGTTCTTGAAGCGGGTTCCTTATATGATTTGGAGCGCTTGTTTGCCGGTGTTTTTATACTCTCACTCATCGGGGTGATTATCAATTGGTTGATTGGAATCTTGGAGCGGAAACTTTTGGCATGGCGTACATAAATGTAACATAATGACACAATTTTTGAAAAATTTTCTTCAAGACAAACATTTTCTACTGACACGTGGCATCTCTTGATTTTCACGCCAGTTTGGGCTCTTTTTGAATCGGTATCTACCGATAGAACCACACAAGATGACATCACTAAAATACTCTCTAATACGGTACTTTTTCTGCTATCATGATACCCACCAAAGTCCTATGACATTTGGATTGGTTTTATGACAAAAAAAATAAAAAATATGATAAAGTACCACTAGAAATCACACCGCTTTTACGGCCCTGATTTCTTCAAAAATAAAAATACAGATTGTATTTACAAGGAGTTTATCATGCAAAAATATGTTTGTAGTGTTTGTGGTTATATCTATGACCCAGAACTCGGTGATCCTGATTCTGGTATTGCGCCCGGAACGGCATTTGAAGATATCCCTGATGATTGGGTTTGCCCAGATTGTGGTGTTGCAAAAGAAGATTTTGACCCAGTAGAAGCGTAAGTTTCCCGTGAGCTTTACTATCAAAAACAACATTTACCTCGTCGGTAATGTGGATTGGGAAATTGAGCAATATCAAGGCTATAAATACTCCACACACAAAGGCTCCTCTTACAATGCCTATCTTATAAAAGAGCAGAAAAATGTCCTGATAGATACGGTTGATGCTCCTTTTACTGAAGTGTTTATCAAAAATCTCAAAAATGAAATCGACTTAAAGACAATCGATTATATCATCATCAATCACGGAGAGAAAGACCATACCGGAGCCCTTCCTGAACTCATGAAGCTCATCCCTGATACGCCGATTTACTGCACAAAAAACGGTATCAAATCGCTGCGGGGACAATACCATCAAGATTGGAATTTCAATAGTGTCAAAACAGGGGATAGACTCAGTCTGGGTGATAAAGAGTTGATATTTGTCGAAATGCCGATGCTGCATTGGCCCGATAGCATGCTGTGTTATTTGACTGAGGATAATATACTCTTTAGCAATGATGCCTTTGGACAACATTACGCTACTTCAGCGATTTACAATGATTTGGTCGATCAAGATGAGTTGTTTGTGGAGTGTTTAAAATACTACTCCAACATCCTCACACCCTACAACACAAAAGTCACTAAAAAGATAGAAGAGATTTTATCGCTCAATCTGCCTATTGATATGATTTGTCCATCACATGGCGTGCTGTGGCGTGATAATCCCACGCAAATTGTACAACTGTACCTCAAATGGGCACAGAATTATCAAGAGAATCAAATCACCATCCTGTATGACACCATGTGGGAATCGACAAGACACATGGCTGAGGCGATTGCTGAGGGGATTAAAAAATCAGATGAGACCACCATCATCAAACTCATGCATCTCTCCAAAAGAGACAAAAATGATGTCATCGCCGAAGTCTTTAAATCCAAAGCCATCTTAGTGGGTTCACCTACGGTCAACAAAGGATTGCTCACGTCCATCGCTTCCATATTTGAATTTATCAAATCTTTACAGTTCAAAGAGAAAAAAGGGGCGGCATTTGGCTCTTATGGTTGGAGTGGAGAATCCACCAAACTCATCAATGCTAGATTGGTAGAGAGTGGTTTTGATTTGGCCAATGAGGGGCTGAAGATTTCATGGAAGCCTGATGAAGAGGCACTGAGAGCGTGCATTGAATTTGGTAAAACATTTGCAGATCATGTCAATGAAAAGAAAGCTGAGAGCGTAAATTAACGATACCTTAATACCATCATCTTATAATGCAATTATCTAAAATAAAGGTAGGAGATTATGAAATATAGAAAAATATTTGATTCATTTGAAAAAATAGTCGTCCAAGATGAGTTGGCCAAGTTTTTAGGTGTCAATGAGGATGGTGTGATAGAGTTCTCATATATCGATATCATCAAGTGTGCGGGACATAGTTGTGGCACAGTTGCAGGTGCTTACCTCATCGCATTAAAGGGATTAAAAGCACTCTACAAAGAGGAACTTCCAAAACGCGGTGAGATAAAAGTAGAAATTAAACGTGCCCCAAGAGAAGAAAATGCCGGAGTCATAGGATCGGTACTTTCAAATATCACAGGCGCCAGTGTTGATCTTGGTTTTGGTGGTATTCCAACCGGAGCATTCAACCGAAGAGATACGCTTTTTTTTAAAGTAGATATGCAAGAAGATGTTCGATTGACGCGTTTGGATACCCATGAGCGTGTCGCTATAAACTACAGACCAGGAAAAGTCGTCAATCCTATGTCGATTTTGATGAGTGCCATCGCGCCTGATGCAACACAAGCAGATAAAGATAGTTTTGCTGATCGTTTTCAAGAGATGGTGCAGACACTTTTTAAAAACGCTGATACCGTGATAGAGATAAATCCTATTTCTTAGGATATCAACAACTTTATAGTACTATTTTGTTATGATTATAAACAAACAGTACTTAAAGGAGTGGTATCATGAAGGGCAAAATCTTGGATTTTAATGCGCAATCTCGCGAGGGTGTTATTTCGGGTGATGACGGTCAGCGTTATACCTTTTTGATGCAAGAGTGGCAATCAGCACAAATACGTCCAACAATAGGACAATACGTAGATTTTGTCGCACAAAATAATATCGCCACCAGTATTTATGTAGAACCAAAAGCCACCAATGGTATTGAAAATGTATTGACAAGTGAGAATATTTTTATGAGATATTATGTCGGTGTTTTGAAAAATTATGTTACATTTAGCGGACGGGCAAGACGTGAGGAATTTTGGTATTTTACCTTGTTTAGTTTTCTTATTTCTCTGCTATTATCAGCAATCAATCCCGCACTCAGTGGACTTTACAGTTTAGCTGTATTGCTTCCGACATTGGCCGTTTCAGCAAGACGCCTACACGATACGGACCGCAGTGCTTGGTGGTTATTGTTGTATCTTATCCCTATCATCGGTCTCCTCGTTTTGATTCTCTTTTTCATCTTTGATAGCAAACCCGGAGCCAACAGATTTGGAGCCAATCCTAAGGGTATCGACTAAAATTTCAAAGTATCATGAGATGTAGCACCCTTTCTAAAAAGATGCTGATGTCTCATGATAGCCTTCATTTACTTCTTTGCAATCTGCTCTAGGGTGTATTTCATATCAGAATCCAATTCCATTTTATCAATCATCCAGTTGATATAGCCCCTATCTTCTTGATAAATTTCAGCAATTTTTCTGCCTTTATATTTCCCAAATTTAAAGGTTTCGATGTAAATCGGTGTTTGCGTTAATAGCTCTAATTGTACCATCGGATTGGTGTGTGGATATTGGCTCTTGGTGCGTTTGACGAGTTCAGAGAGCAATAGCTTCATGACCAACACATCTCCAATCGCATCATGTGCTTTGATCGTAATATCGTATTTGTCGGCTTCTTGTGCCTCTTTTTTATAAAGTTCAAGCGCGTATCTGAGGTATTGGAGGGCATGAGAGGAAAAATCTTTGAGTAGATTCTTGGCACATCGCAAGGTATCGATGATACGAAACTCAGATGTAAACCCCTCTTTTTCAAGCATGCCTAAATCAAAAGGCATATTATGCGCGATGAGAAAATTCTCTTTGGTATTCAGCGCGCATAAATCTTGATAAAAATTAGTTTCTACAAACTTGCCTTTGCCTTCTATCTGATCGGGAGTAATCCCATGTACTGCCATCGCTTCGAGTTTAATCGGAACACTCGTACTACAAAGTTCATCATAAACCTTCACCGCTTTATTGCGCTCCACAATCATGGCGCCCACTTGGATGATGCGATCTTCTTCTTGCGTCCCGGTTGTCTCCGTATCAAAGAGTATGTATTTGGCCAATAGATAATCCTTATTCTTAATTGGTTAATTATTTTATTATCTTATATATTAAGCACAAAGAATCAAGCACATATTGGCCTAAAATTTTGTTGCAAATAGGCAATGATATTTAAAATCATCTTATGGTATAATAAAATCTCACCAATCAAGAAAATGTGAGAGGAATATATATGAATATCATAAAGAACATTTCTCCTCGAATCAGCTTAGTTTTCCTATATGCAGCAATTGGTATATTGTGGATTTCTCTTTCTGATAATGTATTGCTCTATTTTGTCAAAGATATCGAACATCTAAGCTTGTATCAATCCTACAAAGGTTGGGCTTTTGTACTCTTCACCACCCTATTGCTCTATCTGATACTGCTATGGTATGGAAAAATATTACACGCGACAATGCAATCGCGAAATCAAACAGAAAAAAAATTTAATCTCCTCTATGAAGATGCACCAAACCCCTACCAATCGCTTGATCAAGAGGGGAAGATTATCGCGGTCAATCAAAAATGGTTAGACCTATTAGGCTATCAAAGACAAGAAATTATAGGCCGTTGGTTTAAAGACATGCTCGCACCACAAAGTATTGCAACATTTCAAAAAAACTTTCCCAAATTCAAAACTCACGGTTATGTTAAAGGGGTTGAATTTGACATGCTTCATAAAGATGGTCATATTGTGCCTGTTTTACTTCATGGACAAATCTCTTATGATTCCAATCATACGGTAATCCAAACACATTGTGCCTTTGAAGATATCTCTAACAGACGGCAAGTAGAACATCTCAATCGTGTCTTAAAGCTCATTCGAGATGTCAATCAATCCATCGTCAGAATCAAAAACCGTGATGAACTACTACAAGAGAGTTGCGAGATCTTAATCTCATCGGATCTTTATCAGTATGCATGGATCAAGATTACACAAGATCATTTCCAAAAACTCTATTATACTTCAAAGCAAGAAGATATATTTGATGCTTTTAAAACAAAAATTAGTGGAGGTTGGATTCCCTCTTGTATACATCTTTTGGATCAAAAAAATAACACTTATGCCTATATTCAAAATACCAAAGAGTCTTGTCAAGACTGTCCCATAAAAGACTCTGACACACTCCAAGGACATGCCTATCTTCTCAAACTTCAACATGGCAACTCTCAATATGGTTATTTGGCGGTCTATTCTTTCGATTCGTTTGATGAAAAAGAGTTCGCACTACTTGAAGAAGTCGCCGGAGATATCGCTTATGGCATCTTTAATATTGAAACCGAACAAATCCTAAAAGACAAGGAAGAACGCTACCGTTTCGTAGTAGAAGCGACAACCGATGGATTTTGGGATTATGATATCTTAAACCAAAAAGTATATTATTCATCACGATGGAAAGAAATCCTTGGATACGAAGATGAGGAATTAGAAAACACGCTAGAGACTTGGAAAAATCGCATACACCCAGATGACAAACAAACAATATTATCCGATTTTGAATTATCTCAGGAAAAAGGCACAAAGCACTATCGTAATATTTATAGACTCCAACATAAAGATGGACATTGGGTCTGGATTGAATCAACTGGACAAACAATCTATGATACAAGCGGTAAAGCGATTCGGATGATAGGCTCACATACCGATATCACAGAGCAAGTCACATATCGAGAAAAACTCATCTTGCAAGCAAAACTTCTCGAAGAAAAAAAACAAGAACTTGAAAATATCATCAACAATGCACCCAATCCTATCATCATACTCGAAGAAGGCGGGAAAATCTTGATGCTCAATCAAGCTTGGATCGATTCATCTGGTTTTTCTCTAGAAGACCTGCCTACTATCGATGCATGGCTTAATCTCGTATATGAGGATGCCCAAACACGAGAGAGTATTAAAAAACATATTACCTCCCTTTATGATTTAACTGAAAGCTTAGATGAGGGTGAGTTTACTTTTTTGAATAAAAACAAAGATCTCGTCACCTGGCAATTTAGCTCCGCTCCACTGGGGATCAGAGATGGCAAACGCACGATTATCGCATCAGCAATGGATGTAACCGAGTTAAAACACAAAGATGAGATGCTGATCCGCCAATCCCGTCATGCTGCCATGGGAGAGATGATAGGGATGATAGCGCATCAATGGAGACAACCGCTCTCCACCATATCCATGGATGCTAACAACATGTTACTTGATATTGCCCTAGAGCAATTAGATATGAGCCATGCAGAAAACTATGCCCACAACATCATGCAACAAACCCAACATCTCTCTCAAACGATTGATGATTTCAGAAACTTTTTCAAGCCCGATAAAGTCATTGTGACCGTAAAGATAGAAGAAATTGTGGAGCAAACATTATCAATCGTAGCTGATAGTCTAAAAAACAATAGTATCACGCTCACGACCTCGTTTGAGACCGATAAGCTAGTGGATACTTATCCGAGAGAATTGATGCAGGTTTTTGTCAATATCATCACCAATGCCAAAGATGCCCTCGTCTTGCAAAAAAAAGAAAATGCTCTCATATCGATTCGCGTTTATGAAGATCACCACTATATCAATACAACAATATGCGATAATGGCGGTGGCATCGATGAAGCCATATTGCCCAAGGTTTTTGATCCCTATTTTTCTACCAAAGATGAGAAAACAGGAACCGGTTTGGGATTATACATGGGGAAAATGATTATAGAAAAACATCTCGGGGGTATCCTTGAGGTTTGCAACAACCATGCCGGTGCTTGTTTTACTATTCGATTACTCAAAAACCCCCAAAGAGGGCATGAAAATGAAAAATAATATAACTGCTAATATAAAGTCCTTGATCGAAAAAGCAAAAAATCTTGAGATTCTTTATGTCGAAGATGAAAAGGACTTACGCGAGAAAACCGCTGCTTTTTTTAGGAAAATTTTTACGCATATTGATATTGCTATTGATGGCAAAGATGGATTAGAAAAGTATCAAAGCCAACACTACGATCTCATCATCACAGATATTTTGATGCCTAAGATGAATGGCATCGAATTCATCCGCAATATACGCAAACAAAATGAAAAACAAGAGATTATTATCATCTCTGCATATACTGAATTGTCTTATCTGATGGAATCTATCAGGTTGGGTGTCACGGGCTATTTGATCAAACCTTTGAACTTTGAGGATACGCTTAAAATCATCGAGCAATCTCTTGATAAATTGCAAGCATTTCACGATGTGGAGATGTATAGGACAAAACTCGAAACAATCGTAGAACAACGCACCAAAGAAGTCGTCGAACTGCAACGACAGCAAACTATCAATTATCAATATGCCGTGAAATCTTTTGTCAAAATGATGGAACGACGCGATACCTACACCAGTGGACACAGTGAACGGGTTGCGCAATATTCCAAAGATATTGCCAAAGAACTTGGCTGTACCAAAGAAGAATGTCAATTGATATACCAAGCTGGCATCTTACATGATATTGGAAAGATCATGACACCTGATTCTATCTTATTGAAACCAGGGAAATTGACAAAAGAGGAGTACCGTCTCATCCAAGAACATGTCACAACAGGATATGAAATCCTCTCAGAAGTCCCCATGTACAAAAATCTTGCCGATATCGTTTACTCACACCATGAAAATTTTGACGGTAGTGGCTATCCTCGATCTTTAAAAGGTGATGCCATTCCACTTCTAGGTCGCATCATGATTATAGCAGATGCCTTTGATGCCATGACCACCAGTCGGATTTACAAAAGCAGAAAAACAGTCCAAGAAGCCCTACAAGAACTACAAGACCTTAGTGGCACTCGGTATGACCCCGATATCATACCTAGCGCTATTCGTGCTCTTCAAACCATTAATATTGATGAATCGATTAATCAAACTCCAAAATCCGATATCGATGATGAGCGTTTTGCATATTTTTTCAAAGATACCCTGACCAAAGCTTATAATCATGATTATTTGGATTTTATCTTGCAAAAGAACAAAGATGAGCAGAACTTCTTATGTTTTAATATTATCTATATCAAAAATTTTACATTATACAACCAAGAACATGGCTGGGATGCGGGAGATCTTTTTTTGAAAAACTTTGCGGGTTATCTACAAACTGCATTTGAGGATTCCAAAATATTTCGCATTTTTGGTGATGATTTTCTCATCTTATCCAAAGCACATCTTGCGATTGATATCGATGAGCTTAATCGCTCAAAACTACTCCAAGAAAACCATCTTCGATGCGAACTTCGGCATCTAGAATCACAAAAATATCACATCAATAGTTATCACGATTTACAAAGTTTATCATAAAGATGACAAAGAAAGACTCCGGCTTACAAAACCGTGTCTTTCTATATCATGATTAAAAAATTCCAAGCGTCAAACGAGTAGAACCAAGCGTTTTACCGGCATCATCTACTGCTTTAATAAGAACGCTATAAACATGTCCTTTACCTCCTGAGCATGGGGCAAGATAGGCTCCTTCTGTTTTACCGTATTTTCCACCACGATGTTTTTCAACGACAGAAAATTTAGCTGGTAAATCAAATGTTTCACCCGGAATCGAAGGGATGATAACATGCGTGGTATTTTTACCAAGTTTATAAGAAATAATCCCATGACCTCCATCGCTCATGCCCTTAAAACTCTCATCACTAAAAGCTAAGACTATAGCTGAAGTATTGGCGGGAATATTATCGAGTGTAATGCTCGGCGTACTGCCAGGTTTTGTATTATAATTGCTACACACCTCTGATTTTGGAACTTCTTTTTGATTCCAAATACTATCTGTAAATTTAGCGCTTAAATTCGCAGCACTCAAACCTACAACACTTACGGCCAACATAACAAACCCTAAAACCAATCGTTTCATATCATCTCCTTTAAAAACAATTTACTTATCATATCTCTATATATTAAATGAAAGCTAAATAAGAATATTACCTATTTGGGTGATGTTTTTATTTAATGTTTATTGTATCCTTTAATATAAAATCATAAGGAGGATTAGCACGATGAGAACAAAAAAAATGAAACATTTAACATGTTTGTGCGTCAGTTTATTATTTGGTGTCTCAGCATTTGGGGCATTGGTGTCCTATAATGTACTATAAGAATACTAATTTTACCTTTTTATTTAAAAATTAAGCTTTTAAAATATATATTCTCAGAAAATTGTCTTGACTTTTGGTGGCTGTATATAGTGGTAGTATCGATTTAAGATGCAACAAGTTCATTGGCAATCATCTCTGCTTGTTTGAGTACAGTTTCAGTCGCCAACATCTGCATATCGGGAGGATAGCCAAACTGTCTCAGTGTTCTTTTAACAGCTATTTTTAACTTAGCACGAACATTTTCTTTGATAGTCCAATCTATGGAAGCATTTGCTTTTACCTTTTGAGTTAAAACAACCGCTAATTCTCTAAGCTTATCTTGTTGCATTAACTCTTTTGCACTTTCATTATTTGCAACTGCTGTATAAAAAGCATATTCAAAATCTGTAAGCCCAAGTTTTGATGCTTCACTGTCCATATCTTTTATATCTTTTGCTAGATTCATAAGCTCATCTATCACTTCAACTGCTGTGATGATTTTATTATGATATTTTTTAATAGAGTTTTCTAACATCTCCATAAGAGATTTGCTTTGCACTAGATTTGTTTTCATCCTCGTTTTGATCTCATCGTTAAGGAGTTTTTTAAGTACTTCAAGGGCGATGTTTTTATGCTTCATCCCTTGAACTTCCATGAGAAACTCTTCAGATAGTATAGAAATATCAGGCTTTTTGATTCCACTTGCATCAAATATATCTATAACTTGTTGGGTTACAAGTGCTTTATCTATGACTTGTCTAATGGTTGTTTCCAGCTCTTCATCAGTTTTTCCATCACCAGAACTCTCAAACTTCACAAGTCGTGCTTTTACAGCTTGAAAAAATGAAATTTCATCTTTTACATCCATAGCCTCTTCATGAGGAACTGCTATTGCAAAAGCTTGAGAAAGTGCACTCACTTCATTAATATATCTTTTCTTGCCATCTTCAAGTCCTAAGATGTGTTCTTCCGCTTCAAGTATGAGCGCCAATTTCCCTCGAGTATCCGCTTCAAAATAATTCTCATAAGCAAATCCATGATACATAGCAGATACCACTTCGAGTTTTTCTAACATAAGAGCAACTGCTCGTTCTTGCGCAAGTGCTGGATCACCTTTTCCACCACTATCACTATAAAATGAGAGAGCTTTTTTTAAATCACTTGCAATTCCAAGATAATCAACTACAAGTCCAGCAGGTTTATCTTTATAAACCCTATTTACCCTTGCTATGGCTTGCATAAGGTTGTGACCTTTCATAGGTTTATCTATATAAAGTGTATGTAGCGAAGGAGCATCAAATCCAGTAAGCCACATATCTCGAACGATCACAAGTTTTAACTCATCATTGATATCTTTCATACGATTGGCCAAAGAACGTCTTTGTTGTTTACTTGTATGGTATTTGGCTAACTCTGGGCCATCATGTGAACTTGCTGTCATGATAACTTTGATAACCCCTTTGTCTAAGTCATCACTATGCCACTCTGGTCTCAATGCAATAATTTCATTGTATAACTCAACGGCAATTCTCCTACTCATAGAGACAATCATACCTTTACCATCAAACACAACTTGACGGTTTTCAAAGTGAGCGACTATATCATTTGCCACTTCTTTAATTCTGTTTTTACTACCTATAAGTGCTTCAAGTTGAGTCCATTTTGCTTTTGCTTTTTGGGTATCGTTTAAATCATCATTTTTTATCTCGCTATCTAACTCTTTAACAAGCTCTTTACCTTCATCACTCAGTTGTATCTTAGCAAGTCGGCTCTCATAGTAAATCTTGACTGTAGCTCCATCTTCAACCGCTTGAGAAATATCATATATATCTATATAATCACCAAATACAGCTGGAGTGTTTACATCATGACTTTCAATAGGAGTTCCTGTAAATCCAAGATAAGTAGCATTTGGTAAAGCGTCTCTTAGATATTTTGCAAAACCATAAACAATTTTTTTGCCGATGACATTTCCATCTTTATCTTTTTCATCAACTGTTTTTGGTTTAAATCCATACTGCGTACGGTGTGCTTCATCTGCTAAAACTATGATATTTCGTCTATCTGAGAGCTCATCATAGATATTTCCCTCTTCAGGCTGAAATTTTTGAATAGTGGCAAATATAACTCCACCACTTGCTACTTTTAAAAGTTTTTTGAGATGCTCTCTATCTTGTGCTTGTATAGGTTCTTGTCTCAATAAACTCTGTGAACTAGCGAAGGTGTCAAAAAGTTGATCGTCCAAATCATTTCTATCTGTGATAACTAAAATCGTAGGATTATTCAAGCTCAATACTATCTTCCCCGTATAAAACACCATAGAGAGAGATTTACCACTCCCTTGCGTATGCCAAACGACACCACCTTTTTTATCTCCATGCTCGCTACTTGCTTTTATAGTTCTCTCAACTGCTTTATTTACTGCATAGTACTGATGATAAGCTGCTAGTTTTTTAACTGTTTCTATAGTAGTTATACCAGTTTTGCTATCCTCTTTCGTACTTTTTTCATAAACTATAAAGTTACGGATTAAGTCTAAAAGAGTTACAGGGTTTAACATGCCAGTTATCATAGTTTCTACTTGAGATATTAACTTTGAAGCTTCACTTTTACCATCACTACTTTTCCAGCTCATAAACCGTGACAAGCCTGCACTTATAGTTCCTGCTTTTGCGTCTAGTCCATCACTTATGATACAAAAAGCATTGTAAGTAAATAAAGATGGAATAACGCTTTTATAAGTCTGTATCTGCTTGTAAGCACTTGCAACAGTTGCATTTTCATCTACTGGATTTTTAAGCTCTATTACAACTAAGGGTAAGCCATTTACAAAGAGGATCAGATCTGGTCGTTTGTTGATACCATTTTCTACTATGGTAAATTGATTGGATACTACAAAATCATTACGGCTTACATCATCAAAATCTATGAGTTTAATGATTTCACCACGAGTAACGCCATCTTTTTGCACTTCAACTTTTAGCCCTTCTGTAAGCATTTTATGAAAGAGCTCATTGTCAGTTAAAAGCTCTGTTGTTATCAGCCTTTGGCATTGTTTTACAGCATATTCTATTTGCTCATTTCCTAAAGTAGGATTGATAGCAGTGAGTGAGTTTGTAAGTTTTTCTTTTAGTATCACATCTTCAAAAGATTCTCTCATAGGAGTATCGCTATCAGGTGCAATGCTAGGAGCATAGATATATTCAAAACCCTGTTTTTCTAATAGCTCTATGGCAAAAAGTTCTATTTCATTTTCAGTTATTTTAGTCATCTTGTTTACTCATTTTTAATTAAGTTATATTTTTTTATTAGCGTTTGCCATAAATGAGTCACCAGTAAAATCCCCTTGATATACTTGCTCACTACAAGCTTTCATGAAGATTTTCATATTGTTATCAGATTGAATAGAAATTTTTTCATCACTTACAAGTTCTTTTAAAACATCAAATTTATTCATATATATTAAAAATTCATTTGGATTATTTTTTATTTTTTCAAAAGTACCATTCGTTTTATAAAAAGAAATTTTCTTTAAATTTATTGAACTTATCTTATTGCTATTTATTAAATCACTATTAATATCTACTAAATTCACAAGTTCCGTATTGAATATATTATTAACATCACTTTTAGACGCTTCTTTATATAAATGTTTAAAATCCCCATGTATATTGTTTAAATGTGATAACTGCTTAAAATAAATTCTCCCAGTATCTTCACATAAAATAAAATCTACTTTATCCTCAAATTGTAAAAGGTTATTATTCTCTAAAAGTTTTGTCCCATTATCAAAAAATAAGAACTTTTTATCTTCAGCTATATATTTTTTACTTGTAATGACTTGGAAGTTGATTTTTAATTTACTATCTACTTCTTCTCCATACATAACAAGCTTAATATCATTTAATGTTAAACTATCAATATTTGACAAATCAGTACTTGACCTAAAGTGCTCATAAATCTTATCAATATGCCTCTTTACATTATTTTCCAAATCATCAGTTTCTAAATAAAACCATTCGTCATAAGCAGGAATATAATCAGGAGAGACTTTAAAATTAGTGAGATTATTATCTTCAATAGTTATAAAACTAGAAAAGTTTGGTACATTCTCTGCAAACTTATCAAATTCATCACTAGAATCAAAAAGATTATTAAACTTATTTTTTTTCAATTTACATATACATTCAGCCATTTGTATCCTTTGTATGAATTAGTAACTCTTCATCAATTTTTTTTAACTTATTTTGTTGAGATAAAAACTTATAGTCTTTTTCATTTGAGATTAAAATATATTCTGATTTATCTGTTTCTATTTTATATATTCTAATTCCTAAAATGTAGTAAAATGGATTTAAAAAACCTATTTTTGTCATATAAAAAAGTACAAATAAAAAAACAAATATTGAGTTAAAGAATACAATATTATATTCTTGTATATTTTTGAGTGATAAAGCTATGATAATAATTGATAAAAAGACAGGTAAATATTCTCTATATATTGGATTGATTTTTTTTATTGTAATTGTTAGTTCTTTAGATACTTTTGCAATATCTTTTAATAAATAGACACTTATTAAACTCATTATAAAAATAATTAATAAATATAATACAATATTCATCAACTCATTATATTGTGTAAAATCAAAAATATATTCTTTATATTCAAAGATATAATCAATATTAACTAGAAATATTTTATTGTTTAGTATGTATAAAAATATTATCCATAAAAAAGAATTGATATGAATAAAAAGCTTTAAAAATAAACTTTTTAACTTCATGACTTTACCTTAGCTTTGTTTCTAACATAATTATTCATCTTCAATATCTCTTTCGCTAGTCATAAAGTTAGTATGCTCAGTTTTATATGCTGAATAGTCAATGTTATATAAAACCTCACTTGCAGGATAAGTATAATCCTCAGTCATAGAAAAATCACCATACATTTCATCCCAAAACTCATTAAACTCTTCTTCTTGTTCATAATGGATTTTTTCTATATTTTGCTTGACTCTAGGATTTTCATTTTCAAAACTTTTAATTAAAAAACTAGCTGTAAGTATTGTTGTATTGATTAAAAATTCTTTTGTTAATTCATCTATGCCATCATTTCTAATTTGAAGTTCTTGCATAGTTCTGCCATGAGATGTAGCACCTATTTCATTTCTTAAATTACCCATCTGTTGACCAATATTTGCAATGGAAGTTGACAATTGTACTTCTAAGTCTCCTCCCTTAAAACCTATAGCCTTATAGGCTTGTTTTAATGAACCACCAATACTCTCTGTGGAATTTAACTCTATACCTTTTTCACTACAAATTTCTTTAGATATGGACTCTAAGAGAGATTTTGCATTCTCTAAAGCTGAGCCAAAATCACTATCTACAAAAGTTTCAATTCGTAATAAGTATTCTTCTAGTGGTTTCCACCTACCATATTGTTCGATTAAAACTTTTAACTTTTCCATACTTAATAATTAACCTTAACTTCACCACTCATAAGCTTAGGCAAAAGTGTATCTCTCATATTTTCAAGAGTTTTGATTTGGCCCAAACTAAAAATGATTTTTTCAAACATAGGAGATATTATTTTTGAATACTTTTCTATTTCATCTTTATCTAATTCTGCAAAAGGACAATTCTCTATATCCGTTGCACTAATATTTGGTTGAGCACTTCCTGAAGCTGTATTTATAATATAGTCATAACCAAATTCTGATGTTAAGTGCAAATAGGCAAGAAAGCACGCACCATTAAATTTCTCCCGTAACATACCAACTCGTTGATTTAGCCATAAATTTTTATCAGTATTTGGGACTATTCCCATTTTCCCAATTTCAGCACCAGTCATAGCAAAAAGAATATCACCACTATTTATTTTAAATTTCTCATCAGTTCTTATTGCAACATTGTCATCTATAAAATCACTTTCAGATATATTAACTATTGAATTTGAAATATTTTTTATTTTTATTACTAAATTATTTCCAAAATCTTGAAAATCTTTACTTTTAAAAGCGTAACCACTTTGAAGATTAACAATATTACCAATAGTTGAGTTAAAATCAGACTCTTTAAACCATTGTCTAAAAAGTGTTTGTGCTAGCTCTTCAAGGGTTTTGTTTTGGCGGTGGAGAAGGTCGATTTTATCATCAAGAGAGCTTAAAACTTCTGCTATTGCTTTTTGTTCTTCTAATGGTGGAAGTGTAATAAAAGCGTCACTTAAATCATTAATTGTAATTTGAGATTGTGCAGACCCACTATCTAAGTATCTTAAAGTTTCAATAGCATAGTAATAATAAATAAATTTATTATCAACAATATTTTTGTCAAAATCCATTTTAAGCGATAGATTAGTAAGAAAGCAATCTTCTTTAATAACTTTCACATCACCTGTTCCACCAACACCCCTTGCAACTACAATTAAATCACCTTTATTACAATTAAATTCAGGATAAGTGTATTGATATTTATATCCCGAAAATGTTGGATAATTCCCCGAATTTAATTTATCTTTTTTGGGCATTTTCCCATATGAAAAGTTACCAATATCGCCTATTCTATATTGTATCCACTCACCCATCAAACATCCCCCTCATAAAGCATATTTATAACAAGTTTGATGATTATCTCTTTTTGATCTGGGTGTGACTGTGCTACGAGCAGAGCTATAGAAGCTAAGGCATTGTCATTGATTTTAGTTTGTTTTTTGCCCTCTAAAGCCCTATGCTTAGTGGTGTGTTCCAAAATGGAACAAGTTGATTTTTTATCTAATTCTTCACTCATCAATAACAACCTTTGCCAAGTTATCATTTATCCTTTGATTTAGTATTTGTTCCTCTTTTATCTGCTCTTTAAGCTCAGCTTGCAAGCTAGTAAATCTCTCTTTAAAATCAAATTCATCATCTACCTCTTCAAGTCCTACATATCGCCCAGGGGTTAGTACATAGTTTAGCTCTTTTACTTCATCTAATGAAGCTGATTTACAAAAACCTTTTATATCTTCATACTCACTATTTCCACTCTTCCAATCATGATAAACCTTAGCTATGTGGTTTGTATCTTCATGACTTAACTCTTTTGTTCGTCTGTTGATAAGATGCCCCATATTTCGAGCGTCTATAAAAAGAATGTCTTTAGTAGTTTTTCCTCTTTTCATAAACCAAATGCTCGCTGGAATTTGAGTATTTAAAAAGAGTTTTGCAGGGAGGTTTACTATTGCATCAACTAAATTAGCTTCTATAAGAGCTTTTCTAATCTCTCCCTCATTTGATGTGTTAGAAGTGAGGCTCCCTTTTGCTAGTACAAATCCTGCTGTTCCAGTTGGGCTCAAGTGATAGAGGAAGTGTTGTATCCAAGCGTAGTTTGCATTTCCCTCTGGTGGAGTTCCATATTTCCATCTTCCATCATTTCGCAGGAGATCACCACTCCAATCACTTACATTAAAAGGTGGATTTGCGATGATAAAATCAGCTTTTAAATCTTTGTGGGCATCGTTTAAAAATGAGCCTTCATTGTTCCATTTTACTTGAGAGCTGTCTATTCCACGAATGGCAAGATTCATCTTTGCTAGACGCCATGTGGTTTGGTTTGACTCTTGACCATAGATAGATATATCGTTTATCTTGCCTTGGTGTTCTTTTACAAACTTTTCAGATTGTACAAACATACCACCACTACCACAACAAGGATCAAACACTCTACCTTTGCAGGGCTCTAACATTTTTACAAGAAGTTCAACGACACTTTTTGGCGTATAAAACTGTCCCCCTTGTTTGCCCTCAGCTAGTGCAAACTCACCTAAAAAGTATTCAAATACATGACCAAGTACATCAGCACTTCTTGCTTTGGCATCACCAAGGGCAATGTTTCCTATAAGGTCGATAAGCCCGCCCAGTGCTTTACTATCTAAGTTGTCTCTTGCATAGACTTTTGGCAGTACCCCTTTTAGTGATGGATTGTCTTTTTCTACAACATCCATAGCTTCATCGACAATTTTCCCGATATTTGGAAGTTTTGCATTTGAAAGTAAGTAGTTCCATCTAGCAGCAGGAGGGACGAAAAATACATTTTCCGCTTTATATTCATCTTTGTCTTCGGGGTCTGCTCCAACATACTCACCTTCACCAGATTTTAGTTTATTGTGAAGCTCTTCAAAACTATCAGAAATATACTTTAAAAACACAAGTCCCAATACGACATGTTTGTACTCCGCCGCATCGATGTTTTTTCGTAGCTTATCAGCTGCTTTCCATAATTGTTTCTCTAGTGATTCTTCTTGCTTCTCTTTTTGGGACAACTTTTCAACTTTTTTCAAATCATTATGCGCTAGTTTTGCCATATACCTATCTTTCTAGTAATATTAACCTATCGATGATTCTAGCTAATTAGGGCTTAATGAAAAATTCATTGGAATATTATATTTTAATGTTTGTGAGTGGGGTAAAAAGTGTGGTAAGCTATTTTGGGATGAAATGTAAAACATTTTAAATCCCTAAATTTAGGGTCTTAGATGGTGTCAAGAGGGAGACTTGAACTCCCGACCTCCGGCTTATGAGACCAGCGCTCTAACCAGCTGAGCTACCTTGACACACACTTTGAAGGTCGAAATTATATCTCGTCTAAACTTACAAATTGGTTAATTAAATAGTTTCAAGAGATCTTTGATCGGTTCTTTCAAATCTTTTGGCACATGCTTATCGATAACATCATTTATTTTCTTTTTAATATAGGTTGAGGATTTGACATCCACCTTAGGATGGTGGATATCGCCTTTAATATTTCCATTGAGATCTTTGTCTTTGATTTTGAGTTGAAATGATGCGTTGATATTTTTATCTGCGAGATTTACATGACCTGCTGGAATCTTCAGATACCCCCCATCACTCCCCATATAAAGTGCAAAATTAGTATCATCATGATCGATTGTCCCCGTGAGGTTACTATCGATAAAGCGCTCATGAGTTAGATCATATCCACTCAACATAAAAATCAAATCGCTCGTCTCCCCAGCTTTAAATTGCCCTGTAGGTGCCAGTGCGGAAAAGCGTCCCTGTTTTGAGATTAAATCATACGTGATATTAGCATCAACCTGCGAATCAAATATCTCAGGTAAAAACGCCGCATGGCTCATACGTAACGCCGATAAGTTTTGAATTCGCACATCTAGAAGATTGTTTGTAAGATCAAAAGAACTGTTTGAATCCAAGAATCCACTCATCCCCGTGAGCGTGATATTGTTATCAACGCCTAAAAATCTACCGGTTACGTCCAGTGTCCCTCGGAGTTTCATATTTGTCAAAAATTCCATATTTTCAAGCTTGCCAACAGAGAGATTATAGTCCCCCTCATATTGTTGCGTCTTGGGATCATACATGATATTTGGACTTTTTAAACTCGCCAGATTGGATAGAAAATCCACACTATTTGTGATATTTTGATCTCTATTTTCAGAGTGGACATGCAGAGAAAATGTACTGTTTTGAGGAAAATCTGTCTCTAGCAACGCACTCATATTTTGGGCTACAAAATGTCCATCATGAACACGCACATCCGATTGAAACACCCCTTTTGAGAGATCATCGATCGTAATATCACCGTCGATTAACGCATCAGTATATCTCTTGGCTTCGAACATATCCCAAACCTTGGCAGCCTGAAGTCCGACAAAATGCAATGTCGCTTGTTGATTAATCACCGATAGATCAATCAATCCACCAAATGTCTTACTTTGTGCTTTGATGACCCGATTGTCACCCTCCATCATGATATTTCCACTGAGGCGCATCTCTCCTTTGAGTTTTTGTCCCACAACCGGAGGCAACAAACCCAAACTCGGCAATACCAATGCATAATCAGCAGAAAAACGTTGATTTGCGAGGTGATATTCACTTTTGTTGAACTTTAACTGTGCGATATTTGACAAGATATTGCCAGAACTGTAGATAATGTCATTGCTGATTTTTGAATTGACTGAACCTTTGTAACTGATGGCATCTTTGAGTTTTATACCAAAATGCTTGGCGATGACATCATTGTTTAGGACTCCAAAATAGATTGTATTTTTGATGGTTCCAGCAAAATTTTCACCATCATCTGAAACTAAATCAGCCGATGCACTCAAAACACCATGCGTATAAATCGGTTGATTGAGAAACGCTAGGATATCTTCAATTCGTAAACTTTTCGCATCAATCTGTAATGTTCTTACTTTTTTATCTTTGATAGCCACCAAAAATTTCGTTTTAGACTTAAAAGCCGTCCCTTCTCCATTGATCGTGTATTCGTGTCGGTTTCCTTTTAGATTACCATCTAATAACATATGGCTTGTGATGGTCAGATACGGGGTGCGGAGATTATTGACATCAATCTTATAAATCAAATCGAAATTTTGTTTGAAAAGATTAATCTTGCCATTTACGACCAATGTCGCGTTGTGATCGATTACCATTTCAAAATCAAGAAAGTCAGGCTTTAGTGTCAATGACTCAATGTTTACATCATGATCAATATTTTTTGCAATGATTTTCCCAACATAGGGCTTCAAAATATTATTTCCAATGCTTGTAAAAAGCAAAATATAGACCAAAGAAAACAAAAACATGATAAAAACTATGATAGATACAAATATTCGCACACATTTTCCTTATAAATATTTTTTAAAATACTTTAGCCAAATGGACTAAAGTATTCTACTTTTTTCATAAAATTACTTGACATATTAGCATATTTTTAGTAAAATTCTGTCACTCAAATAAAAAGAGTGCTAAAATTTTGCTAAAAGGATAAACCATGACTTTTAAACCATTAGGAGAAAGAGTTCTTCTTCAAAGAATTGAAGAACCAAAAAAAACTGCAACAGGTATCATTATACCTGACAATGCAAAAGAAAAACCTTTAAGCGCGGAGGTGATTTCTATCAGTAAAGAAATCGAAGACGAAGGCATCATCAAAGTGGGAGACAAGGTTATCTTTGCCAAGTATGCAGGCACAGAATTAAACCTGGATGGCAAAGAATATTTAGTAATGAACAAAGATGATATCTTAGGTATTTTATAAATCAACAAGAAGGAATAAAAAAATGGCAAAAGAAATACATTACTCAGACAAAGCAAGAAATTCACTTTATGAAGGTGTTAAAAAATTAAATGATGCCGTAAAAGTAACGATGGGGCCAAGAGGACGAAATGTCCTGTTGCAAAAGAGTTTTGGTGCTCCTAGCATCACAAAAGACGGTGTTTCTGTTGCAAAAGAAATCGAGCTGGCAAATACTTTGGAAAATATGGGTGCGCAACTGGTTAAAGAAGTCGCTTCTAAGACGGCAGATCAAGCAGGAGATGGTACCACGACTGCAACTATTTTAGCTCATGCAATATTTAAAGAAGGTCTTAGAAATATCACAGCCGGAGCCAATCCGATCGAAGTCAAAAGAGGCATGGATAAAGCAAGTGAAGCGATTATGGGTGAACTCAAAAAAATCGCAAAAGAAGTAAAAAACAAAACTGAAATCGCACAAGTTGCGACTATCTCGGCAAACTCTGATGCCATCATCGGTGAGCTTATAGCAGAGGCTATGGACAAAGTCGGCAAAGACGGCGTCATCACAGTAGAAGAGGCAAAAGGCATCAATGACGAACTCGATGTCGTAGAAGGCATGCAATTTGACAGAGGCTACTTGTCGCCTTATTTTGCAACCAATACAGAAAAGATGGAAACCAAACTGGAAAATCCATATATTTTATTGTATGATAAAAAAGTTTCCAACCTCAAAGATTTACTTCCTGTTTTAGAACAGGTTCAAAAAAGCGGAAAACCTCTTTTGATCATCGCGGAAGATATTGAAGGCGAAGCGCTTGCAACTTTGGTTGTCAATAAGCTAAGAGGCGTGCTCAACATCGCAGCGGTCAAAGCTCCTGGTTTTGGCGACAGAAGAAAAGCAATGCTAGAAGATATCGCGATTTTAACAGGCGGTGAAGTGATCAGTGAAGAACTAGGTAGAAATCTAGAAAGCGCGACCATGGACGACCTTGGTGTGGCTTCATCTATCGTGATTGACAAAGACAATACCGTCATCGTAAATGGTGCCGGAGATAAGGCCAAGATAGAAGCGAGAGTTGCTCAAATCAAAGCACAAATCGTTGAAACCTCTAGCGATTATGATAAAGAAAAACTACAAGAGCGACTGGCTAAACTAAGTGGCGGCGTAGCGGTCATCAAAGTAGGTGCAGCAACAGAAACAGAGATGAAAGAGAAAAAAGACAGGGTTGATGACGCACTGAGCGCTACCAAAGCAGCTGTCGAAGAAGGTATTGTTGTAGGTGGCGGTGTCGCTCTTATTATGGCAAATTCAAAAGTGAATTTAAAACTTACAGGTGATGAAGCAATCGGCGCGGCTATCGTAAGCCGGGCGATCACAGCCCCCCTAAGACAGATTGCTGAAAATGCAGGATTTGACTCAGGCGTCGTGATCAACAAGATCAAAGAAAGTACAGTTAAAAATATCGGTTTTGATGCAGCAAGCGGTAACTATGTCAATATGTTTGAAGCGGGAATCGTAGATCCTGTTAAAGTTGAGAGAATCGCACTGAAAAATGCGGTTTCAGTTGCTAGCTTATTATTAACTACTGAAGCTACCGTTACAGATATAAAAGAAGAAAAAGCAGCTCCTGCGATGCCGGATATGAGTGGCATGGGCGGCATGGGCGGCATGGGCGGCATGATGTAACTACCCTTTAATCAAGCAATCCTTTCAAAAAACTGCTTGGAAGTCGTATATCAAGTATTATACGACTTCCAAAAAAACTCTTTTTTTTGATATAATATCATCAAAAAAGGAGTAGAAGATGCAAGTATCAAATTTTGTTGCCTATACTTCGTTTTTTAGCTCCCATCACATCAAAAAATTAGCCCGAAATATTTTAAGCTATATCAAACCTTGTCATTGCAATTATATCTTTAGATTAAAAATCAGACTTATTATGCTCTTGCATATATTTATACCTCGATGTCCTTATTACTGTACTTATTTTGCTTTTAGGCGAACTGGTGTACATCCTCCTTTTTCCTATCAAAACTTATAACCCATTTTCATAGTCGGCAATCGACACAATCAATATTATAAATAAGATAGGAATCACTATGTCAAAAAATTATGTAACCGGTTTCCCAAGAATCGGGGAACAAAGAGAATTAAAAAAAGTATTGGAGAGTTTTTGGGCAAAAAAAGTCCCATTTAATGAAGTCGAAACTATTGCAAAAAATCTCAGACAAAGACACTGGGAGTATCAAAGAAACGCGGGTATCGACTACATCAGTTCTAACGATTTCTCCCTTTATGACACTATGCTAGACACCAGCATCATGCTCAATGCCATCCCAAAAAGATTTCGGGATCTCACAGATGAAACGCTGTATTTTACGATGGCACGAGGTGATAAGACACGAATCGCCATGGAAATGACCAAATGGTTTAATACCAACTATCACTACATCGTTCCAGAATTATCACTTGAAGATCACTACAAAGCCAATGCTTCAAAAATCATAAACGAATATATGGAAGCCAAAAAGCTCGGTATCAAAACCAAGATAAATCTCATAGGTCCATTAACATTTTTAGGCCTATCAAAAAGGATTGATGGAAAAGATCCTTATGAATTTTTAGGCAGAGTATTGCCAATCTATGAAGAAGTACTTTCGCGTATCGGCACGCTTGATGATATCATCACGGTGCAGATTGATGAGCCGATCTTTGTAAAAGATTTGGAACCAAAAGTGAAAAGTCTCATCAAACCGACCTATGACAGGCTCTCAACTACGGCTTCCAATGTGAAGCTCATCGTCACAAGTTACTTTGAGCATGCAAACGAAGCCACAAAAATATTGGTCAATACTCCGATATGGGGACTTGGCCTTGATTTCGTATATGGAGAGGAAAATCTCGAAGTGCTTGATTTTATTGCAAAAAGCGGCAAACATCTGATAGCGGGCGTGGTTGATGGGCGAAATATCTGGAAAAATGATTTTCAAAAAACCCTGAATTTGCTAGATAAAATCTCGCAAACACTCGGCAAAGAAAATCTTATTATCAGCACCTCATGTTCACTTTTACATGTACCTTTTAGTATAACTCTTGAGAAACATATGAAGGAAGAAATAAAAAATTGGCTTAGTTTTGCCGTTGAAAAACTGGATGAAATCACTATAATCTCAAGGCTGTTTTTCGAGGAACATCATAAACATGACAAAAATCTACATGACGCTTTAAGAGAAAATACGCAAGCCAACCTCAACAGACGAAGCTCCAAACGCATACATGATGATCTCGTCTTACAAAAAATCAAGAATCTTCAAAAATTTCAACGGGACGGACAATTTGAAGAGCGAATCAAAATCCAGAGAAAAACCTTGGGGTATAGCGATTTAACAACTACAACCATCGGCTCATTTCCTCAAACCGGCGAGATAAGGACAGCAAGAAGCCAGTACAAAAAGAATCTCATATCAAAAAAGGATTATGAATCGTGCATGAAACATTACATCGATGAGTGTATCGCATTTCAAGAAGAGATAGATTTGGATGTTTTGGTACACGGAGAGCCGGAACGAAATGACATGGTTGAGTATTTTGGAGAACAACTCAAGGGGTATGGCTTCACTCAAAACGGATGGGTACAAAGCTATGGAAGTCGATGCGTCAAACCCCCTTTTATTTACGGAGATATCAGCAGGCCTAAACCGATGACGGTTGAGTGGATAACTTATGCACAAAGCAAAACGAACAAAATCATAAAAGGGATGCTCACAGGCCCTGTTACGATACTCAACTGGTCTTTTGTACGAGATGATAAGCCCCGACATATAGTAGCCCAGGAGATTGCTGTTGCCATCAGTGAGGAAGTTGATGACTTACAAAATGCCGGTATCAAAATCATCCAGATTGATGAAGCTGCTTTTAAAGAAGGGTATCCTCTTCGAACTGACAAAATAAAAGAGTATGAAAAGTGGGCTGTGGCAAACTTCAAACTTTGTGCTTCTACAGCCCGCAAAGAAACTCAAATCCACACACACATGTGTTATAGCGAGTTTAATGATATCATCAAAACGATTGAAGCTATGGATGCCGATGTCATCACAATAGAAACTGCACGAAGCGGCAATGAGCTTTTGAAAATCTTTAAAAAAGTCGGATACAAACAAGAGATAGGACCCGGAGTTTATGATATTCACTCTCCACGCGTTCCAAGTGTGGAGGAAATCGTCAAACAAATCAACCGATTACTTGAAGTGCTGCCAAAAGAACAGCTATGGATCAATCCTGATTGCGGACTGAAGACCAGAGGCTGGAGCGAAGTAAAACAGAGTTTGGAAAATATGGTCAAAGCGGTAAAACTTGTGAAAAGCTCGCTTTAGCGGTTATCGGCTCTTTTTTCTATTGATAAAATAGACTCCTAAAAAGATCAACCCTGCGGAGATATAATCGACCCAGTTTATATCTTCGCCTACGATAACAACACCGATAAAAAGCGCCACAACCGGCGGTAAATATGTAACCGAAGCGGCTTTGATGGAACCGAACTTCTCAATCAGATAATAATAGATAATATAGGCCAAGCCTGTACCTAAAAGCCCCAAACCCAGCACTAAACCCACCGCAGTATTGGCATCACTCCACACACGATTGATACCATCAAAATCTGTAATAAAGAGCAATATAAGCAATGCAAACCCCAACTGATATGTTGTCAGTGCGACTACTGGAATCCTGAGCGGCATGATATATTTTTTAGCATAAACAAACGATGCCCCAACACTAAGTGAGCCAGATAGCATATAAACGATACCTTTTATACTAAGAGATTCCACATGCCAGGTGAAAATACCGCTGATGGTGACAACCCCTAAAAACCCAAGCAGCAATCCTAAGAAACCAAATTTATCCGTTTTTTCATCTTTTAAAAATATGATGGAAAGCAAAAACGAGAAAAGCGGTATCGCACCGCTCAGTACACCGGCTACACCCGATGGCAGCAAAAAGGAGCCTTTGACAAAACCAAAATAATATATAACCGCTGCAAGCAATGCCATGATAATAAAATGCCTAAAATGCTTCAAGTGCGATAAAGAGAGAACTTTTGAATAATACGCATACAAAAGTACCGGAATAAACCCAAAAAGTATCCTAAAAAACACCACTTGCATCGGACTAATCAAATGAGCTGCCAATTTCATGTAGATAAAATTGCTGCCCCAGATAATCCCAAGCGCAAAAAATGCAATGACAGGGAGAAATCTCATTTATTTATCACATAATGATCCACAACCCACTCAGAAAATGGCATCGAAGAGGTAAAAGCCGGAGAGACTGCATTGAGTACGTGAATACTCACATCATCGCCTTCAACCACGAAATCCTGAACCAGTTCCAGCGTCGTCGTATCTAAAAGTTGTGCTCTGATACCCGGGGTACTCCATGTCGTAAATCCACTCATATCAAGTGGTTTCGTCAGTCCTTTTGCAAGATTTAGAAGATAGGATTTGGAGTATTTTTTCACTTCACTTACAGCAAGCGCTCTAAACCCAAAAGCATTCGTAAAAAATAATTTGGCTTCATAAAACAGGATTTGAGCCATCTCAAAAATATTAAAATTCGCAAAGCCCTTATAATTTTCCCGCCAAAAAGCAGGAATCGCTGTGGGGCCGATTTTACTAGCATTTTCAACCGCATACGTATAATGCACTCCCAAAAAAGGATTGGCGAGATTGGGAACCGGATAGACATTGGTCGTAAGTCCACAGATATTTTTTTTATCTTTGAGATAAATTCCTTTAAATGGAATGATGACATATTTGTGAGCAAAACCAAAATCTTTGGCGATTTTATCGGCATACAATCCCGCACAATTGATGAGTTTTCTAAATCTAAGTATTCGTTTGCTCGTCTGAATCTCATGCGTATCCGTTCGCTTCACATAGGCCGTATCTGTCATGATCTCCACACCCATCTCTTGAATATATTTTTTGAATTCAAGCGTGACTTCTTTGGGGTCAATCGTCGCAGTAGTAGGTGAAAATAGCGCCTTTGTTGTGGTCTTGAGATGGGGATATCGCGCGTCTAACTCTTCATCGCTCAACCAATCTAAAGCAACACCATTGACATCCCCTCTTCTTTTTAACTCTTCTAAACCCTCGACTTCATCATCGTTTTGGGCGACGACGACCTTGGCGCATTTATTGATACGCAGTCCACGTTCATCACAAAAAGTCTGAAGCCTCGCGTTGCCCTCTTTGGTAAATTTTGCCTTGAGGGAATCGGCACTATAGTAAAATCCCGCGTGTAAGACGCCGCTATTTCTGCCACTACTGTGCATACCGACATCTTCTTCTTTTTCAATCACTGCAATAGTGGCACTCTTTTGTTTTTCTTTGAGTGCGCGTGCAATATTTAATCCAATAATTCCCCCACCAATCACAACATAATCATACATATTGACATCCCCCCGAATGTTCTAGACATTTACTCATTCGTAATTGTAGCAGTTTTTAGACTCTTTTTATATCGTCTTTTGTGTAAAATAAATGCTACTATCATGATAATCACTCCCAGTATATTGGTATCTTGTACCAAATCAAAATAACTGGTCCAATTAAAAACTTGATCTTGGAAGAGTAAGAAAAACGTTGCGACCGCAAATAATCCTCGCTCTAAAATCGTCATCTTCATATCCCAATATCCCTCTGTCGTGGCGGCTACTCCTAAAAATCCCGGTATGGCAAAGGCAAATACTTCAAATCGTTCTGGCCATGTTCCTGTGATTAGAGGACTAAAAGCAAACAACAAGGGCATAATATAAAAGGCTTTGGCCGTTGAGAGTGCTTTGAAGCCTGTTTGCATCGGTGGTGTTTCAGCAATCGCAGCACCCGCAAACGCAGCCAAACAAACCGGTGGCGTCAAATTAGAGACTTGCGCCAACCAAAAAATCATCAAATGTGCCGCCAAAAGATACATCGTCGCTTGAGGGACATTCACACCCGCACTCAAAAGTGCAGCCGTCGCAGGGTCTAACATCAAGCCTACTAAAGCCGGAGCGGAGAGGACAACCAAAACCACATAAGAAGCCGTCGTTGGCAAGCCCATACCCAAGACTATCGCCGCAATAGAGACCAATAAAAGTGCGATTAAGAGACTATTGTGAGACCATTCCATAATCAACTGTGAAAAAGTAACGCCAATACCTGAGATATTTACCACACCAACAATCACTCCAATACTCACCAATAAGGTCCCTGTCACCACCATATTTTTGGAACCATCGGCTAATGCTTCTAAAATCAATCGAAAACTCATTCTTTTATTTTTAGTCAAATACGATGAAAAAACAATCGCAACCATAGAGATTCCCGCCGCATACGTTGGGGTAAAACCATAAATCAACAAGACAACTAAAGTACCAATAGGAATCAAAAAGTGAAATCCCTCACGAACAATCGGCCATGCTCTTTTATTAACATCTTCTGAAACAATATTGTGTTTTTTAGCATGAATATGAATATAAAAAGAGATTGAGATGAAGTACAACATCGCAGGCAAAATTGAAAGCACGATAATCGTAGAAAAGGCAATCTGTGTCATCTGTGCCATGATAAAAGCCCCCGCCCCCATAATCGGTGGCATAATCTGACCACCCGTACTCGCACTCGTCTCCACTGAAGCCGCGAACATCGGTCTGAATCCTGATTTTTTCATCATCGGAATAGTAATGGAGCCCGTTGAGACGACATTGGCCACAGCACTTCCTGAAATCGTTCCCATAAGAGCGGAACTAAAAAGAGCAACGTGTCCGGAGCCCCCTTTGAATTTTGAAGTGGCCACAGAAGCGAGATCGACGATGAAATCTCCCGCACCACTTTTCATCAAAAAGGCAGAAAAGAGTATAAACATAAAGACATAAGTCGCTGATATAGTTGCAATAGAACCAAAAAGTCCCTCGCCAGTATAATACATACGATATAAAAATCGCTCGACACTCATCCCTCTAAATGCAAAGACACCATCTAGCAGAGTCCCAAAATAGAGGAGGTAACCAATGGCAATGATAATCATAGTCGGAATAATATACCCCGTGGTTCTTCTTAAAATTTCTAAAGACAACAAAATCGCAAGTGTTGCATAAATCAAGTCAAATGGCCGCATATTACTGTGTGCGACAGTATAGAGGCTTTGCTCAAAAAACATCATGTATACAACAACACTTGATGTCAAAATAGCAAGAATAATATCATAAATCGGTACCCTACTTTGATCGGAATGTTTGGAGGCACGGAAGGTCAAAAAGCCAAGTGAGGCTAGAAGTGAGAAATGTGCGGCATTGAACCAGAGATTACTCATCCCTCCCCAAATATTTTGATAAAAGTGGAACAGCGATATAAAAATTGCATAGACAAATATAAACTTGTTAAGAGACTCTCTTTTCATCTTGAAATACCTTTATATAAAAGTTGCGGCATGGTAGAAGCTACCATGCCTGATTGACTATTTTGCTATTAGTCTTGCTGGGATTTTAAGCCCCATCTCTTTGTAGTATTTTGCAGCACCTGGGTGAAGTGGCATTGGGAGACCGTCGATTGCTTTTTGCAAACTCATGACTAAAGTTGCTTTATGAACGGAATGTAAAAATGGAAGGTTTTCATAAATCGTTTTTGTCAAAAGATACACTGTTTGCTCTGGAGTATCTGCGGTCACGACCAAAAGATTTGGTTGTGCGATAGTATGTACATCTTTGGTTTGTCCGGGATATGTTCCGGCTTTGATAGTAAATGGAGTCCATACCGGATAGTTATCATCAATCTTTTTAAGATCGTCTGCTGTAAAGTTTAAGATAGCTAAATTTTTTGCACCAATAGTAGCATAGGCATTGGTAACAGAACTCGTTGGTGTACCCGCTGGTGTATTCATCCCTTGGATTTTTCCATCTTGAAGGGCATTAGAACTTGGAGTGTACCCGAGATATTGTACATCCATCTTGTTATAATCAATACCCAAAGAGCTCATGATAGTTTCAGAAGAAGTTCTACTTCCTGAGTTTCTACCACCGGATGAGAAACCTTCACCGTAGAGATTTTTTAAATCCATAATATTGCCCGTTTTGGCATATTTTTTATAGACGGTAAATTGCTCGACATTTTGCCATAACATCGTGATTGATCTTAGATTTTTTTTCGCTTTTCCTTTATAGAGACCTTTTCCTTGCCATGCCATAGAACCAAACAAACCTTGCAAAATTGCAAATTTTGCTTCACCTTTATCCATCATATCAATATTTTCATTACTTCCCGCACTCGTGATTGCCGAAAAAGTGATGCCATATTTTTTTGCCAGTTTAATACTTGCAATAGTTGCAATACCGACACCAACAGGATAATACGTTCCCCCAGTACTTGCCGTAGCGATGATATATCGATGCTCTTTTTGGGCTGCATTTAGGCTACCTGCCATAGACGCAATCACTGCAGTTGTCACTAAAACTCTTTTGAGAATTTTGCTCTTAATCATGTAATCTCCTTATTTGATATAAAGAGAGTATAACATCATAATTTCAAAATAGTTTCAAAATTGTTGTTTTATATGTAATTTTTTTTGAAGTGTTACTTTTTGACTACTTTTTTTCAATCATGTAACCTTGACCTTTGAGTGAGAGTATAAAATCTTCTTTGCCAATTTTGTCTTTTAAACGCTTCATGACCGTCCGAAACGTCACATCTGATTTATTGATATCATTCCATAACGCGAGTTTAAATGTCTCAATGGTTGTGATATTTCCTATATTGTTGGCTAAAATATCTAAAAGTTGCGTCTCTTGTTTGGATAATTTCACCCATTCATCATCGCAATACAGGAGTTTGCGCTTTGGATAATAGGTGTAATGCGTATTGATAACAATGGCATCGGAGATCAAAGATTGCTCTTTTTCTTTGAGCACTTGTTCTTTCGCTTTGCTCAGGATTTTCATCATATTATCAACATTGATGGGTTTTAAAAAATAGCCCAATACTCTAAAGTTGATGGACTTCAATAGCTTTTCTTCATCTTTATACGCCGATACGATGATGAATTTTTGCTCTTTTCGTAATGCCAACATTTGTTCAATCATATCCATACCATTTAGGTTGGGCATTTTGATGTCAGTGAGCACCAAATCAAATGTTTTCCCAGCTTCTAACTCTTTTTGAAACGTTTCATAACCAATCGCACCATCGACCGCAGTCACCACATCTTCAAAGATTGTATTGAGATAAAAGCTCAAAATCTCTCTGGCATCTGCTTCATCTTCCACCAATAAAACTCTTGTGACATTTTTTTTCACGATTCCTCCTGTGTGGGCAATATAACCTTAAATTCGACACCCTCTTCGATATTATGCACCTCAATTGTCCCTAGCATACTATTTTCGATAATCATCTTCGTCATGTACAACCCAATACCCGTGCCTTGTTTTTCAAACTTTGTCGTAAAATAAGGTTCAAACATTCGGTCCATTATATCTTCTTTTATGGCTCCGGCATTATTGGCGATAATGATTTCATAACTATCATGATGCTGTCTTCCAAAGATATCGATGATACCTTGAAAAGTCTTGTCTTTTTCTAATTTCTGTGAAATCGCATCTTTGGCATTGGAGATAATATTCAAGATCGCTTGTTTAAACTCATTTTCAAAACTGCACAGTGTCGCCTCCTCGATATCTATCTGAATGTTAAAGGCCTTTGTGTCTAAATCCGAACTGGCAATCTCTTTGATGGCGAGCAAGGTCTTTTTGAGATCAAACGTAGCACGCTCTTTTGAAGGTTTATAAAAATTTCTAAAGTCATCAATCGTATGAGACATATAATCAATCTGTTTTTTACCTTTATCGATATAATTACTAATCATATCATGACTGAGTTTTTGATTATCATAATTATCCCGAATAAAATGCAAAATCAGGGAGATATTATTGAGCGGTTGACGCCATTGATGGGCTATAGCACCAATCATCTCACCCATGGCGGCTAGTTTGTTTTGTTGCACCAATAATTTGTCTTTTGCGATATTTTTAGCAACCTCATCTTTGACTTTGAGTTCCAGCTCTTGTTCGCTTTGTTTAATCGCCGTAATATCATAAATATATCCATACAGTGCCGTGACATTTCCAAAATCATCTTTGATGAAAATCGCATGAGAAAAGACCCAGCGCAACTCTTGTGTTCCCTTTTTCAAAATCCTATAAATACAAGAAAATCCCTCTTGATGGTTAGCAATATGCTCTTGCAAAGATTGCATGACTATTGGCAAATCATCTTTATAGATAATATCAGTGTACATCATGCTCTGTTGCAATAAATCATCTGGAACATATCCAAATTTGGCAATGCTCTCAGACGCAAAAGTCACAGTCAGATACGCATCATTATTCCAGCGAAATAGGACAATATCCCCCTCACGCATCAAAAGCCACGTATCATCAAGTGTTTTTTCGATTCTTTTACGATCGACTATATTCATCGCCATCATGACCAAGCGTTCTTGTTGGTGTTTTTCGTCATAAAAAATCTTGCCTCGAGATAATACCCATCGGTAACGATTGAGTTTTGTCTTGATACGATATTCTGCGATAAAATGATCACGAAGACCCCGTTTATGTTCGCTCATGATCTTTTCGACATTATCGCGATCATCCTTGTGAATTAATTCTAGCCAAGCATCATAGGAGTCAATATCACCCCGCTTGTATCCAAACATCTCAAGCCACGTATTGGAAAAGAAGATTTTTCCCGTTTTAAAGTTAATATCCCACAATCCATCGTTTGAGGCGATGATTGCGAGCTCATAGCGCTCCTTCCAAATCTGCAATAATCTATTTTTGTTTTCAAATCTTTTATTATATGAAGAGAAAACTTTTTTGATAAAATTACTAAAACTCACCGATGCAATCAAAAAGATAACGGTAAAAATTAAAATGATGACACCCACCAGTGTTTTGCGATGTTGGAAGACTTGTTGGATTTTCTTTTTCTCTGCAAGATACCGATCGACTATTTGATGATGTTTTGTTTTGATTCCCACACCAAAACTGTATTGGTAAAAATCATAAAAATTTTTAAAAAGAGTATTTTCCCGACTCTGTTTTTGATTGATTCTTTGAATCATATGCGCCTCTTTTGGGCTCAACTTTGGTAAGACATCTTTGATGCTGTGCCATTTTTTTTGATTAAAGATATTGAAAAAATATCGTTCATTATAATCATAAAAATAAAAATATTGGTGGGCTTGTGTAGAGGTCTCTTTTCCTATGGCGTGAAACAGTGTTTTGGCCGTAAATTTTTTGAGATTATCTGTAATCGAAAACGCTCCAATAAACCAATCTGTTTTTTTATCCAGTTCGAAATAATTCACTTGAATACTTTTGGTATCGTCATTTTTCCAATAAAAACTACTTTTATCACCCTGTGAAGAGATGTATAAAATCGTCAATTGAAGGGATCTTGGATTATTATAATTGTTAAAAATTAATTTTTGTATATTTTTTAATGTATTCAACCCATAAATGACATTATAAGTATTTTTTTCAAAAATAACAAAATGGATGTGCTCTTGTCGTTCAACTGACTCTAAATATGGTGTTAGCTGTGCCACGGTTGGATGATTGTTCTGAGCAGAAAGACCATTGATAGTACCTCGGATTTGAGCGACGTTGAACATTAGTTTTTTTTCAATATTTTTAAAATAGGTATGCACTTTATTGAGATTGTTATCAACATAATCGAGTAATTTTTTGTTATTTTCATAACTGCTTTGGAGTTTTGCTCTTTGTGAAATCAAATCAAGTTGTGAATTTTTATTGAAATCTAAAATAAAAGAAGCCACTAAAAAAGAGATAATAGACAATAAGAGGATAAAAAATATAGGGAAAAATACTAACATTTTCTCAATATCATGTAATCTATAAAGACGTCTTGATTTGTTAGACATTTCACTACTCCTGCATTGCTTTAGATTTACCAAATAAAACAAATAGTATAATACCAAAAAAATACAAGGACTTTACAATATGGGAAGAGCTTTTGAGTATAGAAAAGCAGCAAAACTGAAAAGATGGGGAAATATGTCCAGAGTATTTCCACGATTAGGCAGATCCATCACAATGGCAGCCAAAGAAGGCGGAACTGATCCTGAGAGTAATGCCAAGCTAAGGACGGCCATACTCAATGCCAAGGCAGAAAATATGCCAAAAGACAACATCGAAGCAGCCATAAAACGTGCGGACAGCAAAGACCTCGCTAACATGAGCGAAGTGACGTATGAGGGCAAAGGACCACACGGCTCACTCTTTTTTGTTGAATGCGCTACCGATAATCCAACACGAACCGTGGCGAAAGTCAAAAATAATTTCAAAAAAGCCGGTGGCGAAATGCTCAACAATGGGTCACTCGACTTTATGTTTTCAAGAAAATCGGTATTTGAATTTAAAAAAACTGAGGATATGGACTTAGAAGAGCTAGAATTAGAACTGATTGATGCCGGACTTGAAGAAATCGAAGAGGAAGATGGCATTGTCTTGGTGCATGGAGATTATAAAGATTTTGGAAACTTATCTCATGCATTTGAAGCGCTACATATTGAACTCTCAAAAGCAACACTAGAGCGTATTGCCAACAATCCTGTTAAATTTACGCCAGAACAACTTGAAGAGATAGAAAAAATCGTCGAAAGAGTAGAAGATGACGATGATGTCCAAGCTGTTTATACCAATATCGGATAATACGTAATCTCCATAGAGATTACGTTCTTTGAAACACACCGATTTTTCTATTTTTAAAAACATGCTGATGGGGTTCCACCAGACCGTGCATCCCGATATAAACTCCATATTTTGGAGCGTTGAGCAAATATCCAATCGACGTAGCGAAATTTGAAGTTGCTTCAGTTTTGTCAATACTCACAGGTACCATCGCTCCGCTTAGAACAATACATTTATCCGCAACAACCTTTTCTAAAAATTGAGCGGTTTGGTCCATCGTATCCGTGCCATGGACTATCATGATATGGGTAAAAGAAGAAGCCAAGATATATTGGGCTAAAATTTCACGATCGGTATCTAGCATTTCAAGACTATCTTTATAAATCAAGCCTTTTAATTCATACTGTAGATTGGGAAAGTATTGCAAGATACCTTCCAACGCAATGTTATCATGAGGCACTTCTAATGCTCCATTAAGAGGGTTGTATCGTTTATTGAAAGTGCCACCGGTATTAATGATGAGTATTTTTTCCATTTTAATCACTTTTTTATTTTAATTGTAACATGTTGTGCTATAATTTTCGCTCTAAAAAAAGGAGTAATTTTGGATATTTATCAATGGATTGGTTTTATCGGTATGATTTTTATCGTTTATGCCTATTTTTTATTGCAAACGAATCAAGTCACCAACAGCTCAACAAGATTTCAATTGTTAAATTTATCAGGGGCCACGCTCTTGATTATTTCACTCATCGTACATTTTAATCTGGGGTCATTTCTAATAGAGGTCTTTTGGATCATGATTACGCTTTATGGCATCATGAAAAATTACAAAAAGAGTAAGGGCAGCACAAAATAGTGCACTGCCCTGGATAGATTAGCCGATTTCCATACCGTATTCATCTAGCATAATATCAACATTGACATTATGTCTTTTGGCTTGTATTTTGACACCTTTGGTCCCTTTAATACTCTCCAAAAATTTTTCTACTTTACTTTCCAAATCTTTAACATTATCCATATTTTCAGGCTCATACGTAATCTTGATATCTATAACTTTATGATTTCTCATTTTAATTTCCTTTATATAGCTGTTCTATTTTGGTGATGATGCTTGGGTCTTCAAGAGTAGAGATATCTTGTGTTATCGCTTCTCCTTTAGCAATGGTGCGCAATAATCGTCTCATGATCTTACCACTTCTTGTTTTCGGAAGTCCCGGAACTAAGAGGATAGAATCGACTTTTGCAATCGGTCCGATTTCTTTAACGATTTCAGTATTGATTGCTTTTTGCAAGACATCGGCTTCCATCTCATCTTTTAAGACGATATAAGCAAACAGGCTCTCCCCTTTGATATCATCAGGTTTACCCACGATTGCAACTTCAGCAACGCCTTCAACATGAGCGATGACCGCTTCAACTTCTGCTGTTCCCATACGGTGTCCTGAGACATTGACCACATCATCGGTTCGTCCTGTGATAGTGATGTAGCCTTGCTCATCATACATCGCACCATCTCCTGAGAAGTAAACAGGTTTGCCATCTTTTTTACAATCTCCAAAATAGGATTTGACAAAGCGATCGGGATCACCCCAAATGGTACGAATCATTGAAGGCCAAGGTTTTGTGATACAAAGTAAACCTTTTTCACCTACAGGTGTCGGATTCCCGTCTTCATCAATGATTTCTGCTTTGATTCCTGGCAATGGGAACGTTGCGCTTCCTGGTTTAATCGGAGTCGCTCCTGGCAGTGGTGAAATCATATGACCACCGGTCTCTGTTTGCCACCACGTATCCACAATCGGACATCGTCCGCCACCGATTTCATTATAATACCACATCCATGCATCAGGATTGATCGGCTCACCCACGGTGCCTAAGACCTTCAAGGAGTTGAGATCATACTTGCCTGGCTCATCGGCTCCCACTTTATGAAGAAGACGAATGGCAGTAGGTGCGGTATAAAATTGATTGACACGAAGTTGTTCTATCATATCCCACCAGCGACCGGCATTTGGATACAGTGGTACGCCCTCATACATAATCGTCGTCGCACCCATCGCAAGTGGACCATAAACAATATACGTATGCCCTGTAATCCAACCCACATCGGCAGTACACCAGAAGGTATCATTCTCTTTGACATCAAAGACATGCTCCATCGTATATTGCGCCCATAGAATATATCCGGCACTTGAGTGTTGTACCCCTTTTGGTTTTCCGGTACTTCCTGAAGTATAAAGCAAGAAGAGTGGGTCTTCACTATCCATCGGTTCAGGATCACAATGTTGGGATTCATTTTTGATTAGATCATTGTAAACAAAATCACGACCTGCGACCATATCAATATCTTCAAAGTTTCGTTTTACAACCAAAACTTTACTACAACAGTCACAACCCTCTTCTAGTGCAGTATCAACTGTTGGTTTTAATAAATATGGAGTCCCACGTCGATAAGCACCATCGGCAGTGATGACTAACTTCGCCTCTGCATCGATAATACGATCTCTTAGCGCTTCTGCTGAAAATCCACCAAAAACAACCGAATGAATCGCTCCAATTTTAGCACATGCCAACATTGCAAAGGCCGCTTCAGGAATCATAGGCATATATAAAACGACGCGATCGCCCTTTTTGATGCCAAACTGGTTTTTCAAAAGGTTTGCCATACGGTTGACGCGATAATATAAAAGTAAATAAGTGATAATTCGTCGCGTGCCATCTTCACCTTCCCAGATGATTGCAGCTTTGTTTTTTCGCTCTTTCAGGTGTCTTCCGATGCACTGATGCGTCACATTCAGTTTACCGCCGACGAACCATTTATAAAAAGGTGCTTCACTCTCGTCCAACACTTTGTCATAAGGCTCAAACCAGTCGATCTTTTCTTTGGCAAGTTTATCCCAATATCCCTCATAGTCATCATCAACCTGATAACACAATTCTTTATACTCACACATATTTTTGATGCGTGCTTTTCGGCTAAACTCTCGATTTGGCTCAAAAATTTCTGACATATATCGCTCCTTATTCACGTTAATTTATCTTATCTTTTATCCATACATAATAATAAAATTTCGTAGCATTTCCATAGCATTACCCGCCACTTTCCCCTTAGTCTCTCTTTTTTTAGGCTAATGTGAAAAAAAGTAGCACATTTTCATACAAAATATTTCTCTATCTTATACCCCACTCCTTTCATGTTGACAATAAAATCTTCTTTTAAAGATTTTCTAAGGCGGCTAATCTCTGCACGTATTGTGGCATTATCAACCGGCTCATCCTTCCAGACAAAACTTCTAAATTTCTCAAAATCCACGACAATACCAAGGTTTTGCGACAAAAGTGTCAAAATTTGCAACTGTTTTTTTGTCAAGGTTTGCGCGCTGTTATTGTAAAACAACAATTGTTTTTCTTTTGAGAAACTGTAACGTTTACTCAAAACAACTTGTTGCAATTCCCTCGCATTTTGCTCTTTTTTAATCTGATTGATTTTGAACGCTAACTCTTTGAGGTGAAAGGGTTTTTTGAGATAATCAGCAGCTCCCAACTCATACGCATGACTGATATCTTCGATGTCAATCATCGCACTGATGAAGATCGTCGTCGTCGCATGTTTGGTTTTATTTAATGCCTCTAAAAGCTCTAAACCATTGAGTTTTGGCACATTGATATCCAAAAGCAAAAGATCATACCGCTCTTTTTTGAGCACCTCATACGCCTCGGTACCATTAGAGAAACACGCAATCTCATGACCTAATGATTCAAGATACTCACGAATCGAATTGCGTAGCATTGTCTCATCTTCTAAAAGTAAAATTTTCAACTCAATGCTCCATTGAAAAAATATCGAAATGTAATGACATTTTCTTGTGAAGTCACGGCAATTTTGACACCATTGACATCACAAATTTCTTTGACAATATTCAAGCCCAAACCAAAACCTCCTCGTGCCTTATCTTCTCTATAAAATTTCTCAAATAATTTATCAACATTTTGTATATAATCTCCTTTATTGGTGATTTCAAAAACAAAAAAATTCTCTTGCGCGTATAATTTCACAGATATAATTTCATTGGCAAAACTGTATTTGATAGCATTTGAGATGTTATTATCACAGAGGCGTTGCAATTGGACTTCATTAAATAAAATAAAAATATCCTCTTCGATATTGGCAATAATTTTCAGATCATTACCCCGAGCCACATCTTGGAAATATTCAACGCGCTTCGCAACAAATAATGAAAAATCAATCATATTTCGCTCATAAACAACGCGATCTTTTTTGACAATATAGCTAAGATCTCCATAAATATTTTCGATGACTTTCACTGCTGCTTCGATATTGGTCAGGTAGCTATTTTTGTCAAATTTTAAATTATACAGTTCAATATTGATCAAAATAATTGAAAGGGGCGTATTGATCTCATGTATGGCATTTCGTACAAATTTTTCTTGATAATGCAATAACTCTTTTTGTTTTTCCATCGCTTTAGTCAGCTCTGCTGTTTTCTTCTCGACAAGTTTACCCAAATCCTCATTGAGGCTCTCAAGTGCCCTATTTTTATTTTTAATTTTATCAATCATGGCATTGGCATGCAAGGCAATTTGATCAAATTCGTAAAATTCAATATGATGACGGTCAATGGGCTGATATTTGAGTGAGGCCACCTTGAAAGAATCCGTAATGTATTTCAATTCTTTTGTCAATTTCTCTGTATAGTAGCGGTATTTTATGATACTGAGAAGATACAATAAAAAAGTCAATGAGACGATTTTGAGAATAAAACCCGAGATTTTATTACGATAAACCACGCGCTTGGCATCAATAACCTTGTTGAAATCATCCAAGCTCACATCCCCGCCATATACGAGATTTCGGCTTTTAAATCTTTTAATATAGACCAAATACTCGCGTGCTTCGATACGGATATTCAAAAACCCTCCCCCTTTGGCGGCAATCTCAAAAATTGATTCTTTGATGGCGGGAGAAAAACGTTGTTTTTTTGAGTTGCACACAATTCTTTTTGTGTCATCAAAGATAAAAAAGTTGGTTTGTTCATTTTTGGTATTTAAAATCACACGCCCCATGCTGGAGAGATTTTTTTCAAAGCGCTCTTGTTGTTGGAAATTTTGAGCGTTGTAAATAATAAGATTCTCTAAAACCCTGACTTTGCGGATAATGTCGTTTTTTTGATTTTGCATGAAATCTTTTTCGATTTGAACGATTTCTCGATTAAAATCCAAATATTCATTGAAAATCACAATAAATGCCGCAGCAAAGGCAAAAATACCGGCAAAAAAGATAGCATAGATATTAATCTGATTGATACTCTTTTTTTGCCATTTTTTAAACATATTCTGCCCTTCATTATGTTAAAATTAAAATATAATACCGAAAAAAGGATAAAATTTGTCAATAAGAGTGCCAGCAGAATGGGAAAAACAAGAATTTATCTTACTCGTCTTCCCATATCCCCAAAGTGATTGGCAACACAGCATCCATGAGATTCGTCTCGCCTATGCCAATCTCATACGTACGTTGTTACCATATCAACGATGCGTGGTACTTTGTCAAGACCAACAAGCGCTCAACACTTATCTTGAGCCATCACAAAATTTAACCTCCATAGTGATTGATTTCAACGATACATGGATTCGAGATTTTGGTATCATCGGTGCGTATGAAAATCAAAAACTCAAACTCTACGACTTCACTTTTAATGCCTGGGGTGGAAAATTTGATGCACAAAAAGACAATCGTGTCAATCAAAAACTTCAAAAAACGGGACTTTTTGATGCCACACCAATGGAGACGATAGACTTCGTTTTAGAAGGTGGAAGTATCGATAGTAATGGCGATGGCGTGATTTTAAGTACCCAGAATTGTATCTATAACCAAAACCGAAATCCCCAATATTCACCCGAACAAATCCAAAAAAAGCTCAAAACATTATTAGGTGCGCGTGAGCTTATCGTACTAAAACATGGCGGATTAGAAGGTGATGATACGGATTCGCATATCGATACACTCGCACGTTTCATCGACCCAAAAACCATCGCTTACGTAGCCTGTCATGATACGGCTGATACGCATCATGATGCTTTAGCACTGATGGAACAAGAGCTGAAAAAAACGGGCTTTGATCTCTTGCCTTTACCCCTGCCAAAAGCACAATTTTTTCAAAACCATAGATTGCCTGCAACGTATTTGAATTTTATTTTCATCAACAATGCACTCATTGTCCCTACTTATGATGATCCACAAGATGCTGAAGTTCTTGGAACATTACAAGGCTTTTTCCCAAATCGAGATGTTATTGGAGTCGATGCGAGAGTTTTTATACGAGAACACGGTAGTTTGCATTGTGCAAGTATGAACTATTTTTGTTATAATTCCAATCCAACAAACTCATGATGCTTATTTTAGCACCGCAACTCACGGAGTAACTACCATGTCATTACAAAAAAAAGCCACCATCGTCTCAAGTGTTACCGCCATTGTCCTCATCGTCATCAAACTGACAATCGGAGTCATCAGTGGATCTGTAGCAGTTTTGGCGAGTGCCATCGATTCGATGCTAGATTTTATTGTTTCTGCTTTTAACTACTTTGCCATCAAAAAATCAGAACAACCAGCAGATGTCTATTTTAATTATGGTAAAGGCAAAATTGAAGCTTTAGCTGCTGTAATTGAAGGTACGATTATCGCGCTATCCGGTGTTTTTATCTTTTATGAATCTGTCAAAAAAACATTTGAACATGAAATATTAACCCATCTTGATTCATCCATTTGGGTTATGGTCATCTCCCTTGTTTTAACTATTGGATTGGTTATTTTTCTAAACTATGTTGCAAAGAAAACCGACAATATGGTCATCAAAGCCGATGCCCTGCACTACAAAACCGATGTCTATAGCAATGGCGTAATTTTAATCTCCTTGGTCGTGATTCATTTCACACAGTTTTATCTCATAGATGCCATTATGGGTATCATGATATCTTTATATATTATTTATTCGGTTTATGAGATTATCAAAGGGGGCGTTTTGGTCCTGCTAGATGTCGCGCTTGAAAAGGATCTGGTAGAGAAGATACAAACCATCATAGAATCTGAAAAAGAGATTACAGGATATCACCTGCTCAAAACACGAAAAGCCGGTAACATCAACTTTGTGGATGTCCACCTTGTCTTAGATCCGACTATGTCACTACTGCGAGCGCATTATGCCGGGGATCGTGTCGAGGATAAAATCAAAGAAATTGATTTGAAATATGACTGGGTTATCAACATACATCTTGACCCATATGATGATCTTGAGCTAAATGAGTGTCCCATACCCCATAAAAATGTCAATACAAAATAATATCAAGGCCGATTTTTGTTTTCGGCCGCCACTTCATTTTGAAGGGCTTCACAGCATCTTTCTCTGTTGCCACCCCTAAATTTTTTTCTAAATCCAAAGCCATTGCCGCCAACAGGCGTGACTTCAATAAATGCAGCTTCATCACGGCTCAGAGCAAGACACGCTGCACAATCGAGTGTCACGTGAAGAGAGTCCTGATTGAGGGTTTTTCGACAAACTTTGATAGTTGCTCCAATGCAGATGCCCATAGACATCAATCGCTCTTTAATCTCTTGTTTTAAATTGATTTTATTGATCAGGGCTTTTTGGCCTTTTTCTAATTCGCTTAATTTCATTTATAAATCTCCTTTTCAAGAAGTACAGCTTCTTGAAAATTCCTCTCACTAAAGCTTCGCCAATGGCGAGATCAACTATCAAGATTTTGGTTCTAGCATAGATATTTGAAACATGATAGTTTCAATATTCTATACTAGAATTACTTAATAACCCATCAAAGACAAGATTTTATAGGAAGCATAAGCCAAAAGCCACGCCACGACATTCGGATAGATTGTATAAAACGTTCGCCAAGCCCATTGTGGAACCTCAGCATAAAATGTACTCATCGCAGCCAGACAAGGAGAATAGATCATGACGATGATGATCAGAGCAAAGGCTGCTTTAAAATCCACATTTTCCTGCATCTTTTGAATCAGCCCCTGATTGGCCTCACCGGCACCGCCTACTGCATACAACGTTCCCATCGTAGAGACCACTACTTCTTTAGCAGCAAGTCCTGCGATTACAGAAACACTCATCCGCCAATCAAAACCCAATGGTTTAAATACTGGCTCAATAAACTTACCGACTTGCCCCAAGAAACTCCCCTCGAGCAATTTGGCATTTAAGGTGTTAATCAACGCTTTTTTTGATTCGAGGTTTTGAGTCATTTCGATTTTTTGGTTATAGCTTTGAGAGAGTTCCATATTTTTAGGATAAGAGCTTAAAAACCAAACGACCATGGAAGCTAGAGCGATAAAAGTTCCTGCTTTTTTTAGAAACATCCGTGTTTTGTTCCAAAGATCCATAAACAGCGCTTTTCCGGAAGGGAAACGATACGGTGGCATCTCCATTACAAAGGGTTCTGGCTCGCCTTTAAACAACACCACTCTGAGTACTTTCGCGACAATCAAACCCAAAAGTGCACCACCGATATAGATATAAAACAAGATATTTCCTGGATTGTAGTTAGAAAAAAATGCGGCAATAATCAAAACATAAATCGGAAGTCGCGCCCCACAGCTCATAAACCCCAAAACCAGCATCGTAATAATGCGATCTTTTGGATTTTTTAGCGTCCGTGCAGCCATGTAAGCGGGTACCGTACAACCAAAACCACTCACAAGTGGAATAAAGGCTTTACCTTGCAATCCGAAGCGTTTCAAAAATCCATCCATCAAATAAGCCGCACGGCTCATGTAACCGGTTTGTTCTAAAAGGTTGAGTCCAAAAAAGAGGATTAAAATATTAGGCAAGAACATCACCACAGCACCAACTGCTGGCAATATTCCCTCGGTTAAAATCGAATTAAAAATTCCCTGCGGCAGAAATCCTGCCAAAAAATTTGCAGTCTGAGAAAAAGCACTGTCAATGAGATTCATCGGAATGTTACCCAACTCAAAGGTAAGCTGAAACAGCGCCCACATAAAAAATAAAAATATCGGCAGCCCCAGGATCGGATGGATGAGAATATTGTCGATTTTTTCACTCAAGCTCACTTCATCATCATCCAAACTCAATGTTTGTCGTTGTAAATCATAAGCAATGGCCGCTCGTTGATTAGAAAAGATATCAATCGTGCTCTCTTCATCAAACTCATTTTCCAAGTTTTTATACATTTTTTCCAATGCATTATGCGCTTCAATGAAAATGGGCATATCATGTATCATTTTATAGACACTCTCATCACGATCCAACAAGCGAATCGCTAAAAATCTCGAATAATCATAATCTTTAAAATGTGGTGATTTTCTCAATATTTTTGCTAAATTTTCGATACGTTGTTCAATACGCTCATCATAAAATACTTTATTTTTAATCAGCTCTTTTTTACTCAGTGCTATAATCTGTGTCGTGATCTCTTCAACACCTCGATTCTCTTTGGCCGAGGTTAAAATCACAGGAATACCCAAGAGCGTTTCCAAGCTTTCTTTGTTTAAAAAGTGACTCTTTTTTTCAACCTCATCAATCATATTCAACACTAAGATAGTCTTTTTATGCATATCCAAAAGTTGTAGCGTAAAAATCAGATTTCTTGAGAGTGTATTGGCATCGACGACATTTAGGATGATATCATACTCTTCATGAAGGAGAAAATTCTTGGCCACTTGCTCTTCTGGCGTGTAGGCATTGAGCGAATAAATTCCTGGTAAATCGGTCATCTTAATATCATATAAATCGCGTTTTAAGAAAACCTCTTTTTTCTCGACTGTCACTCCGGTAAAATTTCCAACATGTAAACTGGCATTCCCCATGGAGTTGATAATCGAAGATTTCCCGACATTTGGTTGCCCTACAATGGCAACTTTGATACTTTTATTCATCAATTATGATCCCACGTGCTTCTTCTTCTCTCAACGCAATTTTTGTATTATTACTCACGATGTCCCATGTTTGTTTTGCCAATGTGTATTCTAAAACTTTAATAACGGCACCTTTGACGATGCCCATCGCAAAGAGTCTACTTTTTATTGGTTCTTTTGCTATAATCTTCTTGATAATAGCTTTTTCAGATATTTTCATATCAGATACTGTTTTCATTAGTTTTCTAATCCTTCAGTTAAATATTAAAAGAATCATAGCAAAAATAAATTAAAACCCTCTTAAATTGATAATCATTCTCATAATAATGGTTTTAAATTTATTTGCTTTGATAAAATTTTATGCTAATATTCCCATAATAAAGTTCAAATAAGGCTCGATAATGTCAAACAAAACCACATTAAAAATCGCTTTAATCCAACACGCCAACCATCCATCAAAACAAGAAACCATACAGACGACAAAAGCCATGATTCAATCCGCCGCGAAACAAGGGGCAGAACTTGTCATTCTACAAGAGTTACATCAAGATCGCTATTTTTGTATCAACGAAGATGTCAAATGCTTTGATCTTGCTGATAATTGGGAAGAAGATATCCGATTTTGGTCTGATGTTGCCAAAGAAAACCACGTCGTTCTCGTCAGCTCGTTATTTGAAAAACGCGCAGAAGGGCTCTATCACAATACGGCTGTCGTATTTGAAAAAGATGGCCAAATCGCAGGAAAATACAGAAAGATGCATATCCCAGATGATCCGGGATTTTATGAAAAATTCTATTTCACACCCGGTGATCTAGGATACCAACCAATTCAAACTAGTGTGGGCAAACTGGGTGTTTTAATCTGCTGGGATCAATGGTACCCTGAAGCGGCACGTTTGATGGCATTGGCGGGGGCTGAAATCTTAATATACCCCACCGCTATAGGATGGTTTGATGAAGACGCTCCAGAAGAAAAAGCACGCCAACTTGATGCTTGGATAGGCATACAACGAGGTCATGCCATCGCCAATGGTTTACCACTCATCGCTGTCAATCGTGTCGGCAAAGAGTTCGATAATCATCAAGCACTCGATGGTATTAGATTTTGGGGCAACTCTTTTGTATGTGGGCCACAAGGGGAAATACTAGCACAGGCAGACGCTCAAAAAGAGTGTATCCTCCTACAAGATATCGATATGCTACGCTGTGCTGAAGTGAGAAAAATTTGGCCATTTTTGAGGGATCGAAGAATTGAGACCTATGATAATATCACCAAAAGATTGATTGATTAACGTTTGATTTTATTTGAGTAAAAAGAGTGAGGCCAGACCCAAGAAACTAAAAAATCCTACCACATCGGTAAAGGTTGTCAAAATCACAGTACTCCCAATAGCCGGGTCAATCCCAACACGTTTTAGAAGAAGCGGAATCCCCGCACCAACCAATCCGGCTAGGAGTAAATTGATCTGCATCGATGAGGCAATAATCAACCCCAAGCGCCAATCTTTGAACCAGAAAAAAGCAATCAACCCCATAATGATACCAAAGAGTAAGCCATTAACGCAGGAGAGAATCAACTCTTTCCAAAGCGCCTCTTTGGCATTTTGAAAATCTACCTCGCCAAGCGCTAATTGACGCACCATAATCGTCAAGGTCTGTGTTCCGGCATTGCCTCCCATGGACGCGACAATCGGCATCAAAACCGCTAGTGCTACATAAGATTGTAGTGTCTTATCAAATAATCCGATAACAATGGAAGCAAGAATTGCTGTCAACAAATTCACAAATAACCACGATGCACGAGATTTTCCTGCTTCTGTGATATTTTCTTCATGTTCGGCTTCATCATCAACTCCGGCGAGTCCATAGATCTGCTCTGTGGCTCTCTCTTGCACGAGATCATGAATATCATCAGACGTAATACGACCGAGAAGTTTATGGTTACTATCCACTACTGGCAAACTCGTCAAGTCATAATTTTCTACAATATGGACAATCTCATCGATTTCATCGGTATCTTGGACATATTTGGGTTGAAATTCATCTTCTTTATCTTTGAGCTCTTCTCGAAATGTTTTGTTAAAATCGAACAAAATCAGATCTTCTAACGTAATCGTAAACATCAATCGACCCAGAGTATCAATAATAAAGGTGTGGTGAATATTTTCTAAGATACCCTCTCTTTTTTCTTGTTTCAATCGTTCCAAAGCATCTTGTATACGCTCATCATACGTTGCCATAAACAACTCCGTCTGCATATATGCACCGGCTTGTTCATCATCATAGCGCTTTAGTTTTTTGATTTCTTCTTGATCTTCTTTGTCCAAAAAGGAGAGAATCTCTTTGGCTTGTTCGCTATCTACATCTTCAATATCTTGGATTAAGTCAGTAGCATCATCGCTTTCCAACTCTTCAATGGCTTCTTTGAGGCTGTTTTTAGGAACATTTTCGATAATTTCTTTTAAAAATCGATCCGGAAGTTCCAGGACGATTTCACCCAAGATATCGCTTGGCATTTTTTCAAGATACTGAAAAAATAGCTCTTCATCATTTTTTTTGATATTCTTGAGAATTTTTGCTAATTCGGTCGCAGAGATTTCACTGTCATTTTTATCAGCAATGAAATCATTAAGGATATCGATGTTTTTTTCAAATTCTTCATTCACGAAAAATCCTTATTCTACGAATTTGTCTTTCATTTGTAATCTTACAATATAGTCGAATTTCTTCTCTTTTGGAGGCTCTTTATGGCTTGTCAATGCCAAGTTAATATTCTCTTTAACTTTGGCCGTATATTTTAAAAAGTCCTCTTTTTTCTTGCCGCTGAGGACACTTTTGACTAATTTGATGGCACTATCAGGATTAATCGCAAGAGAACCACGATAAAGACCAAAATGCAAGTGTGGTCCGGTACTCAAACCCGTAGATCCCACATAAGCCACAACTTGACCTTTTTTGACGTGTTTTCCCCGTTTGATCCCTCTTTTAAACTTTTTAAGATGACCGTAGAGTGTTTTATATCCACCTTCGTGCGCGATGATGATGGTATTACCATACCCACCTTTTCGCCCTGCAAATATAATCCGACCCGCGCGTGCTGCTTTGACAGGAGTGCCTCTAGGAGCTGCATAATCAATCCCTAAATGTGCGCGATAACGATGCAAGATAGGATGCCATCTTTTATAGGTAAAGCGGTCTGATATTCGGGTATAGTGCACTGGTAAACTTAAGAAAAATCCTTCCACTTCTCTTCCATGTGCATCATAATATCTATTTTTGTTATACAAAAAGACATAATGACGCTCTCCTCGTACCTCGACCATAGAAGCTTCGATTGTTGGTGATCCAAACTGTTGCCCTAATCGTATTTTTTTGGTGTAAAGGATAACGAGTTTATCGCCCTTTCTCAAATATTTAAAATTAACACTTTTTTTGTAAGATTGAATAAATTCATGAGCGAGCAAATAATTGTGTGTCGCATCGATGATATCTTGATAGGGAGATGTTTTAATATCAATCGTCAAAGTTTCTTCTTTGGTTTGATATGCGATGGGAGTAGTTGTCAAAATGTACTTATCCGCACTTTTTTCGATGTGCAGTTCTATCTCTTCTCCAACAGGTATCAAAACTTGTTCGATTTTGTCATTATCATCTCGTAGTATCTGAAACTTCGTACCTGCAATGATTTCAGTCGCAAGTTCTTTATCTTTTCCGTCTAAATCATAATAGATACTTGATGGTAGAGAATTTTTGCTTAAAAAATCAAGAAATGTTTCTCCATTTTTCCAAACAGATTCCTCCAAATACGCAGCATTTAAACAAGACGAAATAAATAAAACAAGACAGACCAATCTCCTCATAAGCACCCTTTTAAAATAATAATACCGATTATAACTTAGTGTTTCTTATAAATTGCAAAAGTTTTATTTTCGTTAAGTTATTGTATAATTTGATTTTTAATAAAATTACGAGCTAAAAGGAGCACTTTTTGAGAAAAACCCTATTGATTTTATCCATTGTTTTTTCTGTTTTGAATGCGGATGGATTATACAAAGAGTATAAAACGGATATTATTGGAATCAATGGCAATACAGCCACGATTAAAGATTCAAACGAGATTGTTATCGGCTCAAGCGGTATCGTCGTCCACCATTTTGACGCCACAACTTCGAGTATTATCGCCAGCGTTGAAGTGCGTAAAAAATCAGCAGGAACCGCCTCGTTAAAGCTCACCCCATATCAAGGACTCAAACAAGATGCCCTGCCCCAATCGGGTGTCAAACCCTCAGCGGGAGATCGCGTGATCTTGAACTATCTTTATGACAGAGCATTAGTGGTCGCACCAAGTTATCCGGTCTATAACAAGATTGTCAATACTTACAAAAATATTACTTGGGTCAATCCTGATATTCCGGCCTCTTATCTTGCAAAAATGTACAAACCAAATCCTGACAAGAAAGTATTTCAGACCATGTGCTCACAAAATGTCGCGTCATTGATCTTATTTGCATTAGATAGTGGTACATATTTTGTGGATTGTCATGATTTCAAAATCGTGAAAAAAGACAAAGCAATCGCAACAAAATCTTATCAACTACCATTTTACAGCCGTGTCACATCCATCGAAGCGGGCTGGTTTGATTTTGGTGCCACCGCCATTGATAACTATGAAAAATATTACCAAGCATTGATACGACCATGAAAACAGAACATATAGATTATTTTAAAAGTATTGTAGGGAAAGAGAATGTTTATGATGATAAAGCGCATATGCTCGCATACTCTTATGATGCCACGCGTAATCATTATGAGCCCGATGCTGTCGTTTTTCCAAGAAACGAAGAAGATGTCAGTCGTGTTTTAAAATATTGTAATGACAATCGCATCGTCATTACCCCACGGGGCGCAGGAAGTGGCTTCACAGGAGGCGCATTACCGGCAAATGGCGGTATCATCTTGGGGCTTGAAAAGCACATGAATCAGATTCTTGAAATCGACATGGAAAATCTCGTCGCCGTCGTACAACCGGGTGTGATTAACATGGATTTGCAACGAGCCGTAGAGAAAAGAGGACTCTTTTATCCTCCAGATCCTGCAAGCCAAGATTATTCTACACTTGGTGGCAATGTGAGTGAAAATGCAGGCGGTATGCGTGCTGCGAAGTATGGTATTACTAAAGATTTCGTAATGGCATTGCGTGCTGTTCTTCCAAATGGAGAGATTATCCGTGCCGGAAAGCGCACTATCAAGGATGTTGCCGGTTATAATATCGCCGGTATTTTAATAGCGAGCGAAGGTACACTTGCTGTCATCACAGAGATTACCCTCAAACTCCTTGCAAAGCCAAAACGCTCCAAAAGTGCTATGGGAATTTTCCCAAGCGTGCAAAAAGCGATGGAAGCTGTTTTTAAAACTATGGCTTCAGGTGTCACACCTGTCGCGATGGAATTTTTGGACAACCTTAGTATCCGAGCTGTGGAGCAAAAATTTCACAAAGGCTTGCCCGTAGATGCCGGCGCCATCTTAATTACCGATGTCGATGGAAACTTAGAAGAAGAGCTCGATGGGCAGTTAGAAATCATTGAAAGAAGTTTTAAAGAGAACGGTTGTAGTGAATTTAAAATCGCCAAAGACCAAGAAGAATCCGCCGCACTGTGGTTTGCTAGACGTAATGCAAGCCAGAGTATCACCATCTATGGCAGTAAAAAGCTCAATGAAGATATCACCGTACCAAGAAGCAAACTCCCAGCACTCCTTGAGGCTATCGATAAAATATCTAAAAAATACAATGTTAAAGTCCCCTGTTTTGGGCATACTGGTGATGGCAATGTCCATACCAACGTCATGGTGGATGGCAGTGATGAAGCGCAACTTCGCATCGGTCATGAGGCCATTGTCGAGATTTTCAAAGCCACGGTCGAACGGGGGGGAACCCTCAGTGGAGAACACGGTATTGGTCTTAGCAAAGCCCCTTATATGAATCTGGCTTTTAGCGATGCTGAGATGGAACTGTTTCGATCAGTCAAAAAGGCCTTTGACCCCAACAACATACTCAATCCAAACAAAATGGGATTATGATGGATTTCGCAAGATTGTGGAAAACGCTCAAAAAGATGGAGGATAAAGAGCTCGCTCATTATGCTTCCTCTCTTAGTTTTCACACTATCTTGTCTTTGATCCCGATTCTTTTGATTAGTTTTAGTATTTTTACCAAGATGCCAAGCTTCAAAGAGCAATACGGCAAAATTCAAGCCTTTATCTTCAATTCTATGATTCCCACACAACAAGATACTATCACCCAATATCTCAACAAATTCATGGAAAATACCGGCAGTATGGGTACGGTGGGGCTTATTTTTGTTTTATATGTCTCCATCATGTTCTTTTTTGATTATGAGAAAATCGTCAGCTCCATCTTTAAGGTCAAAACGCGAACCTTATGGGAATCACTTACCACCTATTGGACGATGATTACCTTGATGCCACTGGGACTGGCTATATCCTTTTACTTCTCCAAAGTTGCACAAGATTTTCTCTCCAAAAGCAGCTATACCGATTCGATTAATATCTATGCCATTTTTCCTTATTTTATCATCTGGTTTTTATTTTTTATCATGTATATCATCTCCTCCAACGTTAAAGTCAATAAAAAGATGGTCATCATCGCATCTTTTGTCGCCTCTTTAGTGTGGTATATCTCCAAGAGTCTCTTTGTCTTTTATGTGACTTACAATCAAACGTATCTTAGTATTTATGGCTCTTTTAGTATTGTGATGTTTTTCTTTTTGTGGATCTACTTTTCGTGGTTGATTTATCTCTATGGCATGAAACTCTATTGTGTTTTAAACGAGGAATATGCCCAGGGCAAAGAGGAGTATCATGAGAGTAAAACGCCGATAGAAAATCCCCAAGACGGAGAGTAAAAGATACAAAATCAAAAACCAAAACGGTGTCATGATCTCATAAAAATGCGTCTTTAAATCGAGTAAATAGACGATCTCTTTATCCAATAATCCTCCATAACCAATCAAATGCAAAAAAAGCTCCAATGGATAAAACAGTGTAAATAGCATACTAAGAAGTGGCGAGAAGAGTTGCAAGGGAGTAAAGACAGGAAAAACATAATGAACAATCGGCAACATCGCAAGATAAACCCAAAAATTCAATAAGATGAAAACCCACACTTTAGGCAGTGTGGCAAAGTATTTTAAAAACAGAAAAATATAAAAAACACCACTGACTGAAAACCAAAATGCAATCGAAAACATCAATCCAGGAAAAAGTACCAAGATAAAACACACACTCAAAAGTAGCGTTAAAAATGAGATAATTTTAATATGCCGACTGAAAAGAAAAAAGCCGAAAACGGCCATCACAAATGAGCGTAAAAAAGAAGGCGAAAAATTAATCAAATCCATATAAAAAAAGAGTATAACAAAAATCACGATGGAGAGATCTGCGGTGCGATTCCGATACGGAGCATAACGATTTTGAAAAAATGTATAAAGTGGTGTCAATAACAAAAACAAAATCATACTCAATAAACCCAGATGAAACCCACTGATGGCAATCAAATGCGAGATACCAAGCTTTTGTATCTTATCGCGCGTTATTTTACTAATGGCAGAAGAGAAAAAGAGTGCCGCAAATATCTCTTGGGTCTCTTTAGTTTTGTGCTGATTTTTGACATAGTTTTTCACCTGATACAAGGCAGTTTTCGTGGTTGTTTTTATGGGATTAAGATAAATACTTTGCGCAAAAAAGCTTTTTAAATATCCCATGAAATCAATCTGATTGGTTTTGAATTTTACAAAAACGTTCTGCGCAATGGCGACGTTTTTAGGTTTCCATGAAATCGTATAAAAACGATAACCATCATGACTTTTTAACTTGAAAACATCATAAGTCTTGCCATTTTTATTGACTTTTGTATAGTGATTTAAAACTTTGGCTTCTGTTGTATGCGTGGGATATTTGATCAGTTGTTTGTAGTGATAATATTCAAATCCTAAAGAGCATAGAAAGAGAAAACCCAATATGACAAAGGTGGCAATTACCTCTTTTTTGTTGGTAAAAAGAGGTAGTGCTTCCATCTAGGATCGGGTCACTTTATATCTTTGGTATGGAGATATTGGCCTCTTTTTTATCAGAGTTCGCATAAACTATTTCAATAGGCACTCCACCGGCATCCACAAATCGGGTGCAATTTTTTTGAAATATCATATTGGCCACCCCAATAGGACCATTTCTATTTTTACCGATAATGACTTCAGCCTCTTCTTCGGGTTTTTCAAAAAAGTTACTTTTGTACTCTTTACCCTCTTGTCTCGCACGTTGCTCTTTTTCTTTCTCTTCTCTCACCCGATAAACATCATCACGATAAACAAACAAAATAATATCCGCATCTTGTTCAATCGCTCCTGATTCCCTAAGGTCACTTAGCATCGGACGCTTATCACCACGACTCTCCAAACCTCGGTTTAGCTGGGAAAGCGCGATAATCGGAATCTCTAACTCTCTGGCTAAAAGCTTCAAACCCCGACTGATATCACTGACTTCAAGGTGCCTATCTTTGTTTCCATTACCACTCATCAATTGCAAATAATCGATAATTGCCAAAGAGATTTCAGGATGTTGGGTCTTGAGTTTTCTTAGTTTGGCTCTGACTTTATGAATATCAACATTTCCATTATCATCAACATAAAACTCTTTTTGAGAGATTTCATCTGCTGCACCTGAGAGTCTGCTCCACTCATCATCATTGAGATCACCGACTTTGATCTTCTGCAACGGGATCGATGTTTTGGCACTAAACATCCGTAACATCAACTGCTCTGCTGGCATTTCTAGGGAAAATATAGCCACCCCTTTATTATCATCTAGAGCATTTTGAGCGAGATTGAGACAAAACGCCGTCTTTCCCATCGCCGGTCTTGCCGCCACGATAATAAGATCACCATCTCCAAAACCCGTCGTAAGCTGATTGAGCTTATTAAAACCGGTATCGAGTCCTACCACGCCGAGGTTGCCACGTTTTTTCATCTCTAAAATATGGGCAATGGTAGCTTTTGACATTTCTTCGGCTTCTCGAAACTCTTTCGCTCCGGTTTCTTGCGTGATTTGATAGAGTTTTTGTTGCACCAAATCCACCACATCATGAGAAGGCAAATCTTGCTCCACCGTGACCTCTTTGATTTGGGTGGTGAGCTCAATCAACTCTCGTTTGATTGATTTTTCTCGAATCTCTTCGATGTAAGCTTTGGTCGCAGGAAGCGGATTGGTGGAGATAATCTCCAACATCGCATCTTCATCAAAACGATTATCTTGATTTAATTTCTTTTTGATAAACTCTTCATCAATCGGTAAATCTTCGCGCTCACACTCCAACATCGCTTCATAGATAAATTTATGGCTTGGGAGATAAAAATCTTGTGGTTTTAAAAGCGCGGCAATATCTTCAAAAATTCCTGGATCAAATAAAATCGAACTTAAGACGGAGCGTTCAATATTGATATTATGCAAGTTTTGCATCTGCTTCATACTCCTTTGCTGCTTGTTCCACTTCTTCTAAAAAACGCGCTACTAATTCATCTTCTTTGAGTTTAGCTACAATCTCGCCCTTCCTCATGATAAGACCCTGCCCTTTTCCATAGGCAATTGCAACATCCGCACCTTTGGCCTCACCGATGGCATTGACCACGCAACCCATCACGGAGACATTTAGCGGCGCACTAATATGCCTCGTTCGCGCTTCCACTTCAGTGACAGCTTTGACTAAATTAGCCTCAATCCTACCACAAGTGGGACAGGAGATGATATTGAGTCCACTTTTGGAAATACCACTATCTTTCAAAATCGCTTTGGCCACTTTGATCTCTTCTTCTAATTCTCCGGTAATCGACACACGCATCGTATCGCCAATTCCTTCTAGCAATAAAGACCCAAGCGCGATGGAGGATTTCACGGTAGAGTGAAACAGCGTCCCTGCTTCTGTGACTCCTAGATGAAACGGATACGCCACCAAAGGGCGCAACATACGATAAGCCTCTACGGTGCGTTGCACATCACTGGCTTTGAGAGAGACTTTGAGATTGCTAAATCCTAAATCTTCAAGATATTTGATATTATAAAGTGCAGATTCTACCATCCCTTTGGGTGTCGCGCCATATTTGATCTCAAATTGCTCTTCTAATGAGCCACTATTGACACCGATGCGAATGGGGATATTGTTGGCCTCACATGCCTTTACCACTTCTTTGACTCTACTTTTTTCACCAATATTTCCGGGGTTGATACGGATACAATCGACCACTTCTGCGGCAATCAAGGCCAAGCGATAATTAAAGTGAATATCTGCAACAAGGGGGATATTAATCTGCTCCTTGATGGCTTTGAGTGCCCGGGCATCTTCATAATCAGGTACCGCAACACGCACGATATCACATCCGGCAAAGGTAAGTCGTCTGATTTGATCGACCGTAGCATCAACATCTCGTGTTTTTGAAAAAGTCATCGATTGCACCGGAATCGGCGCATCGCCTCCGATGGCAACCCCTCCGACATGAATCTGTTTTGTCTTGTATCTTTGAATCATTTTAAGGCTCCCTGAACTTTTAAGTTCTAAATTAAATTAAATTATACGTTTTTTAAAGTATCTTTTTTATCATGAGGATTATACAAAAATTTGATTAAGAGAAAGATAATGGGTCAATGTCAATTTCGAGAGGCAGCTGTTTACACGTATGTGCAAAACGCAACAATTCCTTGCTATCAGTGCTTCTTAGTAACATATCATAACGAAATTTTCCGGCGATTTTTTCGATATTCGCCCTACCGCCCCCGACCACTTCGATCTTGGGAAAATCACGAGCAATCCTCATGACTTTGTCCAACAATTCTTGCGCTTTTTCATCTTTTTTATGTGAGATCAAAATCTTTAGTAATTTGATGAAGGGAGGATAAATCTCCTCTCTGTGTTGCATTTCATCTTTGAGAAAGCGCTCATAATCATCCATAAAATTTTGAAATACTTCAGGATTTTGTGTTTGGATATAGACCTCTCCCTCACCTGAACGCCCCGCGCGTCCTGCGATTTGGTGCACTAAAGAGACCGCTTTTTCTTTGGCTCTAAAATCTGGCATATTTAAAATCGCATCAATACCCATGATAATGCTAAGTCCAATCGCGTGATAATCATGCCCTTTGGAGAGCATCTGAGTGCCTACTAAAATATCAATCGCTCCCTCATTAAAATCTTTCAAAATAGCATTGAGTTGCGTGATGGTACGCACTTCATCACGGTCAAATTTTCCGATAGTATTGTTAGGGAAGTGCGCTTTGAGTTCGCTCACAATTTGCGCCGTACCGATTCGGTTGGTATGCAGATTTTCACCCCCACACGTCGGACAGACCTTTGGAATGCGCTCTGCATAATGACAATAATGACATACAAGAGCATTTTTATCACGATGCAAACTCATCCCCACACTACAATAAGGACACATCACCGTCGCACCACAATCAAAGCAACTCACGTATTTGAAATTAGCCCGTGTGGGCACAAAGATGATGACTTTGTGATTTGCTGCAAGATGCTCTTGAATTTTCTCTACCATCCCTGTGGTAATATCGCTGATGGTATTTTCATAGAAAAATCGCTTTTGTGAATCAAAATAGGTTCCCCTTAAGCGATATTTTGGAAGATTTTTGTAACTTCCAAGTGTCGGAGTCGCACTGCCTAGTACCACTTTAGCCTCATAGCGTTTTGCAAACAAAAGTGCGAGATCACGCGCATTGTAGCGGGGGCGCTGAGAGGATTTGTAGCTATCATCATGTTCTTCATCGACGACGATGAGTCCCAGCTTTGGGATGGGTAAAAAAAGGGCGGAGCGCGTACCAGCAATGAGAGCGATTTTGCCCTCGCTTAGACCTTGGATGATGGACTCTTTCTTGCTTTTGCTCACTTTAGAGTGCCAAATCGCAACGCGCTCACCAAACACAAGCATCAAGCGTTTTTTCATCTGAGGCGTGAGACCGATCTCTGGCATCAATAAAATAGCATTGCGGCCGTTATTGAGTGTTTCGATAATCATTTTGATATAAATCTCTGTCTTACCGCTTCCCGTATCTCCAAAAAGCAAGGAACGCTCATGATGGGATAAAAATTCATATGCTTTTTCTTGCGCTTTGGAGAGTGTAAAGGGTGAGATTATTTTAGTATCAGTTGCAAAATCAACGTTACTTTTTTGATAAGGCACAAAGAGTTTGAGGGCATCGCCTAGTGAACAGACGTAATAATCACTGATAAATTTAGCCAAAAGCAGTGTTTTTGGGGTATAAAATGCCTCTTTGACCCCCATAATCGTTTCACAATCAAACGCGGGTTTGGAAGTTTGTGAGAGTACGACACCCAGTCTTGATTTTTTATTCAGCGTCACTTCGACGATATTGCCGGCTTTCAAGTCGTATTCACTCTCATAAGTCAAAGGAGAAAGCGGAGAAGAAAGAAGCGAGATGAGAAAATAGTGTTTCAAGTTATTGGGTTAAATCTTTACAATTTTGAGTGGAATGGTCACAATCAAAAATACCACTTGTGGCATTGTAATCAAAGGCCACGGCACTGTTGCTAATTTGAACAGAATACGCGTTGGCAGCTGTTTTCACCCATGAGCCATCATGATTTTTTTTGGAGTAGATTGGATATTCTAAGATATTGCTCGTGTTTCCATCAGCATAATTAAAAAGTCTTTGGTCATTAGCATTGTAGGAAGTCACACTATCAAGATTTGCGGGGATAAAAGGCGTCGTGCCCTCAAGTAAATTTTTATTTTTTTGCATCGCGATACCACTACGAATGGCCGATACTTGGCTTTTTACTTTGACCAGCACGGCATCATCACGGCTTGCAGCAAGTCTGGGTATGGCGATGGCGGAGAGGATGCCAATCACCACGATGACAAAAATAAGCTCCATCATAGTAAAGGCAGGAGTAAATCCTGCCTTATTAGTTGTCATTGGTTTCAAATGATTACCACTGAACTTGCTTTCCAGCCATAGTAATATTGGCTTCTGTTAATGCTAAACCATTTGGATCCCAAAGCTGATTACACACATTTCCACCACTATTTGAATTAATTACTCTTAACACTGGCACACCATCAGTCTTTATCCATCTACCATTAGTCGCATTAAAATCTGTATTAGACACTGCAACACCTATCTCTGTTGGTAGAGGATGTGCAGCTGTAATTGTAACATTCATATCCGATACTTGTAGAGTTACACACTCACCTGCATCATCACTCCAAACATATCTTTCATTGCTTCCATCTTTTTTCCATTTTGTGCCATCAAGTTGTATCGCCTGAAGAATTCTGGCATCTTTCTGACCTTGATACCAAGCTGGAACGGCTTGCATTGCTGAAGTCACATCTGTTTTGATACCTGCTAGTGTGGCATCATCTCTTGTTGCTGCTAGTCTTGGAATCGCAACCGCTGCTAAAATCCCTAAAATCACGATCACGAAGATCAACTCGATCATAGTAAAACCTTTTTTCATGGTTTACTCCTTTTTATAGTTTTTGATTGATACACTTATCAATACTAAATGTTATAGTAGTCTATTAAACTTAAATTGTTACTTAAACTTTAGTGATTTGACAAAAACAGTATCGGCACGTTGCTGATTTTTTTGAGTAGTATTTGAGAGAAACGTCTAACTTTTTAGTTCGATTTCATCAAGTTCTGCGATTTTTGAGAGCATCTCTTGAATCTGTAGTTTGTTTTCATATTCATTATGTATTTTTTGCACATAAGCCGATAAAAGATCTTTGATATCAATGTTTCGTTTGCTCTTAAATGTCTTTTTCAAATCTTTTTCGAAAAATTCATAAAAATCTCCATCTACTTTGATATCAAAATCCTTCGTACCGATTTGAAGCGATATTTTGCTCATCTTCTCAAGACTTCCTCAATCTTGCCAAGAATATCATCCGCTTCGATATCTTTGCTGGTTAAATCAGCTTCAAGCTTTTGTATCTGTGCGGCTTTTGCTTCATTTTCCGCTGTTAGTGTCATGACTTGTTGCATCAAGGATTCGTTTTGAGATTTGATTTCTTCGAATCGTCGTAACAAATCATTGATCTTTTCACTCAGTTTCCCCACGCTTATTTCTTCACTAAACATATCTTATCCTTTAACTTTGATATAATTGTAACAAAAAAAAGTAAAAAATATGACAACCTTTCAATTAAATAGCAAATTTTCTCCCACAGGGGACCAACCAAAAGCCATCACCAAACTCGCAAATTCTATTAAACAGGGCAACCGCTATCAGACACTCATCGGAGTCACGGGCAGCGGCAAGACCTTCACGATGGCCAATATCATCCAAAAACTTCAGATGCCCACCCTTATCATGACACACAACAAAACACTCGCCGCACAGCTGTATAGTGAGTTTCGAAGCTTTTTTCCTAAAAATCATGTTGAGTATTTCATCTCTTATTATGATTATTATCAACCTGAAGCTTACATCCCAAGAGCGGATTTGTTTATCGAAAAAGATAGTGCGATCAATGAAGAGTTAGAGCGCCTGCGATTGAGCGCTACTGCATCACTTCTTAGTTTTGATGATGTCATCTGTGTGGCTTCGGTATCGGCCAATTATGGATTGGGAAATCCAAATGAGTACAAAAGCATGGTACAAGCTCTTGAAATCGGACAAAACATCAATCAAAAGAAACTCTTGTTGCAACTTGTCGATATGGGCTACAAAAGAAATGATGCCTTTTTTGACAGAGGTTGCTTTAGAGTCAATGGCGATGTTTTGGATATCCATCCTGCTTATAGCGAAGATGAAGCCATCCGCATCGAATTTTTCGGCGATGAGATTGAGAGTATTTACTACTTTGAAGTACTCAGTAATCAAAAAATTAAAAATGTTGACAAAGTCATCATCTACGCCGCCAATCAATTCATTGTAGGACAAGAGCGCCTCAAAATTGCGATGAAACAAATCGAAGAAGAGTTAGAGCGAAGACTTGAGGAATTTCAAAGAGCCAATAAACTCGTCGAATACCAACGCTTAAAAAGTCGCGTTGAATTTGATCTTGAGATGCTCCAAGCCACGGGTGCGTGCAAGGGTGTGGAAAATTATGCACGGTATCTCACCGGTATCAAAGAGGGAGAGACGCCTTATTCTTTGTTTGATTATTTTGAAGCCATGGGACGTGATTATCTGGTCATCGTCGATGAATCTCATGTGAGTTTGCCACAATTTCGCGGTATGTTTGCAGGTGATCGCAGTCGTAAAGAGGTGCTGGTAGAGTATGGTTTTAGACTGCCTAGTGCGCTTGATAACCGTCCTTTGATGTTTGATGAGTTTATTGACAAAGCGCCACACTATCTTTTTGTCTCAGCAACACCAAAAGAGCTAGAGTTAGAACTCTCAGGTTCTCACACTGCCGAGCAAATCATCAGACCCACCGGATTGCTTGATCCCAAAGTGGAGATTATCGACAGTGAAAACCAAGTCGCTTGGCTCTTTGATGAGATCAAAAAAACCGTAGCGGTCAATGAGCGTGTTTTGGTCACGGTACTCACCAAAAAGATGGCAGAAGAGCTCAGTCGCTACTACAACGAACTCGGACTCAAGGTCAAATACATGCACTCAGAAATCGATGCCATCGAGCGCAATCAAATCATCCGGGCCCTTCGGAATGGAGAGTTTGACGTGTTGGTTGGGATTAACCTACTAAGAGAGGGTTTGGATTTGCCTGAAGTCTCACTCGTGGCCATTCTTGATGCGGATAAAGAGGGTTTTTTACGCAGTGAAACCAGCTTGATGCAGACGATGGGAAGAGCGGCGAGAAATACACACGGTCGCGTCTTGATGTTTGCTAAAAAAATCACAGATTCCATGAAACGCGCCATCGAAACAACAGAAAAAAGAAGAAAAATCCAAGAGGCGTACAATCAAGAACATCATATCACGCCGGTGACGACAACCCGAGCACTTGATGAGAACTTAAAAGTCGAAGAGTTGGGTGATATTTATAATACTTATGATAAAAAAGATAAGATACCCCCAAGTCAGAAAAAAGAGATTATCAAATCACTCAGCCTTCAAATGCATAAAGCGGCAAAGGATTTAGAGTTTGAAAAAGCGGCAAAATTGCGAGATGAGATCGCCAAACTCAGAAAATTGTAATATTTGTAAAACATAATTTTGCTATAATTTGATTTTACTTTAATACTGAAAATTTATATGGCATCGCGCCAAGGAGAAACCATGTCCAATGTCAATGATTCAAGTTCCTATATCAACCGAGAACTATCTTGGCTCAGATTTAATACCCGAGTCCTCGAGCAAGCAAGAAAACAAGAACTTCCATTACTCGAGCGATTGAAATTTTTGGCGATTTATATCACCAACTTAGATGAATTTTATATGATTCGAGTCGCCGGTCTCAAACAACTTTTTAATGCCGGTGTTATCGTCACCGGTCCCGATCAAATGACACCTCTTGATCAATTAAGAGAGATACGAAACTATATTTCCACAGAAAAAGAAATCTTGCAAGAAACGTATCATGAGATTATCGATAAGCTCAAAGAAGAAAACCTTTTTATTAAAAACTATGAAGATTTAAGCGATGAACTTAAAGAAAAAGCTGATACCTATTTTGCTTCTAATATCCTCCCTATTATCATCCCAATTGCTGTCAATTCGACGCATCCCTTCCCGCATCTGAACAATCTCAGCTTTTCATTGGCGGTCAAACTCAGCGATGGCATCGATAGTGGGAAATTCAAATACGGAATGATTCGAATCACGCGCGTCTTGCCACGATTTTTCCAAGCCGATGACAATCACTACGTGCCGATTGAATCCATCGTGCATGAGCATGTCGAGACCATTTTTCCTGGCTACAAGCTCATCTCATCAGCGGCTTTTCGTGTCACAAGAAACGCCGATATCGTCATCGAAGAGGAAGAAGCAGATGATTTCATGATGATTATGGAGCAAGGCATCAAATTGCGTCGTAAAGGTGCTTTTGTGAGGTTAAGCATCCAAGCGGGAGCCGATCCTGATATCTTAGAATTTCTCAACAATCACATGCAGATTTTTTACAAAGATATTTATGAGTACAATACGCCTCTCAACTTAGGCGCACTTTGGCAAATTGTCGGGGACAAAGATCTTTCGCATCTGTGTTTGAACCCTTTGCACCCAAAAGTATTGCCACCTCTTGATAAAAATGAATCCATCTTTAAAACGATTAGCAAAAGCGATGTTTTGCTCTATCATCCGTATGAGAGTTTTGATCCGGTATATCGTCTCATTAAAGAGGCATCCAAAGACCCTAAAGTCATCTCAATCCGTTGTACGCTCTACCGTGTCGAGAAAAACTCACAAATTGTCCAAGCACTCATCGATGCGGCGAGTGATGGTAAACAAGTCACGGCGATGGTCGAATTAAAAGCCAGATTTGATGAAGAAAATAACCTGCACTGGGCCAAAGCTCTAGAGCAAGCCGGTGCTCATGTGATTTATGGCATTACCGGTTTTAAAGTCCATGCAAAAGTCACTCAGGTCATCCGTCAAGAAGATGGTAATCTCAAATTTTACATGCATCTTGGAACCGGTAACTACAATGGGGCTACTGCGAAAATCTACACCGATGTCAGTTTTTTCACATCCAATTATGAATTAGGTGAAGATGTCACGACATTTTTCCACATTTTATCCGGATTTTCAAAAAACCAAAAGCTTAAAAACTTGAGCATGTCACCGACCCAAATCAAATCAAAACTGTTGGCGATGATTAATAACGAAGCAAAATTTGGTGAAGAGGGACAGATTATCGCTAAAATGAACTCTCTTGTTGATTCAGATATCATCAGAGCCTTATACAATGCCTCTAATAAAGGTGTCAAAATCAGTCTCATCATAAGGGGAATCTGCTGTTTATTACCGGGCGTTCCGCAGTTGAGCGAAAATATTCGCGTCATCTCCATCGTGGGAAGATTTTTGGAACATGCCAGAATCTTTTATTTCAAAAATTCCGCACCTTGTATGTTTATCTCTAGCGCGGATTGGATGCCACGAAATTTAGAGCGTCGCTTGGAGCTCATGACACCAATCGTCGAAAAACAGTTGCAACAAAAACTCTTGGAGATTTTGCAATTACAACTCAATGATAATTATCTCGCATGGGAACTACAGAGTTCGCAAGAGTATAAAAGAGTTGAAAATGATGGCGTCAAAGTCATCAACAGTCAAAAAATACTCGAAGATTATATTAATAAAATATACAAAACCCTAAGACGCGATTCTACCTCGAATAAAGCCGAGCGTTTGACCAAAAAATTATTTAAGGAAAGCTAGATGATTTTAGAATATCAAGGGATGAAACCAAAACTAGCTGAGGGCGTTTTTATAGCGCCCAGTGCTGATTTGATTGGAGATCTTCGTATTGGAGCACAGAGTTCAATTTGGTTTGGCTGTGTGATACGTGCGGATATTCACTCCATCTACATCGGAGCCAATACCAATATACAAGATTTAAGCATGATTCATGTAGATCACTACACAAAAGAGGATAAAAGTGATGGCCATCCCACGTATATCGGTGATGATGTGACCATCGGACATCGGGTCATGTTGCACGGTTGTACGATTGGTAATGCTTGCTTGATTGGGATGAGCACAACAATATTAGATGGAGCGGTCATCGGAACAGAGTCGATTGTCGGAGCAGGCTCGCTTATCACAAAGAATAAGATATTTCCTCCAAGATCACTTATCATGGGTGCTCCTGCGAAGGTCATCAGAGAATTACGTGAGGATGAAATCCAATCTATTTATGAATCTGCTCAGAATTATCAGCACTACAAGAATACTTATCTTTAGTCTTTTTCTTTTTGCGCTTTATCGGCCTAGATAAGGCAATCAACTCTTCAGTAGTTGCAATTTGACGGGGGAGATGTTCTAAACAATAACGAAATACATAATCTGCCATTTGCGCATCCACCAAGGCACGGTGTTGATTTCCAAATGATTTTTCAAAATACTCCATCAAATATCCCAACCCATATCGTGGGGCTTCAAAACATTTTTTAGAAAGCTCAATCGTACAAAGCTTACGATTTAAAAGCGGTCCAAAACCGGCTTGTTGCAAGGATGCGGAGATAAAATTATAATCAAAATTGACATTATGTGCTACAAATACGGCATCTTTAAGAAAGAGCCTGAATTGTTCTAATACAAAATTTAATGGCGGCGCATCTTTGAGATCATCCAGTGTAATCCCAGTCAAAATCGAAATCGATTCGGGGAGTTCATTGGCATTCACAAAAGATTCAAAGGTATCGATTTCTTGATTGTTTTGGATCAAAACTGCACCCACTTCAATAATCTGGTCTTCTTTAGGATTACTACCGCTTGCCTCAATATCTACGATACAAAAGGTTTGATTTGCTATGGGCGTCTCTGCGGTTTCAAGTCGCACTTTATCCTCATCCTCACAAATAGGAAATCCCAATAATCTCAAGTTTTCAAAATCTTCCACATCGATATCTGCCAGTGCATTTTCATCATTGAGTTCTTTTATCAACGCCGCTTTATCAATCTCGTCTTTTAAAATCTTATACACCAATCTGTCAATATTTTGCAATACGTTCACCAGCCTTTTGTTTTGCTTTTTGTAAAAACTCTTTGATTTTTTCTGCATCTTTAAGACCGGGCGCTCGCTCCAAAGAACTGCTCGCATCAAAGCCATAAAAATCGTAGGCTTTTAGCTCAGCGATATTGGATGTATTCAATCCACCCGCCAAGATAATTTTGGAGCACGCAATACCTTGAAACCAAGAGGGGTCCACGCGTTTCCCTTGCCCGCCATAGCCTTCTACAAAGGCATCGACCAGCCGATATTCATCATGATACTTCAACATATCCTCAGGGCACCTCGCCCGAACGACTTTGAGATGGGGGATTGTGAGTCTCTCAAAAAAAGCAACATCTGCATCAAAATGGATTTGCGCCAATGTAATCTGTGCTATTTGGGAGCGTTGATTGATCGTTTCTGCGGTTTCATTCACAAAAAGCCCTACCTTTTCAACAAAAGGGGGCAATTTTTTAATGATAGCAGCCGCTTTCTCAGGTGCAATATAACGAGGTGATTTTTCATAAAATACAAATCCCAGCGCATCAGCACCGCATTGCACGGCATGAAGCGCATCTTGGATATTAGTGATGCCACAAATCTTGACACGAGGTGTTGTCATTTTAGACTTTTAATCGCATTCTCATAGCTAGAAGCACTAAAAACATAATTCCCCGCTACGACGATATCAACCCCTGCAATGGCAAGTTCTTTGACATTTTTATCATTAACACCGCCATCCACTTCTATTAATACATCAAGATTTTTTGCTTCAATCATCGCACGCAAAACTTTGGCTTTTTCCAACACTGAATCGATAAACTTCTGACCTCCAAAACCCGGATTGACGCTCATCAACAGAACCATATCCAAATCTTCAAGAAGATATTCTATCGCACTAGGAGGCGTGTGAGGATTGAGCACAATAGCGGGTTTAATACCATAACTTCGGATTTTTTGAATCAAACGATGGGGATGTTTTTCCTCTTCAATATGAAAAGAGATGTATTCGGGTTTAAAAGGTGCGAAAAGTTCTACAAAAAATGTATTGTTTTCTACCATTAAATGGATATCAAGTGGTTTTGTAGCTGCTTTTGCCACTGCTTTGACGACTACCGGTCCGATTGTCATATTAGGGACAAAATGTCCATCCATCACATCAACATGAACCAAATCACAACCGCCATCGCAGATATGTTTGATCTCCTCATCCAATTTTCCAAAATCTGCCGATAAGATACTGGGTGCGACTTTCATATTTAATTCTCCTTTATCTTGGGCTGGGCCCAAGATAAATTCCTCTCACTAAAGCTTCCACTTTGTGCAGAAATTTCATCTTTTTTTAAATTTTGAAGATTTTATCGTTAATTTCATAAAACCTTTATAAATTTTTGGTATAATATCAGCCTTATAAAAAATTCAAGGGATTAACTATGGCAAAAAGATGCGCAATAACGGGCAAAGGTCCAATGGTTGGAAACAATGTAAGCCATGCTCACAATAAAACAAAAAGAAGATTTCTTCCAAATCTTAGAACCGTAAGAGTAGCACTAGAAGATGGTACCACGATGAAAATCAGAGTAGCTGCTTCAACTCTTAGGACAATGAAGAAAAACGCTTAATCACATACAATATTTGGAATTGGGTTCATGCTTGATTCCAAACCTGTTTTAATCAAATCTATCAAAAAGAGTGTACAGATGTTCAATATTATTTCGCTTCAGGGCGGACTTGACAATGTCGATGGGTTTTACTCAAGTGGAATAAATGCCGGTTTTAAAAAAGATGGTGGACTCGATGTCGCTTTTATCCGAAGTGAAAAAGCATGCGATGTTAGTGCACTGTTTACTTCTAATAAATTTCAAGCTGCCCCAATAAAACATGTCAAACGCTATCCAAAAGATTTCAAGACCAATTTCATACTTATGAATTCCAAAAATGCCAATGCGATGACAGGAGTTGAAGGAATTGAGGATATTGATACCATCTTTCAAAATCTGGATAACCTCACGTTAGAGAATCCTATCATGAGCTCAACTGGTGTGATTGGATATCGTCTGGATACTCCAAAAATCATCCAAGCCGTAAAGCGTTTTGATTTCAATGAAAAAAACTCTGATGCGTGTGCCAAGGCTATCATGACAACGGATAGTTTCAAGAAAGAATTGTGTTTCAAAGTCGAATTGGATAATGGAGAATATTATCATATCGCCGGAATCTGTAAGGGTGCGGGAATGATTAATCCGGCTATGGCCACGATGCTGTGCTTTATTGTCACTGATGCCAACATACCAAAATCGGATATGGATACGCTCTTAAGAGAAAGTGTTGAGCGCTCGTTTAATTCTATCAGCGTCGATGGGGATACTTCGACCAATGACAGTGTCTTTTTACTTAGCAACAAAACCCGCGCATGCTATGACCATGATTCTTTCAAGCAAGCCTTAGATCTCATCACTAAAAATTTGGCGATGATGATCTTAAAAGATGGTGAAGGAAGCAACAAAGTCGTGGCGTTTGAAGTCAATGGCGCTGCCTCCACCCAAGAGGCAATGCATGCTGCGAAAAAATTAAGCAATTCACTATTAGTCAAAACTGCTATCTTTGGAGAAGATCCAAATTGGGGGCGCATCGCTTCGACGATTGGTGCTGCTGAGATTACGTGTGATGAAGCGTTGCTTGAGATTTATTATGATGATGTACTGATTCATTCAAAAGAACAACCCTTACTTGATGCCGCAACAGAAGCAAAAGCGTGCGCTGTTATGAAGAAGGATTCCTTTAAAATACAATGCAATTTAAATGTCGGAGATGCTTCATTTACAGCCTATGGCTGCGACCTTAGCTATGAATATGTCAAGATCAATGCAGATTATAGAACTTGAAGCATAGATTCGGTACAATCAATCACAAAATTAAGGAGGAAAAAATGTTACCAGAATATAGAGAAATCATCTCTAGTCTAAAAGTTGAAAATGCACATTTTGCAAAAGTTTTTGAACGACACAACGAATTAGATCAAAAAATTGAAGATGTAGATAGTGGTAGAGAACATCTAGAACCATTAGAGCTTGATACTTTAAAAAGAGAAAAGTTGAAGCTTAAAGATGAAGCCTACGCCTTGATATTAGAATACAAAAAAGCTCACAATTTATAATAACTTCGGAGATACGTTCGTGTCTCCAACTCACACCCTCTTCTCGCTTATATGATTATTTCATAAACATTTTTGCAACCGTTTATTTATAAATCTTCGGTATAATAACCATAACAAAAATCCAAGGAGAATATGATGGTTAAGGTCACGAAAAAAGGTAACAAATCTTGGGTAACATTTACAATATTACCTCTAGAAGCTGAAACAGTAGCCCTTTGCGGAGATTGGAGTGATTGGAAGAATGAACCCATGAAAAGTAAGAAAAATGGAGAATTTTATCTGACAAAGATTTTAAAATCAGACAATGCCTATCAGTTTGGATACAAGATTAATGGTGAAAATTGGATTTGTGATGATACGAGTGAGTTGATTGACTCCCCGTTTAATTCAAAAAACTCGCTTTTAAAGATATAATAGTTTAAGACTTCTCTTGTACCCCAAGAGACGGAACCATCTTGCCAAACTAAAAGGAGATAAATTATGAAAGCCGTCGTAATGGCAGGTGGATTTGGCACCCGAATCCAACCCCTCACACACTCAATTCCAAAACCAATGCTTCCTATTGTTAACAGACCGATGATGGAACACACGATGATGATGCTCAAAGATTTAGGCATCACAGATTTTATTGTTCTACTTTATTATAAGCCCGAGATTATCAAAGAATATTTTAAAGACGGCAGTGATTTTGGCATCACAATCAATTATATAACCCCTAATGATGACTATGGAACCGCAGGTGCAGTCAAACTCGCACAAGAATTGATAGGAGATGAAAATTTCATCATTATCAGTGGTGATTTGGTAACAGATTTTAATTTTCAAAAACTCTTTGATTTTCACAAAAAGCACAAAGCCAAACTCTCTATTGGCCTCACTTCCGTTGAAAACCCACTACAATTTGGCGTCGTCATTACCAACAAAGATCATAAGATAGAAAAATTTTTGGAAAAACCAAGCTGGGGCGAAGTCTTCAGCGATACAATCAATACCGGTATTTATATTATCGAACCTGAAATATTAAACTTTATTCCAAAAAATGAAAATTACGATTTTGGCAAGGATTTATTTCCGAGTCTCATGAAAAGTGATATTGAACTCATGGGATATAATTTGAAGGGATATTGGCGCGATGTGGGTAATCCGGAGAGTTATCGCGAAGTGCATCAAGACATCCTCTATGATCGTTTTCATTTTACTATTCCGGGACAAACCCAAAAGTATCCCGATGGCATACTCTACAGCGACACCCCATATCAACTTGATAAAAGCATTGAGATCATCGGTAATGTTGTCTTAGGTAAAAATGTTACTATTGGTAATAATGTACGATTGGGCAATGTCACTATTGGAGACGATGTCAAAATTGGCAGTGGCTCAAACATCCGTAACAGCGTTTTATGGAATCACATCACCATCGGTAAAAATGCAAAATTTGATGGTTGTGTCATCTGCTCGGATAATGTCATCGGCAAAAATGTCACCGCCAAAGCGGGATTGATATTAGCACAAAATTGTGAAGTTGGAGAGCTGGCATCATTTGAGCGAGACGTCACGATTTGGCCAGACAAGAAAGTAGAAGCCGCATCCATTGTCAGCCACTCTTTGATACTAGGAAGTAGATATAAAAACGCCATATTTGAAGGGGGAAGTGTCTCCGGAAAAAGCAATATCGAGCTCTCTTGCGACATGGCAACAAAATTAGCTGAAGCCTTTGCCTCACAACTCCCAATCGGCTCCAAAGTTGCAGTTGGTAGGGATAATGACAAAAGTTCACGAATGATAAAGCGCGCTTTTTTAGGGGGATTGCTCTCAGCCGGAATCAACGTCATTGATATGAAAGGCATCGCCTCTTCGATTCTCAGATACGCCATAGCACGAGATGATTCCATCATCGCAGGAGCACATTTTAGACGTGACATCCTCGATACAACCTGTTCACAAATCACTCTTTTTGATGAAGCTGCACTAAGGATTGATTCTAACTCCATCAAGGGAGTGGAAAAGGCATTTTTCACCGAGAAATTCAGACGTGTGGATTATTCAAAAATTGGAGAGATTGAAGAATCCCTTCATGGCAAAGAGCTGCAATCATATGCAGTAGCAGTCGAAGAGAAAATCGACCATAGTATCATCAAATGTGGTGGATTTAAGGTCGCTGTTGATGTTATGCATGGCAGCACTGCCGAAGTTTTTCCGCTTCTTTTAAATAATCTTGGTGTTGAAAATATCGTCTTAGATGCTTATTATGATAATAAAAAACTCTCCAACATCGATAATCTCCTCAATCGCGCCAAATCCAATATCTCGAGCATTGTCACAAGCCTTAATTATGATATGGGGATTATCATCTATCCTAATGCACAACGACTCTTACTCATCACCGATCAAGGTGAAGTCCTCGATAAGGTCAAAGGCTTATTAACCGTGATGTATCTGCTTAATCTCACCACCAACGAAGGAGAGCGAAAGAAAAAGGTCTTTTTACCAACATGGTCGACTGATATGATTTATTTTGAAAATTTAGAAATCGAACGAGGAAATTACTCCAACTTCAAAGCAGAAAAACTCAAAGAGTATGACTTAGTCGCCACGATGGATGGCAACTTTACCTTTACCGAATTTGGATTGAGTCGTGATGCGATGTATGCGAGCTTGAAAATCATGGAGATGCTCAGCTGTCACGGTATCAAACTCTCAGAAGTCTCTAAAAAACTTGATGACTTCTACTATACCAGTCACAAAATAGAGTGTTCGCAATCGCTCAAAGGCAAGATGATGCGCAAATTTTTGGAAGATGCCATCGGCAAAAAATCTTCCTCAATCGACGGCGTTAAGATTTGGGAAAGTAAAACCGATTGGATTTTGATGATACCAGATCAGTACAGTGACCATCTCAATATCTATATCCAAGCGATTAATGAAGCAAAGGGAGAAGAGATTTACGAAAAATATTGCAAGAAAATAGACCTATGGTCGAAACAGTGAGCCCTCTGTGTTGAACTTAAGCTTCATCTGGCACATGCACCAACCCGATTACAGAGATGACGCAGGCATCATGAAGATGCCTTGGGTTTTTTTGCATGCGATCAAAGATTATTTTGATATGCCCTGGATGCTAGCAAGACATCCCAATATTAAGGCCACGTTCAATATTACCTGTCCGCTCATAGAACAGTTAAAACTTTACTATGATGCGCCTGAGTCTCATGATTATTTTTTGAGCCTTTGGCTACAAGATACTAAAACGTTACATGAGAGTCAATTGCAGTGGATGATCAAGCTATGCAAAAGCGCACAATATGACACCATGGTCTCATCCCTGCCCTATTTCAAAACACTCTATGAGAAGACAGAATATGAAAGTCAAGAGCTTTTTGATATGCAAGTGCTCTTTATCCTCTCATGGTGTGGCGTCTATTTGCGAGAGCACAATGATCTTGTAAAAGAGCTGATTGCCAAAGAGAAAGATTTCAATCAAGATGATAAACAACGCCTACTCAAAGAATTGGCGCAATTTGTCAAAAGTATCTTTGAATACTATATCTTACTCGCCAAAGAAGCGCGTATTTGTATCTCGACGACGCCCCTAAATCACCCGATTTTGCCATTATTAGTTGATATGAACAATGCCCTTATTGCTAACAAAAGCACCAATATCCCTAAACAAAGTAGCTCCTTGAAAGAGGATGCCCTCTTGCAAATACAAAAAGCGCAAGCCTTGTTTGAAGAGACTTTTGGGTTTGCCCCTAGTGGTTTTTGGCCAGCGGAGGGAGCGGTTGATACGCAAAGCGTCCAACTCTTGCGCGACAACGGCATCCGATGGATTGCTACTGATGAAGCGATTTTGTTTAAATCACTCCAAAATAGTGATCGAAAAAATCTCTATTCTCCTTATTTATATCAAGACATGTGCATGGGCTTTCGAGATCATGGACTCAGCGATTTGGTAGGATTTACTTATAGGTTTTGGGACGCGCAAAAAGCCAGCCATCACTTTATAGAAGCGCTCAAATCGATTAATAATGACAATAAAAATGCCACTGTTTTTGTGATACTCGATGGTGAAAATGCTTGGGAATTTTACAAAAATAATGGATTTGATTTTTTTGATGCCCTCTATGATGGTCTCAACCACACTGCTTGGTGCCAGACGCTGCATATGGATGATGTGTTAAAATTACCCAAAAAACCCCTAGAGAGGCTAAGTCCTGGTAGCTGGATCAATGGTGAACTCAATACCTGGGTCGGACATAAAGAGAAAACCCGAGCTTGGGATCTTATCTATCTGACCAAACGCGATTTTGAACATCACCGAAGCAAACTGAGTCCTGAAGTGCTTGATAAAATCACTGATGAGTTTTTATTGGCAGAGTGTTCGGATTGGTTTTGGTGGTATGGCGATGACCATTACACCGACTTTGGCGGTGAGTTTGATGATCTTTTTCGAGCGCACTTGATTCATATCTATCTTTTGATGGAAATCTCGCCACCGACAGATTTGTTTGAGCCCATCACCAAACACAAAAGTTCAAAACACTTTTGGCTCCCTCCAAAATCCAATATATCTCCAAATCTCAATGGCATGCATCATTCGTTTTTTGATTGGATTGGATGTGGCACCGTTGATGAAGAGAAACTTTTTTCGACAATGGATAAAGCAAGAGGACCAATCAAAAAAATCCTTTATGGCGAAGATGAAGCATATCTCTATTTTGCATTTTTGGCCGGGGAAATTGGGTTTTCCACTTACAATCGGCTCAATATCATCATCGATCCCTTAGGCATCAATGAAGCCTTGCTTTTTGATACTGAGGTAAATCAAAATATTTCAAAACATCAAGGTAATTTAGAGATTGATTTTATTGTCAAAAATTGGTTTGATATCCGAATTAACAAAGCGGGATTAGAAGATAAATTGGTCAAATTTAGATTTGAATTGTGTCATGATCACAAAATCATACAGACCCTACCGGGATTTGGGGAACTTGATATGGATTTGACAAATAACTACACTGAAAATTGGTTTATATAATGAAAGAGGAAAATATGAAAGAAGTCAGCTTACTTTTTGGAGTTCATCTGCATCAACCCGTCGACAATTTAGGCTTTGCCGTCGATGAAGCCATCGAAAAGTGTTATCGACCTTTTTTCGAGACAATGCTCAACTATCCAGAATTCAAATTTTCACTTCATTGTAGTGGTTGGCTTTTGGATCAAATCCGACTCCATCATCCTGATATTTTTCAAGCGATGAAAACTCTCACAAAAAAGGGGACGATTGAGTGGATTAGTGCGGGATTTTATGAGCCCATACTCAGCGTTATCCCCTCTCATGATCGTGTCGCGCAGATTGAGAAACTCAACACCTTTATCAAAAAACATTTCAAGAAAGAACCTCACGGTTTATGGTTGACTGAGCGCGTTTGGGAATCCTCAATCGTGCCCGATCTCAATAAAGCAGCGATGGAATTTGCCCTGATTGATGATTATCATTTTTTAAGTAGCGGTTTTGATGCCAACTCGATGGATGGGTATTTTCAAACTGAAGAGAGTGGCAAAAAACTCGCCCTCTTCCCAATCTCAGGGGCCTTGCGCTATGCACTGCCTTTTTTCAACACAAAACGCGCGATTGATGCGATTTTGGATTGTAAAAAGCATGATGATTCTGCGGCGATTATCTTCGATGATGGTGAAAAATTTGGACTTTGGCCTAAAACTCATGAATGGGTTTATGAAAAAAAATGGCTTGAAAAATTCATCGAAGCGGTATTAGAAGACACCCGAATCAAAACCGAACATTTTAGCGATTATCTGAGACAAAACCGCTCTCGGGGTATCGCATATCTCAATAATACCTCCTATTTTGAGATGGGTGAGTGGAGTTTGAAAAGCGAACAAACGCTTGGCTTAGAAGCACTCAAAACGCAAGTAGGAACCGAATATTTTGATCATGAAGGCATCGCCTTTATCAAAGGGGGTATCTGGAAAAACTTTTTTGTCAAATATGAAGAGAGTAATTACTTACACAAAAGAATGCTCTATATGAGTCAAAGGCAAGCTCAACTCAAAACCAAAGCCAAAGAAAATCTCTACAAACTCCAAACCAATGATGTCTTCTGGCATGGGGTATTTGGAGGATTGTATCTACCCAATCTCAGAGACAATGCCTACCATTATTTAATGGCATTAGAAAAAGAGTTTGCAACCAAAAACATCCAATATGAAGTCAGTGATATCGATATGGATGGGTATGATGAGCTCAAAGTCCTCAGCAAACAACTCTCATTGGTATTCTCATCCAAAAATGGTGCTCAAATGATAGAATTTGGCACTTTAGATGGGGGTTTTAATTGGCAAAATACGCTCACAAGAAGAAAAGAAGCCTATCATGATAAGATTTTAAATCCCTCCGCACCCGCCCCCATCCAAGACCATCATGAGGATGCCATCGCGACCATTCACCACGCGCCCGAACAGATTGATGAGAGACTGCGAGAAAATCTAATTTTTGATTGGCATTTGAAATACTCTTTTGTAGATCACCTCTTGCTAGAACCCATCCAACTCTCGCAATTCAAAGCAGCAACGTTTAGAGAAATCGGTGATTTTGCCAATCAACCGTTTGAACTTGATGCAAAAAACCAAACATTTACTCGCCAAGGGGGTATCTATCTAGAGCAACACTACCCAACAGAGTTGAGTAAAAAATTCTCTTTTTCTCACACCATGGTCTCTTTAGATTGCCATGTGAAAACAGACTATAAAGGCGTGCTGTATTATGGTGTCGAATTCAATCTGCATTTTGCCCACCCCAAAGAGGTACGCTTTAATGGTGAAGCGATTCTAGATGGCCTTGTTTTGCACCACTTAGAACAGCTCATTATTTTCGATTCCTTTACCAACAAAACGCTCACCTTGAGCATGAACCAACCCTTTGATTGCACTGCATTTATCTTAAATACCGTCTCACAAAGTGAGAATGGATTTGATTTGGTCGCACAGCAAATCTCGTTTATCCTCACACTTCCATGTCATGATGATGAGCATGTCACCTTGAGTTTAGGAGTTAAAGATGTCTGAAATACGATTGGATTTACTTAAAAACAGATATACCTTGATTGCTCCAGAGCGATTGCATCGTCCTGATTTTTATAAGCATCAAGAACAACCAAAAATCAGTGAAGCCGCCTGTCCTTTTTGTGAAGGCAACGAGACGATGACCCCTCCTGAAATCTTTGCGATGCGAAGCAATGAAGCCAATGCCCCTCATTGGCTCACGCGTGTTGTTCCCAATCTCTTCAAGGCTGTTCAAATCGAACTTGAAGACAGATCCAGACGCCAGGGATTATTTGAGAGTATTCCCGGAGTCGGTGCGCACGAAGTCTTGATTGACTCTCCTTCTCATACTCACGATTGTTCCAATTTAAATGTCAATGAGATAGAAAATTGGCTCAAAAGTATCATACGTCGGATTACGGATTTGAAAAAAGATACCCGACTCGTTTATTTGAGTGTCTTTAAAAACCATGGCATCAACGGTGGCGCCACACAAGAACACCCCCATACACAAATCTTAGCCTTGCCGATTATGCCCAAAACCGAATTGGCTTTTTTAAAGCACAATATGGAATATTATCGTTTGCATGGCAGAGGAAAACTCCAAGATATCGTCGAAAATGAAAAATTTTCTAAAGACAACAGAGTGATTGGTGAGCGAGGGAATTTTATCGCATTTTGCCCATTTGCTAGTAGTTTTCCTTTTGAAGTCATGATTGCACCGACCAAAAATCTCGCCAATCTCGATGCTTGTGATTCTGATGACACCAAAGACCTCTCCGCTCTTTTAAAAGAAACATTTGCCAAACTCAACTCCCAATTGGGAGATTTTGATTATAATCTTTATTTCAAACTCTCTCCGCTTAATAGCAATTTTGAAAATGAAATCTATATGCCTTATCTACAAAAGAATTTTCGATTTAGCCTGAGTATTATCCCTCGAAACTATCGGTTCGGTGGATTTGAACTCTCATCAGAGATGATGATCAACCCAGTCGCCCCTGAAGAGTGCGCCAACCTTTTAAATGCAAAAGAGTAACACATGAAGGTTTTATTTGCCTCAAGCGAAATCGTACCTTTTGCCAAAAGCGGCGGACTCGCCGATGTCGCAGCAGCGCTACCAAAAGCACTCAGCACATCGCTGACAATCGCACGCGTGATGCCACTTTATGGTTTCATCTCAAAAGAGAGACTCACACCAACGCCTTACAACTTTTCACTACAGCTAGGAGGTATTTCTTATGAGATTGTAATCTATCACAGTGAGCAAGATGGCATGCGCACCTATTTCATCCAAGCACCGCTTTTGAGTGATACTCAACACTTATATGGCGATCATGAAGCCTATGCCAACAACGATCTGCGCTTTGGAATTTTTAGTAAAGCCTTGGTGTATTTGGCCCAAGAATTACACATCGATATTTTACATCTCAATGATTGGCACAGCGCGCTTGCGGCGTTGTGGCTAAAGGAAATCTATCCGCAAGCAAAGAGTATTTTCACCATTCACAATCTCGCTTATCAAGGGATTTTTGAAAAAGAATCTTTGAAAAGATTAGGAATTAGTGAAACCCACTTTACGATGGAGGATCTCGAATTTTACGGCCAATGCAACTTCATGAAAGCAGGCATCAAATACGCCAATGCCATCACGACAGTGAGCCCACATTATGCCAAAGAAATCTTGAGCCCTGAATTTGGCTGTGGATTGGATGGATTTTTAAACCAACACAAAAAGAAGCTAACTGGCATCATCAATGGCTTAGATACTACGCTTTTTAATGCCAAAAGTGATCCTGCACTTATTGCAAATTTTGATGAAAAGACGCTAAAAAATAAAAATAAAAATAAAAGCTACATGCTCAAAGAGACCAAACTCAAAGATATCAAACGCCCTCTTTTTATCATGATAAGCCGACTCACCGAACAAAAAGGTTTTGATATTCTGCTTCAAAGTCTTGATGCACTCTTGGCACAAGAGCTAAATCTCTTGCTATTGGTCGATGGAGCCAGTCCTTATCAAACAGCACTGCAACAGGCCGCCGATACGCATCCTAATATGGCGTTGCGCTTGGGATTTGATGAAAACCTCTCCCATCAAATCTATGCTGCGGCGGATTTTTTCTTGATGCCTTCACATTTTGAACCTTGCGGACTCGCACAGATGATTTCGTATCGCTATGGCGTGATTCCCATCGTTAGAGATACCGGAGGATTGCATGATAGTGTGCATGAAAACAGCCGCCAATGCGGTCAGGGCATACGGTTCAAACAAGCCACAGGCAATGCTTTAAAAAGAGCCATCAATCGGGCCTTAATACTCTATCACAACACAAAAAAGAAGCAAGAGATACAACGCTTCAATCTTCACTGTGATTTCTCCTTTGAGCACAGCGCACGGGAGTATCAAAAACTCTATCAAGCGGTACTATCATGATACTCGCCATTGATGCGGGGGGAACCCATCTAAGAGCCCTACTTTTAGAGAAAGAAAAAGAGGTAGCATCTTTTGAGGCCAAAAGCAGTGAGATGCCACTAGGAAGTTGGTTGACCTCTCTTTTAGAAAAAAATCCTAAAATTCGTACCGTTTGTATCTCATTTGCGGGACAAGTGAACGATGGCACCATCACAGCCGCGCCTAATATGACTGTGGATATCCCCGATATCAAAACCCACTTTGAGCGCCATTTTCCCATCACACTCTATATCGAAAATGACCTGAAATGTGCCGCAATTGCCGAGGCAAAAGCACACAAAAGTGCACATCTTTGTGCGCTTTATGTGGGTACGGGTATCGGACTTGGTGTCATCGAAGCAGGAAAACTCATAAAAGGTCATGATAATTTTGCCACTGAAATCGGGCACATCCCATTTTCACCAGCACCATTTGCATGTGGTTGCGGCAGGGATAATTGCTTGGAACTCTTTGCGTCTGGTTCAGGTCTTCACAAATGGGCACGCTATTACAATCTAAAACCCAACCAAACGCTTGACTCATTAAAAACATCACAAGAACCCCACGCCCAAAAGATTGTCACACAATTTGAAAATGCGCTCTTACACGCAGCCGGTTGTGTGATTACGCTTTTTAATCCTGAGATTTTAGTCCTAGGAGGTGGGATTATCGAGGCCAATGGTTTTTTAGTCGATTTTATCAAAACCAATATTCACACCACTGCATTGAAGCATTCAGTAAAAAATGTTATGATTGTCAAGAGCAATTTGAAACACGCCCCATTAACGGGGGCTACGCTATTAAAGGAATCTTATGTCTAAAGATAAATTAAAAGTCTTATTTGTCGCCGCAGAAGTTGTCCCCTTTGCCAAAACCGGAGGACTTGCAGATGTCTCAGGTGCCCTGCCAAAAGCTCTTAAAAAACTTGGGACTGAAATCATTGTCGTCATGCCACGATATTACAAAATCGACAAAAGCCAACTGCAAGCATTACCCGGTGCGCTAGGCGTTCCTATGGGACCCATTGGTGAGCTTTGGTGCGAAGTTTTTACCAGTTTTATACCCGGGAGCGATGTACCGATTTATTTCATCGATTATGAGGCTTATTTTGGTAGAAGTGCTTTATATGATGAAGAGGGCGAAGCTTATGAGGACAATGACAATCGATTTATCTTTTTATCAAAAGCCGCCTTACAACTCAGCAAAAAACTCTCCTTTCAACCCGATATTGTACACGCCAATGATTGGCATACGGCAATTCTTCCCATCTTGTGTCAAACACGCTTTTACGAAGATTTTGCCAACACGGCCTCCGTACTGACCATACACAATCTCCAGCATCAAGGAGAATTTTTCAAAGGTGCGATGGATGTCATGGAGGTGGGTTGGGAACATTTCAATCCTATGGAATTTCAAAAATATGAGAATGTCAATTTTCTAAGAGGAGGAATTGCCACAACTGATGCCCTCACCACTGTTTCTGAAAAATATGCCCAAGAAATTCAAACACCCGAATTTGGATTTGGCTTAGAGGAGCATATTCGCGCTCATCGTGGAAAGTTATTTGGTATTTTAAATGGGGTGGATTATCATGAGTGGAACCCCAGTTGTGATGACCATATCGCCGCCTATTATGATAGCGATGATATGAGAGGTAAAGCCCTATGCAAACGGGATTTACAAGAGTATTTTGGACTTAAAGTCGATGACAATATCCCGCTGATTGGTTTTGTTGGAAGATTTGCAGAACAAAAAGGACTCTCCATGATTGCTGAGGCAATCAGAGGACTTTTGGATTTAGACTTACAAATTGTCATCTTGGGTACCGGAGAAAAATGGGCAGAATTTTTCTTTGGTGAAGTCGCAGCAAAACACAGAGACAAATTGGGCGTACATATTGGATATAGCAATACCTTAGCCCACAAAATAGAGGCAGGCAGTGATATGTTCTTGATGCCTTCTTTGTTTGAGCCCTGTGGCTTAAATCAAATCTATTCACTGCGCTATGGCACACTCCCCATTGTCCGTGCCACCGGGGGACTGGATGATACGATTATAAACTATGAAAATGACAATCCAAATAGTAATGGTTTTAAATTTTATGAACCCAGTGCTTGGGCACTGTATCATACCATCAAATGGACACTAGAGGTGTATCACAATGAAAAATCAGAATTTTTCCAAATGCAACAACGCGCTATGGCGTTACGATTTGACTGGGAAAAAGCAGCACTTTCTTATATGAAAGTGTATCAGTTCGCACGCGACAAACATAATAACTAGGATTAGATTATGACACATGAAATGTATTACGATGTGAGTCTCTTTAGTGAATTAGATATCTATCTTTTCAAAGAAGGCACCCATACACAACTCTACAAACACTTAGGCGCACACCCCATGATGCGAGAAGATGAAGCTGGCGTTTATTTTGCACTTTGGGCTCCCAATGCTGAAGATGTGAGTGTGCGTGGAGATTTCAATAATTACGATATACACGCGCATAAACTCAAAAAAAGAGAGGATAATTCGGGTATTTGGGAAGGCTTTATCACAGCAGTTCCACAAGGTTGTAGCTATAAATATCATATCTTTACCGCCACACAAAATGCTAATGCAGACAAAGCCGACCCGTATGCTTTTTATGCAGAAATTGCGCCCCACTCTGCCTCGCGTGTTTGGGATATCGCTAATTTTCAGTGGAGCGACGAAAAATGGCTCACCAAACGTCAAAAACAAAATTCACAGCGCGTACCGATTAGTGTTTATGAAGTGCACTTAGGCTCATGGAGAAGAAAAGTCGAAGAAGATAACCGATTTTTAACGTATGAAGAATCGGCCCTTGCCTTGGCCCGTTATCTCAAAGAGATGCACTTTACGCATGTCGAACTCCTGCCCATCACAGAATATCCTTTCGTCGGCTCATGGGGCTATCAAGCCAGCGGATATTTCGCCCCCACAGCACGCTATGGTAGCCCACAAGATTTCATGACATTTGTAGATATTATGCATGCTCATGATATTGGAGTCATTTTAGATTGGGTGCCCTCTCACTTTGTGACAGACGGTCATGGTTTGATGAATTTTGATGGCACTTGTTTGTATGAACATGCCGACCCAAGAAAGGGATACCACCCACAATGGGGCAGTGCTATTTTTAATTATGACCGTAATGAAGTTCGAGAATTTCTCATTAGCTCCGCCATGTTTTGGTTGGAGATGTATCATATCGATGGCATTCGCGTGGATGCCGTGGCTTCGATGTTATATCTCAATTATGCGCGAGAAGATGGGGAATGGATTCCCAATGAATTTGGGGGAGACCTCAACCTTGGTGCTATCAAATTTTTACAACAACTCAACAAAACCATAGAAGCTTTTTATAGTGATGCCATGATATTTGCAGAAGAATCTACCAATTTCAATAAAGTCACCGGTGCGGTTGATGAGGGAGGATTGGGATTTGATTATAAATGGAATATGGGTTGGATGCATGATATTTTGAAATACATGAAAAATGACCCGATTCACAGACAATATCATCATAAAGACCTCACCTTTAGTTTCGTCTATGTTTACAATGAAAACTATATCTTGCCATTGAGTCATGATGAAGTGGTGCATATGAAAGGCTCCCTCATCAACAAAATGCCCGGAGACAATAATCAAAAATTTGCCAATTTACGTGCCATGTATGCCTTGATGTTTGCGCATCCTGGCAAGAAACTTCTCTTTATGGGTGGAGAATTTGCACAATTTGCAGAGTGGCATTATGAGCAGAGTTTGGATTGGCATCTTTTAGATTATGCACCACACCAAGGTATCAAAAATTTGATTAAAACACTCAACACACTCTATCGAAGTGAACCAGCACTCTATGAGGGCGATACTTCACCGGATGGATTTGAGTGGATTGATGAAAATGATGCACAGGCTAATGTCATCACTTTTATGAGAAAAAGTCACGATGATACGATTATTGTCATCTGTAATTTTTCAGATAAAACCCATACCGATTACCCAATAGGATTGCCTCAAGAAGGAGAATATGTCGAGATATTTAACTCCCAATCAGCCGATTTTGACGGTTGGGAAGAGCCAAGAACAAGACGCATACACACCATCAAAAAAACACAACACGGTAGAGATTATATGGCACATGTGACCTTGGGGTCACTTAGCGTTATATATCTTAAAAAAGTTTGAGTCGATGTACTCTATTTGTGCAGAAAACCTTTGGTAATGCATTAATATTTATGTATAATAAATTATAATCAGGAGGATAAGATGTTAAAATTTGATAAACAATTTAAAAACAAAAGTGCACAGTCAAATGAGCAGATACAAGATGTCATCAAAATTCTTAAAGATGAGATGGACACCAATGCGGTAGGATACTACAAACTTCCAAGCCTCTCACAAGAACATATCAAGACTTTAGAAGGTCTTGATTTTTCCAAAGTGTCACAAATAGTTGTCATCGGAATCGGTGGCTCATCCCTAGGCATCAAAGCAATCGATCAAATTTTGAGACCTTATAGTAAAACCGCTAAAGAGATGATTTTTTTAGAAAACTCTGACCCTGTGAGTATTAGCCAAAATCTCAATAAAATACAAAAAGAAAACGCCTGCTTTTTTGTCATTTCAAAATCAGGTTCTACTATTGAGACCACATCCATATTCAAGACTCTTATTAAGTTTTGCGATATTGATTTGCATCTCAAAGCGGATCAACAAAGAGTCTATGCCATCACCGATGAAGGCTCAGCACTTTCAGATTTTGCTAAAGCCAATAAAATATTAGAATTTAATATCCCTGAGAATGTAGGGGGCAGATTCTCAGTGCTCAGTGCTGTTGGAGTGGTGCCTCTTTATATTGCAGGATATGATATGGCAAAAGTCCTCCAAGGTGCAGGCGCATTTGTGGAGCGTTTTTTCAATGGCGAAGAGACCCATCTCATAGAAAAAGCTTCTTATCTCGTCCAACAGGCCACCCACACTCCTATCAATGTCCTCTTTTCCTATGCTGATCGTTTGGAGCATTTTACCAAATGGTATGTGCAATTGTGGGCCGAATCTTTAGGCAAGGTGGATAAAAAAGGCAAACACGTGGGACTCACACCGGTCGGATTGATTGGTGCGGTAGATCAACACTCCTTCTTACAACTCATTATCGAAGGACCCCGTGACAAGTGTGTCACCTTTATCAAAATTGATGATTTTAAAGCCGATTTGAGTATTCCGGACATCACCCTCAAAGGAATCGAAAAAACCAATTTTATCAATAAGAAAAAATTCAATCTTCTCATCAATGCACAATGCGATGCTACGATGCAAAGTCTTATAGACACGAAAGTAGACACCGATATCATTACGATAGATTGTGTCACACCGGAAAATGTCGGTGCTTTGATTATGTACTTTGAGCTACTGACCTCAGTGGCTGGAATCAAACTCAATATCAATACGTACGACCAACCTGGTGTTGAACTGGGTAAGCAAATATTATATAAAAATTTACAAATCAATTAAGGGATAAAAATGAATCTATTTTCATATGACATCAATAAAAAATATAACAAATCAGTCGCCTACTTTTCAATGGAATTTGCGATTGATCAAACACTCAAAATCTACTCAGGAGGTCTTGGATTTCTTGCAGGCTCACATATGAGAAGTGCGTATGATTTACGCCAAAATATTGTCGGAATTGGACTGCTTTGGAGTTTTGGATATTATGATCAATCACGCAATGAAGACCGAACGCTGCGTCCTGTTTATACGCGAAAATTTTACTATTTTTTAGAAGAACTCGAGCCAAAAGTCACGGTTAAAATTCATGGTGAAGATGTTGTCGTCAAAGCATTTTTAGTCAAACCCGAAGTCTTTGGTGCCGCACCATTGATTTTGCTCTCAACTGACACTGATGAGAATGACTACCTTGCACGAACCATCACACATAAACTGTATGATGGCAATGAGCGTACCCGAGTCGCGCAAGAGATTGTCCTTGGAATCGGAGGGGTAAAAATCTTAGAGGCCCTCCAACAAAAGATTGATATTTATCATATGAATGAGGGTCATGCACTCCCTTTAGTGTATGAACTCTACAACAAAACTCCCGACATGGAAGCCATCAAGAAACAGGTCGTTTTCACCACCCATACGCCGGAGAAAGCGGGAAATGAAGAACATAATATCAACTTTTTACATGATATGGGATTTTTCAATGGTTTGGATATGCCAACCGTTCGCAAGATTACCGGCTACGAACATGAAGATAACTTTAGTCTCACCATAGGCGCTTTGCGTAGTGCTAAGATTGCCAATGCCGTATCTAAAATCCATGCAACCGTCTCCAATGAGATGTGGGCTCATGTCGAAAATCGTTGTGAGATTATCTCGATCACCAACTCACAAAACAAAAAATACTGGACTGACAAAACACTCACAAGAAACCTAGATGAACACGAGGATTATGAACTCAATGCCAGAAAAAAACACCTCAAAAAAATCCTCTTTGATGTCGTAGCGGATCAAACAGGCAAAATGTTCAATCCAGAAGTGTTGACTATTGTTTGGGCGCGTCGTTTTGCCGAATACAAAAGACCCGGACTTTTAAAATATGATTTTGAACGTTTTGAAAAATTAATGAAAAATAGTGAAATGCCCATACAAATCATCTGGGCAGGAAAACCTTATCCGACCGATTATGGTGCGATTGATCTCTTTAATGAATTGATTAATATCAGTCATCATTACAAGAATATGGCCGTGTTAATTGGCTATGAACTCACACTCTCAAAGATGTTAAAACAAGGCAGCGATGTCTGGCTTAATACACCAAGAATCACTCGAGAAGCCAGTGGAACCAGCGGTATGGCCGCGAGTATGAATGGATCCATCCACTTTTCTATTGATGATGGATGGCACCCTGAATTTGCGCGCGATGGCAAAAATGCCTTCACGATTCCAGCGGTTGATCATACATTGCCCCTAGAAGAACAAGATCGCTTGGACAATCAACACATGATGGATATCTTGGAAAATAAAATCATCCCGACCTATTACAAAGAACACACACAATGGTTGGAGATTATGAAAAGTGCGATGACAGAGATCGAAATAGAGTTTGATTCAAGCAGGCAAGCCGATGAATATTATGAAAAAATGTTTAATTATTAAGAGGTTATCATGAGCACTACAATCCACCCCAACGCAGGGAAATTACCACCCAAAAGCTCTTTGTGTAACATTCCTGAATTAATCAGTGCGTATTACACCCAAAAACCCGATATCACAGTAAGTGCAGAAAAAGTGAGTTTTGGTACTTCTGGTCATCGTGGAAGTTCTCTTCACAATAGTTTTAATGAAGCCCATATCCTAGCTGTGACACAAGCGGTATGTGAGTACCGAAAGCAAGCAGGGATTGATGGAATTTTATTTATGGGGATGGACACACATGCCCTCTCTTACCCCGCACAAATCACTGCACTTCAAGTGCTCACGGCCAATGAAGTGCGCGTTTATATCGCAAAAGATAGTGGCTATACCCCTACTCCGGTCATCTCTCACGCGATATTGACACACAATAAAGAAAACAACACCGCGCAATGTGATGGTATCGTCATCACACCCTCACACAATCCCCCCACAGATGGTGGGTTTAAATACAATCCGCCTCATGGAGGGCCAGCAGATACGGATGTGACAGATTGGATTGAAAAAAGAGCCAATGCTATCTTAGAAAACAATCTCAAAGATGTCCGCGTCCTCAGCCTTCATGAAGCACTCCAATCGCCTTACCTCACGCAATATGATTACATCACACCTTATGTCAAGGATTTGGATACTATTTTGGATATGAATGCCATCAAAGAATCAAAAATACGCATTGGAGCTGATGCTATGGGAGGGGCAGGATTGGCCTATTATAGTGCTATAAAAGAGTATTATGGGCTCAATATGGAAATTTTTAATAACCATCTTGATGCGACCTTTTCTTTTATGCATTGTGATAAAGATGGCAAAATTCGCATGGATTGCTCCTCTCCTTATGCTATGGCGGGTTTGATTGATATGAAAGATGACTTTGATATTGCCTTTGGGAATGACACCGATTTTGATCGTCATGGTATCGTGACTAAAAGTGTGGGACTCATGAATCCCAACCACTACCTCAGCGTTGCAATCAACTATCTCGCTCAAAACAGGCCTCAATGGAGTAGTAAACTGGGTATCGGCAAGACCTTAGTCAGTAGCTCCATGATTGATCGTGTCGCACAAAGCTTGCACCGAAAAGTAATCGAAGTACCCGTAGGTTTTAAATGGTTTGTATCAGGGCTGATTCATGGTGAGATATTTTTTGGAGGGGAAGAGAGTGCGGGGGCTAGTTTCTTGAGAAAAGATGGCTCGGTATGGACAACGGACAAAGATGGTATTATCATGACCCTTCTTGCTGCTGAGATTTTAGCCACCACACATAAGGACCCTGGTGTTCACTATCAGGAACTTACCCAAAAATTTTCCAATCCTATCTACAAACGTATTGATGCCCCTGCGGATGAAAAGCAGAGAAATATCCTCAAAAATCTCAAACCCCAAGACATCAAAGCAACCACTTTGGCCGGAGAGAAAATTGAAGCAATTTTGACCAAAGCACCGGGCAATAACGCTCCAATTGGCGGGTTAAAAGTTCAAAGCCAAAATGGCTGGTTTGCGATTCGTCCATCGGGAACTGAGGCTATTTATAAGATTTATGCTGAGAGTTTTATCGATGAGGCACACTTAGCATCCATCCAGAAAGAAGCACAAGCCATCGCCAATAGTGTATGGGGAAAGACAAAAGATACGCAATAAAATCTTATTTTTTTGTTAGTGTATAGATAAACTGAAACACTTCCGCAACAGCCTTATAGAGGTTTTGCGGAATCTCTTGGTCGATTTCCACCTTGCTTAAAAGCTCCACCAAATCTTCATCTTTTTTGATAGGAAGTTGACACTCTTTTGCAATTTTAATAATATTTTTGGCCACGTCACCTTTGCCTTTGGCTTTGATTCTAGGAGCTTTATCTTTGTCTTTGTTATATTTTAATGCGACGGCTTTTTGGATATCTTTAGGCATGCAGATTAATTCCCTCACCCGTCTGTAAAGATGTCACCATGGATTGGATTTCTTGTTTGATAGAGTGGTCTTTGCGAGCATCATACATATATAAAGAAGAGACAATAAGCCCTGCATTTTGGATGGCTTCTCGCAGCACATCGGAGTATTCATTCAAAAGTTTTAAAAAGTTTTTATTTTCAGTAAAAAAAGAAATTGAGGTATAAACATCATCAAAAAGCATCGCAAAAACATCAATATCCCCAAACTCTTTCAGCGTCAGATGAATCTCGCAAAAAAATCTTTTCTCTTTCAATTTTTTGATACTGATATTGCCACCTTGTAGCCCTTCCCATGAAAAAGGAAGGTATAATATCGTCGTGTGAGAACATAATGCCATCAACTGATAATAGTGAATACTCATCAGCACTTTGTCCACTTTTGCTAAAAGATCTAGCGGCGGGATGGGATTTTGTGTTTTTAAGTGCTCTTTTATCTGAAGGAGGGAGGCTTTGATATCTCCCAAGATACTCTCTTTTATAGCAGGATTTTGTAAATTTTCTTTAGAATTTTGCGCCAATTTGGATTCAAAAAAGAGACCCGATTTTTCGATTTGTTTTTGTAAACCTTGTGCATCTAATGTCTTAATATCAACGAAGAATTTATCCAAGTTAATCACCGTCTTAGATAAAAGCGCCTCTTGTTTGATCGCATTCATAATGGATTGAATATCTAGCATTGTCGCTTTTAAATTCAAAGATATATCAATCTGTCGCAAACTGTTTAAGATATGCGCTTCAGATTGCGTTTTGGAAAACAACGCTTCAAAAAGCGCATCAAGCGTCTTTTGAATGGATTGCTTTGGTATGGAAGAGGAGGACAAGAGTGGATTTGGATTTTTATCAACGGTTGTACTCTTTAAAACATTTGTATCATGATGGCCAGATACATTGGTTTTTGAAATATCCATATTACCCTCTCAATCAATCAGTGTGCTTACCTCGACATTTTTTCCTCTGCTATGCATTTTAGCATATTCTACAATTTTGCCATGAAACCTCGCATAGATTTCATGATCACTCATCGCACGGGAGTACAAAGCATCCACACGTTTTTTATTGGTAGCAATTCCCTCTATCATCCACGCTTTTAGCGCGTCATAACTCTCAAATTCAAACCCAAAAGCTGCTAATAATCGAGCCGTGTAACTATCCACGACCAATTCATCTTTGAGACAACTATAACATAATATTGAATCCGCACTCTCCTCGCCCACACCTTTTTGGGACAATAACCACTCCCGTGTTACATTGTGTGTAAACGCTTCAAAACTGCCAAATGTCGCATCAATGGCTTTGGACAATCTTGAGAGATTTTTTGCTTTGGTATTATAAAATCCACTGGGTTTAATTAAAATCGATAATCTTCTCACGTCGATTTCTGCGAGAGATTTCAAATCCAAAACATTAGCATTTCTGAGATTGTCTAAACTTTTTTCAACCTTTTCCCATTTGGTTTGTTGCGTCAAAATCGCACCCACAACTACCTCAAAGGACCCACTATGAGGCCACCAAAACGGATCTCTTTGTGTCGCATCATACCCTCTATTTTTGAGGAGTTCTAACAATTCATAGCTATTGGTCATAACAATCTCGAAAAATAGTTATAAAACTGTTTGGCGGTACGTCCACTGCGAGATGCACGGTGCGTTGCAAAAATCTTGGCTTCTTTATGAAGCAGGTCACGATCGCCTTGAAAATCAGAAAAATAAGAATCTACAATTTTGATGTATTGCTCAAAACTGCCTTGATAAAATGAAATCCACAAACCAAACCGATCTGAGAGTGAAATCTTCTCTTCGATTGTATCGCCATAATGAATCTCATCTTCGGTGACACGGACGTCTTCATTATCTTTGTGTAATTCTGAAATCAGATGGCGCCTATTAGAACTTGCATAAATCAAGGTATTTTTAGGAGGCAATTCAATGGAGCCCTCTAATATCGGCTTCAAGCCCGTATAGCTACTATCCCCACTCTCAAAGGAGAGATCATCACAAAAGATGATAAATTTATACGGCAAATCACGAATATCATCAATAATCTCAGGTAAACTCGTCAAATCCTCTTTTGAAAATTCAATAATTCGAAGTCCTTGGTCTTTAAAGTGATTAAAGACCGCTTTGATTAATGAAGATTTTCCCGTACCGCGTGCACCCCAAAGTAGCGCATTGTTTGAGGGTGCTCCTTGTAAAAAGGCTTCTGTATTTTTAACCAATTGACTTTTTTGGTTTTCAACGCCGACAAGATCATCGAGTGTTATGGGGTCAATATCCACAATGGCTTTGAGGTCATTTTTTCTTTTGCGCCAAATTGCAGCGTGTGTGTGTTCCCAATCAATCATGATGTTTTAATCCTTTTCTCAAATATTTCAGTACCGTATCTAGTATGTCATCATCATCTTTACTACGAGATTTTAACAAAATCTTCTGTTCTTTGTCATCTTTAATTGTGATATTTTGGCCATAATTACTAATCAAAGTAATATGATTGAGTGCGGCTAAAATCTTGATGGTGATGACATCTAAAAACTGTTTGGTTATTATATCAATTTTTCCAAATCGATCCACCATCTCCTCTTCAATATCCAACACTTCTGTGATGGATTGGCACTTACTTAACCTACGGTAAAGCTCCAACCGTACGCGATCTTCAGCGATATAATCACTGTTGATATACGCCGTAACACTAAGCTTAATATCAATCTCATGATCTTGGGTACTTTTCTTGTTCAACAAAGTATTAATCGCATCTTCAAGCATTTTGAGATACAAAGAATAGCCGATATTTTTGATGTGCCCGCTTTGTGCTTCTCCCACGAGATTTCCCCCACCTCGAATTTCGAGATCATGATAGGCCAAAACCGAACCGCTTCCAAGATAAGAATTGGCCTCCAAAGAGAGCAAGCGTTTTTTGGAATCTTCGGTGAGTTTATCTTTGTTGTTGACAAGAAAATAACAATATCCCTGACGTTTTGCACGCCCGACACGACCACGTAATTGATGCAAATCTGCCATCCCAAAGTTATCTGCCGCATCGATGATGATGGTATTGACATTGGGAATATGAATACCTGATTCGATAATCGAAGTGCTCAACAATAGATCATATGCCCCTTCTTGAAATTGTAGCATCTCTTTTTCACTAATAGCTGGAGGCACTTTTGAATGCAAAACCAATATTTTCATCGATGGAATCATCAATTGCAACTCTTTTTTCTTCTGCTCAATAGAAGAGATACGATTATGCACAAAAAAGATCTGTCCACCCCGACGCATCTCTCTTAAGATAGCCTCTTTGATGACTTTTTCTTCATACTCTTTGACAAAAGTACGCACATCTTCTCGTTCTGCTGGTGGCGTGAGAAGTTTGGAATACTGCTTGATAGAACTCAGTGCCATATTGAGACTACGAGGAATCGGTGTCGCACTCATCGATAAAATATGAATATTCTCTCTCATGTTTTTAAGTTTTTCTTTTTGAGCCACTCCAAATTTATGCTCTTCATCAATCACAATTAAAGCAGGATTGTGCAAAGGTTTATCAAGCAAGGTGTGTGTTCCCACACAGACTTGCAAACTCCCCTCTCGCAACTCTTTGAGAATACGGCTTTTTTGATTTGTTGGGGTAAAGCGGTCTAGTTTTTCTACCCGAATATTATAGGGTTTAAATCGCTCATTCAAGCTTTTAAAGTGTTGTGATGACAGTAGCGTCGTAGGGGCGATGAGGATGGCTTGAAACCCACTCATAGCAACAGCAAAGATCGCATTCATAGCCACTTCTGTCTTTCCAAATCCCACATCACCACTCAACAAACGATCCATAATCTTGCCACTCTCAAGATCTGCATAAATCTCATCAATACATGTTTGCTGATCTTTGGTGTAAATAAATCCAGAATCTTCTTGAAATTGTGTTATTTCACTTTTGTGCGTGTCAATTTTCAAAGCATCAATCATCTCACGTTTTGCCGCAGTCTCAATAATCTCTTTGGCAATCGCAAAAAGTTTCTCTTTGGCTTTGCTTTTGAGGCGTTGAAAACTTCCTTTCCCCAGCTTATCAACGACCGCCAAAGTACCACTACTAGCAATATAACGATCAATAACATGAAGATTTTCCACCGGCAAGAGTAGTTTGTCCTCTCCTTGATACAAAATCAAGGCAAAATCACGAGTCGCGCCTAAAACGGTACAATTTTGCAAGCCTTTAAATACGCCAATACCGTAATTTTCATGCACAACATAATCTCCGACTTTTAACTCATCGAGTAAAATATTGGATTTTCGTACTTTTTTGATTTTGTGCTTTTTATTTAATGATATGATGATAGCCTCATCACTCATGATATTGACAATCAAAGGACTCTCTTTAAATTTTACCGTGAGAGGGTCTAGTCCTGCTTGCTTCAAAAACACTTCATTTCTGGCTAAAATTGTGATTTTTTTATCCTGATGAAACCCTAGAAAATCCACCACAGAAGAGATAGCAATGGGGCGAAAAATTTTGGGTTCTGGGATGATGGGAACCTGAGATAAACGCGCTTTTGCAGGGGGATCAAAGAGTGCTATTTCATCAATATCATTATGATAATCTTCTGCATATATGCTATCAAACGTCTCAAGATAATCATGAGAATAAGCCCCAATACCCCAAAGACTCAAAGCATGTATGTCTTTTTCAAAACTGTCGCTTTTGATTTTTGAAATCTCTTGATTAATCTGTTCATATTGCGTCTGATTTAATGAAAAAAGAGCAGGAAATAGGGTTATATCTTCCAATTCTTCTTTCTCACTTTTTTGACTCTCACAATCAAAAAACCGAAGACTCTCTACTTCATCATCAAACAATGAAATACGAATGGGTTTGTCAAGATTTGGCGGAAACAAATCGATAATATCACCACGAAAGGAGACTTCTCCTGAAGCCTCGACGATATCGGCACTTTGATATCCCCAATAAAAAAGTTGATTTTGAAATGCATTTCTATCAAGTTTCATAGCAAATTCAATGACCTGATGTTGCAATAAACTCTCATCAGGTAAGGGCACAAGAAGCGTGCGAATTGGCACAATCAAAATCTTTTTTGTAGATTTATCTGCATAGTAATGATTTAAGACATTCAACAACTCTTTGATCTCAGCACCAAAAGGGAGTAAGTCATCGCCATGGCTCACTCTTAAATCTGGCAAAACATAACTCTTTTTCCCTAAGAATTCGAGAACTTGAGCGGCTAAAAATGCTGTTTTATCATTGTCGACACCCAAAAGTGATGTGGTACGATTTTTATTGTGAAAATATTCATAACATGTAGCTTGTATCAGAGTCTGGTTTCCTTTCTTTTATATATTTTTATCATTGATTAGGGTATCACTTTTTGTGATTTTGGTGTGGTTTTAGAGGGTGCTGTAAATTGCTTGTAAAGATAAAATTTCTGGGTTACTGCCGCAATCAATGATTCCCATGGCACACGCCTCTCTTTTTTGAAAATACTTTTAAAATCATTATTATTCCATTTTATAAAAGGATACGGATTCAATGGGCGTGAGATAAATCGTACTTCATAGTGCAAATGTGGACCTGTCGATAAGCCACTGTTCCCTGTATAGCCGATAATCTGGTCTTTCTTGACAAAAGTCCCTGCTTTAACCCGCATTTTCTTACTCAAGTGCCCATACATCGTCTTGAACCCAAAATTATGGTCGATGATAATCAAATAGCCAAATCCACTGCTTTTATGATAGCCCGCATACTCCACAACACCATCAGCTGGCGCGCGCACTGGCGTGTGTCTTCGCGCTTGCAAATCAATCCCTTTGTGAAATTCTTTTTTCTTCAAAACCGGATGAATTCTCCAGCCAAATTTTCCCGTAATTCTCTTCAAAGGTACCGGTGAACCATTGGGAATATTTCGGAGCAAGGCATGTTGTTGTTGGCTGGTCAATGTTAGCGTATCTAATCTCACCGTGATTTCTTGTGTCGTATCCGGAGTGAGACCAATTAACTCTTCTATATTATTGATTTTTTCTTTGATTTCATCGTATTCTTGTGCTTTTTGCTCCATTTGTATTTTGAGTTTTTGGTTGTTTTGTTCTACTTTTGTATACTCTTGTACAACGCGATGCTTTTTGTTTTCTAACACCACAACTTGGTGCATTAAAAAATAAATTAACCCCGTCCCAACAACGCTCACAAAAGCCAAAAAAACGGCAAAATAAAGAAGCATTTTTTTGGTACTGCGTCTCATTTGATAATGCTTAGAACCTTTAGCATCTGAGATAGTGATGGTCAATTTATCCTTCATGATAAACTTTCAAAAATTGCTCCACCACACTAAAAGAACCAAAAACCAGATACGCTTCTTCTTGTTTTATCCCCTCAAAATCTATGACATCAATACTCATAGCATCGCAGATTTTTCGTATCTCTTTATCTGCCATACCCCGTGGATTATCAAAGCGTAATAGCTCGACTTTTTTGATAATAGGCGCTAATATATGCAAGATTTCTTCGTAGTTTTTATCGATAAAACTATTATAAATAAGATTGATTTTTTTATCATGAAAATGTGCGACAATCGCCTTGGCCGCCATCGGATTATGTCCCACATCAAGGGTGACATTCTTGACAATTTTTTGACATCTCCCTGCCATCAACGTCAAGGCATCTTCATGAAAATGTGTCGAAAAACCCAATAATTTCATGACACACAGTGCACTGCTAAGATTGATGGTTTGGAACTTTGGCCACTGTTTTTTCTCAACAAGCGCATGCACACGTCGTGTCTCTTCTTCGTTTAATAAATCTTTTGTAAAATAAAGCACACTGTGTCTCTTTTTTGCAATCTCTTTAGCGATGGCATTCACTTCTGCGTCATACTGAGTGGCGACTAAGGCTTGAGAGGCCATACTGTTGAGTTTGGTCGTAGCAATCTCTTTGATTGTTGTGCCTAGAAAACTTTGATGGTCCAAACCAATAGGCGTAAAAAGGCTCATGATTTTTGGGAAGATATTAGTGCCATCATGTTCACCTCCAAGTCCCGCTTCTAATACCACAAATTCACAACGTTTTGAGAATACCATCATCGCTAAAAATGTCGTATATTCAAAATACGAGAGTGTGTCGATAAAAGTCTGAGACAAGAGCTGTTGCAACCTCTGATGCGATGTTTCTAATACATCATCGCTCGCATCATGACCATTGAGCCAAATTCGTTCATTAAACTTAAAGATATGTGGCGAGGTATAATGTCCAACAGTGTGTCCTTGGTCTTGTAGCATTTGCGCTAAAAATCTTCCACTGCTCCCTTTTCCGTTGGTTCCTACGATGTGTATGATTTTGGGCAGTGTAATCGACTTTTTAATCTCTTCATACGCCAAAGGCATTCTATCATAATCGATGGTATCATAATATAAGGGCTTGTTATCTAAATATGCTGCAAGTTTCATGAAAAATCTGGCATCACCTTATTTCTTCCAGATTCTTTGGCTTTATAAAGCATTTTATCTGCATGTTCCACCGTTTCACTAAGAGATTGCATCTGACTTCGTTGTGACAAACCACAACTCACCGTCACCACAATACGTTCATTTTTATAGAGAAATTTAAAAGATTCAATAATAGTACGTATTTTTTCTGCAAAATAAAACGCTTGTTCATCAGAAATACTCGGTAAAATCACCAAAAATTCCTCTCCTCCATAACGCCCTACAAAATCTGAGCGTCTAATGTAACGTTTTAAAATTTTTCCGATATTGGAGAGGATGATATCACCGGCTTCATGTCCGTAGGTATCATTGACGACTTTAAAATGATCAATATCTAAAAAACAGAGTGAAAAATCAATCTTATAACGCAAGTACAAATCTTCCGTTCGTTTGAGTTCCTCTTCGAGTGCTCGTTTGGTAGCAGTATGCGTAGTAAAATCTTCACGCATCTCTTTTTTAGCAACCTTCAAAGCATTCTCAAGATTTTTGACTTTACTGTGCAACTTATGAATTGTCTCATGATTACTTTTCATTTTTTGGTTGAGACTTTTTGTTTCTCCCTCTAACGATGTCGCAATGCTGACAAGTTTAGCATGCACCAACTCAAAACTATCTTGTGAAAAATCAATATCTTGCAAATTTTTCTTTATAATCCCCACTTGGACATGACTGTCATCACTACTATTGATTAGGTTTATGATTCTTTTATTGATTTCATCAAGCAAACGATCTAATGAGGAGATTTTGACTTTGATTTCTTCTTTATCGAGATTAATTCGCTTATTAATAAAACGTTTTATTTCTCGTTGTACCGCTTGGGTCTCCAAAGATGATGGTTCATTTCTTAGCATATAAGAAATATCAGCCAACTCATCATTCATGCTCGAGGCAATTGAAGGCACAAGTGAGGCGATAATCAGTGGCGCAAGACTATCATAAGCGGTTGAATCCTCATCTTTTTGTAATATCTGCTTGATATCCTGCACCATTTTTTGCAAATCATCTTTATGAACACTGCCATAGGCATCTAACTCTTTTAAAAAATCATCATTGTATTGGGTCACAAATTCAAACCACTTTTCTTTGAGGGCATCGATAGATTGAAGATTTTGACTAAAATCCAGACGAGAGAGAGAACTGTTGGCTAATTCTCTTGCATCTTTATCATGCAACAACGTCACGGCTTGTAACACTCTTTTGGAGAGAAGCACCAAAGCATTAATGACCTTCGTACTATCGTGTTCATTGGCGCGATTAACTTTTGCAATCAAAAAAGAGATCAACTCTTCTATAGTTGATACCTTAAACTTTTTGAGGTCAGATTGATTTTTTTCATCGAGTTTTTTTGAGAATTTATCAATTTTCTGACAATCTTCGACAATCAAACCCTTTTTTTTTGCAACATTACAAAATACGCGATGATAATTATCAGGTGTTAGATTAAGATTTTCACGTCGTAACTGTTCGATACTCTCTTTAATAATCTCGCTAATAGCGCTGGCCATATCTCTACCTCTTTTAAACTATTTCATCATCCCGACAATCGAAATTTTTGAAATGATCTCATTTACCGCATCAAGCGAGGCATATCTAATCGCATCAAATCTTTTGGTATCAGAGATAACACTGTTGGCTTCTATTGGGAAGTCGTATTCTCCTGTTGTTGTAAAACTCTCTTTCTTGTTCAATTTCGTTTCATAGGTTGTATTTAACACCACTTTGGTTTTATACTCAATCACATAACCATCTGAATCATATACTGTTGGAACAAATGATACCGAGGCAATGCTGATATAAAGATAAGAGCTGGCTTTATCTTTACTCACTAACTTGCCTCCGAATCTTCCGACAACGGCTTCGTTGAGTGCATCTTTGATAATCACACTGTTTTTAGGGTCTTTTCTGCTGATACTAACATCTACATAGATTTTTTCACCTAAAACTTTTTGAGTATAATAGGAACTTGGTTTATAACCACAACCTAACAGAAAGACCATTAAAAAAACAGCTAAATATTTCATTTTATTTCACGACCAAATTCACTAATTTTTTTGGAACCAAAATCTCTTTGATAATTTGTTTGTCTTCAAGCCATTTTACAGCAGCCTCTTTAGCCATCTTGATGATATCCTCTTTTGCCGCGGTGGCATCTACTTCAATTTGGGTACGTTTTTTACCATTAATCGTCACCGCAATCACGATTTTATCCACTTCAAAAACTTCTTCAACCATATCAATCTTCGTGAGATTTTTCAAACCAAAAAGTTTAGAACTGATTTCCCAACAAACATGAGGGATAATCGGCTCTAAGATATTAGAAAGGATATAATAACCCTCCGTCCAGACGGCTTTGTCTTCTTGTGTATTTAAAGCATTCAAAGCTTCCATAGAAGCAGCAATCAAGGTATTGAAAGCATAACCCCCTTGAAAGACTTCTTCTGATTTTTTCAATGCTTCATAAACTTTTTTCCTTGCAAATTTTGATTCTTTGCTAAGCGCATGGTGGTCAATCACCGGCAATGTGTCACACACCTCTGCTAGCTCAACTTTAGATACCAAACGTTTGATAAACTTAAAAGCGCCTTCGACAGCATTGTCATTCCACTCTAACTCTTTTACAGGAGGAGCGGCAAAAAGGATAAACAATCGCGCCGTATCGGCACCATATTTTTTGATAATATCATCCGGGTCAACAGTATTACCTTTTGATTTACTCATTTTTGAGCCATCTTTTAAAACCATACCTTGGGTGAGTAGATTGGCAAATGGTTCACTGCATGAAACCCGACCCAAATCTCGTAATACTTTGGTAAAAAATCGAGAATACAAAAGGTGTAAAATCGCATGTTCGATGCCTCCAACATATTGGTCGACATTCATCCAATAGTCACTACTTTTTTTATCAAAAGCATTCTCTTCCCAAAGCGAAGGGTCTGTGGTATAGCGTAAAAAATACCAACTCGATTGAAAAAAGGTATCCATCGTATCGGTTTCACGCACGGCTTCATGACCACATTTTGGACACGTCGTATGTTTCCAAGTCGGATGCGACCAAAGCGGATTGCCTTCTCCTGTTAACTCAATATCATCAGGAAGTTTTATCGGTAGGTTTTCATCTTTTTCAGGTACCAAACCGCATTTTGGGCAATGCACCATCGGAATCGGCGCACCCCAATATCGCTGTCTGCTGATACCCCAATCACGAAGTTTATAATTGACCACGCGGTTACCTAAATGATTGCTTTCAAAATACTCTATAATCTTTGCTTTAGCCTCTTGCGAACTCAGCCCCGTAAAAGTATCTGAATCTACCAAATACCCATACTCGGTTGTCGCATGAGACCCATCAAAAACCTCTTTATCATTGCGGATACTCTGCTTGATTGGCAAATCATATTTTTTGGCAAATTCAAAATCTCTCTCATCATGAGCCGGCACGGCCATAACCGCACCCCCACCGTATTCAATCAAAACAAAATTAGCCACCCAAAGAGGAACTTTTTGTTGTGTTAGAGGGTGAATGACATCAAGTTCAAGATACAGACCTTTCTTCTCAGCCATCGATTTTTCTCTTGAACTCAAAGATTGCATCTCTTTGATTGCTTCGATTTTTTCAGCAGGAAGTAAATTGTTTTTGATTAAATATTTGACAATATCATGTTCAGGAGCCAAGGCGGCATAACTGATACCATAAATGGTGTCAGGTCGGGTAGTAAAAACTTTAAATTGACTAAATTGTCCCTCTAATTTTTTGTTTGATTCATCACTAAGATGAAAATCAAATTCTAGCCCTTCGCTTCTGCCAATCCAATTTTCTTGCATGGTCAATACTTGTTGCGGCCACCCCTCTTTGAGCTCTTTCAAATCATCTAGCAATTCTTGCGCATATTGGGTAATCTTAAGATAATATCCTGGCATATCTTTTTGAATGACTTCGTTATCACAGCGCCAACATTTGCCATCTTCCACTTGTTCATTAGCCAATACGGTTTGGCACGTTTCACACCAGTTAAGATTGGCGCTTTTTTGATAGACCAAACCCTTTTCAAACATCTCAATAAATATTTTTTGTTCGTGTTTGGTATAAAGCGGGTCACTGGTTGCAAATTCTCTTTTTTGGGAAAATGAAAAACCTAAAGAATTCAGCTCTTTTCGCATATAGTCAATATTTTCATAAGTCCATTTTTTAGGATGGGTATGATGTTTGATCGCGGCATTTTCAGCAGGCATTCCAAAAGAGTCCCACCCAATAGGATGTAACACATTGAAATTTTGTTTTCTATAATGTCGTGCAATGGCATCACCGATACTGTAATTTCTCACATGCCCCATATGAATCTTACCACTAGGATAAGGAAACATACTTAAGATATATTTTTTCTTTTTGCTCATATCACTATCTGGCTCAAATGCATTGTGTTCATTCCAATATTTTTGCCATTTTTCTTCTATTTGCGAAACATTATATTCCATCATTTCTCCATAAATCTATATCATCAATTTTAAGAGGAAGGCTCTAAATATTAGAGCATTCCTTTTTCATACATTGCACGAGCTTTTTCTTTCTCGATTTTTCTTTTAGCTTTTAGCGCTTCTTTTGCCTTATAACTTTGCAAATCAAATCCTAACCATTTCAACATAGGTGAGGCCACAAATACTGAACTATACGTACCAACAACAATACCGACTAAGAGGGTAAAGCTAAAGCTGCTGATAATCTCTCCTCCAAGGGCGTAGAGTGTCAGAATAACAAAGAATGTCGTCAAAGAAGTCAGAAGGGTTCTTGAGAGTGTCTTTGATACCGCATCATTGATTACATTGAAAAGATTCGTCTCTTTGGTATCGCCAATTCCCTCACGTATCCGATCAAATACAATAATCGTATCATTGAGAGAATACCCCATCAAGGTCAAGAGAGCAGCGAGTACATCGAGATTGACATCTACTTGGAACAGCGCAATGGCTCCCATAGCAATCGAAACATCATGAACCAAAGCAAGCACAGATGCGACGGCAAATCGCCATTCAAATCTAAAGGCGACATATATCAAAATAACAATAATCGACATGACCAAAGCCATCATCCCTTTTTCGCGCAGTTCGCCACCCACTTTTGGACCGACAATATCAACACGACGGATTTGAAAATCACCCGTACCTTTTAATAGTGTTTTTATCTTGTCACCGGCATCATTTTTGACGGTGCTATTCTCAGCAGTCGAAAAACGGATAATAACCTCTTGAGGTGAACCAAATTGCGTAATAGAAGCATTTTCAAATGCCTTATCTTTGGTAATATTTTCACGCATCTGTTTAATGGGTGCTGTTTTATCATATTTTACTTGTACAATAGTTCCCCCGGCAAAATCAATACCATAATTGAGACCTTTGGTGTACAAGAAAAAGTAAGAAGAGAGAATCAACACAATAGAGAAAGATATAAAAAAGTTACTTTTACCCATAAAATTATAGATTTTATCTTTTGAAAATACTTGCATTATTTACCTCTTTTTATGCCAAACCAAAATGGAAGGCTTTTACTTTTTTCGATACGTGGCATCAAAAATTGATAGATTCCATGCGTTCCTAAAATCGCTGTGAGCATTGAAGCTAAAATACCGATACTCATAGTAACAGCAAATCCTTTAATCGGACCCGTACCGTAAGCATAGAGCACAACAGCAGCAATTAATGTCGTAATATTGGCATCCAATATCGCACTCATAGCGTTGTCATAACCTTTTTCAATGGCTTTTGAAACACTCGCGCCACTCCGCAGTAATTCACGTATCCGCTCATTAATAATCACATTGGCATCCACGGCCATCCCGACGGTGAGGACAATACCTGCCATACCCGGAAGCGTCAAGGTCGCACCAAAAAGTGCCATAATCGCCACAACTAAAAAGAGGTTGATAATCAATGCAATATCCGCAATAATTCCCGCCATACCATAATAGACAATCATAAAAAGCACAACCAATGAAAAACCTGTAATCAAAGAAATCAAACTAGCTTTAATACTATCAGCACCCAAACTTGGTCCAACACTTCTTTTTTCGAGTAATGTCACAGGGGCTAATAGGGCACCACTTCTTAGTGCAATAGCCACATCATGAGCTTCTTTGACACTAAATCCGCCACTGATTTGTCCACTACCGCCACCGATTCGCTCGCGAATGACTGGTGCAGAATAAACCACATTATCCAGTACAATGGCCAAATGATTACCGACGTTTTTCGCCGTAAAATCACCAAATATCTTAGCCCCTTCACTGTTAAGCGTGAAGTTGATGACCGGTTGATTCATCTGACTAAATCCGACTTTCGCATCGGTGAGCATACTACCATCGAGTATGGGAACACTTTTGACGATATATTTTTGTTTTGGATTGGTCGCATCAGGAAAAATCACATCACCATAAGCACGGGCTTCATCTTCGCTCATACTACCTGCTTGGTCTGCTCTTTTCTCATCCACAGCCATCAATTGAAGATGGGCCGCTTTGGCGATCAGTTCGCGCGCACGTTGTTCCTCTGCTATGGTTTTGATACCTGGAAGCTCGACGAGGATTTTATCCTCACCCTGCTTGGCAACATTTGGCTCAGAGAGACCAAATTGATCAATCCGATTTCGGATTGTCTCAACCGCTTGAGAGACCGCGAATTTTTTAGTCGCAACTTGTTCTGCCGCACTCAAACTGAGTGTATAAGAGAGTTGCTCTTTTTTGATTTGTAAACCTTGGATTTTTTTCAACATCGCATCGAGATTTTTTTCTTCATCCCCATCTAAGAGTTTGAAGGTAATCAAATCATTGTGAACTCTTAAATCATTGATAATGATGTCATTGTTGTCTGTATAGAATTTGACACTTGAAGCGATTGATTTCATTTTTGATTTTATGGCTTCATCTGTTTTTACACCTAAAAGCATATGAAGTCCGCCTTGAAGATCAAGTCCTAAGGCAATTTTTGCTCCACCTTTAGTTTGGAGCAAGGTAGGCATTGTGAAGCCCACCCCAAAAATAATTGCAATGAAAAAAATCACCAAGCGGTAATTTAATCCACCCTTATTCATTTATTTTTTTCGCTATATATTCTTTTGAGACTTTTACAATTACACTCTCATTAAGTGAAACTTTGATAAAATTCTCTTCAGGTTTAACAACTTCACAGATGAGTCCTCCTGTCGTGACAACCTTGTCTCCTTTTGCGAGACCTTCGATCATCTCTTTGTGTTGTTTTGCCTGCTTTTGCTGTGGTCTGATGACCAAAAAGTAAAAAATCGCAAAAAGAACGACTAATGGAAGCAATGAAGTTAACATACTGGTACCGCCTTGCATGTAAATCCTTTAATAAAAATTTTGTAAGTGGACATTTTACCACTAATTACATAATAAAAGGCTTTGTTGTAGCTTTTTGTTTGTCTCTTTTTATTTTTTTAAGATATTTTCAAATCGATGCCAAATGGCTTCACTCCATCATCGCAATCGTTGGCTTTTATGGACTACTAAAAAGCAACCGTTTTGAATCTTTTTGGATTGGTTTTTTCATAGGAATTTTCTGGTTTTATTGGATTGCTTTAAGCTTTCGATATTATGGGCTCTCCTACCTGATTCCTTTCGTAATCCTCGCGATTGCACTCGTGTATGGCGTGATTTTTAGAGTTATTGGTGCCTTTGAAAATCATCTTGTGATTAAAACGATTTTAATCTTTTTACTCAGTTTTATCCATCCTTTTGGATTCAATTGGTTGCAGCCCCAACTCATCCTCTCTTTTAGTTTTTTTAATCCGCTTTGGATGACTTATGCCGCATTTTTAATTGGCATATTATCATGGATAAAATTGCCATCTTATTATAAATTCATCGGACTCATTTTCTTACTTTTAGCAACATGGAATCCCTCCTATCAAACACCTAAAAATCCTCTAAATATTAAAATTACAACATCCAAAATCGACCAAGCAAAAAAGTGGGATCCTAAATATCAAGCTGAGATTTTATCTGAGAATTATCGCCAAATCCATGATGCCATCACCCATCATGATGACCTCATCATCTTGCCAGAGACGGCTTTCCCCCTCTATCTTAATCAAAACCAAAATGCGCTCCAAAAACTCAAAAAACTCTCACACGATATCGATATTATCGCAGGTGCCCTCTCGTATCAAAATCAAAAAATCTATAATTCCACCTACTTTTTTCATGATGGTCATCTTCAAATCGCTAATAAAGTCGTCTTAGTCCCGTTTGGGGAGGAAATTCCACTGCCCTCTTTTATCGCCAACTTTATCAACAAAATTTTCTTTGATGGCTCAAGTGATTTTGACCATGCCAAAAAACCTCATGATTTTGTGATTGGGGGAGAAAAATATCGTAATGCCATCTGTTTTGAAGCCACTTCAGACCTGCTCTACCAAGGTGCACCACGCTTCATGATAGCCATCAGCAACAATGCATGGTTTTCACCATCAACTGAGCCAATATTGCAAAATATATTGCTTCGATATTATGCTAAAAAATATCAGACTACGATTTATCACAGCGCCAATGATGGTCTCTCTGAAATAATCAAACCCCAATAAAATTTTAATCTCAAATATATCTTTAAGAGGATAAAATTCATCAAAAAATTGGAAATATCATTATGGATTTAGCCCTCAAAGCATTACTCGGCGCTATTACGGTCATCATTATTCAACTTTTTGCTCAAAGTAAAAGTTTTTTTATCGCTGGACTCGCACCACTCTTTCCAACCTTTGCACTCATTGCCCATTATATTGTCGGAAGCCAACGTGGTAGTGCGGATTTAAAAGAGACCATTCTCTTTGGTATTTTTTCTTTGATTCCGTACTTCTTTTATATGATTTCTTTGTATTTTTTCGTCGATAGATGGTCGCTAGGAGTGGCATTGATTGCCGCTACAATCGTTTGGTTGATTGCAGCGACAATCTTGGTTTTAATATGGCTGAAATAGCCTTGTTTTTGGGATTATTTATATATCTCTTTTAGAACTTCAAAAAGCTCCAATGCATCTAATCTCTCCCATGGATAATCACTCTGTCCCACTTGTCCACGAGCCGCCACATCGGCGTATAAAAACGTCTCTTTACTTGGGGCATCAAGACCGAATTTTTTCGTAATCCAGCGAGGTGTCAGGCTGAAACTATCCAAAACAAATTGTGAGAGAATATCATCACTCACATGATTATAAGTACCAAATGTATCCACGCTCACAGAGACTGGTTTAGCAACTCCGATGGCATAAGAGAGTTGTACGGAACATTTCTTTGCCAACCCACTGGCGACGATATTTTTGGCAATCCAACGTGCGGCATACAAGCCACTTCGATCCACTTTTGTATAATCTTTGCTCGATTGTGCTCCCCCACCAATAGGTGAATATCCACCAAAACTATCCACAATCAATTTGCGTCCGGTTAAGCCTGAATCATGAAGAGAACTGTGACTAACATAACGTCCGGTTGGGTTGATATGAATGATGGTGTTCTCAGGGTCATACAAACGCGGAGGCAATGCCGTATCATCGATCAATCCCTTGATAAGCATTCGCACCTCTTCTATAGGCATACTCTCAACAGAAGGCGCAGAGACAACAATCGTATGAATTTTCTGAGGAAGACAATTCTCAAAATTCTCTTTGGTGCCATAATCCACAGTCACTTGCGTTTTGATATCTACTCCGAGTTTGTGATTGTGTTTGAGTGCATAATTATATACCTTATCACAAATCATACGAGCATACGTGATAGCTGCTGGCATGAAATCAGCCGTTTCATTACTAGCAAAACCAAACATGATGCCTTGGTCTCCTGCGCCAATTTCACCATCTTCTTGGTCAACGCCTTGGTTAATATCTAAAGATTGTTGATTTAACAGCACTTGTACAGAGACATCATCAGGATAGAGACATTGTGCTCTACTAAATGAAGATTTTCCATCATAACCTATCTTAATCAATGCATCTTTTACGATATTTTTATAATCTTCTACATCTAAATCGGCTGTCGTTTTGACTTCACCCCCGATGATAATATTCTTGCCGGCTAGAAATACTTCACTGGCCACTCTTGAGTTTTTGTCTTCGATAATCAATCGATCGACGATACTATCAGCGATAATATCAGCACATTTATCCGGATGTCCCGGGCTGACAACTTCGCTGGTAAATAAATATTGTTGGGTATTGTTGTTTTGCATTTTGTTTTCCATTTCTTTGTTTTCCTGCTTACAGACGCAACGCTTACGCACCGTCTCTAAACTTGTTTTCCATCCTTTTGTTTTCCATTTCTTTGAAGCGGTTTTAAAAACCAAAAAATAAAATTAAAAAGTTTGAATTTGAAGCATTTACATATCTTCAGTATTTGCTCACCTATTGTTTCTCAATGAGGGTGAATTATACAACTTTTAAATAAATATATTATTAAGTATTAATCGCTAATTTTATCGTAAAGGTTGCCCCTTCATTTTGGTTTTGTACGCTGATGTAGCCATTCATATTTGCTTCAATGATGATTTTACTCATATACAGACCGATACCGGTCCCTTGCCTGGCGTGTTTGGTAGTATAATAAGGCTCAAATACCCGCTCCAAATTCTCCCCATGAATGCCGCCGGCATTGTCTTCTATCTTCACAAGAGCATATTTTTCACCTTTTTTTAGCGTGAGTTTTATAAAGGGGTGTTCTATTTTTCTCTCTAAAAGAGCATCTTTAGCATTGGACAAAATATTTAAAACCGCCTGTGCAAATTCTCTAGGATAGCCCAACACATCCAAATCATATTTGATATCGATATCAAACTCGATATTATTATATTTCAGCGAAGATTCAATGATATAACTAGCACTACGGCATGCTTCTGCTAGGTTAAATTTTGTTTTTTCTTTAGACGGTTTAAAAAAATTCTGAAAATCACTAATCGTATTGGACATATGTGATAAAATAATATCACACTCTTCAATGCCTTTATTGAAAGTTTTCTCATCTAAATCATTATATTCTTGTTTCACTTGTAAATCTAGCAATATGGCATTGATTTCACCCAAGGGTTGTCGCCATTGGTGGGCAATATTTCCAATCATACTCCCCATCGCCGCGAGTTTACTCTGCTGTATCAGCAGTTGCTCTTGTTTCGTACGCTCTTTAATCTCAAGCTCTATTCGATCTTCTAAATTGTCCAACATTTCATTCATCACCACTTTTAAAGTATTGAGCTCATGAGAACTGGCACTTTTTCTTAATCGTCTTTCTAGTCTTCCTTTTTTCAAATCGTCCATCACACTCGTAGCATCTTCTATCAATGCAATATCTTTTTTTAATTTGTCTCTTAATATCTCAACATTACGGTTTATCACCACGGCGATAGCACCAAATTCATCACGATTTTTCAGATGAATTTTAATCTTTTCATCTTTGTCAATAGTTCGTCCTAAGAGGTTAAAAAATCTTTTGAGACCATTTTGTACACGCTCTAAAGAAAAGACGATATTTCTAGCAATCAGATACCCAAATAAAAGTGTCAAAATGATGACGAGAAGGACACCTGAGGTTATCATAATCTGTTTTTTTGCAAAACTTTTTTTGGCATTAGTAAACGTCGCATACGACTTTCCTAATTGTGTCTCTTGCATTTTCTCAAGTTTTGATATCAAGATATAAAACTGTTTTCGCTCGACAACCTTGGTGTGCATTAATGCACCTTTTTTATAATCCTCTTTTAAATACCCATCCGAGATATAAACAAAGCGCTTATAATTTTTATATCCATCAACGACAAAAATTAAATCTCGATAATTTTTCCAAATCGTATTAATATGTTCATCAAGCATTGAGAAAGAGTAATTTAATCGTTGGATTAAAGGAGTAATATTGCGCTCTATCTCTCTTTTGTAAACGCCATTAGGTGCTACGGTTAGCGACAAAGTCTCTTCTCGGAGTTTAAAAAGTGGCGTGATAAAATCTTGTTGAATCTTTTGAACTTTTTTGGAATTTTCAAACACTTCTTTGACTTTTTGAAATCCATCTTCTAAGATATTTTGTGCCAATAAGGACATCAAAACAATAGCAGCAACTCCGAGCATTGCCATGAGCAAAAATTTATATCGAATACTCAGGTAATTAATCATTGAGAATTCTGTATCCGACTCCTGAGAGATTTTTGATACATCCTTTTGGAAATTTTTGTCTGATATTTCGCACCAATGATTTGAGTGCATCATCACTCATGATATCATCTTGCCACACATAATCTTGGATCTCTTGATAACTCACGACCCGATGTTTGTTTTGAATCAAAAGTTCAAAAAATAAAATTTCTTTTTTATTGAGCTTGATTTCTTCACCCTCGCGTGTCAGAATTTTATTATCAAAATCATAGCAAAAACCACAGGGTAATATCTCTGTTACAGATCTGACTTTTAATATGGTCTCAATGCATTTTTGCAAGGATTTTTTTAAATCTTTTAAATTAATCGGCTTAATAATATATTGTTCTAAATGCAACTCAATAGCACTCAAAAGATAGTGCATATCGGTATGTGCGGTGGTGATGACAATCGGAATCTGATCGTCGCTTTGGCGCACTTGTTTGATAAACTCAATCCCATTCATCTTTGGCATTAAAATATCTGTGAAAATAATATCGGGATTTTTTTCTTTATAGAGTTTCAAACCACTCTCACCATCGGTGGCCTCAAACACTTCTTTACTATAATATCTAAGGGCATCGGAAATCTTTTTCCGAATACCCTCTTCATCTTCAACATAAAGAATCCGCAACGTTTTGAGCTTATTTAAAAAAAGATTATTCAAAGAAGACTCCTTTTATCAATAAAGAGATTTTACAATGTTTTTTCTTTATAAAAAGCATCAAGCACGCCTTGATATTAATCACTTTGTTTCAAAATACCATCTTTTGCAAAAGCTTTTAGAAATCGCATAATCAACTGATCTTGTTTATGAGAGATTTTTGCCTTTGGCGCCATACTACTAAATATAGCACTCCACTCCAACATCGTGTGTTTTTTAATCACTTTCGCATGATGACATTTTGTGCATTTATCATAAAAGAGATCAGAATTTTTCTCCCATGCCTCATCCATATCATCCGTCAATATTTTTTGGGGGACACTCAAAATGAGCACCCCTTTATCTTTGGATACTTGAATCTCATGCCTTTTACTTTTAACATGGGCGAACAAAAGACTGAGATTGCGAGTCGCAAACAATTTGGTATGATCGTCTTGAGCTACATATCCTATAATTTTAATCTGAGCTTGTTGCCCTTTTTTGGATATGATTTGAACAGGAGTACCATTATATAAAGCCACCCCTTGCTGGGTAACAAAAAGTGATTTTTTTCCTTGCGTATAGATATACGTGGCTCCTTGCATACTGATGTTCAAAAAACAACACGCTACTACCATCATGTAAAACAGTCTCATATCACTTGTCCTCCCTGACTCGTATTTAAATATTAGATACTTTTGGCATCAAATGTGCTTGATTGGGCACAATCTCACCTTTTGCTTTTCTAATCGCCACCAATGCCGTATTAGCAGAACAAGATTGCGACATTTCAGAAGTTGGGCGTGAAGAGGTCAAAACATTGACATTCCCACTATTGCCACGACTGCCTTTTATGGCAGCATTTTCAGGACTATACCAAGCACCTTCTTCAATAGCTACGACACCTTCGCGGACATCTTCTGTCACGACAGCTCCTGCCAACAATGTTCCACGAGCATTGTATACTTCTACCAAATCACCATCGCTGATGCCATATTTTTTGGCATCTTTTGGATTGATTCTGACCGGTTCTCTCCCTTTGATTTTATAAAGTTCTGCAATCCAGACATTATCCAATTGGGAATGTTTTCGATAAGTGGCATGAGGAGAGAGTAGATGCAATGGATATTGGTCTACTTCTTTGCTTCCCAGCCATTCAGCCGGTTCAAACCATGTCACATGCCCTTTGAAATCGTCATATCCATAATCAGCAAACTTTTTAGAAAAAATTTGAATTTTTCCACTTTCTGTTTTCAAAGGATTTTTAATAGGGTCTTCTCTAAAAGAGCTATGTCGAACGTATTTATATGCCTCTTTTGGAATTTGATATTGAATAAAGCCTTTCTCCCAGAACTCTTCAAAAGGAATCGTTTTAGCCGCATCAGATTGTGCATAAAATGATTTAATATGCTCCATCACGCTTTTACCTTCTGTAAATTTTTTATAGTGTTTTTCACTGAATTTTTTGGCTAAAAGCGCATAGATTTCATAATCATCTTTGGCCTCGTATGGGGTATCGACTACTTTACGCATCGCATAGATTTTATCACCTGAATAACTGCCGCTGAGCAAACTAATATCATCACGCTCCAATGTTGTGGTCGAAGGCAAGACAATATCGGCCATTTTTGCTGTTGGTGTCCACCATGGATCTTGTACGATAAGTGTATCGAGTCGCTTAATCCCTTCGATGAGTTCATTCATATCTTGTTGATGACCGACATTGTTAGCTCCCGCTACATACATCAATGAAATCTTTGGTAATTTTATTTTTTCTCCGGTAAAATTAATCTCTTTGCCCGGATGTAACAATGCTTCGTTGATCCTCGACGCGGGGATAATCGCTTCGACTCTGTTTCGGCCTTGAGAAAATCCTCCTGGACCGGCTTTGCCAGCAGCGGCTTGTCCGCCTCCACCGTAATGCATTGAAAAACCAAATCCACCACCAGGAATTCCGACTTGTCCAATCATGGAAGCGAGTGTGATAATCCCCCATTGGGCTTGTTCTCCATGATGGGCACGTTGCAATGCCCAGTTTCCTGCGATAAAGGTTCTCTTTGAGACAAATAAATCTGCTAATTCTTTGATTTTACTAACGGGAACTTCTGTGATTTTCTCTGCCCATTGCGGTGTTTTAGCAATACCATCAGTTTTTCCTAACAAATAAGGCACAAACTGTTCAAAACCATCGGTATATTTTTCAATAAATTTTTGATCATATTTTTTCGTAACATAGAGGTAATGCATCATCCCTAACATCAGAGCAACATCAGTGTTAGGACGAATATGAACACACTCGGCATCAAACATTTTAGCTGTTTGGGTTTTGATAGGATCAATTGAGATAAATTTGATATTAGATTTTTTATACTTTAGATAATACGCATCATTCTTACGATTTGCCACGGCAAAATCGATTTTATTGGTTTTGAATAAATCAGCACCCCACATGACATAAACTTGAGTATTGGCCAAGATTTGCTCATGGGTTGTTTGCAAGGAATATACTTCAATATCACCCACGATTGTTGGATTGGTACGAAGCGCTGCTCCGACACTGTAATCACCATCAGAATTAACTGATCCTCCTTTTACAATATTAAAAAATCTTCCCGCAAGAGTCGGACAATAATTGACCAATCCTGGATGAGCCCAACCATCTGTTGTACCATTGTAGATTTGATCGCGAGGTGTTTTTTTGAGTGCTCCTGCTACAAGATCGAGCGCTTTTTCCCAACTAACGCGTACAAATTCATCATTGCCACGAAGCGCTTTATTGTCAGCTTTTCCTTCTAGATAGGTTTTTCTAACATAAGGATATTTGACTCTGGAATTCGAATAATTTCGATCTACCAAAGCTTTCATCATTCCCGGTCTATCATCAGATTCTTGTGGCTCAACATCCACAATCTTGCCATCTTGAACATAGGCATAAAATGCCCCAAAATGACTGGCACTTGGAATCTTTTTGACAGGAGAAAACAATTCGGTTGCACTCATGGTGGTGCTACCAAGTACTGCGGTCGCAGCAGCACTTCCTTTAAGAAAGCCTCTTCTTGATATTTTCATTTTATATCCTTTCTATAAATTTTAAAGTAGTATAAAAGAAAAAAGAGGCAAAAAAGAGGCAAAATAATTCACCTACGGTTGAGAACCATAGAGGATTATGAATGCCTCTTTTTGTGAAGCATCATGATAGAAGATTAGGGTCTAATGTATCGATAGCCTTGGTCTTCAAGTTGTACAATACGCACAACGCCAGCAGGAACCACTTCAACACCGTCACTCAAAGCGGGGAATTTGCCTGTTTTATTTTTAATTTTTTGCATCGTGTTATGGCATGCTGAAAACTTCACATCACTCATCGCCAAACTCGATACGCGTTTTGAAAACTTACTCTTGCGCGTGAGGATACTCAATCCTGGACCATAGGCGACTATTTCTACCTTAACATTATCCATACCATAAAATTTTTGAAGATTAACGGCATTATTTAATGCTAAATTTTGTGTTTTTAGATTACTACTATCCACCTGAATCACCACTTTTTTGATCGCATCACTACTAGCATATATACTCGTGATACTGAGCATTAAAAGCACTAAGACGCTCCGAATCATGTTACTCATAAAGAGACTCCTTAATTTTTTATTATCATAATATTTTTTTATAAAATGATAGATTTGTTACATTAGTTAATATTATATCATAAGCATTTTATAAAAAATACAAATTTCAGAAAAATATCACTATTTAAAAAATCGTGCTAGAATTATAGTAACAATCAAGGAGGTTTACATGCTCAAATATTTTAAATTTCTCTCTTATGTGCTTTTGGCACTCTTTATGTTAGCAGGTTGTAGCCACAAGATTAATCCTCAAAGCATTAACACCAATATTTTACTCAAAGATGCTATCAGTATCCCCGATTTTATGGCATCAAAAACGTACAGTACCTATGATAGTCAATCCGAGAAAATCACGATGTATCATTTTAAGAAGATTGATGGAGCACTGCAAGTCTCTGAGGTAATTTCTTATATTCCTTTTGATTTTTATCATGAATTGTACCGTGAGTTTACCGATGTTCCTATGACACTAAGATCCCTCACCCACGGTCAAGAGAGCACGTTGGAGAGTGCGCTAGAGGCTGAGGCTGCAAGAAATCACTACACGCGACTCTTTAAGGATAAGGATGAGTTTATCATCGGCAATAACTTTGCCTTTGAAATTCAAACGGCTATTCGAAGATATAAAGAGAGAATGCAACGATATGAACGAGAAGATGACCGAGATAGGATCCGTCAACTCTGATAGTATGAGACCATTCTAAAATTTTGCTCTTTATGAGGAGGCACACGATGACCTATTATAAAACGATTGAGAACAGTGATCGTATTATCTGTCTTTTATGCCAGCATTATTGCAAAATTCCCCTCGGTGGTTTGGGTGTTTGTGGTGTCAATAAAAATGAAAATGGTGTGCTCAAAACACTGGTATATGGACATCCTAGTGCACTAAATATCGATCCGATTGAGAAAAAACCTCTCTTTCATATGCTCCCATCCACTCAAGCCCTCTCATTGGGCACAGTAGGGTGTAATTTCAAATGTCCCTTTTGTCAAAATTGGGAAATCTCTCAAGAACATACAATCGATGAACGTATCATGATAGAACCTCAACAAATTGTCGAGCTTGCCATCAAAAAGGGAGCGAAATCAATCGCTTATACGTACAATGAGCCGACGATTTTTTATCCTTTTGCCAAAGATATTGGAGTGTTGGCCAAAGAGCATGGACTGAAAAACATCTTTGTCACCAATGGCTTTGAATCACCCGAAGTACTCAATGATATGCAACAGTGGTGTGATGGCGCGAATGTCGATCTTAAAAGTTGGAATGAAGATTATTATAAAAAAACGTTAAAAGGCGGTTTGGATGCTGTCAAAAATACCCTAAAAACGATGGTATCCCTCGGTATTTGGGTTGAGATTACCACTCTTTTGATAGAAGGAGAAAATGACTCTAATGCGGATTTAAAAGCGATGGCCTCTTTTATTGCCGATGACTTAGGGGCCCATATTCCTTGGCATTTGAGTGCATTTCACCCTGATTACAAGATGCAAAATCATCACGCCACCACACTCAAAACACTCAAACGGGCACAAAAAATCGCAACAGATGCGGGGCTTTATTATGTTTACATGGGCAATCTTCGCACACAAGAAAACACCTACTGCCCGAAGTGTGGCACCTTGTTGATAGCGCGTGAGGGCTTTCGTATCCTTCAAAATCATCTCACTCATAACCAATGTCCCACATGCCAGCGTGTTATCGAAGGAATTTGGGAGTAGTTTTAACCTTTATCATGATAAAAAAAGGAGCGTGACATGACAATAAGAAAAACCGTTGTTGCAGGACAATTTTATCCAAACAGTGCAACAAAAATCCATGAAATGTTTGCCCACTATAATCAAATCATTGAAACCCACCGAGATTCGAAGGTTCGTGTCAATACAAAACCCCGTGCCATCATCGTCCCGCATGCGGGCTATATCTACTCAGGATTTACCGCAAGTGTCGCTTATAGCTTGCTTCAAAACACTAAACCAAAGCGCATTATCGTAATCGGTCCGAGTCATCGTGCCTATATTGATGGGATAAGTATTTGCGATTATGAACAGTATGAGACACCCCTTGGTGCACTAACTATCGATACCAATTTAGTAGAGGAGCTCAAAAACAGCTTTGATTTACACTTTCATCCAGAAGCTCAATTTGAACACAGTACCGAAGTACAGATGCCTTTTATTAAACACTATATTCCAGAGGCATCGGTGGTTGAATTGGTGTATGGAAGGCAAGCCCCAGAAGCATTGGCCAAACTCATCGCTTTGGTGCTCAAAGATCCCCAAAATGCTGTTGTGATTAGTACCGATTTAAGCCACTATTATGATATTAATAAAGCAAAAAATCTCGACACAGTTTGCTTGGACGCCATAGAGCATCTTGATACGGCCACCTTACATCAAGGGTGTGAAGCGTGTGGTATGATTGGCGTAGAGGCGATGCTTCTTTATGCCAAAAAAGCAAAGTGGCAACCGCTACTCTTAGATTATAGAACCAGTGCTGATGCTAGTGGCGATAAGAGCCAAGTGGTCGGCTATATGAGCGCGGCTTTTGTCCCTCGGGATTGATGTTGTTGAAAACGGGTTAAAAAAGCATTGAGCTGATTGGCAAACTCATGCGCATCTTTACGCCCAAAGGGTGCGGGGCCTCGTGTCTTCTCACCACTATCTCGAATCTCTTGCATCAGATTTCGCATCGCTAAGTATTGCTTGATATTCTCCTTGCTATAAAGAGCGCCTCTGTGGTCGATGGCGTGTGCATTCTTGTCGATAATGCGATCTGCCAAAGGAATATCAGCCGTAATGATTAAATCTCCCGCATCAGCCATCTCGACGATTTTATGATCAGCCTCATCGGCTCCTGCTGCTACGATGATATAAGAGATGTGCTTTGATTTGCCGATATCCACACGCTTGTTTGAGATAACATAAGTCTCTAATCCCAGACGCTCGATGGCACGCAAAAGGATGGGTTTGAGAATATTAGGAAAGGCATCACCATCTACAAACACTCTCACGTAGTTATCCTTTTTCTATCATGATACACCATCCGCCGGTTTTTTCCTCTTTTTTGGATAAGACTTTATGTCCTTCATTTTCAACAGAACCAGGCAGATTTTTGATAGCGGAGCCATCATCGATAAAGAGTTCTAAAATATCGCCTTGTTCCATCTGAGCCAAAACGAGCTTTGTTTTTGCAAAATTTACGGGACAGACAATCCCTCTGAAATCTTTTGTAACTTTTTTCATCTCTATCCTTCACAAATTTGTTGTTCATAATCATGCAATTGCGTGATTTTATTTTTTCCACAGACTCTACATTCTGGGTTTTTTGTAAATTTAACTTTATCAAAATCCATATTTAAAGCATCACATATCAGTAATTGATTGGTTAAAAGCGTGCCCTTTGCCACTAAGTATTTAATCGCTTCAGTCGCTTGAATACTTCCTAATATCCCAGCAATCGTACCAACCACGCCCGCTTGCGAGCACGAAGGCACACTGTTTGCCGGAGGTGGAGCATCAAACACGCAGGCATAACAAGCAGAGACATCAGGTACCACGGTCATCGTTTGTGCTACAAATCGTAAAATCCCGCCATGAGAAAAGGGCTTGTTGGCTAAGATGCACGCATCATTGATTAAAAATTTTGTCGCAAAATTATCAGCGCCATCGATAATAAAATCATAGTCTGAGACAATCTCTAAGATATTTGAAGCATTCAAAAATGTATCGTGCGTGATGATATTGATATCAGGATTAATCGCTTGCATTTTATCTTTTGCCGATTTGGTTTTCAAAACACCAACATCCTCAGTCGTATGAATGATTTGCCTTTGTAGATTACTCAAATCTACCCGGTCCCCATCAGCAATCCCAATCGTACCAACACCAGCTGCGGCCAAATACAAAGCCGCGGGACTTCCAAGTCCTCCCGCACCGATAATGAGAACTTTAGAGTTTAGGAGCTTTAATTGTCCTTCAATACCGATATCTTTGAGTATGATATGTCTAGCATAGCGCTCTATCTCATCCTCTTTAAAATCTGTTTTTGGCATCTTTTCTCACCTCTATAATATTAAAAAAAATTATTTTGCTAATGGTACCCAAGGAGAACTAATATGTCAACTACATGCCCAAAAACATATTCCAAGCGACAATGCTCACAAATGAGACGAGGATACCAAGTGCGAGGGCATTGATTGCGAGATTTTTATTGAGCCCGCCTTTGATGGCATAAACTGTAGCCATCGTCATCGGTGGCATGGCAATCTCTAAGAAGGTGACTTTTGACCATGTTTTTGTCATATCAAAAAACAGATGCATGAGGCCTAGCATCGCCAAAGGAGTTAAAAACATCTTGACAAACAATGCCAAAACGTTTTCTTTAAAATAACTCCCCAGCGATTTTAATTCGAGTTTCATCCCCACAATAATCGTAACAAGCGGGATGAGTGTGGCTTGGAGTTTATCCAAAATCCCTTCTAAATAAGCAGGGAAATCAACCCCATGAAAATAGACGGCCACCACAATGGCAATCAATGGAGGAGAGAGAAAGATTTGCTTGAGGACGTGCTCCTTGTGGCTATCTTGTTTGTTCGCACCCCATGAGATAATCGCAATCCCAAACGTCAACAATGCCACAAAAGTACCCAGTTGGTCATACACAAGCGCATAAACAACCTCTTTCATAGAATAAAGTGACTCTATATAAGAAAATCCCACAAAAGAGGTATTACCAAAGATAGAGACCATCATAAAAGTGGCTAAATCTTTGCGAGAGAGTTTCATCAATTTTCCCAAAGCCAAAGAGAACACAAAGGCGATAAACATGGCCACATAACTAATCCCAATCACTTTAAAGATAATATCATTGTATTCTAAATGTCGTATTTTAGACAGTGCGAGGGCAGGAAGTGAAAAGTAGATGACAAATTCGGTGAGCTCATGAGAGATATCTTCTTTGGCAACTTTAAAGATATATCCTATCAAAACAAACAAAAATACCGGTGCGATTTCTTCTATCATGACCAACTCCCAAAATAACTTTTTGTCTCTAAAGATTGCGCCAAAAGCTCCAAAAACTCCGCCCGCCTCATCTCCTGTGCCCCCATGGACTTGAGGTGATCGGTGGGAATTTGACAATCAATAAAATCTCCCCCTAAGGCATCGACTTTGGCACACAATCCAACCAAAGCAGCTTTGGATGCATCTGATTTGGTGCTAAACATCGACTCACCACAAAAAACGCCCCCCAGATAGAGTCCATACAATCCCCCTACCAATACCCCATCATGATAGGTCTCCACACTGTGTGCAAAATGCTCTAAATGTAGCGTATGAAAGAGTGATTGCAGTGCATCATTGATCCAGCTTTGCTCTCCTGATTGCACGCGCGTCATCCGGCACGCATTCATCACCGCATCAAATTGTGTATCATAGCGTATTTCATACTTTTTCATACTCTTTTTTAAGCTTTTGGAAATCTTTATATTTTGAGGATATAAAACCAAACGGGGATCGGGTGACCACCAAAGAATCGGATCATCGGCATTATACCAAGGAAAAATCCCCTGGGTATAAGCACTCAAAACACGATCTTTGTTGAGATCCCCTCCCCACGCGAGCAAGCCGGTTTTATGTGCTAAGTGTGGATCAGGAAAGATATAAGAAAAAGTATCAATCTTCGGGATAAAGCTATTCTCACGCAATCATCAATGTCCGTATCGAAATGTTAAGTCTTTTTTCTTATAATCAATACTAACCGTACCGCCTTTTTTCAGCTTTCCAAAGAGTATTTCATCACTCAATGGTGTTTTGATTTTCTCTTGAATCACCCGTCTCATGACACGCGCGCCCAACTCGGTACTGTACCCTTCTTGGGCTAAGTATTTTTTGGCGGCAAGACTCACTTTGATGGTGATTTTTTTATCTCTCAATTGTGCTTCTAATTCATCAATCATCTTTTGAACAATTGGGATCATAATCGCTTCACTCAAAGAGGTAAAATGGATAATATCATCCAATCTATTTCTAAATTCTGGGGCAAAAAAGTCCTTGATAGCTCGGTCTGCTTGGAAGGTTTCCTCTTTTTGGAATCCCACATGAACGCCCTCTTTGGAACCCAGATTTGATGTCATGATAATGATGACATTTCTAAAATCGGTCTTGATACCATTATTGTCTGTCAATACAGCACCATCAAAAATCTGCAACAGAACATTTAACAAATCCGGATGCGCTTTTTCGATTTCATCTAGCAATAACACAGAATACGGATGTTTTTTGATGCTCTCAGTCAACTGACCGCCCTCTTCAAATCCGACATAACCTGGAGGCGCCCCGATGAGTCTGCTCACGGTATGTTTCTCCATATATTCACTCATATCATAACGCTCAAAATGCACACCCAATTCACTGGCTAACTGTTTGGCCACTTCTGTTTTCCCCACACCCGTAGGTCCTGCAAATAAAAAAGACCCGATTGGGGCTTGTTGGTTTCCTAAACCGGCACGAGAGCGCTTGATAGCACGAACGAGGGCATGAATCGCATCATCTTGTCCAAATACTTTTGATTTGAGATTTTTTTCCAGATTTTCAATCACTTCACCCTCATCGGCATTAACATGACGATTTGGCATGTGCGCGATTTTTTCTAAAATATTTTCAATATCACCAATGCTGACACTTTTTCGCTTGCGTTTTAACAAATGAAACGATGCCCCCACTTCATCGATGAGATCAATCGCAGAATCAGGTAAAAAGCGGTCATTGATATATTTTTTTGCGAGTTCTACTGTCGTTTTTAAGACAGAGTGCGGGTATTTGACCCCATGATGTTGTTCGTAACGCTCTTTGAGACCGAGGAGGATTTTGTAACTATCATCCAAACTTGGCTCATCTATATCAATTTTTGAAAATCTACGACTAAGGGCGCGGTCTTTGTCAAAGAAATTTCGAAATTCTCCATAAGTCGTCGCCCCGATACACTTCATCTTGCCACTGGCTAGGGAGGGTTTTAAGAGATTGGAGAGATCCATCGACCCCCCACTAGTCGCTCCGGCTCCGACGATGGTGTGAATCTCATCGATAAACAAGATGGCTTTGTCTTCTTTTTCTAATTCACTCAAAATCTCTTTGAGCCTTTTTTCAAAATCACCTCGATATTTTGTACCGGATAAGAGTGCCCCCATATCTAGCGCATATAATGAGGCATCGGCTAAGATATCAGGAACCTTTTGCTCAACAATCATTTGTGCGATACCTTCAACGACGGCTGTTTTACCCACACCGGGTTCTCCGACTAATAGTGGATTGTTTTTCTTTCTCCTGCATAAGACTTGAATCACCCGATCACACTCATCTGCACGACCGATTAAAGGGTCTAACTGCTGTTCTTTTGCAAGCAGGGTGAGGTTGATGCAGTATTTTTGCAACGCGCCCTCTTCTTGCGATGCCTCTTTGTTCTCAGGAGCACTCACATGGGTGATGGCTTCTAAGATTTCTAGTCGGCTAATCCCTTGTTTTTCTAGTAATGAGGCACTAAAAGAATTTTCTTCTTGAAAGATGGAGACCAAGAGATCATAAACACTCGCTTCTATCTTGCCGCTTGATTTTGAGTGAAGCATCATATTTTCGATGACTCGAGAGAGCGCGATACTCTCATAAGGCTCATAATCTTCTTTGGTTACCACCATAGGAGAGTACATACTGAAGTGTTTGCGAAGAGAATCTGAGAGGGCATCCACATCAGCATGGCAGTAGTGTAACACCTCCAAGATGGATTTATTTTTTAGCATTGAGAAAAACAGATGTTCTATTGTGATGTATTCATAATGATGTTCTTTGACAAATTTTAGGGCATCACTAAAAAGTATATTTAATTCTTGACTGACCATTTTCTACTCCTCTTCCATAATAGCACGTAGCGGAAAGTTGTGTTCTTTTGCCAATGCATGTACTTGAGAGACTTTCGTCTCAGCAATCTCGTAGGTAAAAATACCGCAAACAGCCGATCCTTCTTCATGAATCTTAAACATGATGGCCGCCGCTTTTTCACTATTAAAATGAAACAATTCCATCAGTATCATGATAACAAAATCCATACTGGTAAAATCGTCATTTAATAATCGGACTTTATATAATCTTGGTTCATGTAACTCTAATTGTTCCGCACAATCACTTTCAAATTCTTCATTGATTTTTGCCATTTTTATTCCTACCTGTAATCTTTCATCGCTCTGGCTGTCTCTCGTTTGGCGTCTTTTTCTTTGAGTGCTTCTCGTTTATCATGAAGCGCCTTACCCTTCACAAGAGCGATTTGTAATTTAGCAAAGTTTTTCGAATTAAAATAGATACTAAGCGCTACGATACTCAAGCCGTCTTTTTTGACTTTCGCTTCTAACTTCTGTAGCTCTCTTTTGTGTAAAAGGAGCTTTCGGTCTCTTCTCTCATCAGGCGCAAAATGCATATTCACACTACTCATATGTGAGACATGCATCCCAAACAAAAATGCCTCTCCTTTGATGATTTTGACAAAGGAATCTTTGAGATTGACCCGTCCTAATCGTATGGCTTTGACCTCACTACCTTTTAATTCGATTCCAGCTTCATACTTCTCTAGTATCTCATAATCATGATATGCTTTTTTATTTCTTGCTATTGTTTCACCCATTTTTATCCGTCTCTTTCATGCTAAAAAAACTACTGCCACTACCGCTAAAAAACCAATCTTTTTTTCTATAATCCTCGATTTGTTTGTTGACTTTTATAGCCGGACTCAAAAGATCATTTAATTCATAATCTTGATATGTTTCTAGCAATGTTTTACTTTTCATGTGAGACATTTTATCAGATAATTCTAAATCAATCTTATAATGTTCCCGAAAAGCTTTATAAATTTCCGCAGTGTTACATTTAATATTAGGTGTGAACACGTCTAATTTCAAAGGAGGTTCTTCAAATGGCTCTACAATCTCACCAATACCGCTGACATTGGCACTGTGATAATTATAAACAAAAAAAGGCACATCTGCGCCCACCTTGATACCAATTTGTGCGAGGGTATCATGATCTAAATTTAATGCGGCCATATCATTGACAAGATGCAAGAAACTCGCCGCATCACTGCTTCCACCGCCCAATCCGGCAAAAGAGGGAATGTGTTTTTCTACGGTGAGACTATAGCGGTCAAATAATGCCGTTAACGCGGCTTTAAATCCCGCTTCTTGGAGTGCAACATAGGCTTTATAGATAGTATTCTGCTGCAATGCACATCCAAATTCTCCATGCAATTCAAAGGGCTCTTCGGTTTTTTTCGGCGTGAGGACAAGAACATCATAAAGATTCTCAACGCGCATAAATCGTGATTGCAATTCATGATAATGCCCTCTTTTCCCTACAATTTTAAGAAAAATATTGACTTTGGCAAATGCGTGATAGGTCATTTTTTTAATTTTTGACTGAGTTGAGATAATTCTTGCAAATTGACTTTTTGCACCGCTTGAATATTTGAATCCTTCACCGCCTCTTCTAACTCTTTTCTGAGAATTAAAACATCTTTTGGCGCATCGATACCAATACGCACGACGCCTTTTGAAACCTCAACGACGGTGATAGATATCGTCTCATCTATCAGGATAGATTCTCCAATTTTTCTCGATAATATTAACACAATTTTACCTTATTTAAAACATAATCTACCCCATCATCATGTAATTCAACGAGGGCAAATTCATCATTATTTACAATCTTGTAAATACCATTGTCTTGCTTGTCAAAGTTTTGTTTATCCAATTTTCTGCCCAATATGATATCTTCCATTTCACCACGATAATCAATCGATTCCACATTAATAAAATCAAGCGGCGCCAATGCTTTTTCATCATGATACTCAAAACGTCCCTCACTGAAGCGATGCAAAGCGCTCAAAATTCCATCAACGCCTAGTTTTTGAGCGAAAAGATTGCCAATGCTTCGGACATATCCTCCCTCGCTGATACTGATTTCAAAGGTGAGAAAAGGGTGCATATAATGCACAATTTTAAGATCATAAATCGTACTTTTTATTGTTTTGAGCTCAAAATCACACGCATCCCGTGCCAACTGATACGCCCGTTTACCAGCGATGCGTTTTGCGCTGTATTTGGGAGGTAAATATTCAAGCTCTCCGATGAAACTTTGAGCAACAATATTGATAGAATCCATAGAAAAAGGCATCAATGTTTTGACCTCTTCTACTTTTTCGATATCCAATGTGGGACTGCTCGCCCCAAGCCACAACGTCGCGCGGTATTTTTTGGGGGCCTTATCCAAAAAGCGAAAGAGTTTGGTGTATTGACCAAAGGCCATAATCAAAACACCCTCTGCAAAAGGGTCTAGTGTGCCGGAAAATCCTGCTTTTTTGACGCCGTATTTGCGTTTGATTTTCTTCAAGAAAAAATTTGACGAAATATTTTTCGGTTTATAAGCAACAAACAGTCTATTCATATTTTTTCTATAAAAGAGGCTAAAATATCTCTCTTGGTACCGCTAAAATTTATCTTGAGTTTAAATTCTCGCTGCACCTTGCTAATCTCAAAGACGCGACCGATACCAAAAATCTTGTGTTTGACCAAATCACCCTTTTTAAAAGAGGTCGTTTTCTCCAAGATTAAACTCCCTTTACAAACCCCTGATTCTTTCAAAAATCGGCTCTTCATGAGCTCTGCTCGGCGACCTTTATAAAATCTGCTATTTACAAAACTGAGCACCAACTCCCGCTTCGCTCGTGTAATCGCCACATAGCCAAGTCTGCGTTCTTCTTCGATATCACTACCATCTCCAATCAGCGGGAAAAATCCCTCTTCCAAACCGATGACAAAAAGATATTCAAATTCCAAACCTTTACTCGCATGCACGCTCATGATAGAAATATTTTCATTATCAATCTGGTCTTGGTCACTTTGCAATGCCAAATCATTGAGAAAATCTTCAGCGCCCATATCAGGATGTTGCTTGACGTAATCTCTAAAAAGACCATAAAATTCATCAATATTGGAAACCCGCTCAAGGGCATCGGGCATCATAGAGTAATATTCTCGTATCTTAATACAATTTTCTAATTCATAGATAAAATCATAAGTACTATCCGCACTGATTTCTTTGAGTTTTTGAATATTATGAATAAAATCCTCTAATGCGACAAAACTCTTCGCACTGGTGATTTTTTTGACTTCATCTTCATGCGTGACGATATACTCATACAGAGACATTTTGTGCTCATAAGCGAGTTTAAACAGTTTATCAATGGTCACCTTACCAAGCCCGCGCTTTGGCTTATTGATAACACGCTTAATCGAAAAATCATCATTAGCATTGGTAATCACTCTAAGATAGCTAATCAAATCTTTGATTTCTGTTCGCTCATAAAATTTGACACCACCGACCATGTTATAAGAGATACCCTCTTTATTAAGCCCCTCTTCCAAAGATCGACTCAAGGCATTGATACGATATAAAACGGCGATATTTTTAGGCTCAACACCGCCTTTAATCAACTTTTTAATGCGCGCGGCAATATTTTTAGACTCATAATTTTCATCAGGAGATTCGATAAATTCAATCTCTTTACCATCGCCATGAATGCTCTCAAGTTTCTTGCCAATACGCTCTCTGTTGTGCTCAATCAATTCATTGGCCGCTTTTAAGATTTGGTTGGTGGAGCGATAATTGACTTCTAATTTGGTGACTTTAACCGCATCAAAAGATTTATGAAATTCCAAAATGTTTTTAATATTAGCACCCCGCCAGCCATAGATACTCTGATCATCATCTCCCACGACACAGAGATTATTGTGCGCGGTACAGAGTTTTCGTAAAAGTTTGTATTGGAGTTCATTGGTATCTTGATACTCATCCACCATGATATATTGGTATCGTTCACTGATTTGATGAGCGAGTTCATCATCAAGATCTAATATCTTATAGGTGAGTGCCAATAAATCATCAAAATCGACTAAATTATTACTGGTGATGTAGTTTTCATATTGCTCATAGAGTTTGGCTATTTTTTTATAATTTTGTTGTTCTGCTTTATCAAAGGCTTCTTTGGGGGTGATGAGTGAATTTTTGTAGCGAGAGATTTCACTAGCGACTAAAGAGAGTGGCATGTCGGAGCCAAAACTCTTGAGAATACGCTTTTTATCATCGGTGTCAATCACGACAAAATTATTACTGCGTTCTAATTTATTGATATGAAATTTCAGAAACAAAAGTCCAAATTTGTGAAAAGTACACAACATCGGAGGGTAGCGCACTTGTCCTATCAAAGAGAGCGCGCGATCGCGCATCTCATTGGCGGCTTTATTCGTAAAGGTGAGGGTCAAAATATTTGCGGGGTCAATCCCTAAAGAAATCAGATAAGCAACTCGTGCTGTGATTGTCTTCGTCTTACCGCTGCCCGCTCCTGCGAGAATCAAAAGCGGTCCATCAATGTGTTCTGCTGCTGAGCGTTGCTCTTGGTTTAACTCTTTGAGTATGTCTTGCATTGTGTTCCAATTTGTTGTTATTTGTAAATATAATACACTAGGGCTGTTACACATCAACCCTTTATTATTATATTATATCCAAAAAAAAATAAAACCTACAAATAGCTATTGTATATACCATCAATTTTAGTTATAATTTAAAAATATAATAAATTGTAGTTATCATTAAGGAGAATATATGCTAAAAGATTTTACAAAACTCGAGACTTTTTTGACTGTAGTAAGAGAGAAAAGTTTCTCTAAAGCTTCAAAAAAATTAGGCATCAGTCAGCCTGCTGTTACGCAACAAATAAAATTATTGGAAGATTATATTGAAGACAAAATCGTGGATAGAAAAAAGAATGGTATCCGACTCACCAAAACGGGAGAAGAGTTGCACAAAATAGCCATCAAACTTGAAAAAGCCATCAATACCTCTGAAAAAGATATGATTAAGCTCATTGATAAAGATATCGCATTTATCATTGGAGCTTCTTTTATGATTGGAAATTACATTCTCCCGAACTTTTTCAACAAACTCCAAGAAGAAATCAAACGCGAAATCATGCTAAAAATCGATGATTCTGAAGAAATTACTGAAGAATTAATGGACAAAAAAGTAGATCTTGCTATCTTGGAAGCGCCTGTTTTTCGTGAAGATATCATCTTTAGAGAGTGGCTTGAAGATGAATTGTTTATCGTCAGTAAATCTCCCATTCCAAAAGTCGTCAAACCTGAAGATTTAGTCAGTTTTAGATGGATTTGTCGTGAAGAAAACTCTCACACACGCAAGATAGTCCAAGAGGCCTTTGATGCGATGGGTATTGATTGTAAATCTTTTGACATGAAAAGCGTCGTCACCAGTTCAACGGCGGTCAAGCAAATGATTCTCAAAACTGAAGTTGATGAAATCCCAACTGTCTCTATTATCTCCAAGCATATTATCAAAGATGAATTAGAAAGTGGTGAACTCTATTGCGCAAGAATCAAAGGTTACAAATTGGCACGCATTCTCTATATTGCCTACCTAAAAGACAGAAAACACGATGCTACAATCGATTCCATTGTCTCATTTTTGATGAATCGTAAAAGAGTATAATTATTTCTTGAATAATTTTTTATTTTCGGGGTTGGATAATAAGGCTTCCATAGATTTTTTGACCCCCGCTTGTTTTTCTATCTCTTCTTTTTCAAAAGATGGGATAGAGAGATTGATTAAAATGGGAGTTTCTTCTACCAAAATTTGAAGAATACTCAGCAAAGGTACCGAGACAAAAGAGCCAAAATTATGGGCACCAAAGCCTGCTTCAAAGACAATCTTTTCATCATCTAAAACCGTACTTTCAAAGGTATATCCCGCAATCACAAAAAGTGTAATTGGCTTAAAACTCCGCATAATCTCTTCAGGTAGTGGGGGGTCAAAGTTTACTTTTTCAATATTTAATAAAATCGAGAAGCTGATGCCTTTTGTCAAAAGATAATCAATGGTATCTTGTACATGAACTCTCATAATATCACAATATTCTTCATCACCTAACATCTCTTTAAGCATACACACTCCTATCTTTTCTTCTTTTTTGGGATGTACTCAATTTTTTATTATAGCCAATTTTCACAAATTCCCCTCATGCACTCTGATTATTTGGTGATGAGACTCTCTAATACGGCCATTCTCACAGCCACTCCATTTTTGACTTGTTCTAAGACTTTGCATCTTGGATCTTTCATCATGATATCATCAATATCCACATTCCTATGAACCGGTCCGGGATGCAATAGTAAAATATCACGGGTTCCTAATAACTCTTTGGTAATACAAAAATCCTCGGCATAATCTTTCAATGATGCATAAATTTGGTTCGTATGGCGTTCGGTTTGTGTTCTGAGGCTCATGATAATATCCACATCATCAATCACATCAGCAATCTTATGAGAAACACGCAAGTTTGTCTTGGGCAAAAAATGAGGTGGCGCGACTAAAATCACTTCTAATCCGGCGCGACTTAAGAGCTCAATATTACTATTAGCAACGCGTGAATTTTTGATATCTCCCACGATAGCAATTCGCTTGCCCGCAATATCATCATGAAAATGTTGTCGTATTGTAAAAAAATCTAGCAGGGCTTGTGTTGGATGCGCATGCGATCCATCCCCACCATTAATAATGGGACAATTGACATGCTTGGATAAGATATGAGGCACCCCTGCACTTTTATGTCGCACGACAATCGCATCTGGACCCATAGCATCTAGATTTGCAGCCGTATCAAAGAGGGTTTCACCCTTGCTTGAAGAGCTGTGTGAGACATCCAGACTCACCACACTCGCACCCAATCGCTTGGCCGCAATTTCAAAACTACTTCTTGTCCGTGTCGAGTTTTCGAAAAATATCGTAATAATCATGCGTCCTTGCAGAATATCGCGTTGCTTATTATCTAAAAACTCAGCGGCCCTAACAAAAAGGGTATCCACCTCTTGGAGCGTAAAATCTTGTGTATTTATCAGATGTTTCAAAAGCTCATCCCTCAATATTTTTTGTAATTTTATCAGATTTTCTTTTGAATAAGTGTAAAATATAAAAAAACTTTGGGGGAATATTTGAATTTTGACCTCACGCACATCATTTTATACCACAGTCTCATCGTTTTAGGTGAATTTATCATTATGTTTACTTTTGTACATATGATTTACAAGAGAAGATCTCCGGTGAGTATGATTGCCTGGTTTTTATTTATGATTTTATTGCCTTATGTGGCGGTAGTACTCTATTTTATCTTTGGTTTTAGAAAACGAAAAAGCCAATACCTCAAAAGACCCATATCGCTCAAAGAACAAACGTATCAGCAACACCATATCAACCCCATCTGTGATATTTTGAAAAGCTACAGTATCGCAGATGTCAGTATGCACGAACACTTTCGTCTCAGCAGCGATGCTCAAAAATCCTATGAATGGCTCATCGAACAAATCCATCAAGCACAAACGTCCATCTACTTCTCAACTTATGTCCTAAAATACGATTATGTCACAAAAAGAATCTTTGATGCTTTGATTCAAAAAGCCAATGCGGGAGTAAGCATCAAAATTCTAGCTGATACGCTAGGGTCTTGGCAACTCTATTTTTCGCCTTATCGACGCAAAAAACTCCAACGTGCGGGTATTGAGATTCGATTTTTTATGCCCATTTTTCAGATGCCCTTTCGCAACTACATTAATCTGAGAAATCATCGTAAAATCTACCTTTTTGACAATCACAAAGTCATCAGCGGCGGCATCAATCTGGCAAGTGAGTATATTGGCTATGATGCCAATGTCTCACGCTGGGAAGATATGCTTTTTATGGTCGAGGGGCAATCTGTGGCACGTTATTTTGAGATTTTTACCTCTGATTGGTATTATGCAACAAAAGAGCAACTAGTATTTCAACCACCCGATACAAAAGGCAAAGGGCACACCGCACTGCAAGTCGTCCCCTCCGGTCCAGATATGGAACATGATGTTTTGTATGAAGCATTGCTTAGTGCGATTTACAGCGCGACAACACGAATTTGGATTGTCACGCCTTATTTTGTACCGGATGCTTCGATTTTACAAGCACTCATCATCGCGCAGCACAAAGGCATCGATGTCAAACTCATCACGCCAAAACAGTCCAATCACGTCCTTGCAGACCTCGCGCGAAATTCTTATATACATGAATTGGAGGAATCGGGCATCGAAGTGGCCTTACATCATGGCGTTATGCTCCATGCCAAAGCTATTTTATTTGATGATGATAGCGTGATGCTAGGGAGTGTAAATTTGGATAATCGTAGCCTTTTTCTTAATTATGAAATCGCGACGTTTATCTACTCAAAAGATATTATTGAAGAGATAAAAACATGGATGCGCACATTATTGAGCGATTCATCACGTGACACCAAGGAGATATCATCAATCATGAAAATCTTAGAAAATGCGATGCGTATCGTCGCGCCCCAGTTATAATGTTCAAGCCAAATACCCAAATCCAGTGTATCAAAACACACCAGAATCCACCCAAAGATAATTTGGTGATGCTCTGCTGGAATGTCGCAAAACTCACCAATAAGGAGACGTTTACAACCTACTTAGATAGCATTATCAAAGAAAAAAATGTCGATATTTTGCTCTTTCAAGAATTCAAAAAAAGTGTCACCAAAGAGTTGCAAATGGGAGGTTTTTCTTATATTTTAGCCCCCAATATGCAAACTAAAAAAAATATTTTTGGTGTGTTGAGTGCCTTTAAAATTGACTGCAACACCATGCTAACACTCCTTAGCAAAAAACGTGAGTTGCATTATCTTACGCACAAAAGTGCTCTGATTACTCGCCACACTCTTGATGACTCCCATCAACTTCTAATTGCCAATATCCATGCGGTGAATTTTGTCAAAAATCGTGATTTCTTTGATGAAATGAATCAGATCAAAGAGGCCATTTACACCCATCAGGGTCCGATGATAATAGCCGGAGATTTTAACACTTGGAACAAAAAAAGGATGCAATTTTTAAAGATGATGATTCAGGAGTTATCACTCAAAGAAATTCTTCCCCAAGATAATCATTTTAGAAAGAAATTTTTCAAGCATCCACTCGATCATGTTTTCTATCGAGGCTTTGATGTGATGATGGCACAAGTTTTGAATAGTAGAAAAATTTCAGACCATAATCCGCTCTTGGTGACATTTAAAAATACAATTTGTTAAGAAAAACATAGTAGAATGAGCTAGAAGAAATAATTTTTAGGAGGAATATTATGAAAAAAATCTTATTTTTCACTTTGGTGGTCGCCTCTGTAACATCTTTGTTTGCAGAATCGTTCTCATACGAACAACATGTTCGCGTCATCAAAAGTACCCCAGAATATCGAACTGTTACGGTTAGAACCCCCTATCAAGAGTGTTGGGATGAACAAGTACCCGTGACAACCAATAGTGGTGGTAGCAATGATAATGTTGGTGCTTTGATCGGTGGGGTTGCCGGTGGTATTTTAGGTCATCAAGTCGGTGGTGGCAGTGGCAAAACAGCAGCCACAGTCGGAGGTGCGATTATCGGAACATTGGTGGGTAAAAACTTGTCTAACAATCAAAACGTACAAACCACTTCCTATCAAAATCAAAGACGATGTGTCACGCGATATAAAGAATCGACATCCAATAAATTTATCGGTTATCGAAATATTGCAAAATATAAAAACCAAACTATTGTTAAATTTAGCAATTCTCCATTAAAAACCATCAGAGTTCACATCAACGTCTCTTACTAAAAAATTAAAAAAACATACACCCTCACAATAAATTCACCCCTGTTATAGAGTAGAAAGACTCAAGCAGGGGTATGCTTGAAATATTTTTCTCCAAATATAGCGCTTCACAATCAATTCACGTTTAAATCATATCATTTCATAAATCAAATATAAGGAGTCGAAAATGAAAAAGGTACTTTTAATCATCTGTCTGACATTTGGAATGGCACAAGCAGATTCATGGAATCATCAAAACAAAAAAGCAGGATATAACACACAAAGGACGACGGTTGTCACCAAAACAATCTATGTCAAGCAAAACAGACAGCACATGAACCGAACCCAAGAAGTAAACCGTGTTCGTTATGTCACACAAAATCATCAAAATAATCGTGCCGTTGGTGCCGTTTTAGGTGGTGTTGTCGGTGGTATTATCGGAAATCAAATCGGAGGAGGCAGCGGCAATACTGTCGCCACTGTTGGTGGTGCTATCATCGGTACTGTCGTGGGTTCTAACCTTGCAAAAAACCACACAACACAGCGCGTTGTCTACTATAAAACAAGACCAACCCATCAATATAAAAGAGTCGCATCTGTGTCTCATGATAGATTTCACAGAAGAACTCATCGATAATCCCTATAACATCTCAGAAATTCTTTTGTAGGATTTCTGAGCCCCTTTATCAACACATTAACAAATATTTGATAAAATCATACATCTTACTTTTTCAAGGTATATGAATGAAAAAAATCATAAAATTCTTCCTAGACAATTCTCGGATGAATTACACTTTCTTTGTACTTATTTTGGCACTGGGTGTCTATTCTTACACCAAAATCCCAAAAGAAATATTTCCAACTTTTGATCTTGATAAGATTATGGTGAGAGGCAGCTACAGTGGAACCTCCATCAATATTTTAGATAAAATCGCTGTCAAAGATATTGAAGATGCTATCAAAGGTATCGAAGGTATTGATGACATGAATTCTGTCATTGTCCCGGGCTCTTTTTCTATCACACTTGATCTTTTAAAGGGATATGACAAATACAATATCGCCAATCAAATCAAAGATGCCATCAGCGATATTAGTCAAAATTTTCCAAGTGATATGAATGACCCCAAAGTGGTTGTCCTTAACACATCACGCAGTCTGCTCACGCTTGCAGTCTCTTCAGATAAAATTCCACGCGCCCAACTTAAAAAATTTGTCAAAGATTTAAGAACCAAAATTCTCAATGTCAAAGATATCTCTGATGTGACGATTTATGGGGATTCTGATATGTATTATGATGTTAAAGTGAACGAAAAAAAGCTGGATGCATTAGGAATCAATAAAACAACATTTTTCACCGCCCTCTCAAATATCTCCTATATCTATCCGATAGGAAAAATCGAAGGAACGGGGCAGCATTTTTATATCTCAACTTATAATGGTGCCAAAAATGCAAAAGAGATGGAAAAATCGATTATTAAAGTAGGTAATAAAACAATCTATCTCAGCGATGTCGCGACGGTAGAAAAGCGTTATGAAGATGCCACGACTCTTGCGACCATCGACACCCGCCCCTCTTTCAATCTCGCAATCACACAGATTGATGGCGGAAATGCGCTCAATGCAACAAAGAATATCGAAGCCATGCTCAAACCGATACGAGCCAAAAATAAAGAGATAAGCTTTCAAATCACGCGAGATGGCAGTAAAATTATCCGAGATCGTCTCAATATCGTAGTATCAAATATCCTCTTTAGTATGATTCTTGTCACCCTCTTACTGGCTATCTTGATCAATAGTAAGATGGCTTTTATCGTGGGACTTGGTATTCCAACCTCTATTATTATGGCGGTTGTCTATTTTCATTTCTTTGGTTACACTATCAATATGATCTCACTCATTGGGGTATTACTCGCCCTTGGGATTTTAGTGGATGATGCGATTGTTGTGGCTGAAAGTATTCAGCAGTACGTTGAAAAAGGTTATTCCACGTATGAGGCAGCGCTCACGGGAGCCTCTGATGTGGCTAAGCCCGTTATCATGGCATCGGTGACGACACTGTTTTCATTCATCCCGGTGTTGATGCTCTCTGGTACCATGGGAGAATTTATGAAATTGATTCCCATTGCTGTGTCTGCTTTATTGGTCGCCTCATTGGTTGAATCTTTTATTTTCTTACCCCTTCATGCATCACACATACTCAATGCCAAATCCAAAGTACTCTCATGGGACAAACTAAACAAACTCTATAATTATATTATTCACAAATTGATGACGTTCCGCAAAACATTCCTCTTTTTATTTTTGATTATCGTACCCGTTTTGACAGTATTGGGTATCAAACAGGCACGATTTCAAATGTTTCCGAAATTTGACTCTACTTTGATGACAATCTCTATGAAAGCAGACATCAATACCCCTATTGAGGAGACCTATAAAAAAGTCAATGCAATCGCACGAATTTTAAATCAAAACAAGAAAAAATTTGATATAGAATCCATCACAACCGTCGCAGGACATCGTACCAACGCAGAAGGAGGCGGAGAAACCTACCCTTATGTTGCCAATATTAATTTAGAACTCTACAAAATCAAACCAACGGATTTCGTGAACAAATTTGTCACCCCATATTTGAGTCTTTATTATGATAAAAGTGGACGAATACGTACCCAATCATCACAAGAAATTGCCAAAGAAATACGTCAATTTTTGAAAAAAGAAGGATTCAAAAAGAAATTAAAACTCGATGAATTATTTGTAGCAGAAAGACGTGCTGGTCCAGTAAAATCAGATATTAAAATCGGTATCATCTCCAATAAAGTCAAAGAGACACGATATGCCATCACGCAGATCAAAGAGGCCTTGAAAAAATTAAAAGGTATCAAATCTATCTCCGATGATGCAAAAAGTGGTATCGATGAGATAAAATTGAAGCTCAACTCTTATGGCGAAGAGCTAGGGCTCAGTGAGAAATCACTAGGGTCCATACTGTCTGACTTTTTTCTAGAACGCAAAATCAGCACCGCACTTGATTCTACGGATTTATTAGAAATCAAAACTCAAAGTATTGACAAAAATAATCTCCAAGCATTAAAAGATATGCTTATTCCGCTGGGAGATGGTAGAAAAGTGATGTTGCACCAAATCGTGGATTTTAATATTGTTAAATCGTTTGAAAAAGTCAATAAGAATTTTGGTGAAACAACCTTTTATGTTTATGCCAATGTCGATCCGAAGATTCTCACCGCATCTGAAGCCATTGAGAAAATCAAACCAGTCTTGAACACACTGCAAGAAAAAGGAATTCATCTACGATTATTGGGGGAACAAGAAAAAAGTGCTGAACTCAAAACCGATATGCTCAGCGCTACCTTTGTAGCTATTTTATTGATTTTGCTCAGTCTCTTGTATCTTTTTAACTCCTTTAAAGATACATTTATCATTGCTTCAGTGATTCCATTCTCATTTTTAGGCGTCATTATCGGGCATCAGATTATGGGCCTTAATCTTAGTATGCCTTCCATCATCGGCGCCCTTGGTCTTGCGGGTGTGGTCATCAATGACGGTATTTTAATGTTGACATACTTGCGCAAAACCAAAACATTGGATGAGTTTTTTGTCGAATCTTCAAAACGCTTAAGACCAATATTTTTGACCTCCATTACAACGCTTTTGGGTCTATCGACTTTGATTTTCTTTCCAACAGGTCAAGCGGTCATCTTCCAACCACTAGCCGTATCATTAGGCTTTGGATTGGGTTGGGGAACCTTCTTAAATCTCTTGTATGTACCAACACTTTATGCGGTATTGCACAAAAAACGTTACGAAAAAGAGTTGGCACAATATTAAGAAAGAGAAGATGTGGATTTCATGGTTAATGCTTGCAAAATTTTTCAAGGGGTCTACTCTTAAAGCGATACGATATCAAGAATCTAAAATTTAAGCTCACGCGCATCGTTCGTATGCGATGCGCGTGATTTGGTATCAGTCAAGATTCAAAAAGTGTTCGATAATCTCTTTTTTGGAGATTTTATGTTCACCACCACCATAAAGATTTTCTTCAAGTTTTTCTACAATTTGATTGATATAGACATCTGCTTTATCCACGCCTAAGAGCACATCAAAGAGTTCTTTATCCCCCTTAGCTTTTTTGATTTTTTTAATAAGAGGGGTTTCTTGTTGGTTTGAATCATGACGTTTCAAGCGAAGCACCAAGAGCGTACCTCCGATTCCAATCAAAAGTCCTGCCACAAAATACCAATATTTCAGCATATAATTTTCTGTGTTCATAACGGGTGCGGGGTTCACTTTTGAAGTGTTCGTTGTTGCGACTTCTGCCCCTGATGCTTTATGGATTTTTGGTGGTGGTGTCGTAATCGTGCTGCCCCCTTTGACCGTGATAGAAATCGGTCGGGTCGTCTTGGTCACAGCTAACTTTTTGTCTTTATCAAAATAACTAAATTTTAGTGCAGGTATCACAAAATCTTTATCCGCTATAAGCGCGATTTTTTGAGTGAATACTCCACCGTACTCTCCTGCTTTAAAACTCGATTTCAAAGAGGGTTCATCTGAATATTCCACGACATTTGGCAAATTGATAGCAAATTTTTTGATATCATCAATATTGCCAACTCCTGTAATCTTGATAGTCATATTCACAGGCTTATTGGCCACTGTTGTCGTTTTATCCACGCTGGCTTTGATATGAAAGGCCCCATAGACTTCTAAGTTATTTGGAAGGGGCTTGACATTGATGCTGAGTTGATTGGAAAAAATCTTTCTCCATTGAATTTGAGAGTTAAAGGCATTAAAAAACGGATCATTAAAAAAGCTTCCTCGACTTCCATTGGAGCGAGCTACCTTGCCGATATTTGCGACAACTGGGTCTATCGTAAAAGTTCCACTTTTTTGCGGGAATAAGAGATAATGATAGGTTTGAGTGATGCGATCACCATTCATACTTTGTGTTGGATTCGCATCTTTTTTCACCCAAAAATCCTCAGCTTTTGGTTCACTCACCGAAATTTTATCGATATTGGCATTTAATTTGTATTGAATTTTGACATCCAATCTCACCGGTTGTCCCACATATACTTTTGTGTGATCAGCCACAATGTGCACCGAATAAGCATCCCCGGGCTTTGAAGCGCTCGGCTTTACGACATTGACTTGTATCGGATTGGTTTCAAAAGTCTTTCCATCACTTTGTACTTTGAACGAAGGAATCGTGAAACTTTTCGTTGGTGCAATCGTATAAGACTTAGAGATGACACTCTTATAATCACCGTTGATGATATTCACGCGTTGTGATGATGAGACACCAAGGATAGTATTGCCACCAATATCTCTGATGTCTGGAAATTTTGGATTTTTTCCATCGATACTAATAGTATAGTTTAGATTATCTCCTGCATAAACAGCACTTTTATCGACGGTGGCCTTCACCCCGGCAAACAGTGGCAATGCCAATAAAAATATTACAAATATTTTACCAAGGATTTGTTTCATGATGCAAATCTCCTTTTGATTTTAATGGAAGCATAAGAGTATTAACGCCTCTGTTATTTAACATTTTTTGATATTTTCGCTCTTCCATATCACTGATTGGAGGAGCTTTTTTTATACTGCCTTGCGCTTGTTTTTTGCGCTGTTTTTTAGACTCAGGTGTACTTTTTTTCGCATCTTTATTCTGAGTTTTTTTCTGATTTTTATTGTGTTGCTCTTGGCTTTTGTTCTGTTGGTCTTTTTTCCTTTGGTCATTTTTGTTTTGATTGTTTTTATTTTGCTTATTTTGTTGATTCTTTTGATTTTGCTGATTTTTCTGATCATTTTTATTCTGTTTATTTTGCTGATTTTTACTGTTTTGCTTCTTGTCGTTTTTCTTGTTCTTTTGGTTTTTATTTTGTTTTTTTTGTTGCTCTTTTTTCTGTTTTTTCAGCAAATCCAGATTGTATTGGGTATCTTTATCTTTTTTGATTTTGAGTGCTGCTTCATAGCTTTTGATGGCATCATCAATCTTGCCAAGATGTGCATACGTATTACCTAAATTGTGCAATTTTTTGAATTCAAGCTTTTTATCTGTAATTTTTTCATACGATTCAAGTGCTTTTTTGTACTGCTTACTCTTATAGTAACTGTTTGCCAAATCATATCTTCCCCCTGCTTTATTTTCTAGCTTTTTATAGCTTTGAATCGCAGCTTTATAATCTTTGTTTTCATAACTTGTATGCGCCTTATTGACATCTAAAAAATCAAAAATTCCCGCATGCAACAAGGCCATCGTACCTAATAGTAATAAAACACCCCTCATCTTCGCCTCCGATTAATCGAAAAAATACTCAAGAAAAACAATAAAATAGCCACACCCAAAGGGTAATAAAACAACTCTTTTTTATCCACTATCTCTGTCTCTTTGGTGCCAATTGCCTTAAATTGAGATTTGATGGCATCACTCAGTGTCGTCATATCATGAGAAGAGAGCGAATCACGCAAATACGCCCCTCCGGTTTGAAGTGCTAGAGATTCAATATTTTTGTTGATTTTCACGACGACAATATTGCCATTTTTGTCTTTGAGAACGCCTTGTGGCGTCTTGATAACGCCTCCTTTTTCTGTTCCAATATTATAAATAAAGACAACAATATGATGGGCTTTGGCATACGCGATCTCTTTATCAAATCTCTTTTTATCACCACCATCTGTGAAAATCAAAAAGGCTTTTTTCTCTTCATTGCCATACAAATTTTGTGCCGCCTCAAGCGCGCTTAGGATATCTGTCCCACGAAGGCTGATATTGTCCATCCCCATATTTTTTACCAAAAATTCTAAGGAATTATAATCTTCACTCAAAGGAGCGACCAAAAAAGCACGTGAACTAAATGCGAGTACCCCTACTTTTGCATTTTTTAGATTTTTTAATAGCGCATCGAACTTCTGTTTTGCAAAAGCAAGGCGGTTTGGATAGATATCATTGGCAAACATTGAATTTGAGATATCAAATCCAACGACGAGATTAATAAAACTCGATTTGACCTTGACTTCGCCATTATTGATATAGGGTCTTGTGAGTGCTACAATCATAAAAAACAACGACAGTATCATCATGATATTTCGCATTTTTTTGCTCAAGCCTCGATTTTTGACACGGATTTTTTGTAGTACTTCTGCGGAAAAAATCATCTCCAAAGCATTTTTATTGCGTTTTAAAAAATAAAACAAAGGCAAGAGCAACAAAGCACCCCATAAATAATTCAAATGTTCGAATTCTATCATAGTGATTCCTTATTTCTCATGAGTAATAGTACCAACATCAAGCCCAATGCCCCAGCCAAAGGATAGGCAAATAAGTAACGTTTTTTCATGTATTTATTAGCTTTAATTTGGCTTTTTTCCAAGCGATTAATAGTGTCATATATGGCTTGTAGTTTATTCACGCTGTTGGCTTCAAAAAACTTTCCGCCACTCTTTTGTGCAATCTCATGCAAAATATTTGGGTCATAATCACCGGGATTTCCAATCCCTACAGTATAGACTTTGATGCCATATTTTTGTACGGTTTTAATGGCTACAGAGAGGGGAATTGTATTGACATTATTCATCCCATCAGTGAGTAGGATTGCTATTTTTTTCTTGGCATGAGAATGTTTAAAAAGATTCGAACTCAAAAAGAGTGCTTCATACAATGCGGTGGCCTGACTCCCGGCAACGCCGACATTTAATCGTGACAGTAATCTTTTGATACTCTCTTTATCATAAGTCAAAGGCACCGCTACATAGGCAAAATCACCAAAAATACTCAATCCAATCTTATCATGAACCCTTTTGTCTAAAAAGTTTCCGACAATCTGTTTGACAATGCCAAACTTGTTGTTTTCCGCCATCGAGCCACTCGCATCTAATATCAATGATATCTCATATCCTTTATCATTTTGGATACTGATTTCATCTTGTTTAATCGGTGATGCTAATGCGGTGCTTAATAACAATACAATTAAAAATTTGAGAATATTTTCTAGAAAAAGAGTTTTCTTGGCGGCTTTTTTCATAAACTTGATTGTAGGGAAAAAGAGCGCATCATTTTTTTGTTTGCAAAAAATTTGACATACAATAAAAACCAAAATAATCACAAAAGCAAGAGGATACTCAAATATGACTTGATTCAACATCTAATGTAACCTCCCAATAAAATCTTGGATCTCTTTTTTTAGTGCATCATCGAGCATCGGCACCTCTTTTTTGTATTTAAAACGTTCTAGTTTTTTTACTAATTCATTGTACTTGGCTTCATTTTTTTCATTCACAAAATAGATACTATTTAAACAAAATAGATAGGCTACTTCTTTTTGATTTTCAAAATTTATGTTTTTAAGTTTTTTTAAAGCTAATGCTTTGGCTGTGGGTTTTTTTCTTCTTCTCGGTTGCAAATACCAATATATCGCTAACCCTATTAATATCAAAATCACAACACAAAGTGCAATCAAATAGTAAAGAGAATAATCCGTAATAGCTACAATTCCCTTGATATCTCGTAGTTTTTCTGTCATATTAAGCCTTTAGTATTTGAGACATCTTGATAAAAACATCATCATCTGTATAAATTTTGCCATATTTAATACGGTGCATCAAAAAATGCTCATGAAGGGTTTCATCATGTGCTTGAATCAATCTTTTATACTCAGCAATATTGCTTTTATCTAAATTTAAGTTATCCTCTTCCAATGTGACTGGATCAACCAATGAAAAGTCACCTCCTAAGTGAGGATCCTCTTCAAAACGATCTCGAACCATCAAGGCATAGACTTCATTTTTGTGAGCAATAGATGATAAATCAATATCTTCATAAAAATCTCCGATTAAAAAGATTAATGATTTTCTCTTTAAGCTGATATTTATAAAATGACATAATTGCGTCATATCAATTTTTTTTGTCACAGGGTCTAGTGTCAATGCATGTTCAAGCACCTCATCTACCAGTCCCAAATTTTTAGTCGGTTTAAATAGTCTCTCAAGCGCTGAATCAAAAAATAGCGTCGTCAAATTATCGCCATTTCTTAGGGCTGTATAAGAAAGCATCCCCAAGACTTCAGCCATCACCTCTTGTTTGACGCGTTTGGTACCGAAATTAATTGAGCCATTGATCATGAAAACCGTCACAATGTTGAGCTCTCTTTCTTCGTTAAAAACATTGACCTTCAGCCCTACGCCTTTGGCGGAAGATTTCCAGTTGATACTTCTAACATCATCACCGATAACATAATCTTTGATTTCAGAAAAATCTAACCCCGTCCCTTTGAAGGTGCTAATATTATTGCCAAGATTCCCGGTAAAGACCTTTTTTTTGGCTTTTAAGAGTATCTGCTTGAATTTTTTTTCCATCATACGCTCTTTTTAAGGCGCTTTGATGGTGTTCATAATCTTTTGAATAACCGCATCGGTATCCATATTCGATGCTTCGGCCTGATAGCTGAGTATAATACGATGTCTCAAAATGCCATGTACTACTTTGGCGACATCTAGTGGTGTGACAAAGTCTTTCCCTCTTAGTAAAGCCATCGCTCGAGAAGCTCGGTATATATCGATAGATGCTCGTGGACTCGCACCAAATTCTATCATATCCTTGAGTGATTCTAAACCGTAATGTTCCGGCTCTCTTGTGGCAAAGATGATTTTGAGCATATATTGTTGTAATTCATCATCAACATGAACGTGTTGCAATGTTTCTCGCAAGGCTAAAATATCCTGGACAGAAGCCACTTGATGTACGGCTTCAAAACCATTACTAGCGACACGTTTGACGATTTCAAATTCTTCTTCAATGCTATTGTATCCCACCATCACTTTGAGCATAAATCGGTCGAGTTGCGCTTCAGGGAGTCGATACGTCCCCTCTTGTTCCACAGGGTTTTCTGTAGCCATAACCAAAAATGGCTCATCAAGTTTAAAAGTAGTATCAGAAATCGTAATCTGTTTTTCTTGCATCACTTCTAAAAGTGCTGATTGTACTTTTGCTGGCGCTCTGTTGATCTCATCAGCTAAAAGTAGATTGGTAAATATTGGACCTTTTCTGATGACAAAACTCGCATCTTTTTGGTTGTAAACCTCAGTTCCTACCACATCACTAGGCAGTAAATCTGGAGTAAATTGTATCCTTTTAAAATCCAATCCCAACGATTTTGAAAGGGCATTGATTGCTGTTGTCTTTGCCAATCCCGGAACGCCCTCTACTAAAATATGTCCGCCACTAATCAGACCTATTAATAGTGAATCGACGAGTTCTTCTTGACCGACAATGATTTTGCCAATCTCTTGTTTGATCTCTTCTATCTTGTTGTTCACGGCCTTTTCTCCTTGTTTGATGGTAAAATTGTAGTAGCAAAATTTAAATAAAATATTAACATCTGGTAAACTTATTTTGAATTATAGCCCTTTTGTTATCTTCATTATAGTAAAATATGTTTTTATAATCATATGCCCTTGATTGTGGTAAAATCAAGGCTAACACGAGGAATGCCCTATGATAAAATCTGTCATCTTTGATATGGATGGAACGTTGCTTGATTCCAGTTTTGCTATGACACAAACGGTCAATCAAATACGTGACACTTTAGGTTTGAAACCTATCTCGCAAGAATTTCTCGAATTTCACATCAATCAGCCGGATATTGATTTACCGATGACATTTTATGGACTCAAAGAGTACACTCCTGAATACAGAGCACTTTTTAAAGATATATACATGCAAAATTCTACCCGTTATGTCAAACCTTATGAGGGAGTTTTTGAATTACTACACTATCTCAAAGATCATGATATTTTTATGAGTATTGCGACAAATGCGTCAGATTTTTTTGCCAATCATATGCTAGAAGATTGTCATATGCTCGATTTTTTTGATTTGGTCATCGGTGCCAATAATGTTCCCAATAAAAAGCCCGAACCGGATATGGTGCATTTGATTTTAGATCAAAGCAACACCCATAAAGATGCATCAATTTTGATAGGAGATAGTATTAAAGATGAGTGGGCCGCCAAGCATTCAAATGTTCCCTTTATCTTTGCGGATTGGGGGTATGGAACCAGCAACACCGCAACGATGAAAATCGAAACTATCTCAAAACTCAGCGACTATTTTAAGGAGGTACTATAAGTTGATTGTCGCTTTAATTTTCGCCTTTACCGGCTAGATATAATGCAACCGCTTGAAATGGTTTCCCTTTGATTTTGCCGCAAAGGTTATTCTCTTGAATATACACTTTGGCTAATGCTGGTGTTGCAAATCTTATATCTGTTTTTTTACACATTTTGTTGTATATTTTTTTGCCCATCATGGCCATTTTGGCTTGTTTTTTCTTGATGCCCATAATTTCTTTTTTAAGATTTTTCCTGACAATTTTTGAAACTTGTGCATAAGACATAATCTTACCGCCAAATTTTTTAGAAAAATCCAACGCCGCTTTTTCTGTCCCAAAGGCATACTTACTTACCATAGACATGGTACTTGGTTTTTTAGAACCGACAACATAAAATGCTTTGTTGGCATCGATGAATTTCATCGTACTATTATCCACAGCACGTGGTTTCACTACTTTTGTTCCTTTTAACATCGCTTCTTCTATCATACAGTGAATAGAACAATACTGATGTACTTTTCCATTGACCACTGCGGTATGATTAGTACGATAAAATGACGGCAATGTCATACCACACACCGGACAAAACATCTTGGCTTTACCACTTTGTTCAATCTGCGCAGTAGCTGGCGAAACGGCTCTAAAGTCTTTCGCTACTTTCTTATCTTTTGCATTGGCTCCCACGACCAAAACCAAAGCCACACTCATCAAAGATAATAAAATTTTTCTCATCTTTAACTCCTTTTTTAGATTTTGTGAATTATAAGACAAGTTTGTTAAATTTGTGTTAATTAACATAAATTTAACAAATAAAAGATAGAATTCCATAATATTTTTTATAAGAATAAAAAAGGAAACATCATGAAAAAGGTTTTAATACTTGCCATACTTTTATGTGCGACTCATGTTTTTGCGCAGTTTTCAAAAGTCGCCACCCACACTCCAGTTTTAGTACAAGAGGCACACAATCCGTGGTGTCCTATCACAGGACAGAGTATTAAAGAGAACTATAAAACTTCTCTGATTGCTCGCTTGCAAACCAATGCAAGAGCACGACAATACAGTGCTTTAAGTGCTCTTGCCATCGACATGCAAGAGTATGGTATCGATACCAAAAGTATCCAAGCACTTGATGTTATCAGCCAAAAATATATCAATGCCAATAGCGCCTTTTTCTTAATAAATTCTCAAATCAAACCCACATTTGGTACCATCAGTGCGATTGCTTTTGCAAAAAAAGCCGATGCTGATTCTTATCGCAAAACCTATGGTGGCGACGTTGTTTCCTTTGAAGAAGCTCTCAAAAAAGTCACACAAAACCTCAAAAAATCTATCGCCTACATGAAGAAAATCTATAAGAAAAAAACCTATAAGATGGGAGAGCGAATTTACAAAAAAAAGTGTCAGGAGATAGACCCTACGGATTATATTGAGATTAATGATTTGAAAAAGGAAATTGTAGATCAACACTTGTGCGGAACATTAAACGAGCGCTATTTGCAAGCACTTGCTTTATATCTTTGGAATGTCAAAAGAGCCGGAGATTTAGGAGAAAATGAAGAGCGTGTCAAAGTCAATGAAGATGAAAAATGCCCAGTTTGCGGTATGTTTACATATAAATATCCAAGATGGGCCGCTCAAATTTTCTTCAAACACAAAGATCATGAGCATCACTACTCTTTTGATGGTGTTAAGGATATGATGAAATTTTATTTTAATCCTTCAAAATGGGGAAAATATGACTTTGTGACTCATGATAATATCACCAAAATGCTTGTGACGGATTACTACTCTCAAAAAGGAATCGATGCAAGAAGTGCATATTTTGTCGAAGGCAGTGATATTTATGGACCAATGGGACATGAATTAATCCCTTTTTCAACGCAAGACGAGGCTGAAAACTTCAAAAAAGACCACAAAGGTACTCGTATTTTGACTTTTGACCAGATTAAAGAATCTGAAGTTTATGATCTTGATAACCGCTAATGGGGGAGTAAAATCACAAAAATCGCACCCGATTTCACATTGCCCGCTTTAATGGAACCGTTGAATTTGCTCTCAATCACCATACGAGCCATATAAAGCCCAATACCAGTAGATTTGATAATCTTTTTACTGTTAAAGGGCTTAAAAATGTCATCCACCGGTGAGACTTCAATACCACCAGCATTGTCTTGAATACTCAACATGATATGTTTTTTTACATCTTTTAATGAGATGATGATTTCGGGATTTGCGATTTTTTTCGCTTTGAAAATATCCACCGCATTTTGTAAAATTGACAAAACAACTTGTGCTAAGGTATTGGAATTCCCATAGATAGAAATCTTAGAATCCACGTGCTTGATGAGTTTGATTTGATTCAATTTTAATACAGAATCGAGAATATTCAGTGCTTGATTGATAGAGACAATGGGATTAAAGACGGTATTTTTAGTATTTTTATAAAAATCTTCAAAATTCGTAATGGTTTCTGACATAAATTGTATGATGTCTTCATTTTTTTGTGCTTCGGCAATCAATTCTGGGTCTTTGAGTTTATTTCTGACATACATGCAGTTGAAATTTAGCTCAGCCAAAGGTTGCCGCCACTGGTGAGCAATCACGGCAATCATTTCACCAAGAGCTGCAAATTTTGCTTGATGTTGCAGGAGCTTATCTTTGAGTTTTTCTTTGGAAATATCTTGAATATTAGCCACAATAGCAACCGTTTCATTTTCTCCACTGGTACCAAATGATATCCGAATCGGAAACATTTGATTACGATTATTCACCCCTTCTACCTCTAATACTTCAGCTGTGGTGTCAAGCTTCAACGTCTTGATAAAATTTTCAACACCCATTTGTGACAAACGCTCATATTGCTGGGGCACAATCTTTCCGAACGAGGATTGATGCAACATCTGTGCTTTTGTATATCCAAAAATCTGCTCCGCCATTTTGTTATAAGTATGAATTCTCAAGTTTTTATCAAGCGTGATGATGGCATTGGTGCTTGATTCAATAACGGCATTAGAATAATCTTTTTCTTCTGTTAATTCTTGTGTTTTTTTATTGATATTTTTATTGGCCGGTCTGAAGATAAGTATCGCTTCAAAAAACAGTGTCGTTAAAGTCAAGATAAAAATATAAAATTCAAACTCTTTTAACTTTTTTGTATCTGCTCTTGATTGTTCCAAATACAAAGAGACGGCTTTATCCAAATCTAAAAGAAGTGAATTGGAATGCTTCAATAAATAGGTCAGACTCTTTCCATCGCGATGTTCTTCAAAACTTTTTGCATTTTTTAGATACGTTTTTACTTTCTGGTCCAACATCATAGGTTTACTAAAATATGCATGTTCCAATGCTTTTGTCATTGGGGAGGAAATCAAAAGATTGTGTGATGATTCCATCAAAATAAGATTTTTTTTCAGATTTTTGATTTTATAATAGATGGCGTGAAATGCTATCTGCTGCGCCAAAATTTTTTGTCGACTGCTAATACTAATCAGACGAGAATTATCTGATTGAATACTGATTAATTTGTCTAAGTTAAAGTAGGCTAAGGTTGACAAGGTGGCAGTGATACTCAGCGCCAAAACGTATCGTTTGGTGAAGCTGCTCGTTTTAAACATAGATAATGCCTTTAAAAGTTGACGATTAAAAGGTGAAGATTATACCATTATTTATGTTATAATCTATAATATTTCCCCCAAAGAGAGGTGATCATGAAAGAATCCTATGAAATACTACTACGACAAAGTTCCATTCTTCTTGCAGAAGATGACAAAAATGTCCGAGAGAGTTTCAAAAAAGTTTTACTGCTTTATGTCGATACCGTCTATGAAGCCAAAGATGGATACCAAGCCTATGAATTTTACAAAAAATACCATCCCGATATCCTCATCACCGACATTAAAATGCCCCTGCTCAACGGACTTGAATTAATCAAAAAAATTCGATCTGAAAATAGTGATATTCCCATCATTGTCACGAGTGCATTTGCCGACCAAGACTTTTTACTTGAGTCCATCAAGCTCTCACTCGTCGAATATGTCATCAAACCTATCAAAGGAAGTGACTTAACACGACTTTTGGAAGAGTGCGCCACGATTTTGATGAAAAAATCACAAACCATCATCATGCTAGATGAGAGGAGCTCTTATGATTATAAGAATAAGATTTTTACCCATCATGATGAGAGTATTCCCCTCACCCACAAAGAAATTGAATTTTTTGAACTTCTTTTATCGCATCGTGGCAACCTCGTCACAAAACGTAACATTGAAGATAAACTCTACATCTACGAAGAAGCACCCCCTAGTGCTTTGAAAAATCTTGTATTTAAACTCCGAAAAAAGCTAGGAACCGATCATATCAAAACCATAGGTAAACTCGGCTACATGATAGAATAAAATCATTTTACTTAGTAAACTCCTTCTGTATTTCCCTCCCAAAGGTCTCTTTTTGGTCTCTTTTTAAATAAAAAGTAAACGGAGACCAAAAAGAGACTCTAGATGCTGTAAAATTCTTAAAAGTGTTAATTTAGTGTTAAATGACATAAGATTTGTCTCTCTTGATACAAATCAAGGCTTTGCGAAAATTATCTTGTTATAGTTTTCGTTACACAATGTTGATAAGTTTGATTGTAAATTTTTTAAGGAGGATGTGCAATGAAAAGCATAATCACAAAGACATCATCTGTTCTAGCTACCGTAGCAATGATGGCAACGTTTGCCAGTGGTGCGACTGAGTTAGATAAGGTAATGAAAGAAAGAGGGTTGTCACAACAAGATCTCCTCGCAGCGGCTAAGACCTATACTCCAAGCGGCGGCAGAGACAAGTATGTGATTTTTAGTTCAGGTGGGCAATCTGGGCAAATGTTAGTTTATGGTGTTCCTTCAATGAGACTCCTAAAATATATCGGAGTATTCACGCCAGAACCTTGGCAAGGATGGGGATATGATGATGATACCAAAAAGATTTTGGCTGAAGGAAATATCCGAGGCAAAAAAATCACATGGGGAGATACCCATCACCCGGCACTTTCAGAAACCAATGGTGTTTATGATGGTAAATGGCTTGTCGTCAATGATAAAGCCAATCCAAGAATCGCTGTTATTGATTTAGAAGACTTTGTTACCAAACAAATCGTCGTCAACCCGGTACTAAAAAGTGACCACGGTGGCGCTTTTTTCACCCCAAATAGTGAGTATATCTTAGAAGCATGCCAATATGCTGCTCCATTTGATAATGAATGGCACTCTATGGATGATTATGCAGAATCATACCGAGGGGGCGTTACCATTTGGAAATTTGACCCTAAAAAAGGTAAAATCGATACTAAAAAATCATTCACTTTAGAATTACCACCTTATATGCAAGATTTAAGTGATGCCGGTAAAGAAGCGAGTGATGGTTGGGGTTTTACCAATAGCTTTAACTCAGAAATGTACACCGGTGGTATCGAAAAAGGTCTGCCTCCATTTGAAGCAGGCTGTTCTCGTAATGATACCGACTACTTGCATGTTTATAACTGGAAAAAATTAGCAAAACTTGCTGAAGACCCAAAAAATGTAAAAATCGTCAATGGCGCTAAAGTCATTCCTATGGATGTTGCTATTAAAAACAATGCATTGTTCTTAGTTCCTGAGCCAAAATCACCACATGGTGTCGATGTTTCTCCTGATGGTAAATACATTGTGGTTTGTGGAAAACTTGATACTCATGCAACCGTATATAGCTGGGCAAAAATCAAAAAAGCAATCGATAGTAAAGACTTTGTCGGTAAAGACCCTTATGGTATTCCTATTATTGATATGAAAAAAGCTGCCCATTGTCAAGCAGAACTAGGCCTTGGACCATTGCATAATCAATTTGGTAAAAACTGGAAAAAACAAGGTGAAATCTATACATCATTGTATGTTGATTCACAAGTTGTTAGATGGGACTATCTCACTTGTAAAGTTGTTGACAGACAAAATGTAAGCTACAACATCGGTCACCTTTGCGGTATGGAAGGCAAAAGTGAAGACCCACAAGGTGAATATATCATCGCACTCAATAAATTGGCGATTGATAGATTTAATGAAATCGGACCATTGCATCCACAAAATCACCAGTTGATTGATGTGAGCGGTAAAAAAATGCAACTCCTTTATGATATGCCAATTCCTCTAGGTGAACCACACCAAGCAGTCGCCATTCGTGCATCAAAATTGCATACAGATATGCGATATAAAATGGGTATCAATCCATTTACTGGAAAAATCCACAAAGGTAAAACACTAGCTGGTCAAGAAAAAATCGTAAGAAAAGGTAACCATGTTTACGTATATGGCACGATGGTACGATCACACATCAATCCAGAACATGTCAATGTCAATCTTGGCGATACTGTTACATTTTATCTCACAAACCTAGAGCGTGCCGAAGATGAGACACATGGATTTACGGTAGATCAATACAATGTTCATGCATCACTAGAACCTGGTAAAACCGTAGCCTTAACATTCAAAGCCGATCGCGAAGGGGTATTTCCATATTATTGTACAGAATTCTGTTCTGCACTTCACTTGGAAATGATGGGTTATCTTTTAGTTAAAGACCCAAGCAAAAAATATGTATCCGTTCAAAAACTAAAAATGGCAAAAATGAGTCCTGCTCAACTCAAAGCAGAATATGACAAAACGGTTGCCACAAATAGTGCGACTGATTCTGTTATCCAAAGTGTTGTGAAATTTTTGAAAGACAATCATTATGAGAAATACCCAACGGTAAAAAATCTCGTAACCGATGCGCTTGATCAATACAGTAAAATTGCAGAACAAAAGAAACTCTCTGATGAAGCAGTCAAAGCAGGCAATATCAACAAAGCGATTTTGTTTGAAAATATGATTTGGCAATATATGGTAAAAACAGCCGATGTTGGAATCAGAGCCAAAGATTTATTGGTTAAGAAAATTGCAACACCAATGAGTGCAGCAGCACAACGAGGTCATGCAGCGTACCTAGAAGGTGGTTGTAATGGTTGTCATGTTATCGGTAAAGTAAGCTCTGGACCGGATTTAGTCGGGGTACTTGGAAGACATGAAAATGGTGAAAAATGGGTCAAAGAGTGGATTTTACATCCTGAAAAAATGTATGACAACGATTACATTAAATCTATGACAAATTACTTCAACCTTAGAATGCCAAACCAAGGTATGACAGAAGCACAAGTCGATGATATGATAGAATATCTAAAATGGATTGATAAAAACGCAAACTTGTTTTAATCAAAACATCATAAAGATGTCGGCATCACAAAGATGTCGGCATCACCATTGTCTTAATTATGGTTATTTTAAAATAAACATAATTAAGACAAAAAATTAAACGTAAGGCAGAAACATGAAGAATTCACTCACGAAATCAAGGATTTTTTCTTTTGCAGCTCTTGTGCTTTTATTGTACTTTTTTGTTATTCCTGCTGTATTGACTCACAATATAGTAGATTTACAAAAAGAAGATAAAATCGACAAGATATCCGCACTCAATACAAATGTTTGGAACTACTACAGAAAAGGCCAATACATTAGTCCCACAATACCCAAAGATATTGCTCATGATTTAAAGAAACTCTTGGATGAAGATATGGAAATCGGCGTCGTTACCACACCGATCTGGTATGTGGCACTCGAAGCACCCAATTATCCAAAAGAATCTTTTCCTGATGGTATTCCAGTGTATTATCATTTTGATGGTTTTAGCGGCGATGTTTTTGAAATGGAAACTATCAACCATTTTATCGGTATGGATCCTATGGATCGAGGCGCCCCATATCTACGTATGTTAGCACCTTATGCGCTCACATTTGTTGCGTTAGTTATGGTTTTATTTATGCTTTATCGATCAAAATTCTTAAGCCTATTGATGCTCATTCCAGTTGCATTACCATTGATTTTTATCGGGTTTTATTCCTACTGGCTTTATTGGTTTGGACACCACATGCACGAATGGGGTGCCTTTAAGATCAAACCTTTTATGCCAACAGTTTTTGGAGATGGTAAGGTCGCACAATTTACGACACACTCCTATCCAACGACAGGTTTTTGGCTCTTAGTCATCATCAGTATATTGAGTCTTTTAGCAATTGTCTCAAAAAGAAAAGCCCTGAAACTAGAGGCGGATCAAAAGTAATATCATGAAAAGGTTATGGATACTGTGTCTCACTGTTTTACCATTGTTCGCTGCCAATATCTTACAAGAGGCTATCGATAAGGCAAAACCTGGTTCGTTACTAGAGTTGCCAGCGGGTGTTTACAAAGGGAATATTGTCATCAATAAACCTTTGATTATCGATGGCAAAGATCAAAAAGCGATTATTGAAGGTGATGGCAATGGTACGGTTGTGAGAATCAATAGCTCCTATGTTACCTTGAAAAATTTGACCATTCGACACAGTGGCGCCCAACATGAGCGCGTCGATGCGGGTGTGGCTTTGAAAAAGCTCAAACATGTCAAAATTTTGCATTGTAAACTTCTTGATGTCCTTTTTGGTATCGATTTACAAGAAGCAAGCCATTGTACGATTTCATACAATTACATCACATCCAAACCTTTTAGTTTAGGTCTTAGAGGTGATGCGATTCGACTTTGGTATAGCAATGATAATGTTTTAGATCACAATCATGTCTACAAATCTAGAGATTTTGTCGTCTGGTATAGCAATGGCAATCTCATCAAAAAAAATTTAGGGGAATATTGTAGATATTCTTTACATTTTATGTATACGGGTAAAAATATGGTCGAGGACAATGTCTACAAACACAACAGTGTCGGGATCTTTTTTATGTACTCCCAAGACACCATTGCCACGGGTAATGTTGTGGAAAATTCATTGGGGACTACCGGTCTTGGTATCGGTCTCAAAGATGCTTCAAATTTCACAATTAAAAACAATACGATAATCTATTGTGCACGGGGTATTTATGCAGATCGTTCCCCGTTTCAACCGGACACTTTCAATTATATTGAAAACAACAAATTGCTTTATAATAGTGAAGCCGTACATTTTCACTCGTTGAGTATTTCTAATATTTTCAAAAACAATGTGATTAAAGGAAACATTGAGAATGTCATCAATGATTCTTATAATACAAAAGTGGAAAAGAATACTTGGGATGGAAACTACTGGGATGATTATCAAGGATTTGATAAAAATCATGATGGTATTGGTGATACGCCACATGTAGAGAAGTATTATGCTGATAAAATGTGGCTCTTTAATCCAAGCGTGAAGTTTTTTTATGGTTCTCCAATCATAACCATTATCAACTTTCTCGCAAAATTAGCGCCAATATCTGAGCCGGTTATATTAGCGGTAGATAAACACCCAAAGACCAAGATAGGAGATAAATTTTGAAACAAGATGACAAAAAAAGAAGAGATTTCATCAAGCAAATGACAGGCCTTGGTATATTAGGGCTTGCCTGTGGTGCCGGTATATACTTTGCTCCTGAATTAAAGGCCAGTTCTCCAATCTTAAGGCCTCCGGGAGCAGTCAAAGAAGAAGACTTTTTGAAATTGTGTATCAAATGCGGCCAATGCCTCCAAGTATGTCCTTACGACTCAATTGAGCTAGAGGATATTGATGGAGGTGCGAGTGTCGGGATGGCTTTTATTGACCCAAGAAAACGTGGCTGTTATCTGTGTGAGGCATTTCCATGTATGCTCGCCTGCCCTACTGGAGCACTCGATCATGAGCACGACAATATCAAATACGTGCAGATGGGTATCGCCGTAGTAGCAGATATGAATGCCTGCCTCGCACTCACCAATAAACCCGTACCTAATAGTGCGGTTGATAGAATCTATGAGCACACTAAAGTACTCACAGCAGAAGAGCAACACAATAAAAAAGTTGTGCTACGAGGTGATGATAAGGAAAAAGTAAAATTACAAAAGAAAGTCTTAGAAGACCTCGACAAATTTAGAGACCAACCGTGTACTATTTGTGCCTCTTTATGTCCTTACCCAACGCCTGAAGACGCGATTGGAATGGTCAAAAAAGATGGAGGATTATTGCCAGAGATTCGAGAAGCTTGTGTGGGTTGTGGTGCATGTATTGAACTCTGCCCGACCAATGTCCTAAAAGTCATTCCTCGAGAAGACTATCTGAGTGTCTATAAGAAAGGTCAACAATGATGAATACAAAATCACTATTCGTATCTTTATGTGCTGCCGCATTGCTTTTCAATGGTTGTGGAGATAAAGATAAAAAAGATCAAGAATCAAAACAAGAGGTGACTGCCTCAAGTATCAAAGTAACTCAGGATGTCGTCAAGAAAGATGATACTAAAGAGGTTTCAAAAGAGAACAGCGGGCAGTTTTATTACTCTTACAATAAAGAGGGCAAATCAGACGAAGCTAAAAAGATCGACAAATATAATAGCGAAAGTTCAAAATCAAAAACCACCATTGATGCATACTTGCATGTCAAATCTCCATATGAGCACGTGCAAATCACGATGATGATTAAACAACTCAGCAAAAATTACATTATCAAATGTTCACCGTGTCATGATGATTATGCCAATGGTATCATCGGACCTTCACTATTGGATAAAGATAAGCAATTTATTTACCAAAAAATTATCGATTTTAAAACCGGTAAAAGCAAAAATGTCCTGATGGAAGAACTAGTCAAGCAAATTGATAACAAAGAGCTTGAGGATATCGCAGGAGAAATTGCAAACTTCAACAAAGAAATTAGAGAAATGAGGAAAAAAAGATGACAAAACATATCATTGCAGCAGCAGCGACACTCTTAACATTAGCCGCTTTTATCTACATGTTTAATTCAGATGTAGAGGTACAAAAGATGAAGAATATCGCTACTTTGATTGAGAAGAGTAAGATAGAGGTCAAATTAAGTAACAAAAATGAAATCAAACAAGAGATCAAGCAAGAGACAAGTGCGCAGTCCAATAAAAAAGAAGAGAGTGAGATGGACAAAAAGTTAAAAGCACTCAAAGACAAAGCGGGTAATATGGCAGCAATCAATGTCAGCCCACTCTACAAGAAAAACTGTTCTTCTTGTCATGGTACCGTGGGTGAGGGTATTATTGGGTCAAAACTTATTGGGAGATCTCATGATTATATCCTCAAAGCATTGATGGATTTCAAATCGGGAGCAAGAAAAAACTATGTTATGTATGGCTTGCTTGGAAATTTGAACCAAAAACAATTGGAAGAACTTTCAACGGAGATCAGTTTATTTCAAGAGAAATTAGACGCAGCAACAAAGAAATAAAGGGAATATCATGAACAGGTATAGCGGCAGTGTTAGAGAACTAGTCAATGCTTCTTTCTTCTCAACATTCTTAAGTAAGAACAAAGACGGGAAGACAAGGCTCTCATGGAGAGGGTGGCGATGGATCAGTATCATTTTGATGAATCTGCTCTTTTTCCTCTCTTTTCATATTGATATTCAAGTACTTGAGGGGACTTTGAATGGTTCGAGACTTTTGGGTTTCCATCTCATTGATCCCTTTACAGCTTTGGAGATTTTTGTCAGTGAGCATGGTATGCATATCAATGTCATCATTGGAAGTTTGACTTTATTGTTATTTTACTTTTTTGTAGGAGGCAAGGCCTATTGTGCATGGGTTTGCCCTTATGGACTCCTGAGTGAAATCGGAGAGAAAATTCATCTCAAACTTGTGAGCAAAAAAATCATCAAAGAGAGAAAGTTTGACCCAAGAATTCGTTTTTTCTTTTGGATTGTCTTTTTATTGGCTGCTTTTATTGATGGGTATTTGGTATTTGAAGTCATCAATCCTATTGGTATCATCAGTAGATTTATCACCTATGGCTGGAGCATTGCTTTGGTTTGGGTTGTGGTTATTCTTCTTTTTGAAATCTTTTTTTCAAGACGCGGCTGGTGTAAATACATCTGTCCGGTCGGTACGACTTATAATCTCGTCGGATGGGTAGGACTCACTAGGATCAAATGGGACATGGAGAAATGTGACCACTGCTCTGCATGTATCGCGGTTTGTCCTGAAGATCATGTTTTAGAGTTTATCAAACCAAAATACGATAAAGATAGAACCGCACAAGACAAAACAAAAGAGTACATCAAAAATGGTGACTGTATCCTCTGTGGAAGATGCGCCGATGTCTGCCATACTGATGCATATAACTTAGATTTTAGACTGAAAGATTTGGTGTAATATGTTAGTAGAAACACGAAACGTATATAAAAAATTTTTAGGAGAGAATGTTTTAGATAACATCTCTGTGGATATCAATCATGGCGATAGAATCGCCATGATGGGTCCTAATGGCGCAGGTAAAACAACCTTGATCCGTGCTATATTGGGATTTTATCATATTGACAAGGGTTCTATTCGTGTCAATGGTCATGATCCGATTAAAGAGCGTGTCAAAGTCTTAAAAGATATTAGTTTTATCCCACAACTTCCCCCACCCATCAAACTCAATCTTGATGAGATGATTGCTTTTATTGTAAAAAGTTCAAATATATCCAAAGAGATGATATTTGAAGAGGCTCTCAAGATGGATTTGAATATCGAGGGAAATTTGAATAAACAATTTTTTAAACTCTCAGGCGGTATGAAACAAAAGTTGCTCATCGCCATCGCACTCTCAAAGAAAAGTTCTCTTTTAATCTTTGATGAACCCACCGCCAATCTAGACCCAAAGGCACGAGAATATTTTTATAATCTACTACATGATTTAGATGATTCGTGCTCTACACTTTTTATTACACACCGATTAGATGAAATTAAAGATTTGGTTAACCGACAAATCTATATGGATTTGGGAAAGGTAGTTGAAGATGAAAAAATTTGAAATCCTCGCTAGCGTATTACTATTATTGGGGATTTTCCTCTCTGGATGTCAGAAAGAAAAATCAACAGACCCAACAAACATGCACTGGGATAGAGACATTTGCGAACGATGCAAGATGGCTATCAGCGAGAAAAAATTTGCATTTCAAATCGTCAATCCAAAAACCTCAAAAGTCTATAAATTTGACGATATTGGTTGTGGCGTTTTATGGATGGATGAAGAGAAAATACCATGGAAAGATAGTGCTATCTTGTGGGTGACTGATGCCAAAGATGGCAAGTGGATGAATGCAAGAACAGCACTTTACACTGATGATCGCATCACGCCAATGGCTTATGGGATTGCCGCATACAGAAAAGAGACGCTACCAAAAGGAGCGACGGTTATTACGTATGATCAAGCGCGAGATGTCATTTATGAAATTGAAAAATTAAACGTTCAAAAATTACGAGAAATGAGAACACAATGAAAAATCTATTTTTAGTTGCTTACTTAGATATTAAAGAGTCACTAAGGTCCAAGTGGTTTTATGTTTATGCTTTGGTTTTCGGTGGTATTATGGCCCTATTTTTCATATCCGGAATTTCAGATTCCGTGGTGATGGGATTTACGGGATTGAGCCGATTGTTGCTTGTGTTTATCCAAGTCACTATCATCATCTTACCTATTTTTATCCTCATCACTACTGTCAAATCAATTGTGGGAGATCGAGAAAGTAATGTCTTAGAATACATGCTCTCCTTCCCGATTTCTTTGGGCCATTATTATTGGGGAAAGGTTATCGGACGGTTTGCTACGGTCTTTTTACCCATTATTTTTGCACTCATTTTGGGTGTTGTTTTTGGCTTCTCACAAGGTGGCAACCTTCCCTGGGCGATGGTATTACTCTATAGTGCCCTACTCTTTTCCATGTGTTTTATCTTTTTGGGTATTGCATTTTTCGTATCCTCCATTGTAAAATCAACCGATATTGCAATCGGGAGTTCTTTTGCAATATGGATTATCCTATTGGCATTTATCGATATCGCACTCATTGGATTGATGCTACAAGGCGATGCTAATGATGGTTTGATTATCGGTATTGCGCTACTGAATCCAATCGAAGTATTTCGTATCGGAGCCATCTCATTATTTGACCCCGAACTCACGGTTATTGGGCCAGTTGCATATTATTTACTGGACACACTTGGCGCCAATGCATTAATGGTATATTCAATTATTTACCCTATAATTATAGGATTATTATTTTCGTTTTTGGGATACCTTGCATTTAAGAAAAAAGATTTACTATAAGGAGAAAGTGTTGAAAAAAATTATTTTAATTCTGGCCGTTTTATCTATGAGTATGTTCGCATCACAAATCAAACTACTCGATCAAAATGCCAGCGATATTGTCTATAAATTACCTCTCAAAAAATATCCGCAATTATTGTGTGAGGCGACACTTGAAAATGGTGATACCTTGCAGTTTGTATCGGTAAAAGCGATGATGCAAGTATTTTTACATCAAGATTATTTCAAGAAACATCACCTCTTGAAATCTTCTATCAAAGAGATGTTTGTGCAAGATTACTTGACGAAAGAAAAGATAAATATCAAAAATGCTGTCTTTGTATTTGGTAGTAAAATCATCGGCGCACACGGTGATGATTTGATTCCACTCAAAAACCAAGCCAATGCAAAACTTTTTGAAATGAAATATGGTGGCACTAAAATATTGCCATACCAAAAAATCACTGTTGGACTCATTCGTTATTTAGATATGTGATAATTGAGATACAGATGAATAAAAAATTGAGCGTTTCTATACTATTTTTTAGTGCGACTGTCATTCTTTTGACGTTCATACAAATTGTTTATCTTGAGAGCAGAAATACTCATATGAGCGAAAAGCGTTTGCTTGTCAAAAAAACTGCATTGCCAGATCTTGCACTCTCTACCGAAGCGCATTTTATTAGGCATCGCAGTTTGAGTGATCTCTTTTCTATTTTTAGTAATGCTCCGATGTTATTAGAGTATTTCCCCTCAACCTTTGTGTATCACTATTCTGGTGTGACACAGCAAAAAAACCCGGCAAGGATCGAGCTTGAAAAGTAAATTAAACTTCTTATTGTTTGAATTTTCTCTCTCCTCTATTTTTAGGCATGGAGCAAAAAATATCTTTATTTTTTTTGTTTTTACCCTCTTGACCTTTTTGTTAAGTTCGGTACTTTTTGTCTCTAATTCAATCAAAAGTGAGCTTGATGCGACCCTAGATTCATTACCAGATATTACCGTGCAAAAATTACAAGCGGGAAGACAAACCAATATACCCGTTTCTCGTGTTGATGAACTACTGGCTATCCAAGGAGTTAGCAAAGCCGTTCCGAGAATTTGGGGTTACTACTATTTTGCTAAGGCGGGAGTCAATTTTTCAGTCTTAGGAATTGATAGTTTTGATGATCAATATAAATCTTTGTACCGCAAACTCGCAGATCAGTATGATTTTTCAAATTTTGCTGACAAATCTTTGATGCTCGTAGGCAAAGGAGTTGATGGTATTTTAAGAGAGAATTATTATAAAGGCTATTTTAACTTTATCAAACCCGATGGTACATTTGTCAAGATGAATATCGGAGGTATCTTCACCGGTGATACCAGAATGGAATCTAATGATTTAATTTTGATGCCAAAAAGCAAAGCTTTAGAGATTTTTGGCATGCACGATGATGAAGCGACAGACATCGTCATCCGTGTTGCCAATCCTGTTGAAATCCCAAATATTGCTACAAAAATTAGTCTCAAATATCCCGATTGTAGGGTGATTACAAAAGAAGATTTGGTGATTAGCTATCAAAATATATTTGATTATAAAGGGGGACTTTTCTTGGCACTTTTTGTCATCAGTGGGTTTACATTTTTTATGATTATCTACGACAAGGCCAGTGGGCTTAGCTCTGAAGAAAAAAGAGAAATTGGAATTTTAAAAGCATTGGGTTGGAAGGTTGATGATATTTTAAAAGAGAAATTTTACGAAGCTTTTGCTATCTCCTTTCTCTCCTTTATCACCGCCATTTGTATGTCGATGTTTTTTGTCTATTTTTTAAATGCCCCATTCTTGCGCAATATTTTTATCGGATACTCTACTTTAAAACCCGATTTTATCTTGCCTTTTAGTCTCAATTTTCAAACGCTTTCGGTCATCTTTTTTGTGACCGTCCCAATTTATATCGCCGCCACAATCGTCCCATCATGGCGTGTGGCATCGATGGATGCAGATGAGGTGATGCGATGATTGAGTTCAAAAATGTCAGTAAAGTATTTGAAGTCGGCAACAAAAACCGCGTCACAGCGCTTCATGATGTCAATTTTAGTATCAATAAAGGAGAAATTGTCCTTTTAGAAGGTCCAAGTGGTAGTGGGAAAAGTACAATTTTATCACTCTTGGCAGCATTGAGTAAACCAAGTAGTGGCGAAATCATCGTCGCACAGAAAAGAATTTCAAAACTAAGCGATGATTTTACAGCAATCTTTAGACGTGAAAATATCGGATTTATCTTTCAAAAGTTCAATCTCATTCCCACACTAAGTGCAAAAGAAAATGCGATGGTACCGCTCATCCCATCAAATCCTGATGTCAAACAACTTGAAGCACACATTCATACCTTATTTGAAAAATTTTCGATTTTGCCAAAATTAAATATCATGGCAAAAAATCTCTCAGGAGGAGAACAACAGCGTGTCGCAATCTCAAGGGCGCTTATTAATAATCCCTCTATCATCATTGCTGATGAACCCACAGCAAATCTTGATAAATCGCTCTCTTTAGAGTTTATAGAGATTGTCAAAAAGCTCAAAGATGGTCACAATACTATTATTATTGCCTCTCATGATCCACTCTTTTTTGATTTGGATTTTATCGATAGGCGCATTTACATCAAAAATGGAGAGATAGACTCATGCTCTTAACGCCTGAAATTATTTCGATTTTAACGCTTGATTTTATCTTTTTAGCCTTTGGGTTGATTGCCTTTTTGATTAGTCTCAAAATCTATCTCAAATGGAATATCGATTCAACACGCCCAGAACAATACAAACTCGAAAAACAGAGCCATTTGGTAGCGACAATTATCAAGTACATCTTTATTTTAAAATTGCCGTTATTCCTATTTTTTGTCTTCACCTCCGATAAACTCTCTCACGTCATACCAGGAGCCATGTGTGCCGCAGGTGTGGTGGATTCTGTGAATTTTAGTACTGAAATGTTTTTCTTCAAGATATTAAACTTATATATCTTTGGGTTTTGGTTGGTGCTACACTCTTATGATATCAAAAATGAAAAACTCCCCTTTACCCGGTATAAATTTTTGCTCTATTGTATCGGCTTTATTTTATTGGTCATTGAGATATTTTATGAAATTTCATTTTTTACCTCATTGGATATTAGCAAAATTGTCAGTTGTTGCGGGACTATCTTTTCTACCGCTTCTACTTCAGGTTTGGCCTTTATCTTCCAAATCGATAACCGCTATTATGTCATAGCGTTTTATCTCTCATTGAGTGTAGTTTTTCTCTTTTATTGGCTCAAAAATGATTTGCTTTTTTTAATCTCAAATTTCATTTATCTCATCTTATCCATCATTTCATTGATTATGTTTTTTGGGACGTACATCTATCAATTACCGACACACCATTGCCCTTTTTGCATGCTACAAAAAGATTACTATTATGTTGGTTATGGGCTATATATCAGTCTTTATATCGGGACATTTTACGGTATAAGTGGAGCCATAATGGGCTTAATACTTAAAAAACAGCAAAAGAGATACTACAATATCTCAATCACTTTTAATATCATATATGCGCTCATTGTCAGTGCGTATGTGATGGTTTATTTTATAAAAAATGGAGTATGGCTATGATTAAAAAAACGATTTTAATACTGCTACCTATCTTGGTATTAGCAGGACTGTTTTATTACAAAACAACACAAAATATGACAGCAGAAGATATCAAAAATACCGACAAAGTACCACTCGAGTTCCAAGACAATAAAATTCAATGCCCGGTATGTAAGATGTACTTAGTAGGGAAAACTTTTAGTGCGCAAGTCATTACCAAAGATCACAAAACACATTTTTTTGATGATCCAGGATGCGTGGCACTATGGCTTGAGTCCAATAAAATCGATAAAAAAGATGTCACCATCTGGATTTATACTATTGATACCAAACGTTACATCGATGCAACAAAAGCACATTATAGTATTTATGATTATGCCGATCCGATGCATTATGGATTTGGAGCGTATGAGCATAATAAAAAAGGCTTTATCGACTTTGATGAGATGGTACTAAGAATGCTGCGAGGTGAGAATATGACCAATCCAAAAATCAGAAAAAAAATATTACAAGATTTAAAAAAGGATCAACAATGAAAAGACCAGAACCAAGAGATGAAGAGATCATCCTAAATAGAAATAAATATATCGAATCCCAAACCGACACCAAAGGAATTATCACCGATTGTAATGATTATTTTGCCGAAATTTCAGGATATACCAAAGAAGAGCTCATCGGAAAAGCACACAACCTCATCCGACATCCCGATATGCCACGCATCATCTTTAAACTTCTTTGGAATCGTATTCAAAATGGTCATAACATCATTGCCGTTATCAAAAACCTGGCCAAAGATGGCAGATATTATTGGGTTTTTACACATTTTGAGATTATTCGTGACATCAATACAAAAGAGATAACAGGTTATCGGGCCTATCGTAAATATGTCTCCAAACATATCACGGCGGTCCTGACTCCTTTGTATAAAAAGTTGGTTGAACTGGAAAAAGAAGGGGGCATGGAAGCGAGTGAAACCTATCTCAATGCCTTTTTAAAAGAAAAAGGTGAGCATATTACAATCGACAATCTTATGGAAGAAATCTATAGATTTTATTAGTCTTAGTATGGTATCATAGCGTTTAATCCATATAAGAGAAGTCACCATGAATCAAACGCTTAGAGAATTAGAACTGTTTAAAGAATTAAATGATGAAGAGGTACAATATCTCGCTAGTATATCCGTATTGAGGTCTTATGATAAAGACAGTATCGTGTTTTATAGCGGCGAGGAATCCTCGTACCTCCATGTCCTCATAGAGGGAAGTGTCAAGATTTATAAAAGTACGCAGAAAAACAATGAGATTACACTCAAAAAAATCACACGCCCCTCATTAATTGCTGAATTATCCAACTTCAAACACATTCCATACCCATCAAATTGTGCCACGCTGAGTGACTCAAAAATCTTATTGGTGGATTATAAAAAGTTTGAAGAAATCATCTTGCAAAATAGCAGTTATCTCAGACGTTTTATGGATTCGATGGCTGAATCATTGGTAGACCTCAATAGAGTCGTCGCGACTTTTGCCCTCGATGCTACGGCCAAAGTGGCAAAATATATCTTTGAATTTGAAGAAGACTTTAAAAAAAATACCTTCATTCAATCCGCCACGCTTCTTAATATGACCCCTGAGACGTTCTCACGAAGTATCAAAAAGCTCAAAGATGAAGGAGCGTTGCGTGATAAAAAAACAGCCGATAAAGAGAAATTAAAAGACTACTTCTAAGCGAGCAATCAACCACGTCAGACAGAGCAAATCCGCGCTACCTCCGGGGGAGAGATTTTTGGCGGTAAATTCCTGATCCAAGCGCCGTAATGCTGTATCTAAATCTGAGATTTTTGTGTTCTTGAGACATTGTTGTGATTTGTGCTGCACAAAAGTGAGCCCGGCTAATCCTCCTCTTGCAAAAAGATTACTATCTTCAGATTGGCTCATGATAAACAGTAAGGTCATCTTTAAGGCGATGTCATCACCGTAGTGTTGCTGCTTTTCTAAGAAAAAAGGCAAGGATTGATGAAAAATCGTAGGATACCCATTTTGAGCCTCCCCTCGTATACCGCTTTTTTTAGTATCATGATAAAACTGCTCACCATGCGTCATCGCGTGATGCAATAAACCAAAATCTTTTTGTACCAAATCTTTACAGATTTTTTTGATCATCGTTTGCAAATTTTGATAGGTCAATGAAAAAGGACTCGTTTGCAACTTCCCCATGGCTCCTAAAATCACAGCAAGAGAGAAAACCATCCCTTTATGCGTGTTGATTCCTTGGGTTGCGGCAAACATCGCATCTTCACACAATTTTCCCACACGTCTGAGTTCCTCAAAGAGATATTTTAACTCTTTATTTTGTGTTCCCACTTCAAAAAAAATCAGAGCAAACGGCTTGATGGCATGGGCACTTTTATAAAAAGTTTGGATATCCATATCCACATGGGCACCATTGTTCTCTTTATCAACCAAACCGGGTTTTGGGGTGAGTTCTACTTCTTTGATTAATGCCTCAAAGACGAGTTTTTCGATTGTGCTCAAAGTGTTCTACTTTTTCATGAATATGTCTCAATAATGCTGCCAGTGAATGGGTCTGTTCTCTAGCACACACAATAGCGGGTCGGTCGCAAAGGTAGCACGTTCGTTTGGCACTAAGTTGTGCCGCTCTTGAGAGAATCATGCCCTGCTCATCCATCACATCAAGATCCATAAATCGCCCCAATAAATGCGTCTCTTCTATCGAAATCATCGCATTTTTTAGCTCATGCGCGTTTGCATGAACACAAAAAATAGCTTCAAAACCACTAGGAGTATTGAGATTTATCTCTGTCATGATATGAAATTTTTGCTGTTTTATCTCATGCAAAGCCGCTTCAAAAATCACACGAGCATCATGAGAGGATTTTTCTCGGCCGGGAATATTAATACTGATTGAAATCAGAGGAAGATGATAGGTGGCAATCATCTCCTTTTGTCTTCTCGCCCGTGCCTCTTTAGCTTCTAAGATTTGCTCCGGTATTACCATTTATGCCAGTGCCTTGACAACATCCAAAATAGACCCATCGCGATAACGAATCGTGGCGACTACTTTATCGCTGTATGCGATATCCTTTGGTTTACCACATATTTTGATTGCTTTTTCATAAAGTGCATCGATATCAATCAATGTAATCCCTGCTTTTTTTAATCGTTGTTTTAATTCAGGATTCTTAGGATTCACCGCAACGCCCTGATCGGTCACCAAAACATCTACGGTACTACCGGGTGTGATGATGGTATTGACGCGTTTCACCACAGTAGGAATCCGACCACGCGTCAGCGGTGCCACGATGATGGAGAGTTTGGCTTCAGCTGCCGTATCACAATGTCCACCACTCGCACCTCTAAGGAGCCCTTTTGAACCGGTGATTACATTAACATTAAAATCTAAATCAATTTCAAGCGCACTTAAAACGACAACATCCAACTGTTTGACAGCCGCACCTTTGGAGCTGGGATTGGCATATTGATTGGCGCTTATTTCGATGTGATTGGGATTTTCACCCAATGATTTGGCGGCAAATTCATCAAAACTTTGCACATCCAATAACGTTCTGACTTGTCCTTGTTTGAGCATATATACCAAGGTCCCCGTAATACCACCGAGTGCGAAACTGGCCGTTATATTCTCCTCTTGCATCTTTTCACTCAAGAAAATCGTCGTAGCCAATGAGGCACCACCGGTACCGGTTTGAAGGCTGTATCCCTCTTTAAAATATCCAGAATTGACGATCACTTTAGCCGTCCTTCTAGCCAAAAGTAACTCTTTGGGATTGGTCGTCATTCGCGTCGCACCTTCGCCGATTTGAGAAGGGTCTCCCACTTCATCAACCAGCACAATAGCATCCACTTCATCTTGTGAAATAGAGGCTGGAAAATTAGGATACTCTTCCAAACTCTCGGTAATCATGACAACATACTTGGCATAATGTGCATCGCTCATCGCATACCCCAGTGAACCGCATTTTGACCGTCCCTTGTATCCTGTGGCATTTCCAAATTTATCACTAATAGGCACCCCAATAAAGGCCACATCGATGTTAAGTTCTCCAGATTGTATCAAATGTACCCTTCCCCCATGGGAGTGGATTTGAACTGGCTTTTCCATGAGGCCATGAGAGATGGCTTCCCCCAGTTTACTGCGCAATCCTGACGTATAAATCTGTGTCACCACTCCATTTTTGATATGCTCTATTAAGGGGTCATGCACACTAGCTAAAGAACTCGGTGCCAAAGTCAAATCTTTAAACCCCATCTTGGCAATCACATCCATGACTTTATTCAATACCTTATCTCCGCCACGAAAAGCATGGTGAAAGGAGATAGTCATCCCATCTTTGAGCCCAGAGCGTCGAATACTCTCTTCAATACTCGCACATAATTTTGAATCTCTCTCAGCCTCTGTGATATTTTTCTCTTTTTTTTCAAAAAATTTTTCTTGATTTGGCGTCAATACCGCTTTATTTTTTATATCATTGTCATTTATCATTCATCACCTCCTAGCATCCCCGATGCTTTGGCCAATTCTAACGTCCATTCTGCTCTTAGTATCACCGGTGCATCGACCATTTTCCCATCAATGGACACGACGCCCAAATTATTTTCTTTGGCATCTTTTGCCGCTTCGATGACATCAAGTGCCCACTCAACATCTTTTTTGGAAGGGGCAAATACTTTATGTAAAATCGAAATTTGATTGGGGTTAATCAAAGATTTACCATCAAATCCCAACCCTTTGATATATTCGGCCTCATGAATAAATCCCTCTTTATCCTTGACATCAGAAAAGACAGAATCAAAAGCATTGATTTTAGCAGCCCTAGCAGCTAATAAAATCTGGGCACGTGCAGCCACTAATTCAGATCCACTCTTGGTTCTTTGCGTGTGCAAATCACGGACAAAATCTTCAGCCCCCAAAGCAATCCCCATCAATCGATCACTACATCGTGCAATATCAACCGCATTGACAACCCCTTGCGCACTCTCAATAGCGGCTAAAAGTTTGGTTTTTTTCTTGCTACCGATTTTCTTTTCAATCTTCTCCACCACAGCTTGCATTTGCAACACATCTTCCACGCTATCTGTTTTAGGGAGTCTGATAATATCCGTCCCTGCTCGTATCACCGCCTCGATATCCAAAAGTCCATAACTACTATTGAGCGGATTAACGCGTACGGCGGTTTCTAAATTGGCATAAGTAAAATGTTGCAAAGCATGGTAAACCATCAATCGGGCAGAATCTTTTTCACTGAGTGCTACTGAATCTTCCAAATCAAACATCACCGTATCGGGTCTATAAATAAAAGCGTTACAAACCATCGCCGTATTGGAACCAGGCACAAAAAGCATACTTCTTCTTAATTTCATAATTTTTCCCATGTTATCTCAGCGTCTTCACTCGCTCTTAAAATGGCCGCTTGAACTCTTGCTTTTATCACAAAATCCAAAGCACCTTTATCTTGCACCGCAATACTGATAGCATGAACACCCAAGCGATTGACTACTTCCATAATAGAGGCTCTAATGTCATCACCATACAGCTCTTCCACACTGCTTTGCAGTTCGATTTTAATCGTATCTTCTTCTAAGGGCACCACTTCCACGAAGGCATCGCTAGACTCCAAAGTGCCGGCAATGGCGCGTTTTTTTATTTTATTCATGTATTCTCCTGTTGGTGTTTAAAAACTCAAAAGTACTCTTAGGTACCAATTCTTTTAAAAGTTCGAGATTATTATCGCACAAGAGTTGTCGTACTCTTGAGGCCGAAATGGGTAGTGAATGATGCTGACATCTTGGCACTTCAATGACTTCGATTGGATCTGATTGTGAACGCTCATCTTCGAGTACTTTTTTCATATTTTGATTATAATTATCCGTAACAACACAATACGGTTCTGTCCCCACAAACCGATGAGTAATCCCCAAAACTGGGGCAATATGATCCCTAAAAAGGCTCAAATCAAGCTGGGCATAAGTCGCATCAATCTTTCGTTTGTCTTTGATAAAATAGGTCGGAAAGGTTGTCTTGGAGATAATATAATCAGACCCCTCATGAATCGTCACATTTTTTATATGAGCCACACCTTGCTTGACAAGTTCTAATCGGTCTTTGAATTTAAATTCGGAGGCATCCTCTCGCACAACAAAAAGGTGCAACCAATCACAGGCACGGCTAGCCTGCTCAGCCAAATATTGATGTCCTAGGGTAAACGGATTGGCATTCATGACAATACTGCCTATCGTACGCCCATTTTGTTTCTGTGATTTGAGAGATTGTTTATATTTATGAATATTTTGATTGTTTTCCATCAAAATGACACTGTTTTTGTATTTTTGAATGAGGTGAAAGCCACAGCCTTCAAAAAGAGCTTGATTGTTAGGAGTGCTAAAGAGAAACAAATCTTTTTGGTTTCTTTCATAGGCGATATTAATCAACCCCGTCATCAGTGCGAGGATAATCCCCTCACCTCGTCTCTGTGGTAAAACCGCGATACCTTTTAATATTTTGCCAGAGAGTCCTCCCACCGCGATGAGTTCATCATGATCTTTGGCCGTCACGAATATATCCATACCAGAAGGAAGTTCTAAACCAAGGTTTTCTAAAAAAACTTTTATTTTCTCAACGCGCCTGATATTTGAGCTATAAACTTCTGAAAATTTTATTTCTGGGTTCACAAATATCCTATCACATCTATAAATTTCACGCCATTATAGCACGTATAGCTTTTTATTAGTTTAGTAGTTATGAATTAGGATTCGTTTTCGTAGAATAAATCTATCCTCGAAGAGGAAAGGAAGTGTTAAGCGACCCTGAGGGCCGCCTTTTGTGGATTATTTTCTAAGTTCTCTAATTTTTGCAGCTTTTCCGCGTCTTTCTCTAAGATAAAATAATTTAGATCTTCTTACACGGCCTTTTCTAAGCACAGTAATGGTATCAATGCTATCAGAGTATAGAGGAAAAATTCGCTCTACGCCGATTGAGTTTGCACCGATTTTTCTTACGATAAAAGTACAACCCGTACCCGTACCTCTTTTTGCAATACAAACGCCTTCAAAATTTTGAACTCTCTCTTTTTCGCCCTCTTTAATCTTAACAGCAACTCTTAGTGTATCGCCTGCTCTAAAATCAGGTACGTTTTTCTCAGTAACTTGTGCTTGTTCAAAAGCTTCTACATATTTATTTCTCATCAGATAATCCTTTTTAATCTCAATGCTTTATATTTTTACGACAAAATAAGTCTGGTCTGAAATATTGCGTCTTCAGAATAGACATTTCATTTTTTAAGGTGCTGATTTTAGCATGATTTCCCTTTAAAAACTCTGAGGGGATTTCATAATCTTCATATTTTTTTGGTTTTCCAAAAGAAGGTGCTTCCAAGAGTCCCTCTTCAAAACTCTCTTCCATCAAAGAATCAACATTGCCCAACACGCCTTCGATGTTTCTGCTTATCGCATCACACATCACTAAACTCGGCAACTCGCCACCGGTGAGTACGTAATCTCCTATCGAAAACAACTCATCTCCAAATACTTCTATTACCCGTTCATCAATACCCTCATACCGACCACTGACAAAAACAATATGCTCTTTTTTTGATAATCTTTTTGCATCAATTTGCTTAAAAGGCTTACCCGCCGGTACCGGAAAGACAATATGTGCTTGGGGGTCTTGTTGTTTTATGTGACGTAAGACATCAAACAAAGGTTGAGTAAACATCAAAAGACCAGCACCGCCACCTGCTTGGTAATCATCAACTTTGTGATGTTTATTGCGGGTATAATCTCTAGGATTTTCAAAATTGATCTCGATGATTTTCGCATCTAGGGATCGTTTTAATATAGAATCTTCAAAATACGGTGCGATAAGATTTTCAAAAAGCGTCACAAAGGTAAAGGTCATGATGATACTTTATGAGTGTTCTAACAATCCGTAGGCATCTTTCGTCAAGACGATTTTTGCTTCAGGATCAAATCGTTGGATATATCTTTCGATATAAGGGACATAAAAGATTTTGGGTAGATTTTGTGCCACGAGTTTAGGATCTGTTTCAATCAATAAATAATCACATGAGGCAATACGTTCAATATCTTGAACGACGCCTAACACTCGTGACTCTTCTTGGACTGAAGCTCCAATCACATCAAACCAAAAGAACTCATCTTCTTGTAGATGACAATGTGAACTTGAGTCTTCTTTGCTAGTAAAAAGATTGGCATTCACCAACGGGGCAGCGGATTCTCTAGTGTGATGTTCTTTGAAGATGACCGTACCTTTGGCAGGATGATACGTCTCAATCGTCAATCGTCTATCATGATCACTCAAAAACGATGCGCCCGGCTTAAATTGCTCGGGAAAATCACATTGGATATGGAGTTTTAACTCACCCCGTAAGCCGACAAGTCGCCCAATCTTGGCAACTTGTAATAGCTCTGTATCACTCATCGTTCGCTTTAACACTCACTCTGTATGATTTTCCATCTTTTGCTTTGCATCCTGATATGATAGTCTTCAAAGAATTTATCATTTTTCCGTCTTTTCCTATCAATTTGCCAGTATCGCCTTTATTGGCAAAAATAGTGATTTCACAAAAAGTATCATCAATGTCTTTTTTTTCGACTTTTACAGATTCAGGATTATCAACTAAAAGTCTTGCAAATTCATAAAAAAATTGATCGATCATGATTATATGCCGGAGATTTTTGCTACCCTGTCGCTTATTTTTGCGCCGACACTTTTCCAGTAGTTCAATCGTTCCATGTCAATATTTACGACTACTGGATCTGATACTGGATTATAATATCCAATTGATTCAATCCAACCACTGTCTCTTCTTTTTCTACTATCTGTTACTACGACTCTATAAAATGGTTTTTTCTTTCTTCCCATTCGAGTTAATCTTACTGCTGTTGCCATTGATATGGTCTCCTTAAAAAAATTTACGACTTAGATGTACATGTAGCATCACATATACATATAAATAGTAGTATATTGCTCAACTATTTTATCTTGGTATGCCTTGTCTATTGGACGCCGATAGCATATTTTGCAAATCTTGCATCCCTCGTTTTCCTGAAAATTTCTTGGCCATTTTAGCTGCATTTTTAAATTGCTTCAAAAATCTATTGACTTCCATCTGGGAGAGTCCGGCACCTTCGGATATTCTTCTTTTTCTACTGTTATTTAAAAGATCAGGATTTTCTCGCTCTTTTTGAGTCATGGAGCCAATCATTGCTTTGATGCGCTTCATCTCAACCGAATTTTCCAAATCGACATCTTTGAGTTGTCCGGCCACAGAAGAGAGTCCGGGAATCATTCCCATCAAAGATTTCATACTTCCTAATTTTTTCATTTGCTCCATTTGAGCTAAAAAATCATTGAAGTTAAATTGACCTTTTTTAATCTTGTTGGTGAGCTTTTTCGCCTCTTTTTCATTGATAACCGCACTGGTTTTCTCCGCCAATGTTTCAAGATCTCCCTCGCCCATCAAACGATTGACGATACGATCTGGCATAAAAAGTTCTAAATCCGCAACTTTTTCACCCACCCCGATAAATCGTAATGGCACACCGACTTGACTCGCAATACCAAGGGCAACACCGCCTTTGCTATCCCCATCATATTTACTGAGGATGACACCGCTAATGCCCATCTTTTCATGGAAGGTATTAGCACTGCGTACCGCATCTTGTCCACTGAGAGAGTCCGCTACATAAAAGACTTCATCCGGGTCTAGCGCCTTATTTACATCGCCTAATTCTTGCATCAATTCTTCATCAATTGCCAAGCGTCCTGCGGTATCCACAATCAACACATCATACAATCCTGCTTTGGCTTTTTTCAACGCTTCTTTAGCGATTTTGACGGGATTTGATTCTTGCTCATTTGCATATAAATCAATCTCATTTTGCTCGCACAGTTGCTTGAGTTGTTCCACTGCTGCCAATCGCTGTAAGTCACACGCCGCAATCAAGACTTTCTTTTGTCGTTGCTTGAGATAATTTGCTAATTTAACCGTAGTGGTCGTTTTACCACTTCCTTGCAGACCAATCATCAAAGCCACCGTTGGAGGCTTAGAAGAAAAGACAAATCCTTGTCTTCCTGGTGCGCTTAGGATGGTGTTTAAGTTTGTTTTGAGAGATTTTAAAAAATTTAGCTGTCCAATGCCCGCTTGTTTTGTTTCTAATTCTACGGTTCTCAAAAGGTCTTTGACGACTTTATGATGAACATCAGCTTTTAACAATGATTTTTTGAGCGTATCCAAGGCTTTTTTCAAAGACTTTTCGTCATCTGCAAATCGAATTTTGTTAATAGCGGTCTTAAACGAATCAGTTAAAACTCCAAACAATACCTATCCTTTTATATATATTTAATGCGTATTACCCCATTAAAGGAATGCAATAGTACACAAAAATTGCTTTAAGTTAGATAAAAGAAAATATAATACCCTCTTTGTCAGGACTCATTATTAAGAAAACTTAACTATAATTCATCCAATAAATATCAATCAGGAAAGAGAACAATACCATGGATACCGATCTCACTCAAGGCTCTGTAAAGAAACATCTTCATGCCATTGCCTTACCCTCAGCCATCGGCTATGTTTTTCAGACGATGTTCAACGTAACCGATACTTTTTTTGCCGGTCAAATTTCAACACAAGCAGTCGCCGCACTCTCTTTGACTTTTTCTATCTTCTTCATGATAATTGCACTCGCTGGTGGGATGAGTCAAGGGGTCACCGCCCTGATTGGCAACGCTCTTGGAGAAAACAACAAAGACCATGCCAAACAAATGGTCATGCATTCGTTTATATTGTTTGTTGTCTTATCAGTGACACTGTGTATTATCGGACTCTTTTTTGCACCCTATCTCATGAGACTCTTAGGAGCTCATGGCGCCTACTTAAAAGAGGCCCTTGCTTATATTAATATTATTATCTATGGGTCATCATTTTTTATTGCCGTCTTTTTTACCAATGCCATCCTCATCGCTATTGGCAATACAAAAGTCTTTCGAAATTTTTTAATTTTTGGATTTTTTTTAAATACCCTTTTGGATTACTGGTTTGTCAAAGGAGGATTTGGTATCCCAGCTATGGGAGTGAGAGGGATTGGATTGGCCACGATTATCATCGAATTTATAGGCATGGTCTATTTATTTATCCATCTAAAACGTTCGTATCTTTTAAAAAATATGCCACGATTCAAATTTGATAGTACGATATTGTATGCATTTGTCAAACAAGGCTTGCCCCCGACTGCCAATATGCTATTGATGGCCTTAGGGATGTTTATCATCACGTATTTCATCGCGATTTTTGGCAAACATGTCGTGGCTGCTTATGGTATATCGGTGCGAATCGAACAAATCTTTTTATTGCCGAGCATCGGTATCAATGTGGCCGTTTTATCCATCGTTTCTCAAAATAATGGCGCCAAATTATACACAAGAATCAAAGAGACTGTCGATTATGCGCAAAAACTTGGCTTGATATTATGGATTTTAGGGATGATTCTTATCTATCTGTTTGGTAGGGATTTGATGCTTATTTTTACAAAAGATTCACAGGTTATTTCCGCGGGATTGGGATACCTCTACGCCGCAGCAACCTCTTTGTACGCTTATATGCTTGTCTTTATCAATATCTCGTTGCTTCAAGGCATCAAAAAACCAGCCCTTTTGGTCTATCTGAGTTTGGCGCGGCAATTGATTGTCCCCATTTTACTTTTTAGTGCGTTAAAATACTTTTCTATGCCTCTTATTTTTTATTGGTATGGTATTGTCATGATGATTTGGTTGTCTGCTTTTTTTATCCTGTGGTATGCCAAAAGAGAATTAAATATATTAAATCTATAGATTTACTTGACTTTAAAAATTATTTAGCTATAATTCATAATAATTTCTAATATATGAAGGATTACCTATGTCACAATCATGCCCGATATCAAACCGAAAAATCAATGGCAATCTGGTACGTGTTTATTCGATTCAAGTTGTCCTCTTAGGCATGCTCTTACTGATCACGACCATGCCGATATTTGCACTCATTTTATTATATGATTTTTCGATTAGAGCATTGCGTCTTCCCAATCTCAGTCCCATCCATTTGATTGGCAAATTTATCATAGAAACACTTCATATCAAACCCGAGATGACCGATGAAGCACCCAAGCGCTTTGCCCTTTTTATTGGACTCTTTTTTTCACTCTCACTCAGCATTTTATATGCAGGAGGATCATTCGTACTTGGTGCTGTGATTGCAGGTATCTTAGTTGTGTGTGCCCTTCTTGAGGCACTATTTAATTATTGTGTCGGATGCAAAGTGTATCAACTGTTGCAATTGCTAAAAAAGTAGTGCCCGATGGTAGATTTTGATTATTATAATACGCTATTGGTACAACATATTGGTGACAAAGTCGGAGCAACCGCACCAACAATCACGCCATCTGCTTCTTATGGATATCGCGATGCCAACGAAGCTGAGGCCATTTTTGCGGGGAGAGAAAATCTCCCACTTTATGCTAGAGTCGGAAACCCCACCAATGCAAAATTAGAATCTGTTGTGAGCCTTGTAGAAGGCGGCGTAGGTGCGATTGCCACCTCATCTGGAATGGGCGCACTCTCTATGGTATTGACTGCGTATTTAAAAGCAGGAGATGAAATTCTTTGTATCGGTGGTTTTTTTGGAGGAACGTACTCTTTGGTTGATGAAACATTGCGTCGCTTTGGTATTACAAATAGCTTTTGCGACGTGGATGATTTTGCACACCTAGAATCGCGTTTGCAAGCTGGAATCAAGATGGTGTTGATGGAGAGTGTGGGCAACCCGTCTTTGCGTCTGCCTGATCTCCAAAAGATTGCAAATTTATGTGCCACCTACCAGACATTACTCGTCGTTGACAATACCGCCACTCCTCTTTTGGTACAACCCTTACAATTAGGAGCAGACATCGTCATCCACTCATCAACCAAAAATATGAGTGGGCATAGTGCCGCACTGGGGGGCATCGCTGTCTTTCGAAAATACACCCCGGGTGATAAACTTCAAAACAAGAAGTATCATGATATCCATCCCCTGCTTGAAAAATTGGGGGAGAAGGCCTTGATGGGGATTGCCAAAAAAAGAGCGCTGCGCGATATGGGGATGAGCGCCAATGCCTTTGGGTCTTTTTTAACGCTTCTGGGTCTTGAAACGCTAGCACTCAGAATGCCACGTGTCAATGAAAACCTGACACAGATAGTCACCCAACTGCATGCTTCCATTGGTCATAAAATCGTCATCCATCACCCCTCTTTAAAGACTGATAAACATCATGATAGATATGTACAGCATTTTGCTCAAGGTTGTGGTCCTATCTTTACGATTGATTGTCATACCAAAGCTCGCGCCTATGCACTTTTAAATCAGCTCAAAAGGGTCACATTAACGGCCAATATCGGTGATAACAGAACATTGGCACTCCATATGGATAGCACCATCTTTAGAGAATTTTCTCCTGAAGCAAAACGTTTCTTAGGTGTCAATGAAGGGTTGATACGCGTTTCTGTTGGGCTAGAAAGTCCTGAACACATTGTCCAAGACTTTCTACAAGCCGCTTCGTATTTATAACGCGATATCAGTATCAATAATAGGGTATTTTTTCACAAATATTGGATCTTTGATATGTAAAAGTGGTACCAAGCTTTTTTTGACCAAGCGGTACCAAATCGCAACCTTTGCTTGCGTTGCTCCGGTTGGAATTTTGAGTTTGTATGTTCGCTTTTCATAAGGGTTTAACCGTGTATCTGAAGCCATTTTCGTCGCGATATATGCCAATGTTTCAGCGCCATGCTTATCAACATAGAGCGTATTGATGCGTTTGATTAACGTCTTTAATCGTTTGGAATTTTGATAATATGAGACTTCAATCACAATCTCGCGTCCGGTAAAACCTGTGGGGAGTTTGTGTGGCGTGATATTCTCCAAATCTAACAGCAATGTATCATTATGTTTTGATGTTTGGAGTTTCAGAGCACTTTTGAGAATATCGCTATTTCTAGCCCCCTTGAAAAGATGCGCTCGAGTCTCTCTCTCAACGGCTTTGACTTTTCCTTGTACGATAGGGGCGATGATACTTTTTTCATGTTTTGACATGTGACAATCGACACATTTTTGATCACTTTTAACAGAATCGTATTCTAATCCCGTAGCATAAAAGTAGACCCCTTTTTCTTTGTATCCATCATGACAGACTTTACACAAAGTATTCACATCATCTCTAAAGTAACTTTTCTGAACCATTTTATGATAGGTTGTCCGATGACTCTCTTTAAAAGGCCCTGACATCACGTTACTCGGCCCAAAAGTCACCGCTTCAAAACCACGGGTATTCAGATGGTGTGTTTGCTTGATATTGGCAATATTATGACAGATAATACAAGAAATTCCATCTTGTGCTGTTTCATTATGAATTGCTTGATGAACTGCTTTTGTCTCTTGGGTTTCAATGCCTAAAGCTTTTGAAATCGCATAAGAAGCATCCACCTTTTTTACGCCCATCTTTGGACTGTGGCATTGCGCACAATTTACTTCTAAATCTTCTGCGCTTTTATAACTCATTGAAGCCATATAATCTAATACCTTGGCATAAAGAATATTAGAACTCCTATTGGACCTCGAATGCCATGTACTTTTCCAATCTTTGCCTTGTTGAACATGGCACCCCACACAATATTTACTACTAGAATAACGCTCTGGAATTTTAGCCTCTAAAGTCTGCGCCCACAGAACCAAGAGAATGACAAAAATACGTATCATGATAACCACTCCTGAAGGGATATTCATTTATTATACTAATATTTTTATTAAGTTGTTATTAAGTTATCATTTTAAAATAGTCCGGTTATACCCTCATCCAACCGTGCATTTTTTTAGCAGAAATAGCATCATATTCGGCATCTAAATCGATAGTATTAATCGCCACGAAATTATTCTCTTCCAACAGCATAGCAACCATATCGGCATCTTGCTTTTTCACTACGATAAAGAGATTGGCTGCATTTTTAATCGCACGATAAATCTTTTTTGAGATCTCTTTTAACCTACTCACATCATCCAAGTCCGCTAATAAAAATAAAAAATCGTATTGAAGAGATTTGCTATTATAAACCGCATTGTCAAAAGAAAAAGATTCTTCATGAATCAACGCATCATGATAGGCATGAGGCATCTGTAAATATTTGATATAAAGGTTCGCCTCAATAGTATGACTGAAATCGACTAGTTTTGATACACTCTCATGATGAGCATCATCGACAATCAGGGCGATATTTTGTCCCGGATGAGGAGGAATCACTTCAAACAACATTCCAATATCATACATATTAAGCTCCTAATTGATGCAATTCTTTAAAAATAAAAGCTTCAACAATATCATCAACAAATCTTTGAGTCGGCGCCACCAACACTTCAATACCCTCATCTTGAAAGGGACGTACCTCTTCTTCTTGATGCTGTACGATAATATAATCTACTAACTCTGGTATGGCGCTATGTGAATCATAAAAACCTTGCTCTTTGATGGTACCACCTTCAAGGAGGATTCCCATCCAAGAGACGCGATCTTTTAGAGGACAAATGGCAAGTTCATCGAGATCTTTTGAAGCCACCGGTATTATCATCATCATCCGGCAAACCTCGCAAACTCTTTGGGTTCAGGACTGATAAATTCATATCCTAAGAGTGAGATTTTATGGGCATGCAACATCAAGCGCTTGGATTCTCTGCCGCCATAGGTAGTATCACCAAGAATTGGAAATCCAAGACTTTTGAGATGCACGCGTATTTGATGTGTTCGGCCTGTTTCGATGACAACTTTGATTTTGGATTGTTTGCCCTCCACCATCATCGGCGTGATGTGCGTGATGGCATCTTTGCCATTTTTGCTGATTTTACTATAAACAATATTGCCTTTTTTAATGCTGATAATCGGCTCATTAACACTGATGGGCTCGACAATCTTGCCACTCACTACAGCAAGATACTCTTTATACACTGTTCTGTTTTTAAAAGCGCTAATCGCCTCTTTTTGAAAGGTTTCATCCTTTACAAGCAAGACCACGCCACTTGTCCCTTTGTCAAGACGGTGTAAGAGTTTGGCATCAAACTTTTTTTCGACCTCATCAGAGGTGAGAAATGCCGGTTTGTCCACAGCAATCAAAAACTCATCTTCAAATATGACTTTGACTTCGGCTAACTTTTCAACGCGAAATTTTGCATCTGCTTCTAAAAGACCTCGTGCTACATTGATTTTCTTACCTTGGCAATAGACCAATCCTCGGTCAATCAACTCTTTTGCCACGCGGTTGGATATCCCCTCTTGCATGGCCAATAATTTATATGCTTTTTCTTTTTCCATTGTTATTTGTGTTCTCCGGTTATATGTTGCAAGAGCGTCTCTAATGCTCCACTTTGCAAGATTTTAGAATGCTTAATGGTACTAAAATCTATCGTGCCGAGCTCTTCTAGTGAGCATACTCTGATATTTGAAACCTTTTTAAAAAGGGCCTTTTGATTAAAGACAAAAGGACCACTGATGATTTTCTTCTCAAAAAATGCAGGTTCGAGTGGATTGTGCCCGCCCACTCCATCGATAAAAGAACCACACAACAGCACCACGTCACTGATGGGATACAGATTAATCAACTCACCCATCTTATCACACAAAACAACATCTGCATCCACGCTCTTGCTGTCACTTAGTTTGGAAAAACTAAGATGATGACGCTTGGCATATTCTCGCAATAAGACCTCGACGGATTTAAATCGTTCCGGATGACGGGGGACGACGAGCAACATCTCATCTGCTTGCTGCTTCAAAGATTCTAAAATCAACGCCTCTTCTCCTTCATGAGAACTGGCTATGGTGATCACTTTTTTATCGGGTTTTGCATACGTTTTGCTCACTTTTGGCTGTGAGAAGGTTTTGATATTTCCCAACACTTCCACATCGCGTGCTCCCAATTCTCGCAAGCGATTTTCATCCTCTTCACTTTGCGCAAAGACCTTATCAACCTGAGCAAAAACCCAGCGATAAAACCACGAAAAATTTTTATAAGAGTGATAGGAGTGGTCGCTAATCCTAGCATTTAATAAAATTGTTTTTATCCCTTTGGCCTTAGCCACATAAAATAACAAAGGCCAAAGTTCTGCCTCTGTGACTACTAATGTCTTGTGTTTGCTAATCCAAAACGGTAAGAAAATCTCAAAAGGGAGGTATCTAACATCACAATTTTTTATATTTTTTGCTCGGTTGTAACCCGTCTGTGTCGTCACACTCAAATCCACATCATACCCTTCTAATCGCTCAATAATGGTCTCTAGTGAATTGACTTCGCCCAAAGAGCACGCATGAAACCAAATATCATGATGGGTAAATCTTGGGTTTTTTCTCAAAAAAAATCGTGCCGGGATGGAGTGGTGGTATTTGCTCTTGAAACTAAGGTATAAGAGAAACGGTATTGCGATGATATAAAGACACAATACCGCCGTATAATATATAAAGACTTTTATTCGTTTTCCTGTGTCTCTTTATAGAGAATTCTACCACAATGTGGGCATGTCACAATATCTTCTTGTTTTAGAACAGAAGCATATACCTTGTCATTAAGTCGCATAAAACATCCATAACAAGCTTGTTTTCTTACAGGAGCCACAGCGGTATTACCTGCCCATTTTCTGATTTTTTCATAAAATGTCAAGATTTTTTGATCGATTTGAGGTAGCAATTTTTGTTTGTGTTCATAAACCGCTTCACGCTCTTTTTCGATCGCAGCCAATTCTTCTGAGATAGAATCACGAATCGTTTCCACTTCTTGAGAGATTACTTCAAGTTTGGCTTGTTCTTCTTCTATAGATTTATTTCTAGATTCAATATAACTGTCCAATCGTTCGATTTCTTCATTGGCAAAATCACATTGCTCTTTTGCAATCTCTTCTTCAAGTTGCAAGGCTTTGACTTCTTTGGCCGTTTTTACAATGGAGGATTTTTTGGAAAGTTCTTGCAATTTATCCGATAACTCACTCAAATGTATCTCATTTTTTCCTTTTTTGAGTTCGGATTCTTTAATCTCTTCTTCAAAAATTTTGATATTTGATTTAATCTTGCTCTCTTTTTCCAAAGAAATTTTTAAAGATTTTTCTATTTTTTGAACTCTAGGCTCAAATCCATCTATACTTTTGTCAATACTTGACAACTCAATCAATTGTTCTAAATACTTATTCATGCTTTTTTGTGTCCATATCTATAATCAAACGGATTTTTTGAATTTGACATTATAACCTTTAATGGCAAATTTTTCAAATGGGGAGCCAAACACTCTCCAAAAAACCTCTCACTTTCAAAATGTCCAATGTCTATCAAAGACAAACCATTTTCTTTCGCTTCGAGGGCTTGGTGATATTTAAAATCACCGCTCAAGAAGCAATCTGCATCCACATTTGCAATCAAATCTCCTCCCGATCCTGTGGTAATGGCGCATGTTTTAATCAATTTATTCTCACCACTTACCCGCAAATGTTTTATTCCTAAGGCACGTTTCAAATCCTCACACAAGTCATCAAACATTTTATCGATGTGAACATAGCAAATAAACTCATCCACCGATACAATATCATAACCGAGTATATCATGTGCGACGAAACGATTCAAGTGAGTCTTGTCAAAATTCGTATGCATCGAAATCAAAGCGATGTTTTTTTGTACCATTTTTTGAATCAAATTTGAAGGATAAAGCGCATAATTAATCTTTTTTAATCCTCGAAATATCAAAGGATGGTGGGTGATAATCAGCGAGTTTTCAGCAACCGTATCAATCAAAGCCGCATCAATATCTAAACTCAAATAAATCTGTTCTATTTCATGATTATAATCACCCAAAATCAACCCGCTATTGTCCCACTCGCTTTGCAAGTCAAAAGGACTGAGGCGGTTTAAGACATCATAAATCTCACGAATTTGCATCGAGACTTTCTTTGTACTCATAAGCACACCCTTTGGCGAGTTCTCTGATTTTTAAGATATAATTTTGGCGCTGGGTCACAGATATGGCTTTTCGTGCATCCAAAACATTGAAAATATGAGAGGCCATCAAACAGTAATCATAAGCTGGCAGTGCGATTTTTTTCTCCAAGCATCGCTTGCACTCCGCGCGCGCATTGTCAAACATTTCCAAAAGCATCTTGACATCAGCGACTTCAAAGTTGTACGTGGAGAACTCATACTCACTACGTTTGTGAACATCGCCATATGTCGTCACTCCTTTGGAATTTTCGTTCCATATCAAATCATAAACGGAATCTTTTTCTTGTAGATACATCGCCAATCGCTCTACCCCATAGGTAATCTCTACAGAAACCGGATCACAAGCAATACCACCGACTTGTTGAAAATAGGTAAATTGGGTCACTTCCATACCATCTAACCAAATCTCCCATCCCAATCCCCATGCACCTAATGTTGGAGATTCCCAATTGTCCTCAATGAAACGAATATCATGCTGGCTAAGATCCAATCCCAACGCTTCCAAACTTCGCAAATAAATCTCTTGAATATTATCAGGGCTGGGTTTGATTAGAACTTGAAATTGATAATAAGCACCCAAGCGGTTTGGATTTTCTCCATATCGTCCATCAGTCGGTCTACGACTCGGTGCCACATAAGCAGTCGCCCAAGGTTTATCCCCAAGACTTCTTAAAAACGTGGCATTATGAAACGTGCCGGCTCCTGCTGGTATATCATAAGGTTGTACAATCGTACATCCCTCTTCCTGCCAAAATGTTTGTAATTTTAATAGCATCTCACTAAACGTTAACAATTTCATCATCCTTTTTCATTTAATTTCTCACTCAAGTTTTCACCGTGTGAAGTATCGCTTCTATCGGTCTATATTTTTGAACCCGTCCAAAAAATTACGCTTACACAGAGTAGCTCCACTCTTGGCTACTCTTTTGGTTTGTAATTTTCTATGACTTTATTCCACATCATCTTGTATTTTCTTTTCGTGAACTCTAACTCTTCTTGTGAGTATTTCAGCTGTTCATTCAAAGTCTCAATCGTCTTTCGATCATTATCATAAAGTTCTTGCATCGAGAAGAGTGCCTCTTTGAGAAACTTATTCTCACTCTTTAGTGCATCAACCGTTTCATCTTTGGCATCGAGCACTTTTTCATGAAGATTCAAGATCGTACCGATTGTCTTTTCTATAAAATCAGCTCCCGGTAAAGAGGGGGCATTGATATTGTCATTTTGAGGTTGTTGCACCAAAGAACGCGATGCGCCAATGGCTTCAATAAATCGTCTGCCATTTTCTTCTTTAACACTCAAACGACCTTTGGCAATCATCTCTTCAATCGTACTAAGATTCAAATGAACCAATTTACTAAACTCTTCAATCTCCAGCCAATTTTGCATAGCGTTCCCTTTTACAGTATCGCCTCTAGCGATGCGGAATCTGTCTCAACTTTTTTTGCCTTCAATACTCTATCTTCGAGTAGTTTCGTTTTTAGCTCCTCATCTTCAAGTGCTAAAATTTGCATGGCAAGATACGCACTATTAATCGCGCCGGCTTTACCAATCGCTACGGTAGCCACTGGCATTCCCGCGGGCATTTGCACTGTAGACAACAGAGCATCAATGCCACCTAGAGTCGAGCCCTCCATCGGTACGCCTATCACGGGTTTGGTCGTCAATGAGGCTACTACGCCCCCAAGATGGGCTGCCATCCCTGCTGCTGCGATGAAAACTTGTGCGCCTTTTTCTTCTGCTGTTTTGACATATGTGTGGGTACGCTCCGGACTTCTATGTGCAGAGGAGATGATGAATTCGTGCATCACACTAAATTTCTCTAAGATTTTAGCACACTCTTGCATGACCTCATAATCACTTTTACTTCCCAATATAATCGATACAAATTTCATGGTTGCTCTTTTCCTCGTTTTATATATTTTCTTTTCTCAAAAATGTAAATGCCGGTAATACGCCTGGCAATACTATGGCATGGGTGTTGCCACTGTGAATCGCTTCAAAAAGTTTGCCATTTTGACTTTGGAGTTTTTTAAATACAATACACCAACCTGATTCATCTTTGTAAATTTTACCAAATTCATTATCAATTTCTTCTATATTACTCTTTGGCAAGACCAATTCATACACCACATTAGGCTCCAATTTATCCTTGGCCAAGCAATGCATACCATCTTCATTCACCATAGCATAGACTTGATGGGTCCCTTCACTAATAGAGTGTTCTAAATTTTGGCTATCGTTTTTCTCATACGGTCGTTTGACCAAATAGCCATCGTTAAAGCCACGATTTTTCGTACTGGAGAGTTCTTTTTCATACTTTTTGGCATCAAATTGACCCTGCATATAATCATCAATCGCCATGCGATACGTCTTGGTCGTCAAGCCCACATAATAGGTACTTTTGGTTCGCCCTTCAATCTTGAGTGAATCAATCACATCACTGTCTAAAATATCATCAACATACGCACTAAGATTGAGATCTTTGGCATTCATGATATGCGTACCCTCTTCGCTCTCTTCTATTTTAAAGAGTGTTCCACTGGCTTCATTGTGGGCATACATCGTATATGGAAATCGGCAATCATTGGCACAACTACCTCGGTTTGACACGCGCCCGCTTTGAAGCGAACTAATCAAACAACGTCCACTATAAGCAAAACACATCGAACCGTGAACAAAAACTTCAAGCTCTAATTCGGGCAGATGCTTTTTGATTTGTTTCAAATCTTTCAGACTCACTTCTCTCGCCGCAATGATACGCTTAACACCCAAATCCCAATAAATCTCAGCATCAAGATAACTCAAGACATTGGCCTGAGTAGAGAGATGAATCGGAATATGCGGAGCAATCTCTTTCACTAACTTAATCACTCCCGGTGCGGCCACGATAAAGGCATCAGGATTCATCGCTGCCACTTTTTCAATATGCTTTTTTAACAATTCAATTTGTGCATTAAAAGGAAATCCATTGATAGTGACATAAATTTTTTTGCCCCGTGCATGCGTATAAACAATCGCTTCTTCAAAACTCTCATAAGTAAACTCTTTGCCCGATCGTATGCGAAGTGAAAAGTGACTCACTCCCGCATATACGGCATCTGCGCCATACGCTAATGCAATTTTTAATTTTTCAAAATTTCCTGCTGGTGATAATAATTCAATAGTACGCACTTATTTTTTCTTCCCTAAACTCTCAATTATTGCTTCAATATCTTCACTGGTGACCAAATCATCCGTACTCTCATCTCCTGCAATATGCACCGCAGACCCAACACGTTTCGTATCATCAATGGAGCCTTCAAAAAGTAGACTAATATATTTGCTCAGTGCTCTCATGACATTGATAACCCGCTCGATTTTTTGTCTGTGAATATCTTGGTATTGCATGATATCCATCACATTGATAATATCATCTTCTGCTTTTTGAGTATGATTTACCAATGTTTTGATGATCTCTTGGACTTGTTGCGTGTTGTCACGCGCAGTGCCAAATTGACTGATGTTTGGAAATTTATCAATCAACTTTTCAAAAAGTGCCATATTGGATTCTAAAAGCGGTGAAACGAGAGAGAAATCTGCATGCATTTGCGTCAAAACTTCACTCATAGATTCGAGTTTGTCAAATATCTCTGTTGCTTTTTTTTCAGAATCTTTTGTTACATCATCCAATTGTGATACCATCTTGTGCTCTTGAGTCGGTGGTGGTGGTGGCCAAGATTTATTGGCATCCATTTTATACGATTCTGCGCCACAATGATCGTGCTCTTGTTCTTGTTCTTCTTCGTTTGGCGAAGATGCAGGGGGTGTGGCTTCTGTCATATCATTTTCGAAATCTTCCAAGCCTCCGGCCATCAAAGCATCAAGTTCTTCTTGTGTCATGATCCGCTCCTAAACATTTTATGCTTAATTATAGTTAACTTTTCATATAATTCTACTTTAAAAGGAAAAAATATGATAGTCGATATGCACAATCACACTACTTTATGCAATCATGCTGAGGGAAGCATCGAGGATTTTGTCCTAACAGCGATAAAAAATAAAATCGATGTTTTTGGATTTTCAGATCATGCCCCTATGAATTTTGATGAAAAATATCGCATGCGTTTTGATCAAATGGCGCAGTATGAAGCCGAGGTCTTAGCGGCCAAAAAAAAGTATCATGATGACATTAAAATTTTATTTGCTTATGAAGTGGATTTTCTCGAAGGCTTGATTGACCCTAGAGTACTGAGTTCGGATGTGGATTATCTGATTGGTTCGGTACATTTTATCAACCGATGGGGATTTGATAATCCTGAATTTATCGGTGGGTACAAAGATAGAGATATTGACGAAATTTGGGAAGCTTATTTTGGTGCTATTACGCAGATGGCAAAGAGTCGATTGTTTGATATTGTCGGACACATTGACTTGATTAAAGTCTTCAATTTTTTACCCAAAAAAGAGATTAAACTCATAGCGCAAGAGGCCATCAAAGAGATTAAAAAAGCCGATATGGTCGTAGAATTTAACACAGCAGGATACCGAAAACCGATTCAAGAATTATACCCATCACATGAGATTATTGAACTTCTAGCCTATCATGATATCCCTATCACCTTTAGCTCAGATGCCCACAAAATAGAGGACATCAACTACAAAAAAGAAGAAGCCATGGCATTGGCAAAAACCTACGGGTACAAAAAATGTGCAATTTTTGAAAATCGCGAGAGAAAAATGGTTAAATTTTAATCACCCTCGTTACGGAGCATTTGAGAATTTTTGATATACTTCTAATAAAATAAAACTTGCGAGGAGCATTCATGGGAAAATTTGTTAAAGATATAAAAGGTTTTTTTAAATATTGTGATGAGAATGAAGTAGAATTCGTTGATTTTAGATTTACAGATATCAAAGGCGCATGGCATCATCTTTCATATAAATATTCAGCGATAGAGGAAGAATCTCTTTCTCACGGTATTCCATTTGATGGCTCATCTATCGATGCATGGCAGCCTATCAACAAATCAGATATGCTTTTGAAACCAGAAGCAGAAACTGCATTTTTAGATCCATTTACAGCAGATCCTACCATCGTAGTATTTTGTGATGTTTTTGATATCTACAAAGGTGAACTTTATGAAAAATGCCCAAGAAGTATCGCAAAAAAAGCATTAGCACATTTACAAGAAACCGGACTGGGCGATGTCGCTTATTTTGGTCCTGAAAATGAATTTTTTATTTTTGATGATGTAAAAATTCGTGATGATATTAACTGTGCGTATTATGAAGTGGATTCAGAAGAAGGTGAATGGAACTATGGTACTACCTATCCTGATGGATACAACACCGGCCACAGACCTGGCACAAAAGGTGGGTATTTTCCATGTCAACCAACCGATTCAATGGTCGATTTAAGAGCAGAAATGGTACAAGTATTAGAACAAATTGGACTTGAAACCTTTGTGGTACATCATGAAGTAGCACAAGCACAAGGTGAAATCGGTGTCAAATTTGGTACGTTAGTAGAAGCCGCTGATAATGTACAAAAATACAAATATGTCGTCAAAATGGTCGCACATCTTAATGGCAAAACAGCGACATTTATGCCAAAACCACTTTATGGTGATAATGGTAATGGTATGCATGTACATCAATCAATCTGGAAAAACGGTAAAAACCTATTTTTCAAAGCAGGCGAATATGGAAATCTTAGCGACATGGCACGATATTACATCGGTGGTGTCCTCAAACACGCACAAAGTGTTGCTGCCTTTACCAATCCATCAACCAACTCTTATAAAAGATTAATTCCTGGTTTTGAAGCGCCTTCAATCTTGACGTACTCTTCTCAAAATAGAAGTGCAAGTTGTCGTATTCCTTATGGTGCGGGTGAAAAATCTGTCCGAGCTGAGATGCGATTCCCAGATTCAACAGCATGCCCTTACCTAGCCTTTACAGCACTCTTGCTTGCAGGACTTGATGGTATCAAAAACAAATATGAACCCGTAGGTCCTATGGATGAAGATTTATTTGAATTGAGTCTTGATGAAATCCGAGAAAAAGGAATCGAACAAATGCCACACACATTACGTGAAGCATTGGAATCATTGATTAAAGATAATGACTATCTTAAAACGGTCATGACACCTGAATTTTTGAACGTGTATAAAACTTATAAATTCCAAACACAAGTCTGGCCAGATGAAGCAAGACCGACTGCCTTTGAATTTAAATCAACCTACTCTTGCTAATCATTTAGGGCACACTCTTTAGTGTGTCCTACTCCTTTTTGCTTTCAATAACATCAACGCCATCGGCATCGAAATCATCATAATTTAGTTTCGTACTTTTGAGTGACTTGGTTGTTTTTGCTCCCAATGTCTTGAGCTCTTCTACACGTTTCATGACATTGCCACCCCCCTCTGTTAATTGTGTTTTTGCCTTTTCATAAGTGTGCTCAAGTGTTTGAATTTGATCACCGACTCGGTTAAAATTATCGGCGAAATTGACCATCTTATCATAAAGTTTTCCCGCGACTTGGAACATTTTGAGGGCATTTGAATTGGATTGTTCACTTTGCCAATACAGATAAATAGTCCGCAAAGATACCGTCAAAGTAGAGGGATTCACAATCGCAATATGCTTATCAAGCGCGTATTCATAAAGATCAGGATTTTCCTGCACGGCCAAAGCAAACGCCCCTTCAATAGGCACAAACATAAAAACATACTGCAATGTGCCGACTTGATAATGGGCATAATCTTTGGAATCTAGTGTATCAATATGATTTTTAAAAGCACTCACCACGCCCTTGGACGCAATCATTCGTGCCTCATCACTCTCAGCTCGGATGTAGCGGTCATAATCATTCAAAGAGACTTTGGAATCGATAATAATGGAGCGATCTTGTGGCAATTTGATAATCACATCCGGACGCTTCATCTTGCCTGATTCATCTTTATAGCTCTCTTGCGTGATGTAATGCGTCCCATAGTGAAGTCCCGAATACTCCAAAACACTCTCCAATATCATCTCACCCCAACTGCCTTGTGTCTGTTTTTTACCTTTGAGTGCTTGGGCTAGATTTTCCGCCTCTTTACCGATGTGCATTCCCGCTTTGGTTACCTGCTCAATCTCTTTTGAAAGTTTGGCAAACTTGATTGTCGCGTGCTCTTGCGAGGCTTCAATTTTGTGCTTGAAATCATCTAGATTGTCTTTGAATGGCTTCAAAATATCATGCATGGATTGCAGTGATGTGGCATCGAATTTCTTAATTTTCAAATCCAGATTTTTTTGCATTATTTCATTAAGACGGAGTTCTAATTTTTGACTTTGTGATAAAAAATCTTCTTGCAATTTTTCATGGCTCTCTTGTTGTGCTTGCCATCTTGCTTCAGCTTTTGATTTTTCAGAATTTAAAATATAAATTTTATCTTGTGCCTCTGCTAGTCTATTTTCAACTCTCTCAAGCGTGCTTTGCGTATTTTGTAATTGTGACTCCAAAACAGAGTGATGTATCTTTTGCTCATTGTTTTCTCTACGCAAACTCTTCACAACTTGGTCATGTTTATGTTTGATAAAGAATAATGCTCCGATTAAACACACTATAATCAAGAGACACACTATCAAGATACTCATCAAAATCATCTCACTACTCATCGGTGCTCCTTCATCTGTACTCTCTCATGTAAGCTTTCAAAAAATCAAATTGCCTTGGTTTTGATTCTCTGGATTTTGCCCACTTGGTAATGGAGATGTATCGGTAAAATAAAGCTTTGTATTATGTGAGGTTTTATACTTGACCCCATCTGGCACATTAAATCTTCGTTGCGTTTGTGGATAAAGACGCAGATAATTTTGCACAAAATGTTTAAATGAAGGCCCCGCACTTCGTCCCCCGGTCTCACCACGCCCCATGGGAGTATTATCATCATTACCATACCACGTCACGACTTCGATATCAGGGGTAAAGCCACAAAACCACGCATCAACATAGCGATTGGTTGTACCCGTTTTCCCCGCAACTTCGACGCCTTTGACATTGGCTTTCCGTCCGGTTCCTCTTGAGACAACACTTTTGAGAATATCAATCATGAGATAAGCTTGAGCGGGAGAAGTAATCTTCGTTTTTTGGACGCCAAAGTCTTGTTCATCACCAAATTTATTGATAATCTTCGTAATTAATCTGGGTTTTACCCGTTCACCATAATTTGAAAATGTCGTATAAAATCCACTAAAATCATAAGGTGAGATTCCAAAAGTCCCCAGTGCGATGGAGAGGTCATTGGGTAAATTCTTGAATCCTTCATCTTTCAATTTACGATGCACATCATCCATACCAAGAGAATCCAACAGATTGATGGTTGCCAAGTTTCGTGAATGCACCAATGCATTTTTGAGTGTAATCATCCCCTCAAAATTCTCTTCATAATTTTTAGGTTTCCACTCCTTGTCTGTTTTCTTATCTACATAAACTCTGGAAATATCCGGGATTTTACTCTGGGCATTGTATCCGACATTGAGCGCTTGCAAATAGATAAAAGGCTTAAAGCTACTTCCGGGTTGGCGCTTACTTTGTGTGGCACGATTGAAGTGACTTTTAGTATAATCCACCCCACCTACCATCGCTCTAATATCACCGGTTTTATTATCAAGCACCATCATCGCACCATTGAGATTGCTAGCATTTTCATCTTTTTGTCGCTTCAAAATGCCATCATATCCTACCTTCAGTGATTCTCGTGCTAATTCTTGCAATTTTAAATCCAACCCAAGATAAATCTTGTAACCGCCAGTTTTTAAATCACTGTACTTTTTGCTTAATCTTTTAATCACCTCATCGACAACATAAGGGGCTTTGTTTTTTGTGAGCGTTTCGTCATAAACCACAGGATACTCGCGCGTCGCTTTTTCGTACTCTTGCTTACTAATCCACCCTAAATGGAACATTCGGTAAATAACACGGTTGGCTCGACTCAGTGAAATATCAATATGTCGTGTGGGATCATACGCACTAGGAGCTCTCGGCAAGCCCACTAAAATCGCAATCTCTTTCAGGCTGAGTTGATCTAAATTTTTGTTAAAATATCCTCTTGCTGCTGTCTTGATACCATAATATCCGTGTCCAAAATAGACTTGATTCATGTACCGCTCTAAAATCTGCTCTTTGGTGAGGACACTCTCTAATTTAAAAGCAAGCATGGCTTCATTCAATTTTCTTGAGAGTGTCTTTTTGCGAGTTAGGACTGTATTTTTTATGAGCTGCTGTGTCAACGTACTGGCACCTTCGACCAATTTCATTGCTTTGATATCTTTGATTAAAGCACGAAAAATCGCTTCAAAATTGATACCACCATGCTCAAAAAACGAAGTATCTTCTATCGCCAGTAAGGCCTCAACCATACGGGGTGGAATGTCTTTGTATTTCACATACAGCCTATTTTCACCCTCAAATATATTGGCCACCAGCTCATGATTTCTATCAAATATTTGGGTGGTTAATTTGGGTTTATAATCTATGATTTTATAAGCATCAAATCGAACTTGTGAATACATATATACAACCATGCCACCCACTGCGATAATACCAATAAAAATGATTGACAAAAGGTATTTCATTGTCTAAATCCTCTCTTTTCAAAACTAGAACCAATCAGCTCTTTTGTGTACTCTTCTTGCGGGTTATGCAACACTTGCTCCATCGTTGCACTCTCGATAATACGTCCTGCTTTGATAATCCCAATCTCATCACATAAATGTGCTACAGAAGCGATATCATGAGTCACAAATAACATATCATAACCGTCTCGCTCTTGCAATACTTTTAAAAGCTTCAAGATAGCACTCTTAGTCGATAAATCCAAGGCCGTTGTGGGTTCATCTAAAAGTAACAGTTTAGGCTGCATTGAAAGCGCCATAGCGATGATGACTCTTTGGAGTTGTCCACCACTCAATTCAGAAGGAAAACGCTCCACAATGCCATCGTCCAACCCCACACGTCTGATGTATTCTAACATCTGTGCTCTACCAATAAAAAATTGCTTTTTTATTCGTGTTAGCGGGGAGAGCGCGGTAAAAGGATTTTGTGGAATCATCGCGATGGTTTGCCCCCGTATTAAGTCATAATCTGCATGTACACGCATCTGAACATTCAGAGATTCTGGCAACATTCCCAAGATGGCTTTGAGTGTCAAACTCTTGCCACTGCCACTTTGTCCGATTAAAGCAAAAGATTTTTCAAATTGAAATGAAAGATCAAGCAACGGCTTATCATGATAGGAGATACTGAGGTGCTCACATTGAAACATTTCAGTACTTTCTCACACGTTTTTTGATATTTTGCCTCAGGCTATACCGCATCTTGTGACTCCAAAAATGGTAGCAAACGTTCGACACTCAAGCCCATCGCGGTACTTTGAAGTCCCTCGACTTTTTTGATGTAGGATTTGCAAAATCCCTCGACCATACAAGCGCCCGCCTTGCCTTCCCAATCGCCACTATTCAAGTATGCTTCGAGTTTTTGCATATCAAAGGGCATGAAAAGATACCGTGTTTCTGAAATATCAATAAACTTTTTATGAGGGGATTGATACATCAAACAGCTAATAATACTCACCGCATTGTCACTTTGTTTTAATAAAATCTCTCTCGCCTCGTCACGACTTTTGGCTTTTCTTAGGATTTCTCCATTCGCACAAATGACCGTATCGGCACATAAGACGGGATTGTTATCATGATGCTTACCAAGATAAGCTTCTAATTTTCCTTTAGTAGCAAGATAGACAAAATCTTTCGGGATGGTCGCTTCGATTGCATCTTCATCAAAATCAATCGCAATCTGTTTGAAAGAGATGCCAAATTGCCTTAAAAGCATCGCGCGTGTGGGTGAAGTCGAAGCTAAAATCAATGCCATCAGTAACTACTTATAACAATACCCAAATACGCTGCGATAATCGATACCAAAAGGTTGAGCGGAATCAGATATTTTACAATTAAAATGATGTTCTCTTGCGCTACTAAAAGGTCTTGTTCTTCAAATGCTTTTTTGGCATTCAAATATTTTTTAAAGGCATAAACAAAATTAAATGCGATAAAAATCCAAATCGTCTCTTTGATATGGATGATAATCATCGCGGAGGGGTCACCGTATTCAAAGCCCATGCCGACATTCATGAAAAACGATGCTGAGACGACAACCAACATGACCGGAATCAAAAATATGATATACCGTCTCAAGATTTTCAAGCAATTCGCACACTTTTTGTCAATATCTTTCACTGACGCGCTCGCCGGTCTGACGATGAAGATCATCACGAACATGCTTCCAATCAATATGGAAGCACTCATGATATGCAAGAATATAATAAGCGTCCTGAAATCTTCAAAGATATCGATGACCGTATTAATCATGCATCTTCTTGCAATATTTTTTTAGCATAACTCAATGCCGCTTTTTTTGCCGCATCGATTTGGCTAGGATCTTTACCTCCAGCTTGAGCAAAATCATCACGGCCACCGCCGCCACCTCCTACAATTGGCGCTATTTCTTTAATCCATGCTCCTGCTTTAATCGGCGCATTTTTAACCCCGCTTGCAATCATGACTTTATTATTTTTCACTTGAAATAAAATAATCGCGACAGAATCTTTTTGATTTTTTACATCATCAATCTTCGCTTTGATATCACCCGCATCTAAACGCTCAACAATCACATCAACGCCTTGAATCGTCTGTGCCTCGATACTTTTTCCGACATTGGCACTAAGGGCCTCAATCTCTTGTTTCAATCGTACAATCTCTTTTTTCTGCCTATTGATGCCCACAAAGATATCTTTGTTTTTGAGTTCATCTTCTGCTTTGTGCACCGTATTTCTCAGCGTCGTCGCAAATTCATAAGCACTTTTGCCACATACCGCTTCGATTCTACGCACACCCGAACTCACGCCGCTCTCTTTGATGATAAAAAAGCTACCGATATTGGCGACATTTTTCACATGCGTCCCACCACAAAGCTCAACGCTCACATCACCAAAAGAGACCACCCGCACTTCATCTCCGTATTTCTCACCAAAGAGTGCCATGGCGCCACTATTCTTAGCATCTTCCACGCTCATGATCTCTGTTTTTGCATCAACACCACTGAAAATCATCGCATTCACTCGTGCTTCCACTGCGGCGATTTCTTCTTCACTCATCGCTTTAGGATGAGAAAAATCAAATCGCAATCTGTCTTTTTCAACCGAAGAACCCGCTTGTGCAACATGCTCTCCCAAGATTTCTCTCAAGGCACGATGCAACAGGTGCGTCGCTGAGTGATGTTTTTCTATCTCTTTTCTTGAACTATCTACAACCACATCGACTTTATCCCCGACTTCTAGAGGGTTTTGTAACGCAACCTGAGAGAGATTCAAATCAAAAAATTTCTTAGTATCTAAGACCTCGCCATATCCAGAAATTTCCCCACTATCGCCACATTGTCCTCCACTTTGAGCGTAAAACGGTGTTTGATGAAACATCACCCAGCCGCTTTTTTCCAAGCGTTGTACTTCTGTGAAATCATCATCTAAGAGTGCCACGACACTCACATGATCTTGCGTTTGAGTATAACCGGTAAATTCATTAGCCCCAAATCGCTCCAGTAATATTTTAAAATCACCATGTGCCACTTTGTCGCCGCTACCTTTCCATGAAGCTTTGGAGCGTTGTTTTTGCTCCGCCATCAAGGCATCAAATTTTTCAACATCGGCTTCCATATCTTTTTCACGCAACATATCTTGTGTGAGATCAAGCGGGAATCCAAACGTATCATAAAGTTTAAAAGCCACAGCTCCACTGAAGATTTTTTGGGTTTGGGACAATTCTTTTTCAAAGAGTTCCAATCCTGATGCAATCGTGGTCAAAAATCGTTCTTCTTCCAATCGAATTTGTTCACTAATCGCCTCTTTCTTTTCTATTAAATAAGGATAATGCTCTCCCATGAGATCATTGAGCGTATCTAAGAGTTTGTACATAAAAGGCTCTTTAATACCTAAAAGATAGCCATGGCGAATCGCACGTCTGGTAATCCGACGCAAGACATACCCTCGTCCCTCTTTATCAAAGTTGATTCCTTGTGCTAGTAAAAATGCTACGGAGCGAATATGATCGGCAATCACCCGATAACTCGCACCCTCTTCATAATGATAAGGTTTGCCACAAAGCTCGGCAACTTTATTGATAAGTGGCATAAACAACGTGGAGTCATAATTGCTCTGTTTGCCTTCACAAACCGCCACAACACGCTCCAATCCCATACCCGTATCAATCGAAGGTTTTGGCAGTGGTGTCAACACACCCTTTTCATCGCGATAATATTGCATAAAAACAAGATTCCAAATCTCCAAAAATCGGTCGCCATCACCACCCATGTGATCTTCTGGACCGTGAAAATGCTCTGCTCCTTGGTCGATAAAAATTTCACTACAAGGGCCACAAGGTCCCACATCGCCCATCTGCCAAAAATTATCTTTATCACCAAAACGCTTGATACGCTCAAGCGGTACATGACGCTGCCACAAAGTCTCAGCCTCATCATCGCTATCATGAACCGTAACCCAAAGTTTTTCTTCAGGCAATTTCAGGACTTTAGTGACAAATTCCCAGGCGTTGGCAATCGCATCTTCTTTAAAATAATCTCCAAATGAAAAATTACCCAACATTTCAAAAAAAGTGTGATGTCGAGCCGTATAGCCGACATTGTCCAAGTCATTGTGCTTGCCACCGGCTCGGATACAAGTTTGGCAACTCGTCGCACGAGGCGGATTAGGTCTTGGGATTTCTCCTGTGAAAATGCTCTTAAAAGGCACCATTCCCGCGTTAACAAAAAGCAATGTCGCATCGTCCGGAACAAGCGGTGCACTTGGCACAATCGTGTGCCCTTTTTGTTTAAAAAAGTTTAAAAATTCTGCTCTAACATCCATACGTATTCCCCAATTATGTATTAAATCGTCTTATTTTATCTAAAAAACTATTAAATAAAGCTACTTATCACAATAATTATACAAAAGCTTTAACTGCACAAAAGTAACTTTGATGTATAATTTCTCCTACTCAATTTACAAAGGCTTATATATGAAAATACCATTTATAGATTTAAAAACACAATATGAAACGCACAAAGCAGAAATCAATCAAGCCGTTTTGGACGTATTAGATTCTACACAATTTATTTTAGGACCCAATGTAACAAAACTCGAAGAAAATTTAGCAACCTTTACTGGTTCAAAACATGCGATTGCGTGTTCATCTGGGACCGATGCCCTGCTTTTGGCCTTGATGGCTTTAGATATTAAAGCCGGCGATGAAGTTATCACGACACCCTTTACCTTTATCTCGACAGCAGAAGTCGTCTCACTCGTTGGAGCGACACCGGTTTTCGTCGATATTGATGAGACCACTTATACATTAGACCCAAAATTAATAGAAGCAAAAATCACTAAAAACACTAAAGCAATCATGCCGGTATCTTTGTTTGGTCAATGCGCCGATATGGATGCGATTAACGCCATCGCAAAAAAACACAATATTCCTGTTGTTGAAGATGGATGTCAAAGTTTTGGTGCCACTTATAAAGGCAAGAAATCATGCAACTTAAGTGAGATTGGCTGTACGAGTTTCTTCCCATCAAAACCACTGGGTTGTTATGGTGATGGCGGTGCGATTTTCACCAACGATGACGCTCTGGCACACAAACTCAGAACACTCGCCAATCACGGGCAAGAAGAGCGATACAAGCACAAATACATCGGAACCAACGGCCGACTCGATGCTATTCAAGCGGCTATTTTAAATGTTAAAATGAAATATTTCCAAAAAGAGATTGAATTACGTGAAAAAATCGGAGCGCGTTATGGTGAAATGCTACAAGATAGCCACGTTATCACCCCTAAGATTATGGATGATAGAACCAGCGTCTTTGCACAATACTCCATTCGGGCACAAGATAGAGCCGCTTTGGTTATGGCACTCAATAAAGCTGAAATTCCAACAGCGGTGCACTATCCTATCGCATTGCATGAGCAAGAAGCTTATGCTTATTTGGGATACAAACATGGAGATTTTCCGGTGAGTGAGCGTGTTGCTTCTGAGATCATGAGCCTTCCGATGAGTCCGTTTTTGACACAAGAACAACAAGATTTCATCGTGCAAAATATAAAAGAGGCCATATGAAAAATATAGCATTAATCGGACTCGGTTCTATGGGGAGAAATCACTATAGAATCATCAAAAATATTCCAGATTTTAAACTCGTAGCTATCTGTGATGTTGTCAAAACAGGCGATTATGAGGAGCCTTTTTTCACCAGTGTGGATGAGATGCTTGAAACGGCCCAAATCGATGCATGCGTCATCGTCGTCCCTACGTTTTTACATAAAGAGGTCGCCATCAAGTGTCTCAATGCGGGCAAAGATATCTTTATTGAAAAACCGGTCGCTTCAACGGTCGAAGAAGCCCGAGATATCTTAGAAGTCGCCAATGCCAAAAAGGCTAAAGTCGCCGTCGGATATATCGAACGCTTTAATCCTGTCGTCAGTGCGCTTAAAGAAGAGATTAAAGATGATGAGATTTATAGTATCGGTATCACGCGTGTGGGACCCTTCCCTCCTCGTATTGCTGATGTAGGAATTTTGACTGATTTATCGGTTCATGATATCGACCTCATTCGCTATATCACCCAACAAGAGATTGTCAAAACCAATATTTACCGATCTCGTAAAATCCACAACCATCACGAAGACAATGCGATGCTTTCCTTTAAACTCGAACACGATATCGTCGCAAGCATCACAACAAACTGGCTGACACCATTTCGAAAAAGAACCATTGAAGTCGCAACCAAAAATGCTTATTATGAAGCAGATTTGATGGCACAAGACCTCACAGAATACTCAGAATATCAAAAAAACAACTCATTTGTCATCAGAAAATGTATGGTCAAAAAAGAGGAACCTTTATTGCGAGAACATGTCGCATTTTCACAGTTTCTCCAAACAGGCGACCGCCATGGACTTAGCACTATTGAAGATAGTATTATCACACTAGAAATATCTGCAAAAAAAAGAATTATTGATTAGATAAGGAGGGTTTTAAAAACCCTTCTTCCACCAATTTATCCACAATCTCTCTAAAAGTCGGAACAGCCGTTTGAGAGGCATAATAGTGATACCGTTTTTCCGGGTCACGCACTAATACTCCAATCGTATATCGACTCGTTTTATCATTGGCAAATCCAAAAAATGAACTGTTATATTTATTGGTATAGCCCCCTCCTCCCGCGATGTGTGCCGTACCGGTTTTGCCACCAATCTCAAGCCCATCGTAAATCGCCGCTTTTCCTGTTCCTTTGAGGACGGTTTTGATGAGAATCTTGTGCATGCGTTTGGCAACGGCTACGGGAATCACTTGTTTTTGAGACATATAATCATCAAGATTATACTTTCCATCATCAGAAGAGATGCGTTTGGCAATCTTAGGCGTCACCATTCTGCCATTATTATTAAAGACGCTGTATGCTTTGAGTACTTGCATAAAATTGGCATCCAACCCATAACCGTATCCGATGGTGGCCTTGTAAATTTCTGATTCAAATTTATGCAATGGAGGAATGGCGCCTTTGGCTTCATAAGGCAAATCAATCCCGCTTTTTTTAGAAAATCCAAAATCTTTCAAACCCTTATAAAATTCTATAGGATCGAGCTTTTGCGCCAATTGAGAAATCCCTACATTACTTGAATGGACGATGACATCTTCAGCACTTAACCATTCAAAGTCATGAGTATCATGAATCACCTTGCGTCCGATTCGATATTTGCCTCCAAAAATGCGTACCAAGTCAAAAGGATTGACTTTATTTGCCTCCAACAACAAAGAAAAAGTGATGGGTTTCATAACAGACCCTGGCTCATAAGAGTACTCAATCGCACTCACGTTTAATGAAGGATAATCCACCCTTCTGATAAAATCTGGGTTGTATCTATTGCTCGTCGCCAATGCTAGTATCGCTCCGGTTTTGCTGTCCATCACACAAGCAATAATCTCTTGTGCTTCTAAATCTTTCTTTTTATCATCGAGTATTTTTTCGATGACCTTTTGGAGTTTCAAAGAGATGTTTAAATAGACGTTTAATCCATCCATACGCTTTGTGTACATGCTATATCTATCTAATATCACCGTATTGGCGATATCGCGATGTCCTTTTAAAATCGAATCTTGAATGGGAGCCAGTTTATCTTCATAATACTTCTCGATTCCCTTCACCCCCGTGATGGTTGTCATACGATTTTTTTCTATTTTTCTGATATAGCCTACCACAGGCGTCAACGTATCTTTTGCTGGATAAATTCTTTTTTCACCACTCTCCTCAACACTCATCCCATGTATAAAGTCATCTTTAGTTTTTGGGTCTTCATAGCTAATAAAAACTTTGAGAGAAAAGAGTTTTCGTGCAAGATTTTTAAGATATTTGGCTTTTTTGGAATCAATACTATAAGAGAGCACCACACTACCAAATCTACTATTGATAGTTTTGAGCACTTTCCTCGCATCATCACCGCTATAGAGTGAGTAGAGTTTCACAAAAAGCTCTTTTTTTTGAGGGTCAATATTTCTGGTATCTACGGTAACTTTATAGAGTTTTTTGCTCGTCGCGACTCTAAAATCATCCCGACTGATGATATCACCTCGCATCGCATGCGTCACCTCTTTGTAGGTGAGTGTCGGCAAACGTCTTGGTGCTGTTGCCCAATAAAAAGTGGCACTGAGAAAAATGACAAATCCGATAAATATAAGGGAAAAAAGAAAAAGTATCTTGTAGGTTTTAGGTTTAATACTCTGCATTAAAAAGAATGTGCCACGCTTATATCTGAGTTTTGGATATCTCTTTATATGCGCTTAATGCTTTGTTTCTGACCTCTAACATCAATTTCATACTAATCTGTGCTTTATCAATTGCAATCGCGGCTTGGTGTAGGTCTTTGACTTCTCCTGTTGCGATATCAGCCATTGCTTTATCACCAACTTGTTGTGCTTTATTGACTTCTGAAAGTGTATTTTCTAAAACTTTTGAAAAATCTCCACTAGGCGCCACTTTAGTAGCATCTTTTTTTGCATCAGTAAGATTTCCTAATGATGAGATTTTATCAAGACTATTTTGCATCAAATTATCCTTTCAAAATATCTATAGCGCTTTGTGCCATTGATTTGGCACTTTGAAAAGCAGCTACATTCGCTTGGTATGCCCGTGTCGCTTCAATCAAATCTGACATCTCAATAACAGGATTGACGTTGGGATACGCCACATAGCCATCTTTATTAGCATCAGGATTGGTAGGGTCATATTTCATTTTAAAATTGCTACTGTCTCTCACGACTTTGTCGACTGCCACACTCATTACAGATGGGTCAGCATCATTGGGGGCACTCGAATCATCGAGAGGATTCTCGTATTTTAACATATTATTGCTGTTTTCAATAGCATTGTTGAGTGTTTTATCAAAATTTATCGCTTTAAAGATCACTTCTCGCCTACGATAGGGACCGCCTTCACTCGTCCTAGTCGTATCTGCATTTGCGATATTGGAACTGATAACATTCATCCTGAAGCGTTGCGCGGAGAGTCCATAACCACTAATATCAAAATTACTTAAAAATGCCATTTATACGCTCCTATACTCTTGATGATGCTTCAATGACACTTTTGAAAATCGTACTGTCTTTCTTCAAAGCAGCCGATAGTGCATTAAACATCATGTTATTTTTACCCAGTTCGGTCGTCTCAATATCAAGGTCCACCGTATTGCCATCATTTCTTTGTGTGTGACCATCTCTGAGATAAATCGTAGGTTTTGAAATATCACTATCATGATAACCGCTGAGATGCTTTTGATTGGTTTGTGCCATTTTGAGCTGTGCTACTTGATGCGCTCCATAAAGCTTTTGTGCACTGTGTGCCAATGAGGCTTCAAAATCAATATCCCGTGCTTTATAATTTGGCGTATCAATATTGGCAATATTGCCCGCTATCATCTCTTGTCTTAGTGCTCTGGCGTTTAATCCTTGCTCCATCAATCCAAACGATTTGCTGATTTCAAATGACATACGATCCTCTCTTTACTCAATATGTCAAATATAAGCAAAAATCATTCCTTTTTATACAAGCATCTTTTTAATCTTTTTGATGTAAAATAAAATAAAAAAAGAGATCAATGTCAGCAGATAAAACTCTATTTATATTAGTGTCATTTTGTATCTTTGTGGGGATCGTTTTTTCTCTTTCCTTGCCGGTATTTACCAATCTGTATTTCGGATACAATGAGTTTCATTTTTTCATTCGTCAATTTAGCGTCGGTATGCTCTCGATTCTCATCATGTGGTCGCTCTCGCAATTAAATGCGGACAAAAGTTTGACCATTATCGCTTTTGGTATCTTTTTTATTTGTCTCTTCTTGATGGGCATCATGCATTATCTTCCTGAGAGTATGGTCACGAGTGCGGGGGGAGCCAAAAGATGGATTCGATTGCCCGGTTTTTCATTTGCCCCTGTAGAATTTTTTAAAATCGGATTTGTCTATTTTCTTGCCTGGAGTTTTGCCAGAAAATTGGATGAAAAAAAGAAATCACTCAAAGAGGAAATCAAGCTCATCTTCCCTTATGTTGCGGTGTTTATCTTGGTGGTTTATCTCATTGCCGTCATGCAAAATGACTTAGGTCAAGTGATTGTTCTAGCCGTGACGTTGGCGGTTATGTTACTCTTTGCAGGCACAAGTAAAAGATTGTTTATGCTCACCGTCATCGGTGCTATTATTGTTTTTATTGTCGCTGTTTTTACCTCAGAACATCGAATTTTAAGAATCAAAATATGGTGGGGAACCATCCAAAATATGGTTTTGTCCATCTTACCCGATGGTATTGCAAAAGCACTGCGCGTTGAAAATGCACCTGAGCCTTATCAGATATCTTATTCACTCAATGCCATCAAACACGGGGGACTTTTTGGGCAAGGTATTGGTGCGGGGTCTTTTAAATTGGGATTTTTAAGTGAGGTACACACTGACTTTGTTTTAGCCGGAATCGCAGAAGAGATTGGATTTTTTGGTGTTTTGGTTATCACAGCAGCCATCTTTTTGATTGTGTACCGCATCTTTCGAATTTCCAACCGAAGTGAAAACCGTGTCTATTACCTCTTCTCTTTAGGTATGGGATTGTTGATTGTTTTTTCATTTTTGATGAATGCTTATGGTATCACCTCTCTCACCCCAATCAAGGGAATTGCTGTACCGTTTATCAGCTATGGAGGTAGCTCTATCTTGGCTTTGAGTGTCGGGATTGGGATGGTTCTCATGATTAGCAAAAAGGCAAAACTATGATAGCACTCACAGGAGGAGGAACCGGTGGACATTTAGCCATCGTTCGTGCCTTGAAAAATGCCCTAAATCAAAGAGGAATCCAGCCCATTTATATTGGCTCAACCAACGGACAAGATCGCGCTTGGTTTGAACATGAGACAGGTTTTTCAGAGAAATTTTTCCTCAACTCACAAGGGGTTGTCAATAAAAAGGGATGGAAAAAACTCACCTCCTTAGGCGAGATTTTAAATACCTCTCGCCAATGCAAAAAAATCTTCAAACGCTACCACGTCACTGATCTTGTATCTGTGGGTGGATACTCAGCCGCGCCAGCTTCTTTTGCAACACTGACCTCGCATGTGAAGCTTTATATTCATGAGCAAAATGCGGCGATGGGAAAACTCAATAAAATTCTAAAACCCTTTGCAACAGAATTTTTTAGCTCTTATGATCCACACAGTAAAATCAAAGACTATCCTGTCGATACGGCATTTTTCACCAAAAGAAAACCCATCAAAAAGCTCGAAACTATCATTTTTTTAGGCGGTTCTCAAGGTGCTAAGGCCATCAATACCTTAGCGATGCAACTGGCAAAAAAGCTCAGTGAAAACAACATCCACATCATCCATCAATGTGGGAAAAACAACTTAGAGGAGATGCTACAGTTCTATCATGATAACCATATCAATGCTGATGTCTTTGACTTTGATCCACAACTGAGAGAGAAAATCTTGCAAGCTGATTTTGCGATCAGTCGTAGTGGGGCAAGTACCCTTTGGGAACTCTGCGCACTGGGTGTGCCATCACTTTTTATCCCCTATCCTTATGCGGCAAGCGACCATCAATACTACAATGCAAAGGCATTAGTCGATGAGGATTTAGCCTTGTTGAGACGTGAATCAGAGGTGGATTCACACGCCATCTATGAAAGTATCATGATGCTTGATTTGCAACATATTTCTACAAAACTCAAGCAACATATCGCCCCCAATGGAGCAGAGAAAATTATCGATTTTATTATCAATCATCACACATAACACAAAATAAAATAAAAACATATGCAAAAAGGAGAAAAAATCATGCATATTAATAAATTAGTAGTCGTCGGCGTAGGCCATGTCGGCTCATATGTTTTGGCAGATGCCATGAAAGTCGGATTATTTGGAGAAATCGGTGTAATAGACATCTTGGAAGATGTTGCTTACGGCGAAGCACTAGACCAAGCACAAGCAACGGCTATGACGTATATGAACAATATCAATATAACCAGTGGTGGGTACGAACAATGTGCCGACGCTGATGTGATTATCGTAGCAGCAGGACCTAGTGTCATCCCTGATCCCAATAACCCAAAAGCAGAACCTGATCGCGCCCTCTTGACACAAACAAATTGCAGCGTTATTCGTGAGGTCATGAGCGGTATCACACAATACACCAAAGAGGCCATCGTCATCTTGATTACCAATCCTTTGGATACGATGGTGTATATCGCTGAAAATGAATTTTCTTACCCAAAAGGACGTGTTTTTGGAACCGGAACCATGCTGGATTCTGCAAGATTGCGTCATCTTGTGGCACAAACTTACGATGTAGATCCAAAATCTATCAGTGGATATATGATGGGTGAACACGGGAAAACTGCCTTTCCGGTATTGAGTCATCTCAGTATCGCAGGCATTCCTTTTGATGATTTAGAAAACTATTTTACGGCAAATGCGGATATTAAAAATCCTGAAAATGTCAAAAAAGAGATTATCAGTGCTGCCTATAAAGTGCTCAATGGCAAAGGGTGGACCAATGCAGGCGTCGCTCAAGCAGCCATCACGATGGCAAAAGCTGTTTTATTAGATGAAAAAAGTGTCTATCCAGCATCCACAACACTTCATGGCCAATATCATCATGATGGCGATGTTGCTTTGAGTATGCCCTGTATCATAGGACGTGAAGGAATACTCAAACAAATTCCCGTCACACTCAATGCATGGGAATATGAAAAACTAGAAGAATCGATTGCGTATATTCAAGAAACAATGAAAGATGCAAAAACTGGGATTGAATTTATAAAATAGAAGTTTATTGGTGCAGAAAAAAATGGTGCGCTCAGAGCGATTCGAACGCCCGACCGCTGGTACCGCAAACCAGTGCTCTATCCAACTGAGCTATGAACGCACAACCATTTGAGGACGATATTATATCCTAATTTTTTAAAAATTCAAAGTGTTTTTCTTGGTTTTTTTTGCTGCACCAATAAACCGGCTACAATTAGTATCAATCCTACAAAAGTTGACCAATAAATTGTCTCTCCTACAAAGAAGTGTATAAAAACCAATGACACAAAAGGAGAGATAAAAATAAGATTGGCAATTTTTGAACTGTTGGTTGTGAGCTTCATCGCCTTGAGCCAAAAGACATATGTCACGCCCATCTCAAAAAAGCCAACATAAATCGAACCCAAAAATCCATACCAATCAAAAATCAAAGCATGAGACGAAAGTATCATATAGAGAATAATTAAAACAAATCCTGAAACAAAACTAATAAAAAGACCAACCACCGGATCAAGACGTGATTTGGTATTAAAAATCCAATAAAAAGCCCATAAAATTGTCGATAAAAAAGCCAAAATCACACCCTGTGCTGATGAAAACTGAAAGCTCAAAAGTTCTCCATGTGTTGAAATCACCAAAACACCAAAATAACAAATAATACCGGCTAAAAAATCATAAATACTCAGTTTGTGTTTTAATATAAAAAAGGAGAGATAGCTCAACGTCAAAGCCCACGTATAATTGATAGGTTGTGCCTCTTGTGCCGGTAGGAGGTCATACGCTTTAAATAACACTAAATAATATAAAAAAGGATTAAGTACCCCAAGAAGTGAGGCACGCAAATAAGCAGTTTTTGGATATTGGCGCAGTAAAGGTAGCTTTTTTTCTTTGAGTATAATCATAAAAAGCATCACAATAGAAGCCCCAACTGAATAAAACAACAATTGTGTCGGAGTAAAGTAAGCAAGCGATAATTTAAAGGCACTCGCGACCGTTGACCACAACAATACAGAGAGGAGTCCGAAAAGATATGCTTTTTTCTGATTCGAGTTTATTATCATATAAGATTATACTATTTTTTTAGCCTATGTATGATAAAATTTTAATAAATTTTTTCAAAAAAAGAGGGTAAAAATGAACGATAAAGTGATCGCATATCAAGGTGTCGAGGGAGCGTATTCTCACCTAGCATGCAAAAACACGTTTCCAAAATCTATATCAATCGCTTGTGAGAGTTTTGAAAAGGCGATGAAACTGGTAGAGATGAAAACAGCAGACTTTGCTATGATACCGGTAGAAAACTCCACAGCAGGACGCGTGGAGGAGATTTATCGACTCATACCAAAATTATCACTCTACATTGTAAAAGAACATTTTGAGCCGGTCAACCACTGTCTTTTGGGTACACAAGATGCCAGAATTGAAGATATAAAATATGTAGGTTCACATCCTCAAGCTCTCGCACAATGCTACAAAAATATTATAGATTTAGATTTAAATGCAATGGCTAAATTTGACACGGCCGGTTCGGCAAAAGAGGTCAGTGAAAAGAATGATGTGCAATATGGGGCTATTGCTTCAAAATTAGCAGCAAAACTTTATAATTTAAAAATATTACAAGAAAACTTTTCAGATTTAGCGGGCAATGTGACACGATTTATTATTCTCTCTCGAGATGAAGTGATACCAGAATTTGTAGCAGATAAACGCTATATTACCTCAGTCATATTTCAAGTTAGAGATATCCCTGCTGCCTTATTTAAAGCACTTGGAGGATTTGCCACCAATGGTGTCAACCTACTCAAATTAGAGAGTTACTCAATGGCTGGGTCGATGCAAGTGAGTCGTTTTCATATTGATATTGATGCCCATCCTCATGAAAGAAGATTGAAACTGGCATTAGAAGAGTTATCTTTTTTTGCCAACAAAATCAAGCATCTTGGAGTCTATGAAAAAAATCCATTGCGCGATCAATACAAGCTATTACAATAACAATATTGTAATGGCACTTCGAAATAAAGAGTTAAAAAAAATTGTTATGGGAAAGGATTGTTGTTGGATAAGTAAGTAAAAAGAAACAAGAATCCGGCAGCGACCTACATTCCCACAACAGTAAGCTGCAGTATTATCGGCGATGAGTTGCTTAGCTTCCAGGTTCGAAATGGGACTGGGCGTTTCCAACTCTCTATAGCCACCGGAAATCTTGAAGTAAATCTATGAATGATAAACTTACTTCAAGATTTTGATTCTTGAGTGTTTATTGTTATGTCAACAAGACGCTACATTAAAAACAATGACTTTAGATTTCTCTAAACCCTTGTAGCCTCTTATTATACTTAATAAGAAAGTGATACAATTGAATATAAAATTTAAGCCAAACGACCTATTAGTACTGGTCAGCTAAAGGGCTTTCACCCATTACACACCCAGCCTATCAAACATGTAGTCTTCATGAGGTCTTCAGGGAAAGTTCATCTTGGAGTTGGCTTCCCGCTTAGATGCTTTCAGCGGTTATCTCATCCGAACATAGCTACCCAGCGGTGCCCTTGGCAGGACAACTGGTACACCAGTGGTTCGTTCAACCCGGTCCTCTCGTACTAGGGTCAAATCTCCTCAACTTTCCTACGCCCACGGCAGATAGGGACCGAACTGTCTCACGACGTTCTGAACCCAGCTCGCGTACCGCTTTAAATGGCGAACAGCCATACCCTTGGGACCTGCTCCAGCCCCAGGATGCGATGAGCCGACATCGAGGTGCCAAACCTCCCCGTCGATGTGAGCTCTTGGGGGAGATCAGCCTGTTATCCCCGGGGTACCTTTTATCCTTTGAGCGATGGCCCTTCCACACAGAACCACCGGATCACTATGACCGACTTTCGTCTCTGCTCGACATGTATGTCTCACAGTCAAGCTGGCTTGTACCATTATACTCTGCGGACGATTTCCAACCGTCCTGAGCCAACCTTTGTAAGCCTCCGTTACTTTTTAGGAGGCGACCGCCCCAGTCAAACTACCCACCAGACATTGTCCTGCTTGAGGATAACTCAAGCCAGTTAGCTATCAGAATAAAGAAGAGTGGTATCTCAACAATGGCTCATCATGATCTAGCGACCATGAATCAAAGCCTCCCACCTATCCTGCACATCTTTATCCCAACAGCAGTGTCAAGCTGTAGTAAAGGTCCACGGGGTCTTTCCGTCTTGCCGCGGGTAGGAGGAATTTTCACCTCCACTACAATTTCACTGGATTCCTGGTCGAGACAGCTCCCATCTCGTTACGCCATTCATGCAGGTCGGTATTTAACCGACAAGGAATTTCGCTACCTTAGGACCGTTATAGTTACGGCCGCCGTTTACTGGGGCTTCGATCAACTGCTTCGACGAATCTAACAGCATCAATTAACCTTCCAGCACCGGGCAGGCGTCACACCCTATACATCCTCTTACGAGTTAGCAGAGTGCTGTGTTTTTGGTAAACAGTCGGGAGGGACTCTTTGTTGTAACCTTCAATGCTCCACCCGCAGGGGTTTCACAAAGGGAGGCACACCTTATACCGAAGATACGGTGCTATTTTGCAGAGTTCCTTAACCAGGATTCTTCCACGCGCCTTAGAATACTCATCTCACCCACCTGTGTCGGTTTGCGGTACGGGTAATTATAGATATACTTAGAAACTTTTCTTGGCTCGACGGCATCAACGATTCACCGTCCACTCCGAAGAGTATCAAGTGCCTATCAGGTCTCGAATAAAAGATCACGGATTTGCCAATGATCTAATCTACACCCTTCGACCAACTATTCCATCAGTTGGCTCGTTTAGCCCTAAGCGTCCTTCCATCGCGCTCTATAATTAGTGTTGGAATATTAACCAACTTTCCATCGTCTACCCCTTTCGGACTCGACTTAGGTCCCGACTAACCCTACGATGACGAGCATCGCGTAGGAAACCTTGGGTTTTCGGCGAAGGGGATTCTCACCCCTTTTATCGCTACTCATGCCTGCATGCTCACTTCCGCACGCTCCACCACTCCTTACCGGTATGGCTTCAACGCTGAGCGGAACGCTCTCCTACCACTTGAAATAAATTTCAAATCTACAGCTTCGGTGGATATTTTTAGCCCCGTTATATTTTCCGCGCAGAATCACTAGACCAGTGAGCTATTACGCTTTCTTTAAAGGATGGCTGCTTCTAAGCCAACCTCCTGGTTGTCTAAGTAACTCCACATCGTTTTCCACTTAAATATCACTTTGGGACCTTAGCTGGTAGTCTGGGTTGTTTCCCTCTTGACGACGCATTTTATCACCCGCCGCCTGACTGCCAAGATTACGCATAGGGTATTCGGAGTTTGACAGGGTTTGGTACATTGGTGTATGCCCTAGCCCAATCAGTGCTCTACCCCCCTATGTTACGACTTGACGCTATACCTAAATATATTTCGGAGAGAACCAGCTATCACGAAGTTTGATTGGCCTTTCACCCCTATCCACAGTTCATCCGGTGAGTTTTCAACCTCAATCGGTTCGGTCCTCCACTAGTTCTTACACCAGCTTCAACCTGACCATGGATAGATCACTTCGCTTCGGGTCTGCAGCCAGTGACTAAATCGCCCTATTAAGACTCGCTTTCGCTACGGCTCCGGGTTTCCTTAACCTTGCCACTGACCACAACTCGCAGGCTCATTATGCAAAAGGCAGTCCATCACCCTGATAAATCATAGGGCTCTGAATGATTGTAAGTAAATGGTTTCAGGTTCTATTTCACTCCCCTCACTGGGGTTCTTTTCACCTTTCCCTCACGGTACTGGTTCACTATCGGTCTGTAAGTAGTATTTAGGGTTGGAGGGTGGTCCCCCCGGATTCAGACAGAATAACACGTGTTCCGCCCTACTCAGGATACTGCTATGTTGTTATCAAGTTTCGTGTACGAGACTATCACTCTCTATGGCTAAACTTTCCAGATTATTCCACTACTATCTAACATACAATATCGCAGTCCTACAACCCCTGTTGTAAACAACAGGTTTGCCCTAATCCACGTTCGCTCGCCGCTACTAGCAGAATCTCATTTGATTTCTCTTCCTCTGGCTACTGAGATGTTTCACTTCACCAGGTTAGCCCCCCGCAGGGTAACTGACATCACTGCCAGCTGGGTTGTCCCATTCGGAAATTCACGGATCAAAGCCTCTTGACGGCTCCCCGTGACTTATCGCAGTCTAGTACGTCCTTCATCGCCTCTTACAGCCAAGGCATCCACCATTCACTCTTAATAGCTTACCTTTTATATTCTAATTAACGTATCACTTCCTTATTAAACATAATAAAACGTTTAACAATGAAATTGTTTTTTATTTGCGTTTGTTGACATTAACAATAATAATTTAATGAACATAATCTTTAAATATTAAAGATTAATTTTTAGACTTATAAAGTCTAATATGAATATTAGTATTAATACTCATATTAAACCTCTAAAGTACTTCAATGTTAATTGGTGGAGAATAGCGGGATCGAACCGCTGACCTCCTGCGTGCAAAGCAGGCGCTCTCCCAGCTGAGCTAATTCCCCTACTGGTGTGTTTCAATCTCTTTTTAGAAGACTGCTGATAAGTATTAGCTGAACGAAGCAACAAGATGCGAAGCTTACTATAAGTAAGTGAGCAGATTGTTAACGATGTTCAAGGCTAAGAATGGTGGGCCTAACAAGATTTGAACTTGTGACCTCACCCTTATCAGGGGTGCGCTCTAACCAACTGAGCTATAGGCCCCTTGACATCAATCTTTCAAAACTAAACAAGCAACACTTAATCCTTTGGTTACCCGGGTAAACATTGTGAGACGTTTACCCTATACTCTAGAAAGGAGGTGATCCAACCGCAGGTTCTCCTACGGTTACCTTGTTACGACTTCACCCCAGTCGCTGAACCCACCGTGGTCGGTAACTACTTTAGTATTCCGACTTCGGGTGAATTCAACTCCCATGGTGTGACGGGCGGTGAGTACAAGACCCGGGAACGTATTCACCGTAGCATAGCTGATCTACGATTACTAGCGATTCCAGCTTCATGGAGTCGAGTTGCAGACTCCAATCCGAACTGAGACTAGGTTTTAAGATTTGCTCCACCTCACGGTATTGCATCTCTTTGTCCTAACCATTGTAGCACGTGTGTAGCCCTGGACATAAGGGCCATGATGACTTGACGTCGTCCTCACCTTCCTCCTCCTTACGAAGGCAGTCTCCTTAGAGTGCTCAGCCGAACTGTTAGCAACTAAGGACGAGGGTTGCGCTCGTTGCGGGACTTAACCCAACATCTCACGACACGAGCTGACGACAGCCGTGCAGCACCTGTCACTTGGCTCTAGTAAACTAGCACTCTCATATCTCTATAAGATTCCAAGGATATCAAGTCCAGGTAAGGTTCTTCGTGTATCTTCGAATTAAACCACATGCTCCACCGCTTGTGCGGGTCCCCGTCTATTCCTTTGAGTTTTAATCTTGCGACCGTACTCCCCAGGCGGCACACTTAATCTGTTAAGTGTATTACTGAAGTGACTAGCACTCCAACAACTAGTGTGCATCGTTTAGGGCGTGGACTACCAGGGTATCTAATCCTGTTTGCTCCCCACGCTTTCATGCCTCAGCGTCAGTTAAGTTCCAGCAGATCGCCTTCGCAATCGGTATTCCTGGTGATATCTACGGATTTTACCCCTACACCACCAATTCCATCTGCCTCTCCCTTACTCTAGGTTACCAGTTTCAGAAGCAGTTCAACGGTTAAGCCGTTGGATTTCACTTCTGACTTGGCATCCAGCCTACGCATCCTTTACGCCCAGTGATTCCGAGTAACGCTTGCACCCTCCGTATTACCGCGGCTGCTGGCACGGAGTTAGCCGGTGCTTATTCATATGATACCGTCATTATCTTCTCATATAAAAGGAGTTTACGCACCGAAATGTGTCATCCTCCACGCGGCGTTGCTGCATCAGGGTTTCCCCCATTGTGCAATATTCCCCACTGCTGCCTCCCGTAGGAGTCTGGACCGTGTCTCAGTTCCAGTGTGGCTGATCATCCTCTCAGACCAGCTAGGCGTCATAGTCTTGGTGAGCCATTACCTCACCAACTAACTGATACCGTACAACCCCATCCTTTAGCACCGGAGTTTTCCCGACTTATCTTATGATAAGAAGGAGTATGGGGTATTAGCAGTCGTTTCCAACTGTTGTCCCCCACTAAAGGGCAGGTTAGTTATATATTACTCACCCGTGCGCCACTAATCCGTTCTAGTAAACTAAAACTTCATCGTTCGACTTGCATGTGTTAAGCACGCCGCCAGCGTTCACTCTGAGCCAGGATCAAACTCTCCATTAAAATGAAGTGTTTAACTTGTTCAGAGATAGTTAATCTCATTTTTTAGTAACCTTAAAGTACTCAAGGTCGCTTGTTTAGATTTCAAAGATTGAATAATTAACATTGATAAATTTAATGAACTTGAATCCCTAAACTTGGGACTCTTTAACACCCGTTCTCTCAAACGAGGACGAAATTATATACAATCATTCCTTAGAACTAGCTTAGTTTTTTTCGGGTTTTTTAGAAAAATTCAAAAAATTGAAAATTTATAAAATATGAGCGTATCCTGTCTCTGGTTCAATCGCAATCGTCACGCTGGTTGTTCCATCTGTGATTGTGATGGCACATTGACTCGTCAGTAGGGAGATGGTCGCACTTGTTGCTCGATATGGAGAGATGTCGCTACTAATATTTCCTTTAATAGGTCGGCCTAAATAATCAAAAGCAATTCTTTTGGCTCCCGCACATCCTGAGGTCGTCACATTGGTGATTCCATATTTTGACCCAATATTCAATGCTTTTGTAGCCCGTTCATCTTCCCAATCCAACGTGTTACTAAAACCACCGCTTAAGAGCTTGGTATTGTCTAGCGGATTCGTAGCAATTTCACCGGGGTCTGGATTTCCACTCGTGCTGGTGTCACTAAATATCGTATATGCATAATATCCACCACTATTTAAGGTACCACTACTTGATTTTCCAATCAAGAGTTGCCATCTTTTTTCATACCAGTTTGGATCGCTAGGGTTATATTGGTCATCAATCATGGCAAGGTGTTGGGTGTAACGGATGTGGCTGATAAGTTGGTCTGCGGCTTCTCGTACTGAGTTTCTTTGAAAATTTGGAGCAATCATGGCAGATATAATGCCAATTATCACTATAACAAAAACAAGTTCCATCATCGTAAATGCTTTTTTCATGACCTACTCTTTATATATATAAAATCTTGCTACCATTGTACCATAATATGTTATGGGTATTATCTGAGACGCTTTGGCGCCATATAATGCCATAGAGAGGACTTCGTCTCCACCGTATTGGATGCCATAAAATTTCAACCGTATTTGCAAGGCATGATCGAGTGTCTTGATCTGATGGATGTCCATTGCTTTTAATTTCTCGGCAAGTTCTTTCGCGACTTCATACTTATAGGCAAAATGATGTTTTGGATTTGGGTATAGGGCATATAGGGGCTTGTTCACAAAGATGAAAAATGTATTGATCACCAAAAAAACTAAGACAAATACCGATATCACTTTGTGCCATCTCCTATATTGGGGCAAACGCACGCGATAACTATTGAGAAAAACTTTGACCATGAGGGGAATCGCTAAAATCACAAAAGGGGCAAAATCCTCCAGATGCAATCGTTGGCGCAGTGATAAAAAGAGTGAGAACATCAATGCCACAAAAGAGATATACCAAAGCAGATTTTTTTCTTCTTTGATTAAAATCCTATAAAGCGTATAGATATAGTATAAAAACAAAAAAGGAGAAAAGATGGCAGAATAGATACCAAGCGTATCCAAGAAGTAACCTTTTGGCTTGCCACTGTCATCAAAGCCATAAATATACATGGACATTCCAAATAAAATCAAAGAAAAAATCAGCAGTTTATTGTCTTTTTTAGAGATCGCATAGAAAAAGAGTGAGAGATACAAAATAGAAAATGAATTATCTACTAACAATGAGAAAATCAAAATCCAATAAGAGTAAGTTTTGTATCCATACATATATAAAAACACAAATAATAGGGTCAAGAATATAACCGGCGTGGCCGAATTGACTAAAATGGCTGCTGAATTGATACCAGGAAGTAGCGCAAATATAGCAGTAGAGAGAATTCTATCTCCTTTGCGCTTCAAAAAAAGTTTGCCGATTTTGTAAATTAAAAACAGAGAGAGGACGTGTAATATAATAAAAGGTAGACGAATAGCGAGATCATTTTGTCCTAAAATACCGGTGAACAGATGAGAGAGATAATACAGCACACCATGTGCACCAAAATAAATCTGTGCCTCACCGTGTGAAATCGATATGGATTGTGTCTCCAATATCAAACATACAGAGCTCACAAAGAGGATAAAAAAAATCTGTAAATTTTCTTTCATAATTTTAAAAAATTATCCAATATTTCATAGCCGTGTTCGCTCAGAATTGATTCTGGGTGAAACTGCACCCCGTAGATATTTTTATTTTTGATTTCTAATGACATGATTTCATCATCATCCATACTATAAGAAGTAGGAACGATATCTTGGGGTAAATCTTGTTTTTGCACCGTCAAAGAATGATAGCGTGTCATCGTGAATTCTTCGGGTAGTCCTTTGAATAAGCATGTTTCTTGGGTTTTGTGAATTTTAGAGGTTTTACCATGCATCATCTGTTCAGCACGGACTACTTTCCCGCCAAAGGCTTGGGCGATGGCCTGATGTCCCAAACAAATCCCCAAAATCGGAAGTTTGTCTTTGAAATAGTCGATAACCGCTAGTGTCACACCCGCATCATCGGGGGTGGCAGGACCGGGAGAGAGGATAATCTTCTCAGGATGCAGGGCGTCAATCTCGTCCACGCTTAACTCATCATTTCGTATCACTTTGAGATCCGCACCTAATTCCAAACAATACTGTACGATATTGTAAGTGAAACTATCGTAATTGTCTATCATCAAAATCATATTTTACCTCAGTAACGCACCTTATTATGGCGTTGTAAATTTTATGTATTATACAATTAATTCTGTTGGTTTCCAATAAATCAATGATTTTCGCCCACGTTGTAGATTTTTTAGATAACTGGGCGTTTGAGTTTTGTGTAATACAGTGATGGTAGTGCCAATCCAAAGGCAATCGCCCCAAGTATTGCAATCGCATGCAAGCCATTTTCTATAAATTGAAACAATAGCGGCTGACTCACGCCTTGTGAATTCATCGACATCAGACTAATCATCATGTTATACGCATAAGTACCCGGAATCATCGGGATAATGGAAGCGACGGTATAAACTGGTCTTGGCATGATGTATTTTCGTGACCAATACACCCCCACAATACCAATCGCCGTTGAGGCGATGAAAGTAGAGAGCTCAATCGTCAAGCCATTGAGTAGCAAAATCTCACGAAACACGTACGTCAAACCGCCACCCATACCGCAAAAAACCAGCGTCGAGGCAGGAACATTGAAAATCATGGCAAACCCAATCGCAGGAATAGCCGCCCACAAAGCACTTTGTATTAAATCTAAAATTAAAGCCATCATCTTACCATCCTTGAATTTTTAAAAGGCTCATGGCTAAAATCATACCAATCGATGTCATGAACGTCAAAACCGTAGCTTGCATCCAACGCCCCCATGCCATACTCAAATAGCCTTTGAACACATCCAGAATCGCATTGATATAGGGAAATCCAGGAACAAGAAGCAAAACACTTGATGATAGTACAATATTACTCGTCGCACTGATATCATGATAAGAAGATAAACTCGCCACCAGCGTGATGACAAAAGCACTCAGCGCAAAGACGATTGATGGAGCAAAATCTTTGCTTGAGAGTAATATCCGCACCCCCATACCGATACTTGCAGCTAGAAATGTTATCCCAAAACCAACCCAATCGGATCCGTGAAGATGGCTAAAAGCCGCACATGAGAGTCCTATCGTCACAATCAAGAGCCACTTGTTATAATAATTTCTACGAATGGCATGCAATTTGTCACGGACTATTTGTACGTTATCATGATGGTGTTCACAAGAGATACAGATCTGTAAGATTTCATGGACCACCGACATATTAATCGGCTGTCTGTGAGCTCTTCGAGTCGTGGTATGGGAATTTTCAGATACCAACGTTGTCAAAACTACTGCGGAGGGGATGAGCGACATCTCAACCGAATCACAGCCCAAAGCCTTGCCGAAACGCAAGGATATCTGCTCAATCAGCCGACTTTCGGCACCGTGTTCTAAAAGCATCACCGCCGCTTTGATGATAACCGTCGTGATGCTTTTCTGCTCTTCTATGGAAATTTGGTTCATATGGGACTACTTTTTTATCATTTTTTAAATTAAAGTAGAATTTTACAACTAAGTAAATATTTTTTTACTTAAAGTTGTCATTTTTATCTCTAATCTGATAAATAATACTCTACCGTTGAGACAACACGGACCTTCTTGATTTGTGGATTATTTTTGTCACGTTGTGTGATACTAAAGCTTCCCTGAGAGGCTCTCTTGATTTTGCCCAATTTGCTGTGTGAATCTAGAGCGAATTTCTCAGCTACTTCTCGAGCTTTTTTTGTGGCCTCTTCGATCATGCCGGGCTTGACTTCATTGAGACGCGAAAAGAGGTATTCGGTCCTAGATTGATAATCATGGTTTGTAAAGACAATACCCTCTTTGCCAAGTGAGGATAATGCGCTCATGATCGCACGCACTTTCTCGACATGTTTGGAATAAACAGTGACTGTTTGCGAGGCGATATATCGAAAGTTTGGTTTTGTATTGTTGCCATATTCTTGCGCCGATTTATCCGTGATTGAGGGAGTTGAGAGTGTGATTTCATCGGATTTTATACCATGAGTCAGTAAAAAAGATTTGATTTTTTGTGTATCTTTTTCGACCGATTCATACAGTTGGCTCAAGTTGTTGCTCGCAGAGGTAAATTGTATCGGCCAGATGACAATATCTGCGGGGTACTCACGCTCGGAGAGCCCTTTGACGGTGACACTGCGATCAAATTGTTTGTATTGAATCAGTGCGTTGGAGAGCAAATATCCCAAAGAAGAGAGCCCAAGGAAGATAAAAATCCCTAAAATGAAAAAACTGATACGTTGATTTTGTGACATGAAAATCTCCTGTTATTGAAATGGTTTTTGCGCATCGATCCATCGGATGCATGCATACAACATCATCATCACCAAAGCAAAAGCGATGAAGATACTAGGACTAAAGTATACCAAAAGCAAGGAGGTGATGTTGATCATGATAGAGGCCAACACGACTTTGCTATGACTCCATCCGCTTTGATTCAATCGCTGATAGGCATGCTTTTTGTGGGCGATGCTCAGTCGTTCGCCATTTTTGAATCGTCTCAAAAGTGTGAGCGTTGCATCGAACCAAAATGCTCCAAATAAAATAATCCAAATCCAAAAGTTTAAACTCGATTGATTGGCATAATAAATCGTAAAGATGGCAACATTGTAGCCCAAAAGTGTGCTGCCCACATCGCCCATGAATATCTTCGCCCGATGCCAGTTCCAAAATAAAAATCCCAAAACCGCCACGGCCAAAACCAAGAAATGGCTCCCGCCAAAGAGCAAAAAGGCCGCCAAAGATAAAAACAGCGCTTCACTACCAGCATACCCATCAATCCCATCTAAAAAGTTATAAAGATTGATAAACCAGATGATTAAGAAAAATGCGAAAAGATTGGTAACGATGGGATTATCAATCGTAAAAAGCCCCAGATTGAGCGTCGAAAATCCACCCAAGCAGTACAGCCCCAACACCGCGACAATGGCTTGTACGGCCAAGCGACTCTTCGCTTTGAGAGTAAAGAGATCATCCAGATAAGAAACACCCGAGATAAGCATCCCCACCAAAAGCGCATCAAAAAGCGTTTTGGGTATATCATGATGATAATATAAAAAGAGTATTCCTGCAAACCAAGTCAGCGCAATCGCGATTCCACCGCCATGAGGCGTCGGAGTGGTGTGTGAACTGCGCGCATTGGGGATATCAAGCAGCGACTTTTTAATCGCATAGTTTTTGATTATATAGGTCAGAAAAAATGAAATGAGAAATAAAAGCAAATAAATCATATTTTATTCCCCATCATCAGAGCAATCCCCTCTTGGGTGCTGTAAGGATTTCTCAGATTTAGTTTTGCTTTGGTCTGGCTATTGTCAACCACGAGATTGCCGTAGAGTCTTTTGTGAAAGGATGGTTTTAAAAGCTTTAGGGCATTTTCAAAAAAAGGTATTTTGATGAGATATATGGTCTTGTCAAGATTTTTGGCAATCTGAGTGATCAGTGCGCTCGTACTAATCGGCGCATCATCACTCGCTAAAAAAATACCGCTAGCTTTTTGCCCAATCACCGCATCGATCAAGTGACACAGATTGCCGATGTAGATGAAGCTTCTTTTGTTGGGAATATTGCCCAAGGGTAGGATCGGCACTTTTTTCACCAAATCGATGAGATTTTTGATATTGGCTTTGACGCCGTATCCATAGACAATCGGCGTCCGGATGATACTCACATGAAAGTTTTCATCTTGGAGCTTTTGTAGCTCAAGTTCAGCTTTGAGTTTGCTTTTGCCATACTCATCTTCAGGATGACAAGCGCTATCTTCACGATATACCTCATCGCTCTCTTCCCCATACACTTTCACCGTGCTCATGAAAATAAACTGCGCCACGCCGCCCTCTTTGGCTTTTTTCGCAAGCGCTAAAGTCTGCGTGACATTGATTCGCTCGTAGGCTTCGGCACTCGCACCACCCATCTGATGCACAAGAGCTGAGAGATGGAGCACGACATCTATATCGCTTACATGTAAACTTTTAAAATCATCTTTTAAAAAGGAAAATCTTGTGATATCGCAACTATCGCTGTATTTATTGATAAAATAGCTGCCAACAAAACCGCTTGAGCCTGTGATGAGCAACTTCATTTTTGATTGCCTTCCAACCACCGCATAAAATTCAATTCATAGCTTTCTTTATGCTGTTTTACAATAGTATCTAATATAAATCCACTGAACAATGACACAATTGATATCAGCATTAAGCCAACGGATAAGATAGCAGAAGGGACTTTTTTGATATATGAGGTATCAATAAATTCATTAATAACAGGAATTCCCACGGCCAGACTCAATACAAAAAACAATAATGACAATATCGTGAAGAAAGCTAAAGGTTTATAATCTTTGAATAACCAAAATATCGTTTTAATTACAAGCATGCCATCACTAAATGTATGCAACTTAGAGAAACTTCCCTTGGGTCTATCCCTGTATTCTATAGGTATCTCTTTTAATAAAAAGTTTTTATCTAGTGCATGCAACGTCATTTCGGTTTCAATCTCAAAACCACCGCTATGAATAGCAATATTTTTAACAAATTTTTTATTAAATACCCGATAACCACTCATGATATCTTTGAGCTCGGCATGAAATAATTTATTTATCATACTTTTTACTAAATTATTACCAAAATTATGTAATGGACGTTTATTTTCATCTTTGTAGGCTCCGCTACTATGCCGATCGCCTACCACCATGTCCGCTTCATTATCAATAATTGGTTGTATCAGTTGATTAATAAACTTAGCAGGATAGGTGTCATCTCCATCTATCATGATATAAATATCTGAATCAATATCTCTAAACATTGATTTCACCACATGACCTTTGCCTTGCCTTTTTTCTGTTTTGATGATCGCACCATTTGCTCTTGCATGTTTCATCGAATCATCGGTAGAATTATTATCATATACATATATCTTAGCTTTTGGTAACTCTTTTTGAAAATCTTTGATGACTTTAGCGATTGTCAATTCCTCATTAAAACAAGGTATCAATATTGCAATTTCTTCTTTTGGATTCATGTTACCCTCACGATTATCATTGGTTTTTTATATTATAACTAATGGATACTTCAATTTTTAAAAACAAATTCTCTATTTAAATAAAAAGATGCAACCGCACATGGAAAAATTGCTAAAAACCCTGCTATATAATAATTTTCTATCAATATATGAAATAATTTTATCAATAACAAATTGAGACAAAACAATACAATATATACCCCAATAAATTTAAAGATCAGCCTTGTGTCATCATTATAAAACACATATTTACCAAAACTTTTAAAATTAAATAATACTCCAAGGATCGTTGCTAAAGCTACGGAGATTTTATAATCAAATCCCAAGAACAGGAACAAACTGTATAAAGTATAATAAACAATCGTATTCATCACTCCCACAATAAGAAATCTCATAACTTGATGATTGAACATGTATTTTACCTTCATATTATGGGTTTTAGCTGAAATGAATGGCCATCTAAGTTAACTTTGTATAAGACAAAAATATGCTTTTTGTCTTTGGCTTTTAAAAGCATTTTACTTTTATCAAAAATCTCCTTGTTCAAAGAAGCAAACCAAATATAATCGTATTGACTAAATATTTCTATCATCTGCTCTGGTGTTTTATCGGCAAATGTAGCTTTACTGATAGTTGCTCTTGTTGGGATGAGTGAATATTTTAGGATATTGTTTAGACTACCATTATTTTTGATGGGGAAGATGACAAATAGTTTCTTCTTTTGAGGTACTTTGCTGACAATATTTTTTGTTGCTAAATCGACATTTTTTCTAAAACCATTTTCTAATTGTGAATACAATGGCTTCATGTAAGGTTTGGTAATCACGATAAGCGCAATTAATATAGCACACATCGCAAAAAACTGTCTCATGGTGGAACTTTTATCTTGAAACAGAGGCAGTAACAAACTAAATTGGACTACAAGTATCGGTAAAATAATAGTGTTGATATATCTAACATATGAGGGGATCCTAAGTCCTCCAGTACCAAATCCATTGCGATAACTTAGATACAATAGCCCCACATGAATCGCAAAAATAACGATCAAAAATAGATTAATGATAATAAGATTGAGATTTCTTTCACTTTTTTTTGTGCTAAAATAAACAACGATAGAAAAAAGAAGTATCAAAAAGAATACACCCAAACCTGTCAATTTTAGAGTATCTTTATAGGTAGGCATGATGCCGAAACTAAATTCATTGTAATTGAGTGAATTTTGGTTTTTGCTGACTTGTTGTGAAACAAATACATGGGAAAATCTACGACTGATTTCAGCTTCCATTTGCTCCGTTTTGGGGCTAAGAGGCTCTGTCATATGCGTGATAATTTGACCCATCGTAATACCATTGTTGTGGATACCTTCTGATTCTTGTCTAATATTCCAAGCTTTAAATGCAGCAAAAACTAGAATAAAAAGGATAACAAGAGTGGCAATCGTTTTTTTATTATTTTTGATACTTTGAAGATAGGATACTTGATTTTCTCGTGAGGAATTGATAATATGAACAATAAAGACAAAGCCTAGGAAAAATAAATCCAATATAAAGCCCACTTCTTTGATCAGGTTCAGCGCAAGCAATGGAAAGATAAATAAATACAAATTTTTAATCGAGAATTTTTCATCTATAAAACTCAAAATCAATCCCGCAAACACGGCACCGACAACATGGTCCACATAAATCGAGCTAAAACCATGTCCAAAATCTGCAAAGAGAACCATCTGAACGACAAAAATCAAGCCGATCCAGTGGATTTGTTTAAAAGACAATCTCTCATACATCATCAAGGTAGCACTAAAGAGTATCAAAAAATATGCGAAATACAAGCCTCCTTCACTAAAACCAATGGGCTTAATGATAAAATAATCCCATATCGATATCCCAGGAGGATAGCTCAAATTTGCAGCAACACTGGATGCATCATAAAAATGATCAAAATAATACATCTCTTTTATAAATGCACCCCAATGTGAATACTCATCCCAAAAAAACAAATGCGCATCTTTCATCAAATAGAGATAAATCACACTACAAAAAACAAACATCATAAAAGGCACAGATTTCATTGCTTGAAGCATTTTAGTTTGAAACTTTAAGGCTAAAAATAAAAAAAGCACGAACCCAAAATAAAAAAGTAAATAAGCTCCATATTTCAAAACATCAAACATCCCAAAAATATAGAGGACAGAGATAATCGCAGAAATGGAAAAAAATATTGAAACGGACACGGATTTTCTAAAATAAATATAGAAAATCGATGCATACCCAAAGATTGGTAATAACGAAATCATCGCTGTCATAATTTTACTCCTAGTATTAAAATTTTCATCTTTGAAACAATCCTAATATTTTTCGAGGATATTTTGATAACACCATAAACCAGTTGGTGTATATATTATTTTCTTTGCAAGCACGGATAATCTCTTTATTTAATATATAATTACTTTTAAGCCCTTGCGTGCTAATACCACCTATTCTCATCTTTATTATTGGTTCTTTTAGATAACTATAGCTAATAGAGTATTTTGCTAAAAATCTGGTTAAGATTTCATAATCTGCAGCTATTTTATAATCTGTTTTAAATACACCATATTTTCTGTAATATTTTCTTTTCACAAAGAATGTAGGATGTGCAGGCATCCATCCATAAGCGAATTTGGAAGGGGTAAAATAACTACTATCATAATATCTCACCACTTTATTGACATCATCTGGCTTTACATAAACCAAATCAGCAAATACACTATCCACATGCTTGGATTCAAATTCTTTTGCAATTTTTTCTATCACGAACTCATCTGTATAGAAATCATCACTGTTGAGGATACCGATAGCATCACCGGTGGCCAATGCAATCCCTTTATTCATAGCATCATAAAGCCCTTTATCCGATTCACTCACAAATTTTGAGATTCTATCTCCATAACTTTGTATTATTTCAACAGTTCCATCAGTACTCGCACCATCAATCACGATATATTCTATATCTTTATATGTTTGATTTAAAACTGAGTCTATTGCATCTTGTATAGTATTTTTATTATTCCAGACTACTGTGATGATTGATATTTTCATTTGTTTTCCAATATATTTTTATATATCTTAATTTGCTTTTCTATTACACAATCATTTTCATAAAATCTTGCTGTATTATTAGCATTTACACTTAAAGTTTCATACTCTTTATAATCAAAAGATTTTTCTATAATTTTTTTTAATTCATTAACTTCACTCAAAAAACCATTTATACCATCATCTATAAAATCTCTACGAGTTCCTATATCAAAACCTATAACTGGAACACCAAAACTCATAGCTTCTATGATAGTTAACCCAAATGTTTCATACAATAGAGAAGGTTGTATCAAATACTTTGACTTTGATATTGTTTTAAGAGTTTCTTCTCTTGAGCACTTGCCTTTAAACATAATATTTTTCTTTGTATATTTTGCTCTTAATTCTTCTTCTATATCTCCACCACCTATAATAGTCAAGATATATTTTTCATCCAATTCATCCCATATTCTCAAAAGCTCAAAAATACCTTTAGACTCTTCAAGCCTTCCTACATAGATGTAACCATTTTTATCTTTAGATATATCAACTGAAATATTTAAACTATTTGGCTTTAAAATGATTTGACTCTCTTTTATTCCTAATAATTGTACTTTTTCTTTTTGAAAATTTGTCAACACAAAAAAATAATCAATATTATCAAATACATTAGTAGCCCTATAATACCAAAAAGAAAATTGAGCTAGTAGACTTTGGATGAGAGATTTTCTAAAACATTTATTGAAAATCCCTTTTAACGAAAACCTATTTTTTGTACATAGTTCACATATGCCAAATCCATCCCTATAAAATACACCAGATATACACCAAAGTCTATAATTATGTAAGGTATGAACAACTTTAGCTCCAGCATCTTTTGCAGCTATAAAAGCACTAGGAGTAAGTAGTGGATAAAAGTTATGTACATGTACTAAATCTACATTATTATCCTCAACAATACTTCTTATTTCTTTATAATATTTCTTTGAAAACCAAATTCCAAAAATTAATTTAAATTTGCTTATATCATCATTTGAAACTTCATAAGAGAGTACATTTTCTTTACCTAATTTCTTTTGTAAAGATTGTAATTCATTAACATAAACTATATCTTCTCCACCTATGTTGTTTGATTGGTATTTATTATGGATTATTAGGAGTTTCATAGATATATTTGCACCTGTTCAGTATCTTTTTTTCTCACAGACAACTCATTAACAAAATGAACTAACTTCTGATAAATATTATCATCAATATTTAATATAGTGCTCTTCAAACTATTAGAATAGTCTAAATCAACAACATAGCCATTGACCTTATCTTTTATAAGCTCACTAGCACCACAGTTTTTACTAACGATCACAGGCATACCAAAGTATAATGCTTCTTCAACTACAAGTCCCCAAGGCTCAGCCATACTAGGCAATATAAAAATATCATTTATTTCAAAATACTGTTTTATCTTTTGATTTTCTACTTGACCTTCAAAAATTATATTTGATTTTGCTTTGTCTTTTAGTTTTTGTTCCAATGGTCCTACTCCTACAACAGTTAGTGTAAGTTGCTCTAGTTCGTTAAAAATATCAATTAATAACTCAATATTCTTTTCAACTGAAAGTCTACCTATAAATAAAAATCTTTTTCTATACTCTTTTTTTATATTATCTATGTTTGGTTTGTTGATAATACCAACACCTTTTGTAATTTTTATTTCACTCTTATATTTTAGTGCTTTTAAAAGTTCTACATGAAGTTTTCCAGATGCAAAGACAGTTGATATACGACTTAAAAATATCTTTTTAATAAATCCTCTTATGCCACCTACTCTACTCTCATTTATAGTTGATTCTAGTGCTAAACAATTTTTTACTTTTGGATTTGTAAATATTAAGTACCAAAACTCTTTTAAGTCCCATCCACTGACTAAGAGTTTTTTATATTCTATTTGCTTTAGTAATTTTACTAATTTTTGTATATTTTCAATCACATCTCTTGCTTGAAAATCACCATCAAATAGTACTTTATATTTGAACTTTGCATTGTTAAGCACTATAAAGTCATCTGCTCTTTTTTCAGCCGTATTTGAAGCTATGAAAACAACCAGTATATTTAAGTTTTTAGCTAGTTCATTATAAAGATTTACTTTATAAAATGCGGGGATATGAGTAACGATTATGTACTCATACATATTTTAGTATTCCCCGATGAGCAAACTTTAATTTTATAAAGAGTAAACATTGAAGTAATGCTAGTGATATAAATAGCTTTAAGTACCAATCTCCAAAATGCAATTTTTCAACAACAATGTGAGCAATATTGTTTGTATATGGATGGATAATAAAAAGTAACATAGTGTTGCCTCCCCATAGTGTCAATATTTGACTTTTTATGTTTAGTTTTTTAAAGATGATTACTAAAGTTCCTACCATAGCTACTGCCCAAGCAATATTTAAAATAATGGGTCCATAACTTTTTGTTGACATATCTAAAGTAGGTATACCAAATAAAAAATATGAACTTATTAGTAAAAAAGGCAATACATAAACTATTTTATTATCTTGATGGAATCTAAAAAATATATTTCCAATAAATACAAATATTAAAGCATTCATAGCATTATCAATGCCAAAAGGTAAATCTATGTAAAAACTACTAATAAACACCGTAAAGACAAATACTAATTGAAGTAAAATATTTTGTATATATTTATTAAGAATAACTAAAATAACTCTTGCAAAAAACAAAGCTGGTAAGAACCATAGAACAAAGGCATAAGTATGTAAGAGTGATGTCATATCCATCCAAATAAATGCTGCTTTAAACTCGTTTACGTAATCCAAAGCTTCTCTATGCAATGCTATTCGTTTTAAAGTTTCCATAATTAATCCCACGATAACAAAGATAAAATATGGAATCATTAGTCTCTTAAAATCTTTGATAATCAATTCTTTGAGGCTCAAATCAAATCTAACAAAAAAACCAGCCAACATAAAAAACAGAGGCATATGCCAAGAAAAGATAAAACTGCCAAAGGGTGAAGCAATATGCCCTAATATAACAGCTAAGATTCCTAAAGCTTTTATATTATCTATCCAATTAATTTTTTGTTTAATCATTTTTTATTAACTTCCGCAAATAGTATTTAAATAAAATCCAATATTTCACGTAATCAAGCACCAAAGTACTCGCTATCTTGTTTTCTCTTTTTATTTTGTCATATTCATTGTATATCTCTAATGTTCGACCATTCCCAAGTCCATCTGCTCTCCATTTTGCGACTATTATATTTTTTGTTACAACTTTCGGAAAGTGATGATAGGCCCTAAGTAAATGATCATAATCCATACAAAAAGTGTTATCAATATCAAACAATCCATATTTTTGAAAATACCTTTTATGTGTAAAAAGTCCTTGATGAGGCATAGACATCCTAAAAAGTAATGTTTTAGGATTAAAACGCTCTACATATTTAGAGACAAATAGTTCACTTCCATCTACCTGTGTTCTTTGTATCCTTGCACTCACAAATATATCTTCTTTTGGATTAACATCTTTCAAAACATTTTCTAAGGCATCATCTGATACAAAACCATCACCATCGCCTTGGAAATTGATATAGTCGCCACGAGAAGCTTTTACCCCTTTATTAAAAGCATCACTAATTCCAGCATCTTTTTCACTCACCCAATAGTCTATCTGGTCTTCATACTTTTTGATGATATCAACCGTGTTATCTTTAGAGCCACCATCTATGATGATGTACTCTACATTATCATAAGTTTGATTGATGACGCTTTGGATGGTTTCTTCGAGGTATTTTTCACCATTGTAAACGACGGTGATGATGCTGATGAGAGGTTTGTCTTCATGACTTTTTTTGAAGTATCCCCTCATCCTAAGTCCACCCTCACCTTGTCGTTCTTCGCTCACGGGTAAAAAAAGTACACTTTCAAACTTATCTTTGGGATGATTTTCAATCTTTGGCTTTTCTTTGGTCAAAAGTCTTGTGGTGCTGTAGTTTTCATCTAAACATATTGTATTAGGCATTTAAAATATCCTCATAAAGTTTAATACACTTCCCAGCTACAACTTTTGCTTCAAACTCTTTTACTACTTTATCTCTGGCATTGAGACAAAATTCAGCATGCTTGCTTACATGTAAGACAAAAATTTTCATCCTAAAACCTTATCAATTTTATTTTTCACACTCTCAACACTTATCTCATTTATATCCAATTTACTTCCAAACCCATAACTATTAGAAAGTTTTTTATAATCATCCAAATCTTTCTCAATCTCAGGATGATAAATCACATGATAGTTTTCACTTACTTCTTTTGGATATGGAGTAAACCTCCCGTAATGATTTCCGTTATAGATGACAAATATATTTGTCATCTCTAACGCAACCGCTGCGTGAGGTGCACTCGTCTCATTTGCTATCATTAGATTTCCGTTATAGATGACATGTAAAAGCTCAACTAAACTAGTTTTACCTACCAAATCTACATAATCACCCATAAAAAGAGTTTTAAATTTTAAAGCATCTTCACTGTCACTTGCTGCTCCGCAAAGAACTATTTCATATCCGAACTTCTCTTTGAGATACTTCCCAATGTTCACAAACCCTTCAATATTCCACTTTCTATAACTAGCACTTGCCCCGATAAACAGTATTGCATATTTTTGTGGCAGTTCAAAGAGTAACTTTTTTGGTTTTAAATCAATATGTGGTTTTTTAATATCAAGCCTTACATGTAAGAGATTTTCAAAAAACTCTTTGTTTCTACTAAACTCAAACATTAACTCATCTTTTGCAAAAATAAGTTTTGTATAATATTTATCACTTATCCTCTTTTGCCATCTTCTTATATTTGACAAGTCTCCAGAACTACCTATCTTTTCTTTTGCACTTACAAGATTTACAATAGTATCACCATAAAAAAATTCTCTGCTATACACAGGACTCAAAACTACTTCATACCCTTGAGATGTTATCTTTTTAAGTTTTTGGTATCTATACACAATGTCTTTATAAAATTTATTTCTATCCAACCATATAAATTCATCTATATACTCACTATCAAGCTCTTTTGATAAACTTTCCCAAGCACTATTTCCAAATAAAGTAATTTTATATTCTTGATATTTTTCACTTTTTTTAAGTATTTCAATAAAGTTTCTAAACATTATATAATCACCAATCGCATCAAGACGAATAAGTAAAAGAGATTTTGGTTTTATCTCTTTTGATGGTGATATGATTAGATTTATAAAATAGTAAATTATAAATTTTATTAGAGTTTTTAGTTTACTCATTTTATAACATTTTTTCCTATAATCATTCTTGCTAATTTATTTATTATCCTTATGAAAATATTCTTCTTTTTACTTTGCAAATATTTTTTTACTAAGTTCTTTTGTATACTATCTTCTAAAATATTTTTTGTAAAATTAATTTCACTTGAATAATTCAGAATATCTATATCTTTTTCATAAGAATTTCCACAATGTATTCCACTACCATCATGACCAATATTAGTTACAAATGATGTATATGGATTTAAGCATAAACCTTTATTTTTAAATATACTTGTATGCCAAAAAACAGCCCAAGTATTAATTTTTCCATCATAATTATTAATTACTTGTTGCCAATTGGAATCGATTCCATCTAAATCAAATTCTTTAATCTCATTATTATTAAATAAATTCATGAGTTCTTTTGGATTTTTGTCAAAATATCCCCATCTATCTTTCCAAGTAGCCCATCCCCAGCAATTCATTTTTTTCCATAAAAATGTTTCATTTTTTTCGATAGAATATATTGGATAGTTCCACCCACTCACATGCCAAACTTTCTTTTCATCCTTATAAAACTCCAAAGCCTCATTCATAAACTTCAAAAAATAAGGACTAGTAACTAAGTCATCTTCAAGAACTATAATCTTTCCATATTCGTTGACTATACTAGTAACACCATCAATGATAGAGTTAGCTAGTCCCCAGTTTTTCTCTCGCTTAATTATAGTAACTTTCTTAAATCCATCTATAGACTCAAGATACTTTCTTACTTCATCTACACTTTTTCGTGCATTCTCATTTTTAGCTTCATCACTATATACAAAAAGTTCACTTTTATTTGCTAACTCATTTTTTTGTAGTGCTTCTACTGTTTGTTTTGTGTGGTCTGGTCTATTATATACAAATAGGACTATTGGGGCTAAATTCATTTTATTTATATCTTTCGTTATAAAATTTATCATTTATAAATATAACTGTATTTACAGCTTTAGCATAAACTGAGTAGTTATATTGTTTTAAAAATTTTGATATTTCATTATCATCAATATCAGATAAACTACTACCAAGTATCTATATCAAAATAACCTTTGGTTTGTATTTTTCAAAATTATTTGATTTTAACACCATAAAATCAAGCCCTTCAACATCAATAGATAAAAAATCTATTTGTTGATTTTTAGGTAAATTATTGTCAAGTATCTCTTCTAGTGTAGAAGTCTCTATATCTTTTTCAAATATAATATGATAATTATTATTTGCACTTGCTCTATCTTCCGATAGCTCGTTTGAAAATCCATTAAGTGCTGGTTCATTAAATGCATAATATGTCAAAACTTGTTTTTTATCAGAGACAGGCTTTTCTACATTTGTATCTCTTGGACGAATTTTATTAAAAGGTTTCATACTATCTGGCATCGCATCTATATTTACACCGTTCCAACCTTGTTTATAAAAAAAATAAGTATTTGAAAATCTCATTGGATGATGAGCACCAACATCAATATAAAACCCTGTTTGCTGTTTTTCAAACAACCTTCTCAAAATCATATCTTCACCCTCTTGCGAATATGACTTTAAAGCATAGCCATCAAAATAGTTGTTTTTAATATCAACTAATTTTTCTTTAGCACTTTTTGGTAAAATTGATTTAATCATTTTTTTTAACATTAAATATCCTTATAAATAATAAACTTTTTGATAAATTTAAAAAATTAATCCTTGTCTTATTCCAAAATAATAGACTCAAATAAGCAGCAACAAAATATGATATTAATGTCGCCCAAGCTGCACCAACAACACCGATTTCTTTTATTAGTATATAGTTTAATACAATATTCACAACTGCTCCTATTGAAGTATTTATAGTTGAAAATATTTGTAAGTTTTCAGTTAATAGCCACTTCCCACTAGCAACTCCCAAGAACACAAAAATCCCAGCCCAAATATGAATCATCAGCACACTTCCAGCTTGATTATATTGCTCTCCATAAAGTAGCCCTACAACCCAATCACTCAAAAAAGTCATAGGAAGAGCAATAGCTATTGCCATCCATACCATTAGGTCATACAGTTTTTGAAGTCTTGAATAATACAACTCTTCACTCTGTTTTTTGGCATTTATAATAGCTGGAAAAAGAGAAGATGCTATCACCATTGGGATGAAGTACCAAAGCTCACTTATACGGACTGCTGCTGCATATTGTCCTACTGCTTCATTGTCTAACATCTCCTTTATCATCACTTGGTCTATCTTCATGTATATGGAAATAACTATGCCACTTAGTATGAGTGGCCAAGAGTCTTTCAAAAGAGAAAGTGCAGTTTCTTTTTTAAATGTTAAGTTCCACATATTAAATGTTGAATTGTTTTTTATATAGAAATAAATAAACCCACATGCTAAAACAAAACTATCAAAAAGTATAACCCATGCAAATGCAATTAATGGTGCTTCGTTGAGTATCAGTGTGACTTTTACTATACTTGATATCAAAAGTGAAATCACATTTGCATAGACTACATAACGACTGAGTACTTTACTCTGAAAATAAAAGTCTATTACATTAAAAGACTGAAATATCGTGGCACTTGCTATGATGAATACTAGTGTATTGGTATAGCTGTCGTTTGATGTGAAGTTTACAGCTATGGCCAGGATGAGTAAAACGCCAAAGGCACCCATTACCTTGAGCCAAAACGCTGTACCTATGAGTTCATCTCTGCGACTCTCGTCTTTAACAAGTTCACGCACCACTATGCCATCAAGCCCAAGAGTAGCGATGGCGGTAAAGAGCCCTACAAAACTCTGCGCATAAGAAAAAAGTCCAAACTGTTCAGGACCTAGGTATCTAGCTACCCAAACACCGACGAACAATCCCACAATCATCCGCAGTATTTTTTCTCCAAAGAGCCATGAGGTGTTTTTGAAATACTTCATAAAACCTTGATGCTCTTTGAGAGCTTTTATCTTAGATATCATTTGTTATTTAAATACCACTCATACACTATTTTAATCCCCTCTTCTAGCTCTACTTTGTGTTTCCATCCAAGGGCGTGGAGTTTGGAAGGGTCTGTGCGCTTCAACATCGTGCCATCGGGTTTGTCGGTGTTGAAGGTGAGCTCGCCTTCATATCCTACTATCTTTTTGATGAGATTGGCCAGCTCTTTGATGCTGATATCCTCACCCGTTCCGATGTTGATGTGGGTGTTTCGGACTTCCTGAAGAGTTTTGGGTTTTGGGTTTTGGGTTTTGGGTGCTTGGTTTATGATGTCTTTAAAATCTATGTTTTGCATCAAAAACACACAGGCATCTGCCATATCTTCAGAGTAGAGAAACTCTCGTCTTGGCGTGCCACTGCCCCAAATCTCTATACTAGTGCTAGGTGCTAAGTGTTTAGTGTTAAGAAGTTTAATTCCGTATTTTTCTAAGATATTTAGTATCTCTTCTTTTGTGTTTTCCCTTGTGATTCCCTCTATCGGATTACGATTTAGGTCAACTTTGATTTTTTCCCAGTTTTCATCACTCTTAGCACTTAGCTCTTCCCACTTAACACTCTCAAGACATTTACCAAGATGTATCTTTCTCAAAAGTGCGGGCAATACATGAGAGGTCTCTAGATCAAAGTTATCATTGGGTCCGTAGAGATTGGTCGGCATGACGCTGATGAAGTTGGTGCCGTATTGGAGATTGTAGCTTTCACACATCTTGATACCGGCAATCTTTGCTATAGCATAGGGTTCGTTGGTGTATTCTAGCTCACTAGTAAGCAAACAATCTTCCTTCATCGGTTGTCGTGCATTTTTTGGGTAGATGCAGGTACTGCCTAAAAACAACAGTTTTTTGACTTTGTGCACATAACTTTGATAGATGACATTGTTTTGGATCTGAAGATTTTCGTAGATAAAATCCGCTCTATAGATGCTATTGGCTACGATGCCACCTACTTTGGCCGCGGCTAAGATGACATATTCTGGTTTTTCACGCTCAAAAAACTCTGCCACAGCTTGCTGGTTTGTGAGGTCTAGCTCATGATGTGTTCTTGTGATGAGATTATGATAGCCCTTTTGCTGCAAATTTTTAGATATAGCACTTCCGACTAAACCGCGATGTCCTGCTACGTAGATTTTACTGTTTTTTTTCATCTTTAGCCTACTCAAAATAGTTCATGATGGTATATCCACCATCTTTGAGGTATTGCTCTTTTGTCATGAGCTTGAGATCATTGGCCATCATATCATCGACCAACTCTTGTAGATTGTACTCTCGATTCCATCCGAGTTGTTTCTCTGCTTTGCTAGGATCCCCCAACAATAGATCAACTTCTGTCGGCCTAAAATACGCAGGATCAACTCCTACGAGGACTTGTCCCGGCGATAGATGGGAGAGATCGAGATTTAGTTTTTGAGCTTTTTCTTGATCAATCGCATCGACAATTCCGACTTCATCAAGCCCTTCATTTTCAAATCGCAACACAATCCCCGCATATTCAAATGCAAATTTTACAAAATCTCGCACGGCGGTAGTTTTGCCTGTGGCGATTACCCAGTCTTCGGGTTCATCTGTTTGTAGGATCATCCACATCATGCGTACGTAATCTTTGGCGTGTCCCCAGTCGCGTTTGGCGTCCAAGTTCCCAAGATAGAGTTTGTCTTGCAATCCCAGAGCGATTTTGCTCGCCGCACGGGTGATCTTTCTCGTGACAAATGTCTCCCCACGCACTGGAGATTCATGATTGAAAAGGATGCCATTGCATGCAAACATCCCATAGGCTTCACGGTAGTTGACTGTGATCCAGTAAGCGTACATCTTCGCTACAGCATAAGGGCTACGCGGATAAAACGGTGTCGTTTCGCTTTGGGGAGTTTCTTGGACTTTTCCAAAGAGCTCTGAAGTACTCGCTTGGTAGATTCTCGTCTTTTTCTCTAGTCCCAGCAATCGCACCGCTTCCAAAATCCTAAGCGTTCCCGTGCCATCTGCATTGGCGACGTATTCGGGTGTTTCAAATGAAACAGCCACATGACTCATCGCCGCGAGATTATAGATCTCATCAGGTTGTGTCTCTTGGATAATACGTGTGAGATTCATACTGTCTGTCATATCACTAAAGTGTAGATGGAGATTGACATTTTTTTCATGAGGGTCTTGATACAAATGATCAATCCTGTCTGTGTTGAACAGTGAGCTACGTCGCTTGAGTCCATGAACCTCATAGCCTTTTTTGAGCAAAAATTCTGCCAGATAGCTTCCATCTTGTCCTGTAATCCCTGTGATAAGTGCTACTTTCTTCGTTTCCATTTAATTCCTTTCAAAGTCATCTTCGAGTCTGATGATATCATCTTCGCCTGTGTATTCGCCTACTTGTACTTCTATGATCACCAAGGGCAATTTTCCTTTATTTTCGAGTCTGTGAATATCACCGGCTTTGATGTAGGTGCTCTCATTTGGGCTCACCATAAAGACGCGCTCTCCTATCGTCACCGTCGCACAACCGCTCAGTACAATCCAGTGCTCATTTCTGTGGAAATGTTTCTGCAAGGAGAGTCTTTTGCCTTGTTTGACGACGATGCGCTTGATCTTGTAACCGCTTGAATCTTCTAGTACTGTGTACGTCCCCCACGGGCGATGCCCTGTCAAGTGAATATTGGGGAGGTCTGATTTTTCGCTTTTGAGTCTGGTGACAATCTCCTTGACTTTTTGGCTGCTGCCTTTTTTGCACACCAAAAGGGCATCTTCCGTATCGATGATGATGGAGTCTTGTATGTCTATGGTCTCGACATTTTTGTTGGAGATGATCAGGTTGTTGTGGATATCATTGGGTAGTTCGCATGAGAGCGCATCGAAACTCCCCACATCGCTCCATGAGATATCGGATGGGATGATTTTCACTTTTTGGGACTTTTCCATCACGGCATAATCGATACTATCTTGTGGAATTTTGGACATATCTTCATAAGAGATTCGGATTAGATTGTCTTTTTTGCTATTTTCGTACGCGTATTTGGAGGTCTCATAGATTTTGGGGGCGTAGTGTTTCAATTCTGCCAAGAAAACACCGGCTCTGAAGCAAAACATCCCGCTGTTCCAATAGTAGTTCCCCGCTTTTAGATACTGTGTCGCCGTAGCAAAATCGGGCTTTTCATGAAATGCACGCACCGCTTCACCTTCTGCTTCGATGTAGCCAAATCCCGTCTCTGCAAAAGTTGGCTGTATGCCAAAAGTCACGAGAGCGTCTCCTTGTGCGAGCACGGCCGCTCGGGCTAGGACCTTTTCGTACGCGGCTTGGTCTTTGATCAAATGATCCGATGGCGTGACGAGGACCACCTCATCTGCGGGCAGTGCCAAACACGCTAGTGCGATGGCTGGCGCGGTATTTCGCCCGATGGGTTCGAGTAGGTACATGTTGTTGTGCGCGCCCAACTCTTCTAGCTGATCGAGAGCGAGAAAATACTGCTCGGCATTTGAGACGACAAACTGCTTCTGGCAAAACTGCGAATTGCGCTCCACTGTGAGCTGAAATAGGGATTGATCTTGGAAAAGTTTCACAAATTGCTTGGGATACAGCGTACGGCTGATCGGCCACAATCTCGTGCCGTTTCCGCCACACAGGATGATGTTTGTCATAGCTAGCCTTTCATCTTTTCGAGTTCTTTGACGAGTTCATCGTACTCTTTTTTCTTTCGTTCTATAAATTTTTCGGTCAATATCAGCTTCTCTTTCATCCCTTTTGGGGTGAGAATATAGCGATATTGGTTTTTGTTTTTGTTGGCAAAAAAGTTTTCCGCTTTGATAAAACCCTTGTCGATGAGTGCCTTCATGACATAGTTGATTTTGCCGACACTGAGGCCGAGCTTGTCCGCTAGTGATTTTTGAGTCTTGATATCATCAAGATGTCTCAATACCTCAAGAGTAAGTTCTTCATTTTGCAAACGCAACACTCCTTTATAAAATTCATTTATTGAATTTTACAGTATTTGGCTTTAGGGAAGATTAATCTTATTCATTTTATCCACAGCCAATTGCCTTTTTTGAATACCTGTAAAAATCATATAAAACAATACAAAAATCAATCCGAATCCTACAAACGCACCAAATGGTACCCATCCCGTCGTATCATGTTGGATGACACCAATCAAGATGTAACCACTCGTACTAAATATCGTCTGCAATATAATCAAAAATAGTACCGTTTTTTTTACATTGTTTTCAAAAAATCTAACCAAAATATGATGCATGTGCGTCTTATCCGCATGGAACGGTGACTTGCCTCGTCGGTACCGTCGCACCATCACGATCAATGTATCCAACACAGGTAAAGCCCCAAGATAAAGTGTGACGACAGGAGGTATATAGTGGATGCTGAGCATTGATAAAATACTGATGACAAACCCCAAAGTCAGGCTCCCACTATCTCCCATAAATATTTTGGCAGGATTCCAGTTGAGAAGCATAAAACCACACAAACTAAACAGCATCACCGATGATATCATCACAATCGAATGATCATGATGTTTGAGACCGATGAACCAAAAGGTACAAAATATCACGATACTAACACCACCAGCCAATCCATCAAGCCCATCGATGAGATTGAGAGCATTGGTCAAACCCGCGATAGCAAACATCCCAAAAGGAAGTGCAATCCACCACGGCAAATCAATCCGATGCCCAAACCACGTACCTAGAGTGTAGATGCTATAATTATCCATCCATAAGATATACACAGCCAAAAAGATTGTGAAAAATTTGAACCGTGCAGAGATTCCGTGGTGATCATCGATGATACCTGCAATAAAAACGATTAAGATAGACACAAACATCCACCGATCTATCAAAAACACAGAAGGATAGCATATCAAGCACCCAATAAAAAAGGCAAATACAAATCCCACTCCAGCACCACGGGGGAGGACCTCAACATGCTGGCTTCGTTCATTTGGCAGATCCAAAAAATCCAATCTCACAGCTTGCTTTTGAACAAGCTTGATGGATAGGTAGGATAAAAGTGCAATCGACATGAGCTTAAGTGTCAGCATAATTTTGTCTCATTTGTTATAATCTCTCTCTAGTTAATTCATTATTTCATTGTATCAAACATTATTTTAAATTATTGTATAAATAAGCAATAAACTTCTACCCTAGACTTTTTATTGTCGAATTTATTGTAATTCGAAATTTCAAGACGGCAATCAATAGATTTTTGATTGTATGTCACCAATATTTTGCATCTGTTTTCTTTTTTCTTCAGATTATTTTCCTAACCGCTGCTTCGACTGAAAAAGTTGATTTCAAAAGCTCTTGAGCATTTTCTCCAATTTTTTTTCTATAATCTTCATCTAAAAGTTGTATCGCATTGGTAAGAAGAGTTTCATCATCTCCATTGATTGTTATCAATCCAGCTTCATACTTTTCGACGATTTCTTTGAGATCATTTCCTTCGTTGATACTTCCAAGTATTGGCAGCTTTTGTACCATATAGCCCAGTAATTTACCAGGAAAATTATGCGTTGTGTGATCTTTGTGAAGTGTAAATAAACCAACATCAAATTCAGCTAACATTTGCTTAAACTCATCTTGTCCAACTGATGGCAAAAGTGTCATATTTGTTAGCCTACTTTTTTCTATTGCATCCCTTACCAACACCACTTCATCACCAGCGCCTACTAAAACGAAGTGGGCTTTATCATGAGAATTCATGTTTTTAGCTAGTCTGACGATGTTCATCATATCCTGAGCATGGCCTATATTTCCACCATAAAAATAAACAACTTTATCTTCAATTTTAAGTGCCTTTTTATAAAAATTACGAGACTCTACAGGTGTATTTGCAGCCCAATTATACAAAACTTCTAATTTCACATTTGTAGCAACAGTTTGTTTAAACCACTCTAAATTTTTCTGAGACATTAGTCCAATTGTATTTGCAGCAGCATAATTTCTTTTTTCAAAATAACGAAAATATTTTTCTATTATTGAGCCTTTTCGAATCAAACCTTGGTCGACAGCCCACTGAGGGAAAAGGTCTCGCAATATCAAGTAGCTAGGAGCATCCCAGGTTTTTTTGAGTTGTTTTACCAATCCACTCCAAAAAATTGAAGGCGAATAATAAACAATCATGTCATGCCTATTATCTTCGAAGTAAGACTTAAAGTTTTTCCATGCATAGTAAGATAATAGTGTTTCATTGATTGCTCTTTTAATCTTGCCTACATTTTTGATTGCACCACTTTTAAATCGGCAAACCGTTACATCATCAAGTTTAGTTATTTCAGTATTCTTATTGAGTTCTGGAGATGGTGTGATGACAGTCACTTCATGACCTTGATTGATAAACTCACAAGCCAATTCATGCATCATCTTAGCAGCAACCTTGATGCTATGGGGCATATAATCATCAACTATTAAGCAAATTTTCATATTACATCTTTTTCCAAACCGTTTTATTCACATAATCAGTATAAGACAAGATGATTCTCAATACTTTATCAGACACATTCGGCATACTATAATCAGCAACATTTCTTAAAGTATCATTTTCTTGTGTTTTCAACACTTCTAGTCCTTGGAGTATTCGCTCTTTTTCAAGTCCTACCATCATCACAGATGCTTCTTCCATCGCCTCTGGTCTTTCATGTGCTTCTCTTATGTTTAAAGCCCGAAATCTTAAAATGGACGATTCTTCACTGATAGTACCACTATCACTTAAAACAGCTTTTGCATCTTTTTGAAGTTTGACATAATCATTAAATCCCATAGGTTTCATCAAAGAGATTAAAGAGTTAAACTTCACACCTTGTTCTTCAATCTTATTTTTTGTTCTTGGATGCGTTGAGATTATGATTGGCAATTTATAAATATCAGCGATAGCATTAAGAGTATCCACTAAATCTAAAAAGTTTTTATCTGAGCTGATGTTTTCTTCACGATGAGCAGACACCACAAAATACCCTTGAGGTTTTAAAGAGAGTTGCTCTAAAATATTTGAGTTATTTATATCGTCCAGCTTACTATTTATAACTTCAAACATAGGACTTCCAGTCTTGATGATTCTATCAGCTGGCAAACCTTCTCTCAGTAAATATTCTCTTGCTATATCACTATATGTAAGATTTACATCACTTGTGTGGTCTACTATCTTTCTGTTCGTCTCTTCTGGCACTCTTTGATCAAAACATCTATTACCTGCCTCCATGTGAAAGATAGGGATATGCCTTTTTTTAGCAGGAATTGCACATAAACAACTATTTGTATCACCTAAAATTAAAACTGCCTCCGGATTTTCTTTTTCCAAAATAGGATCAATGGCTATAATTATTCTACCAATGGTTTCAGACGCCCCACCACCTGCTGCATCCAAAAAGTAATCTGGTTTTCTAAGATTGAAATCATTAAAGAATACTTCATTGAGTTCATAGTCATAATTTTGTCCCGTATGCACAAGTATATGCTCTATCGCGTCAGAACTCTCCAACTTTGCTATCACAGATGATAATCTGATGATTTCTGGTCTTGTCCCAACAATCGTCATCACTTTTAATTTTTTTATCATGTTACACCTCTAAAAAATAAGTATCTGGATTATCTTGGTCAAAACTCTCATTTGCCCAAAGAAATAGTATCATCTCTTCATCACCAGTATTTTTGATATTATGCGTATATCCAGGTATCATCTCGACAATCTCCATCTTTTTATCACTCACTTTATAACTGATAATCTCATGTGTCATGATGTGACGAAACTCTATAACTGCTTCACCTTTCACTACCAAAAACTTTTCATTTTTGGTATGGTGGTAGTGATTGCCTCGCGTGACTCCTGGTGCAGTAGTAGAGAGTGAAAATTGACCACTATCTAGCGTTTTTAGAATTTCATAAAAAGTACCTCTATCATCTTGATGACCTTTGAGTTCATACGAAAAATCATCGGGAGATAAATAACTCAAATAGGTACCATATAAAGCTCGCTCAAATCCACGCCCAACATTTGGTATTAAGAGAGTTTTTCTATTTTCTTTAAATTGATAAAGTAAGCTCTCTATCTCGCCCAATGTTTTTTTGTAAACCGTTTCAATACAAACATATGGCTCATCGCCAGCTAGGTCAAGTTTTGAGATGAATGATTTCACGACATCATCTACATGTACCAGAGTCAATTCTACACTTCTATCACTCACATGAATCTCAATATTATTGGCGATATTATAGCACCAAGTAGCTACGACACTATTATAGTTTGGTTTGCACCATTTTCCAAAGATATTGGGTAATCTGTATATATAAATCAAAGCACCTGTCTCTTTTGCATAATCAAGCAAAATATTTTCGGCTTCAAGTTTACTTTTCCCATAATCATTATTTAATTCTGCTTGAATGGAAGAGGATAATAGTATGGGGGTATTTTTATTGGCTTCTTTTAAAATTTCTACAATCATCTTAGTAAGATTACTATTGCCTTCATAAAACTCACTTGCATCTTTTGGTCTATTGACACCTGCGAGATGAAATATAAAATCAACCTCTTTTACATAGGCTTCAAGTAGATTTATAGAATCTTTTTTACTGTATAAATAAAGCTCTATACTTTCATCTCTTTTGAGATGCTCTATCATATTTTTAGCCAAAAAACCATTTGAACCCGTGATGAGAACTTTCATCTAAATCACTCCAAATTCTTTCAGATCATCTTGGATCTCATATAAATCTATTAGCATTTTTCTTAGTTCTGTTTCGTCAAGTCTATGCGTATTGTGAGAATGATACTCTCCAGCTTGTGTTACCACTTCTTCTCCATCTTCTACAAACTTAGTATAGTTCAAATCACGATTATCAGAAGGGATTCTATAGTAATCACCCATGTCTAAAGCTTTTACCATCTCCTCTTTTGTAAGAAGTGTTTCGTAAAGCTTCTCTCCGTGGCGTGTGCCTATGATCTTTACTTCATGTTCTGGTCTGTTTAGCATGTTTTTGAGAGTTTTTGTCAAAAGCTCTATAGTAGCTGCTGGAGCTTTTTGTACGAAAATATCTCCATTTTTACCATTTTTAAATGCAAAAAGCACTAAATCAACAGCTTGATCTAAACTCATCATAAACCTTGTCATAGCAGGGTCGGTAATCGTAATCGTTTTGCCAGCCCTAATCTGGTCGATGAAAAGTGGTATAACCGAACCACGAGATGCCATGACATTGCCATATCTCGTACATGCTATCATCGTGTCGTTATCATCAAGGTTTCTACTCTTTGCGACTGCTACTCGCTCCATCATAGCCTTGCTTATGCCCATCGCATTGATAGGATAGACTGCTTTGTCTGTACTCAGGACTATCACCTTTTTCACTTTAGCATTTATCGCGGCATTTAGAACATTTTCAGTACCGATGACATTTGTCTGAACTGCTTGCATCGGGTAAAATTCACAAGATGGCACTTGTTTTAGAGCTGCCGCATGAAATATAAAATCAACACCACGAACTGCATCGATGACAGAATTGATATCTCTAACATCGCCAAGATAAAATTTAAGCTTGTCGTTGTTATATACTTTCCTCATATCATCCTGTTTTTTCTCATCACGCGAAAAGATTCTGATCTCTTTTATATCTGTATCTAAAAAACCTCTTAGCACTGCATTCCCGAAAGAACCTGTTCCTCCCGTGATTAATAAGACTTTATTTTTAAACATTTACTCGTCCTCTTTTTTTCTTTGTAAAACATCAATATTATATTTATCTTTTATAAACTTCAAAATAGCATTTTTATCTTTACCAGCATTATGATAAATCTCATATATTTTTGCATCTATATAAAAACGATACCAAAATCCTTGCAAAAAATGCCAAATAAATCCTTGTTTGCCATCTAAAAACCCTAACTTAAAAAAATAACGATAGTGAAAATAGATAATTGGTCTCACAAACAATGGTAAACTATCATACTTTTGTCTAAGCCATCTTTTTCTTTCTATCTTTGTACCAAACAACTTCCCCTCTTCTATATCAGCATCAACAAAGTTATAAATTTTATTTAGTCCATCAATTGCTTCTTTTGTTGCATAGCTATTATGTTTCTCTGTCCAGGCCGTTAGTCCATTTTTATTATCATCTACTAAATCATTTTCAAATTCAACTGTATTTCCAGAAGTTAGTTTTATATGTTCATCCATCCAGCGCTGTTCCATCTGTCCATGACCAGATCTCCAAATACGCAACAGCCACACAGGATAATATCCACCGTTTTTTATCCATCTATCCAAAAAATATAATCGGCGTTTTATATATATTCCAGATATATCATTATCAAG